>JANODE010000231.1:0-15119 GCA_031412525.1 Akkermansiaceae bacterium | reverse complement strand
GACATCGGTCCTCTCGTTAGGTAACGCCAACACCTTCAGCGGTGGATTTACCCTGAACACCAGTGGAAACCAGGCAGGCGTTGCTTTGGGGATAAATTCCGCTCTCGACGGGAGCAACAACGTTGTAAGCGGCGCAGTGGGAACGGGAACTTTGACCTTAACGCGCGGGCGTATCCAAAGCGCTAACACTACGACGCGGACGATTAATAACTCCGTTGTAATCAATGGAGATGTGACCATTGGTGGTTTAGCTGCTTCGGGCCTGGTGTCCGATACGCGCGGTGCGCTTGTTTTCTCCACGAGCAACGGCAGCACATTCAACCTCAGTTCAGCTTCGAATAATACGCTCCGCACCCTTGCGGTGGAATCCGCCACCACCGTCAACCAAGCCATCGGTGAAACCGGCGGAGGCGTTCGCCAAGGTTTGGTTATCGCGGGCACCAGCACGTTCAATCTAAGTAATCAGAAAACGTTCACCGGCGACCTCTACGGTGCTGTCGGGGCCAGCTCGATTCTGAACTTTAACACCACGACGAACCAGGCCGGCAATGCCATCTCTTACGGTGGCATTTTACAGGCCACGGGCACCGACCGCTTCGTGACCGGTTTCCTCGGCGCTGAGGGTGGCGAGGTTCGGATTGAAGGTGCGGCCAACCTGACGGGCGTATCGTCGTTCGGCCTTTTCCACAACAGCCGTATCTCATCCTCCACGGCGACCATTGCCCAGTTGGCCAGCGTCTTGGATGCAAATTCCAATGTCAGCTACGCAATTACGGCAGTGAACAGCGCGGCGTTCGACCAATCCACTTTTGGCGACGGCAAGGCCGGCCTTGCCGTCGGCACCACCAGCACTCTCGCTTACACTGGCACCCTCAGTGCTGGCTCGGACAACGCGTTCCGCGTGAGTGGCGGCCTCGGCACCCTTTCGCTCACGGGCAGCACCCTTATCGGCTCCGGCAAGAGCGCCATCGTTCAGAGCGGCGGCACGGTCAACGCCTCGGGCAACCAGAATTACACGGGCGCTACGACGCTCAACGGCAACCTCACGCTCTCCGGCGCTTCCGGTGCGCTTTCCGGCACCAGCGGAATCACGATCAATAACAGCACGCTTGCGATTGATAACGCCACCAACAGCGGCTCTCGCCTTAACGACTCGGCTGGTATTACCCTCAATCGTGGCGTCATCAACGTCACGACGGCGGCCGGCAATGGTGCCCTTTCCGAGACCATTGGCGGTCTTACCTTCAATGCGGGCGTCAGTACAGTCAGCCTTGGCACCGGGCCAACAGGAGGCAACAGAACCTACACGACAGCCTCTATTTCCCGTGCCAATGGAGCAGTGGCGCTAGTTCGCGGCGATTCGTTTGGCGTTGCTAGCGCCGGGGGCGCGCTCACTAACCGTAACGCTATCATCGTCACCGCCACACCCTCCGGCGCGAATTTCGTCGGTGGCTACGACACAGCCGACGCCACCGTCGTCACCAACCGCAAGATCATTCCTTGGGCCATCGGCGGTGGTTCAGCCACTTCAAATGGCGGCACCTTTGTGACCTATGATGCGACAACAAACTCATTACGAAACCTGATCACCGCATCTGAGTTCACCTTGCTAAGCGGCTCTGCCGACACCGACAACATTCGCGAAGTTCGTGCGGCTAACGCTACGATTCTTGCTGCTTCAACTGCGAAGACCGTTAATTCTTTCATTCTCAATAACACGGGGGCGGGTGGCACCGTGACTTCCACTCTTGGATCGGGTGCAACTTTGACTATCACGAGTGGTGCGCTACAGTTCAATCAATCAGTTGGTCAAGAAATTATTCTCTCTGGCGGCACCATCGCCTTCGGCAGCGCGCCGGGCGTAGTCACGAATACCGCAGGCAGTTTCAACACCACTGTTAGTTCTGCGATCACCGGCAGTGCGGGTGTTTCCTTTTTCGCAACTGCGGGCCAGCTTCTCGTCAACGGAACCAACTCCTTCACCGGTGGTGCCACGGTTGGCAGTATCGGGAGCGGTGTGATTGGAATTAGCAACGACAACCAACTGGGCAATTCCGCCAATGCGGTCACTCATGCGGGCGGCACGCTCCGTTATTTCGGCAGCTCGGCCAATTCGAGCCGCGCGATCACTCTCCAAGGCAATGTTGGTAGTAATACGTTTGATGTTCAAAACGCCAGCAACACTACGGTGACTTTGAGCGGCAAGATTTCTGGAGATGGTCGTCTCAGGGTTACGCAGAGCGGCGGTGGCTCGAACACCTTGGTGGTCTCGAACACTGGCAATGATTATACTGGCGGAACCCAAGTAGATTCTGGAACCTTGCGAGCTTCCAGCGACAACGCGCTCGGAACCGGCTCTGTCGTAGTGAACAACGCCACTCTAAACTTCACTTCCGCCACGCCTAGCATTGGAGCACTCTACAACACGACGCTGGCTGGATCCACAGGTGTAGTCAACCTCGGCAATGCCAACAGCTCCAGCACCGCCCTCACGGTTGGTGCCAACAACGACTCCGGCATCTTCATCGGCACGATCGCTGAAACCGCCACAAGTCGAGGTTCACTCATCAAGAACGGCACAGGCATTCAGGTGCTCACCGGTGTGAACACCTATACGGGAGGGACCACGATCTCAGGAGGCACGCTTGTTGCCAGCTTCCTCGCTGACACCGGCGCGGTCACCGTCAACGGCGGCACCTACAACGTCGCCGCAAGCGACACGGTCGGCGCGGTCACCCTCACCAGCGGCACGATCAACGGCTCCGGCACTCTCACCGGTTCTTCCTACGCTGTCGAAAGCGGCACAGCTTCAGCCGCTCTGGCCGGAACGGGGGTGGCCCTGACTAAGTCCACAAGTGGCACGGTCACACTCTCCGGAAACAACACCTACACCGGCACCACCACCGTCACTGTCGGCACTCTGAATGTAACCGGCTCACTCTCCACCGGCGCGGTCTCCGTAACCGGCACCCTCACCGGCAGCGGCGTCATCGGCGGCGCGACGACCATCAACTCAACCGGCATTCTCAATGCGGGCGGCATTGGCGGTGCGGGCAAGCAGACCTTCTCCAACAGTCTCGGCTTTCAAGCGGGCTCGATATTCGAGTGGGACCTCAAGACAGGGGCGGAAGGCACTGCAGGAGCCGACTTCGATGGGGTCATACTCAATACCGCAAGCAGCAGCCTCTCCGTGGACGGCAACGCTGCGACGGGATCCATCTTCAAGGTGGTGCTAGGCGAAAATTTTGATGGGGGAAACGCCTTCTGGTCGGATTCATCCCAAAAATCGTGGAATGTTTTCGCGACAACCGGAGGTGCTACGCTTGGTGCCAATATCTTCTCTAGGTTCCAATTGTTCGATCTCAGCAGTTCGACTGTGCCGGTGAACTTTGCCCAATACGGCAGCTTCGGTTTTACCAACAGCGGCAGCACCGGCACCCTCACCTGGACCGCCGTCCCCGAGCCCACCACCGCTCTCGCAGGTCTTCTCATCGGTGCCGGGCTTCTCCGCCGCCGCCGGGCTTGAGGTCTCTGCTGGAGGCTAACGCGCATTCGTTCCACGGGCGAAAACCCAACATCCAACGGTGGGCTCCACCAATGCCGCGCCGTCCCCTCTGGATTCGATTAATTTCATCTGCCATCCTCTTCATCTGCGTCCATCCTGTCCATCTGAAGAAGTGTTTTGATCCTTGAAAGAGGATGAGAACCGCAGATGGACGCAGATTCACGCAGATTATTAAAGAGCTGTGTTGATTGGAGCCCTCACTTGGAGGGTGAACAGCCAATTTCCCGGAAGGCCTCTTGAGATCAATGTCCATCGGCGTTCATCTGCGGTTTGTTTTCCTCTTTTCGTCCAAGTCCGCTGCGCTCCCATTGCAGTTGAATTCCTTCCCGCGTTGACCACCCCCGAATGCAACGGCTTGCAACCATGCCCGCTTGTGGATTCTCACGTCGGTCTGATTCTTCCAGATGTAACAGCGTAATTCAGGTGAATCGAGCCTTCGACGTCACCACCTCCGCTGTTTTCAAACCCATCCTTTCTCATGAAACCCCTTTGCCTCCATCCCTTGTGCGGTCTTTCCCCGACCCTGATTTTCGCCACTTTCTGCATGGTGGCATCCGCCTCCGCGCAGGTCCGCACTTGGACGACCACGTTCCCAACGGGAGACACGGGAAACTGGTCCGATACCACCCGCTGGAGTGGTGCGAATGTCCCTGATGTGACAGGCGAAAGCGCCGTCTTTGGTGCCTATGCCAACGACCGTGTGGTTACCGTGGATGGAGCCATCTACGCAATCGATGCCCTGACGATCACTCCCCGGACCAGTGGATTTTCAGCGAAGAATTTCACGTTGAACACCTCCGGCGGCGGCGCGCTCCAACTCGGCTCCGGCGGGCTTACCATCGGCAACGGCGGCACCACCACCATTAATGCCCCCATCGAACTCACCGCCAATCAGATCTGGACGACGAACAGCGATACGGCCGCGGGAAGTGTGATTCTAGCAGGTGTCATCAGCGGAAACTTCAGTCTGACCCGTAACGCCCAGTTCCAACTGCCGATGACGTTCTCCGGCGCAAACACCTTTTCCGGAGGTTTCATCAACAACTCCGTCAATGCGCTCACCCGGATCGGTGGGAACGAGGTGATCACCAGTGGCACGCTTGCCAGCGGCGCTCTCGGTACCGGAACCGTCACCCTGAACGCCGGGCGTATTTCTTCTAACGGCGGCACTGGCCGCACGATCAGCAATAACGTCATCCTCGGTGGTGGGGTTTTTGAATTGGGAAATTCTTCTCAGACGGGAACGCTCACCTTTTCGGATGTGGGCCTAACGACCGCCTCCACGTTCAGCCTTGGCTCGTTGACTAACAGCAATGTTTCCGTTCTGCGGGTGGGGACCAGCAATCTTACTTTTGACCAGGTCATCGCCGAATCCGGAGGGACAGGCCAGAGCCTGAATTTCGCTGCCACCTCGGGCACGCCCGTCGTGACGCTCAACCGGACCAAAACAGCAGGGGGTAACCTTCTTGTGGGCGGCCTTTCCCTTGTGCTGGGCAACGGCGCTGCAAATACAGGATCGCTGGTGGGAGTTGGCGGGTCGATCACCGCGACAGGCGCTAACAAATTCTCATCCGGCGCGCTGATCACGGATGCCGGGTCTATCATCGCCACGGATGCTACCAACTTCAACCCCATTGCGGGTGGCCGAGCCACGGTCTATAACAACGGTCGTGTTGGTTTTGCCACCGATCAGACGCAGACCACGCTTGCAGGACTTTTCACTCCCGACTCGCAGCTCCGTGTCGGGCTCAGCTCAGCCGCTCTCAGCCCGACGGTGACGGAAAACTACAACCAGTCGGCGATCGGCAACGGCAAAGCGGGATTGGTCTCCGCCAGCACCGGGACGGTCACCTACAGCGGCGCACTCACTGCTGGTTCCGACAACACCTACCGCGTTGGCGGTGGACTTGGCACCCTTGCACTCTCTACTGCGCTTTCGGGCAGTGGTGCAAACCTCATCGTCGAAAGTGGAGGAACGCTCACTACCAGCGCCAACAACGGTTTCACCGGCACGACGATCATCAACAGCTCCGCCACCCTCACCGGTGCCAACGGCGTGCTTTCCGGCACCTCTGGCGTCACCGTCAATGCCGGGGCCACCCTCACGCTCAATAATGCGACTGGTGCGGTTAACCCCAATCGCATCGCCGATTCCGCGGGCATCACGCTGAACAATTCCTTTATCCAGCTATCGGGAACATCCACCGGAGGCCTCACAGAAACTGTCGGCAACCTCACCATCGGTGCCGGGGGACGCAGTTTTGTGACCATCGCCACCACCCCTGCCGCAGCAACGATCAAGACACTGCAATTTGGCGACCTTATCCGCCAGAATAACGCGGTCGTTACCTTCCGCGGTGACACGCTTGGGACGACGGCGACAGCGCGGAACGAAATCAAATTCACCACCGCACCCACCTTGGTCGGGGGCGGCGGGGCGGCTGGCTCCACTACCATTTCGATCCTGCCTTTTGCACGTGGTGGAACGGCTGCGGCCAATGCATCCACTGGCTTTGTGACCTACGCCGCTAACGGAATTCGCCGCCTCGACAACACCACCGAGTTTGTTCAGGCAAACAACGACACGACGGCCCGCATCGATCAGGCAATCGCCACCGCCGGAGGGGCCACGAATTACAACGTCCGCTCAATACCCGGAACTGCTGGCAACGCAACTCTCGTCAATACCGCCAGCAGCAGTGTTACCCTGAATGCGCTGCTTTTCGATAGCGCCTCTGCCACCGACGCCAGAACCTACGGCTTCAACAGCAGCACGGTGAACGTCACCAGCGGCGCGGTGCACATTCAGAACTCGGTAGGGTTCAATCTCACCCTCAATTCCGGCACCCTTGCCTTCGGCTCGGCAGAAGGAGTGATCACCAACAACGGCAACGGATTCTATCTAACCACTCTGGGCACCCAGATCACGGGCACCGGCGGCCTCTCGGTCTATAACGTCAACGGGGGCGGCGTTTCTCTTGGAGGGGTCACCAACAGCGGATTTTCCGGCGGGCTCACCATCGGTGGAAATGGTTTTATCGGGGTCGACCAGGACCAGCGCTTCGGAAACGCCGCAAACAGTGTGACCCATGGCGGTGGCACCCTTCAGTTCTTTTCCGGTTTCACCAGTAGCCGTGCCCTCATCTTGTTAGGAAATGTGGGTGACAACATCCTCGCGAACAACAACAACGCCAGCCAGACGCAAATCTGGAACGGCGACATCTCCGGTGCAGGCCGCCTCCGCCTGATTAACAACGCATCAAGCGGTTCCACTGCCAATGGCTTCAGTCTCGGTGGTGGCAACACCTACGCCGGCGGCACACAGATTGAAGGAATCAATGTCACTGGGACTACCAACACCGCGCTCGGCACCGGCACGGTCACGCTTGTCGGAGCCAACAACAATCCTGCCGCCCTCACGCTAACTGGAACGGCCCCCGCACTCGGTGGGCTTCGTGGTACGGACGGATCGGTGATCATCAGCCCCACCGCCGCCACCGCCACACTAACCGTTGGAGCCAACAACGAGAATACGGTCTTCAATGGCACCATCCAACAAGGTGCGGGCAAAACGGCCTCGCTGACCAAGACCGGCACCGGCACTCTGGTTCTTGCAGGAAGTTTGACCTACACCGGGACCACCACGGTGGCGGACGGCACTCTCAATCTGTTGGGAAGCACTGCCTCCTCAGCCATAAATGTGGATTCGGGAAAACTTCTGATCAACTCGAGCACGGCGCTCGGCACCACGATCACGGTCGGAAATACCAGCACACTGGGCGGGGGCGGAACGGCATTCGGACCGGCGGTCATCCAATCCGGCGGCGAGCTGGCACCCGGAAACAGTCCGGGCGTGATGACGTTTGCCAATCTATCGATGCAGACCGGCTCGAATTTCGAGTTTGAACTGACTGCCAACACCACCGCTGGCCTGGGCCTTAATTATGATGGGGTGAACATCCTCCCGGCCGGCTCGCTGACGCTTGGCTCCGGCGTCACCTCCAGCCTGGTGTTCAATTCAGCCGGTTCCACCGTGAACTGGTCCAACTCGTTCTGGAGCTCAAACCAATCGTGGCGTGTGGTGGATGTGGTGGACAACAACTACGCCAATCCGCTGTTCTCAAGCCTCACCTTCACGACTGATTCCGCAGGCCAGTCACTGGCGTCGATCCGCAGTGGCGCGGCATTCGACTACTCGGTTACCGCCGGTGACATCTTTCTCAACTACAGCATCATTCCCGAGCCGAGCACTGCCGCGCTGTTAGCTTGTGTCGGCTCTGTTGCCCTCTTGCGCCGCCGGCGTGGCTGATGCCCTTTTGAAATTTTCCGCCACTCTGCCCCTTGGAGGGGGGCATTCCCGGGCGGAGTCCGTTAATGGGTTTTTCGGACTCCGCCCACCTCTATCAAGCCCGTGAAATCCAGACCGCCGATTCCATGTTTTTAATTCCCTCGTCCCTGAGCCATCGTCTAGCAGCCGCTCTTGCGATCGCTGGATTCCTCTGCCTGATCCCGGCTACCGCGCAGACAAATCCACCGCTCCAATGGCGGCCACTTCACGATCCAGGCGTCGGCGGCTGGGTCACCGCTTTGTCCGTTTGTCCGGCCGATCCATCGATCGTCCTCGCCGGTGGTGACATCCTAGGCATCGCCCGCAGCGGGAATGGCGGCTGGCGTTGGGCACGGCCCGCCACGCCCACGGGCACGTACATGATCGAAGAATTCACCTGGCATCCGGATTCGGGCAAGGCAGGCTCGCCGAATCAGGGGGAAGTCTGGGTCGCCACGATGGCAGGACCATGGAAAAGCACCGATGCCGGGCAAACATGGATTTCCAAAAGCAAGGGCATGCCCCAGCCTAACGGAAACGTGGTGGATTACCGCCCGGCCATCCAGAAAATCCTGGTCGATCCCGGCAACCCGCAGCGGCTTCTCGCGTTTTTCGGCACCCATCGGCTGGAAAAGGACAGCGGCTTTTACAGCGACAGCGGCAAGGTCTATCAAAGTATCGACGGTGGTGAAAACTGGACCTCGCTGGCTGCCATCGTCACCGACAAGGAAAGCCGGAAGCGCCTGATCACAGCTGCCTCCTATCAGCTGACCGGACCGGGTGGTGTCACCACTCTCTATGCGGCAAGTGTGAAGGGTTTCTACAAGTCCACCAACAACGGCGCGGACTGGACGCAGAAATCCAATGGCCTACCTGCTCCCGACCGCAACATTCGCTCACTCGCGGTGCATCCTGCAGATGGCCGGACGCTTTGGATCACCATTTCCTCCGCCGGTGTCTTCAAGTCCACCGATGGCGGTGAAAACTGGGCCGCCGCCAACAGTGGCCTGGCCTCGCCGGGTTCAGGAACCTTCGATGCGGTCATCGTTTCACCGGCTAACGGAAATCTGTTATATACCTCGAAGGTGGATGACAAGAAGCTCTTCCGCAGCAGTGACGGCGGGGCCACCTGGGTTTTACAGCCGGAAGCCGCCTTCGGTCCGAGTCCGTATCCGGTGTATCGCGACATCCGGTGTTTTGCCGCGCATCCGACTGATCCCGGCATCATGTATGCAGGCACGCCCACGGATATCTGGCAGACAAAAAATGGGGCTGTGCCCGATGATCTCGATGCCGCTGCTCCTTACACCGGACCTGCATGGACGAATGTTTCATCAGTCGCCCGCAATGGTGGCTGGTCCGGCACGGGATTTTCAGGGCAGGTGGCGAGCCAGTTTTGTTTCAATCCGTACAACCCCGCGGAGGCGGCCATCGCGTCGATGGATGGCGGGAAATTCGTTTCGCGCGATGGCCTGCAATCCTGGAAATTCACTGGCGCTGGTCGAGGCAAGGGACTCAATGACTGGTTCGCCCTGCGCGATTTCAGTTTCAGCTCGGTGGCCGGGCATTGGTATGCACTGCAAGGTCAGTTTGGTAACAGCAACGGGCTGTTTCGCACCACGGATGGAGGAAGTTCGTGGAAAGCGGTGCCCTCGCCATCCGTCGGCGGGGTTTCCGCCAAGGGCGATCCTGGCCGTGTCCATGTGCATCGCAGTGACACGAACCGGATCTGGGTGAGTTGGGGTGGCAGGCTGTTTTATTCACCGTCCGCAGGAGGTGCCGGATCATGGGTGCAACTCGCCGAAGATGCCGCAGTTTTTGGAAACGTGAGCGATTTGGTGGCCGATCCGGCAGACGCCAGCGGCAACACGCTCTGGTTCGGCGGCTCCAAGGGACTTTTCCGCACCACCAATGGAATTGAATTCCGCCAAGTCGCGGCGGCCGGCACCGCTGAGGGGATCAGCCGCGTGAAACTCGATCCAACCCGCCCGAACCGCGTATGGATCGTGAACGCCAATTTTGTAAACAAGAACACCTACAGCACCGGGCTCTGGCAGCTCACCTACAATCCCGCCGATCTAACCGGCAAATGGATCAATCATGCATCCTGGGGAAATCCCGCGTCGCCGGTGAAGTGGATCGTGGACGTGGATGTCGATCCCACTAACAGCAATCGCATTGCGGTCGCGACGAGTCAGGACAATTTCACCGCCGTCACGGCCGAGACCGGCGTCTGGATCAACGACAACAATGGGGCGAACAATTCCTGGCGGCGTGAAGTGAACGGGCTCGGGGTGCAGCGCGTGCGCACGGTGAATTTCCGTCCGCAGAGTGGGGATCTCATCGCAGGGACGATGGGTGGCGGTTATTACATCACCAGAACGGACGGCACCGTCGTCGATCTTGCTTCGCCCGTCACCGTGGGTGGGGCCGAGGCGACACGTTGAATCGCTGGCAGGATGAACTGCTCCGACAGCAATGGGATAGATGCTGCAACGATTTGCAAACAGGGGTGGTTGAGTTGGAAGGTCGATGACTCTCATCTCCACCCATCACCCATCCCAGATTCCTGGACAAAGCCCTGCCACCCGACCCAACGCAGGAGATCGTTGACATGACCCGTAAGCTTCATTTCCTGCTAGTGCTCGTCGCATCCTCCTGCTTTGGATGGGCAGATGGCTGGAAAGCGCTGGATGCCACCCGCCACGAAGCGGTGGTGGAGGGATGGACACTCACCGTGGATTCGGCCTAGGGTCGCCTGGTTTCCGCCGCGCCACCCGGTGGTAAGAACGTGTTTCTAACGGGAGGCCATCGCCTCTGGCTGGGCCCGCAGGCCGAGTGGCCCGCGTTCTGGCCCCCTCCGGCGGACTGGGAAAACGGCCCTGCAACCGCCACGCTCTCGCCGGATGGAAAGGAGCTCACCCTCGCCATGCCGCGCAGCAATGCACGATTTCCAGCTCTGACCCGTCGCTACCGGCTTGCCGCCGCCGTGTTGGACATGACCGCAGCCTGGCAGGCGGTCGAGGGCCATCCCGGCTATCAGGCGGTGCAAATCCTGCAAACCCGCCAGGACACCATTTCCTACCTGACTCCGAAAGCCGGCGAAGGACTTCCGCATGGATTCGGGCTGCTCGCGTTGGGTGTCCGCCCCGGCCTTGATCTCGCTGCGCCGATCCCGGCGGACATCGCCAAGGAGGGCGATCACGGCATCTGGCGGCTCGCGTTTAATGGCCGTGAGGAGAAAATCGGAGTGCCGCCCCAGCCGCTCGAGGCCCGTTTTGAGGGAGGCCACGGGCTCCGGCTCTTTCCATCGACCCATAACGGAAAGGTGGCTGTGGGACTCCCGCCGGATTCGGGACTTTTCACGCAGGTTTACTTCGGCGATTCTGCCTGGGCGATGGTGGAACTCGAACAACTCAGCCCACGCCTGCTAACAGAACGCCCCGACGGCCGGGTGGAATCCACCGTGCGCATTGAGTTCCTCGCACCTGCGACATCGCCGGAAATTTTTCCTGTTTCAAAAGCCAAAACCCACTGACCCTTGAAAAACCCTCCAGACCACACCGTTCCCGCGTCAGAGATCATTCCCATCCGGGAAAAAATCGGCTTCAGTCTTGGAGCCAACGTCGACCTTGTTTGTAGCACGTTGCTAACAGCCCTGTTCATGCCGATCTTCAACATCGGCCTTGGCATGGCCCCGCTGACGATCGGCCTGATCCTCATGTTGCTGCGCGCGTGGGACGCGGTCGCGGACCTGGTGATGGGTTACGTAACCGATAACATCCGCACGCGCTGGGGCCGCCGCCGGCCTTACATGGTGATCGGAGCCATCGGCTGCGCGCTGGTCTATCCGGTTTTCTGGTTTCTCCCGCCGGAATTTTCGGACAACGGCAAATTCATCTATCTGATGGCGGTGGGCATGGTGTTCTACGTTTTTTACGCCTGCTGGGCGATGCCCTATTACGGCCTTCAGTTAGAGCTTACGCCGAACTACCACGAGCGCACCCGCCTCACCGCGTGGATGACCATCTTTTATAATATCGCCGCGCTGTTCACAGGCTGGAACCTGGCCTTCCTTGCGAGCGATCTGTTTGCCGATGCCGGGACGGGCAAGCCGAATCTGGTCACGGGCATGAAGTCGATGTGCTGGGTCTATGCGTTTGCCATTCTGTTATTCGGTCTCGCTCCGGCCTTTTTCGTGAAGGAGCGGGTCTATGCCAGAACCACCGAGGATGTTGCGGGAACTCCGGCCAAGCGGGAGTCGTTCTGGCAGAGCCTGCGGGAATCGTTTTCCAACAAACCCTTGTGGATTCTCATCGGGGTGACTTTCCTGCTCGTGATCGGTTCGACCGTGATGAACGTGCTGTTTGACTACGTTCTGATCTATTACGTCTGCCACGGCGACCTGGCTGAAGCGGGTGTCGTCGGCGGTTGGAAAATGACGGTCAGCACCGTTGCCGGCCTCGCCCTGATCCCATTCTGGACCTGGCTCGGCCGCTTGTATGACAAGCGCACGCTGGTCATCGTCACCCTGCTGGTCATTGTCGGCGGGCACATGTTAGGGTATTTCCTGATCACCCCGGTCCATCCCTATCTGTCACTGATCGCTGGTTCATTCGCGATCGCCGGAAATTGCGCGGTCTGGCTTTTCCTGCCATCCATGAAGGGCGATGTTTCCGACTTCGATGAGCAGAGCACCGGACGCCGCCGCGAAGGTTCCATCAACTCGTTCTATTCGTGGTTTTTCAAAGTGGCACTCACGCTCTCCTCGGGAATCAGCGGCTGGGTGCTGGAGGCCACCGGATTCGACGTGAAGGTGAATGCCTCGGATCCGGCCATCCACTGGCGGGTATTCCTGTTCTATCTCGTGCTGCCGCTGATTTTCTGGATCGGTGCGTTGATCCTGATCTGGCTCTATCCACTTACCCAGGCAAAAATGGCCGCCATCCGCACCGAACTCGAAGCCCGCCGCGGCACTGTCCGCATCGCGGGGTGAAAATGTCGCACTCATTCGGCTTGCCCTGCTGTTTCCCGAGTTTCCGGAATCCGGGAAATGGATCGACCACGCCCGCCGCGAACTCACCCGCTGCGCCGAAGCCCAGCTCACGGCTGACGGCTGACGGCGGCCAGATCGAGGGTTGTCCGGGCTATCACAACATCTGCCTCGGATCATTCGCGGAAATCATGATCACCGCCCGCCGATTTCCACTGAAACCACCGGCACGGCAACCCGCATCATCTTGCAGGAAAAAGACCGAAAGCGCGTCCTTTCCTGGACTCCCGGCGGCTGTGCCAATCCTTCCTTTGAATGAAGAATCTTCGGAAACCCGACGTATCAACCGACATCTGATCATGAAAACCCCACTCAAACTCACCCTGTTAGCCAGCTCGCTGGGTGCGGCTCTGCTTCATGCCGCGCCGGTCACCTTGCTAATAGAAGCCGAACAATTCACCCGCAAGGGCGGGTGGCAGGTTGATACCCAGTTCATTGAAACGATGGGCTCGCCTTATCTCATTGCGCACGGCATGGGCGTGCCAGTCGAGGATGCGGAAACGGACCTCGAGGTGCCTGAAAACGGCTCTTACAAGGTCTGGGTCCGCACCCTCGACTGGTCTGAGGCGCTCGGGCGTCCCGGTGGCGCAGGCCGTTTCTCCATCGCGGTCAATGGCAAGCCCCTCGGTGGTGAACTGGGGTCCGGCAAGCCTGTGTGGGACTGGCAGGAAGCGGGATCGGTCGATCTGGAAAAAGGCAAAACCACGGTTGGCCTCAAGGATCTATCAGGCTTCAACGGCCGCGTCGATGCGTTGATGCTCAGCAATGATCCGGCATTCACGCCGCCCGGGAAATTTCTGCTGGAAGATCGCATCGTTTCAAAACTTCCCGGCGCACCCGCGCCCGCGGAAAACGCCGGCGAATATGATCTTGTCGTCATCGGCGGCGGCTACGGTGGCCTTGGTGCGGCCATTTCCGCTGCCAGAATGGGCGTAAAAGTCGCGCTCATCCAGAACCGTGAAGTGCTGGGTGGCAATGGTTCCTCCGAGATCCGCGTGTGGGCGATGGGCGACCTGCCACCGAGCGAATTCCTGATGGCGGACATCATCCGCGAAATCGAGGACAAGGCCAAGTCCTCGCCGGCCCCTGCCGAACAGTTTGTGGACGACAAGAAACTTCGGGTAGTCCAGGCGGAGAAGAACATCACGCTCTTGTTAGGTCATCATGCCTACGGTTTGGAGATGAAGGGTGGCGAGATTTCCGCCGTGAATCTGCTGGAAGTGAAGTCTGGGAAGATCAAGCAGGTGAAGGGCAAGCTTTTCGCGGACTGCACCGGTCACGGTTTCATCGGCCAATGGGCGGGAGCGGAGCTTGTCATGGCGGAAAATGGCCGCATGGGCATGAGCAACATGTGGATGTGGAAGAACACCGATGGCCCGTCGGATTTCCGTGAGGAGCCCTGGATGATTAAACTCGATGAATCCGGCTTTCCCTATCCGAAGCGCAACCATGCCGAGTGGTTCTGGGAAGGCGGCTTCAATGCCCATCCGATTCGGGATCTGGAACAAACCCGGGACTGGAACCTGCTGGCATCTTACAGCGCCTGGAGCGCTATCAAGAACCACGGTGCCTACGCCGCCCGCGATCCGCAGCAGCACAAGAATGCCCGGCTCGACTGGCTCGCCTACGTCGGCGGCACCCGCGAAACCCAGCAGTTGTTAGGCGACGTGGTGCTCAGTGATACGGAGATCGATGAAAAGAAACCTTTCCCCGACGGCTGCGTGCTCACCACCTGGTCGATCGACCTGCACGTGCCTCATCCAACCTACACCAAGGCGAATCCAGAACGTCCGTTCATTTCGAAGGACATCCACCGTTTCGCCGTGGACAAAAAAGTCGGCTATCCGATTCCCTACCGCTGTTTTTATTCGCGCAATGTGCCGAACCTGTTCATGGCCGGCCGCAATATCAGCGTCACCCGCGAAGCGCTCGGCACCATCCGCGTGATGAAAACCATCGGCATGATGGGCGTGGCCGTCGGACGCGCCGCCGCCATCTGCAAGCTTCACGATTGCAAACCGCGGGATGTTTATGAGGATCACCTCGATGAAGTGAAAACCCTGTGGCGCACGCCCGGGCAGACCCGCTTCGAAACCATCGATGAGTTGCGCAAGTCCATTGCTGAAAAACCCGTCTCCAGCCGCTGAGCTGCGGCGGCGCGGGAAACGCCTTGC
>JANODE010000230.1:0-34336 GCA_031412525.1 Akkermansiaceae bacterium | reverse complement strand
TCTATCGAATCACGGAGCGCTCATTTACGATGACCACCCGTGCTGACGGCGATGGTGTTTTCATGCAAGTTCCACTGGTTTCGCCGTCCACCGAATCGGCCCGCCAGTTTGTGGATGGCCGTTTGGAAATCGAGAAAAATGGTGTTGCTCTGATTGCGATGGCGCCCGGCGCCCGGCCCGCTTTTGAAAGCACCACACGTGTCTTCAATTTCGTTCCTGGCATGCAAGCACTCGCTGTTTCACTCGCCCTGCCAAAGGACCAGCCGGTCACGATGGAACTCACACTGATCGCGCGTTAGAGATCAGTTTGGCGGTTCTGGGGATCGGTGGATGAAAGCCGGTAGCTCGCGGGCGAGTTGCTCTCGATTCAGACAGACAGGGTTGGCCAGGAGAACGTTCGCATTGCGGTTTCTGTTCAAGCTGAAGGGACCCCGCCAAGCCACGAAGAACACGGTTTCCGGAAAGTACCGGAGCAACTCACTCGGGAATGCGCCGTAGTCGTAGTCAAGTGAGGCGTTGGCGAAGCTGTCTGAGGACAAGGGCACGCTGCCGGGTCCAAACTCGGAAAGGGCGAATGGCTTTCCTGTGGATTTGAGAAGTTCGTAGTTTCGTTTCTCGGCTGCGAAGTCGGTCGAATAGAGGTCGAGGCTGACGATATCCACAAACCGCGCACCGGGATAGTTTTCGATGCCCCTCTCGCCGCAGCCGGAACCGGGATTGTAAATCCACAGCAGGTTGTAAAGCTGCCGTTTGACTGTTAGGTAGTCAAACGTCGCACGCCACATCTTCTTGAACGCGGCGGGATCCTTTCCGGCCCACCAGAATGTTGATCCGAGTGTGAGTTCATGATAGGGCCGGAAGAGCACGACCACGCCCTGTTTCTGCAAATTGGCAAGTCCATCTGCGATAGGATCCAGCACCGCTTGAAGAATCGGTGCCGGTTGGCCGTCCACCACAAGTTCCGTCAGGTCGCCAGAGTGGTCCCACGATTTTTTCCCGGTCCAGGGATTCGTCATGTGAACCGAAAGCGTTACCAGACCGCCTGCTCGCCAGTGTTCGATCAAGAGGGGATTGATTTCCTTCCAACGTGCTGGCTTGTGAGTAGCAGGCTGTGTCGCCGTATCGGCGTCGAGAAAGGTCTCGAAGTAATCAAGGGAAAGAATCCCCGGAGTCTGACCGGTTTTTGTCTGAAGCTCCTCGAAAGAATCGAGGGAGGCGCGGGGATACCATTCGGGAAACTGTCCGGTGATCAACCTGCGTTCCTTGCGATCCGGCAGGTAGCTGAGAAATCCTAACAGAGCCCGGGCTGCGGGTGTGGCATTTGGATTCGCCGGGGTGAGCGGTTTTACCAATGCCGGATCGGCCGCCGGCGATGAACCGGCGGCCAAGGCAAACATCACTGCAAATCGAAGCAGGCAGGATAAACGCATTTGATGGGTTACTGCTCGAGGTGCAGTGATGGGGGCATGCTGGTCAGGGAGTGGCGACGATCAATCTCGCAAAGCGCACCGGCTTCTGTGAGGTGTTGAACGAATCGGTTAGCTGGACCCGTTCCCATGTGGCATCCAGTGACAGGGTAGTTTCGGTGGCGGAAGGATTGCCAGCCCATGCTCCCAGCTCGTCACTCCACTGGACGGTGTAGGTGATGCCCGGCGAGGTTGAGGATTTTCGGCGGATGTAGGTGAAGACCGAAGCGGGTGTGGAGTTCAGCCGCAGAACTGGCAGGCCAGTGAGTTCGGCAACCGTGGTGCCGTCCGGGTTGGACAAGGGGCGGTTCTTTGACAGCGCGAGGTCACCGGCACTCGGGGCGAGGTTGAGCGCGTATTTCATAAGGTTCTTCACTCCATCTCCGCTTGGGTTGGCACCATCCTGGGATCCATCGGCAGGTAGGCCTTGGAGGGTGCGCCAAGTTGCCAGCGGGCCGGCTGGAGGAGCGGTCGAGGTGATGGTGACCTTGAGGTTGTCGAGGAACAGCGCTTCATATGCCAAGTTTGCATTGTGGATGCTGAACACCGAGAGCGAATCAAACACATTGGTAGCCGCGGCCGGGGTATAACTTGGTAAGGTGACGGTGACACCCGCGTAAGTCGCGATCAGTTTGTAACTGGTCGTGGTCAGCCTCTCGATCGAGAGACTCGAATTGTAGGTGGTGCCGGCCACGGTGGGAGTCGCGAGTCCCGAGGTGGCGATGACCGCATTGGCGGCGGTGCTGACTTGAAGGTTGTTCACCGTATTGTTCACCGAGCGATAGTAGATGCCTACATTTTGAGTTCCCGTTCCACGAGAAGGGGCGAACACACTAAAGCCGATGTCATTGTTAAAAAGGTTGCCGGTACCAGGAGGGTTGCCTACGAGGTCGGTGCTCATTCCATTGCCGCCGGAGTTATAGAGGCCGAACCGAAGTCCGGTGGCGCTTGCGGTGGTGCTGGTAGAACTGAAATCGAACGCCAATTCGATCTTCTGACCTACCTGCAGGGTCTGGGCGGGGAAGGTGGTGACGGCCCCAGGATTGAAGCCGTTGCCATTGGTGCCCGAGCGACCGATTTCAAACTTCCCGTCAAGATTCACGTCTTTGGTGCTCGGTGCGGAATTTGAAAAGACCCACCACCTGCCATCGCGCGTATCGCTGCCGTCCGTGCGGCCGCCATCGGTGAATGCGTCATCAAATACGACCGCGGAGCTTGTGTTGATTTCAAAAGGTCCCTCGGCCACCGGGCTGTTGGTGACGCCAGCCTTGACGGCGATCGCCCGAATCGTCGTGGTGACGCTAACAGGAATCGGGCTGCTGTAGATTGGACTGCTCGTTGTCGGAACGCTGCCGTCGGTGGTGAAATGGATGGTGGAACCGGTGGTGCTCGTTGTGATCGTGACGTTTTGTGCAGTCGCATAGGTCCAAGCGGGAGGATTGAAAACCGGCGTGGCAGCCTGGATGAAATACTCGCCAGTGACGACGTCGCTTGGCGGGACCGTGCCTTTGTAGGCAAAGGCTCTGAGGTTGGCGCTTTGACTGATCGTCACCGGACCGGTGTAGAGCGTTCCGCTGTTAGTATCGCCGGAGTCCAGCGCAGCATTGTCGTCCGTAGTGTAGCGGATAATGGCACCGGGTGTGGCGCTGGCAATGGTGACGGATTGCGTGCTGCCGTAGGTGGCGGGTGCCGGACTGAACGTGGGGTTTGCCGTTTTGAGGACATAGTCGGCATAGGCAAGATCACTGCTCTCAAATCCACTTTTTGAGGCGATGGCGATGACAAAGGTGCTTGTGCTGACCGCAAACGGCCCGGTGTAGAGGATGCCGGTCGTGGGGGTTGGGTCACTGCCGTCAGTGGTATACCGGATTTCAGCACCCGTCGTGGAACTCGTTAGCGTGACATTCTGCACGTCGTTGTAAGTGCCGCCGACAGGAGCGAAGACCGGAGTGCCCGCCTTCAGGATATAGGTGCCTGATGCCGTGCTGGTCGTGAAACCGGATCTAACAGCGGCGGCCTTCAGGAGCGTGGATTGTGCGGTGATGGGAACAGGTGTGCCGGTGTAGAGCGTGCTGTTGATGTCAGGCTCGTCGCCGTTCGTGGTGTAGTAGATGGCGGCACCAGGCGTGGCCGTGGTGATGGTGACATTTTGCGTATTGGGATAGGTTCCCGGAGCCGGGGCAAAGACAAGCGAGGAAACCTGGAACTGATAGGTTTCCGAACGCACGGCGCTGTCGGTGAGGCCCGCCGTGTAGGCGATGGCATTGATCGTGGTGGTGGCTGGCCCGATGGCAACCGGACCAGTATACAAAATACCGGTGGTAGGAGTCGGTGTGGATCCGTCGACAGTGTAGCGGATGGTCGCTGCCGATGGGGTGGCGGTGATGACAACGTTTTGCACGTCGCCATAGGTTCCACCTCCAGGCGTGAAATCCGGGGTTTGCACCTGGGTAATCGCGGACACGGTGAAGTTGTCGAAGGTTCCTTCATCCGCGCCACCATTCTGTCCGTTGTTGTTGTTCGCTGCGAATCCGGAGTAGGGGAGTGGAGTGGTCACCCATGTGTTGTCAACGGCGCTTCCAAGGAATGTCATGTTGCCGGTGGCGGGGTCCTGGAAGGAGCCGCCGTCATCTCTTGCATAGAGTTTCCATTGATCGCTGGCAGGATCATACGTGACTTTCACACTGAGAAACTGACTGCTCAGGTCATTGAAGGGGGCTGCATCGGCGGCGATGATCTGAGTGTGGAGATTGGTGGTGGAATTTGATCCATCCTGGCGGAGGCCAGCGCTGGTTCGCATCAATCGGAGTGGATCGCCGGTGCCCGAGCTGTTATAAGTGACAAAATATCCCTTCGCATTCGCTCCAAACATCCAGTCGCCGCTGCCGGGCTCGGCGGTGGCGAGATACACAGCCACCGTGCCGCCGCCTGAAGTGGAGAAGGGGGTAGGGTTGGACTGACCGGCACGCATGTTGAAGGTCCAGCTAACCGGCTTGGTATTGTTCTTGAGCGTGGATGTGTAGGGTGTGGCCCACGTGCTGCTGTCCTGCCAGAGCCAGCTGCGGTCAGAGCCGCCGCCGCCGGCATATCCGCCGGCAGTGCCTTGACCGATCATCAGCAGATTGTTGATGATCTGCGCACCTCCTCGGGCCGGATTCTGGAAATCGCTGTTAAAACTCCAGCCGTTTCCGATGACAGTTGAAGGCGTGGTGGTGCTAGTGTTGACGTCCGTGCGGCTGAAGCTGTCGGTGAAAGCCGTTTGTCCGGTGGCCGAGGAAACGACAGAGGCCATGGCAGCTGCGGCACACAGCATGCGGAAACTCCGCGAAATGGTGGGAATGGGATTTTTCACGATGGATGGGTTGGGTTCGGTTGGGTTTAAGGAATGGATTTTCCTTTGGGTTATGAAATCAGGCGTAAGATATGATGGGTGAGCCTCAAAATTGGTCCAGTAGGCGAAAGAATAGTGCGGTGCGGGGAGGCAACCGAATTCAGAGTGTGTTGATCCGCAAACGGGCAAAGCGAACGGGTTTTTCACCCTGTGTGAACGAATCCCTTACGGCGACCCGTTCCCACGTACTGTCGAGAGGAAAAGTAGTTGCAGTCGCGGATGAATTGGGCAGCCACCCGCTCAACCCGTCGCCCCATTCGACCGTGTATGAGATGTTGGGACTGGAGCTGTCTCGCCGGCGAATATAGGTGAAGACCGCTTGCGAGCCCGCACTGATCGTGATCACAGGAAGGCCGGTCAGATCGGCCACGGTGATGCCGGTGGAGTTGGCCAGCGCTCGATTGTTAGGTTTTGCGAGGTCTCCGGCGGCGGGTGCCAGATTGAGCGCGTATTTAAGTAGGTTGGAGATGCCGTCGCCACTGGGGTTCGCCAAATCCTGAGAACCATCCGCCGCAAGGCCGTGCAAAACACGCCAAGGAGCGAGAGAGCCCGGCGGTGGCGTAGCGACGACTTCAAAACTGTTGAAATACTGGCTCTGTCCCGTCGGGGTGTTGGCAAAAAAGAACCGGAAGCCCGTTGGCGATTGGATCAGTGGGGAATAGCCGGAGTCAGCACTTGATACCTGATAGGCGATGCCGGTGCCGAGCATCTCGATGGTGGCGGTCCAGGCTCCGGCGGCGAGTAGGTTGAAGGTGACATTCATGCCGTCATCGACATCAGCGACAGGTATCGTGGTGTTGATCTGAGTGCCGTTGTTTTTGATCCTGAATTGGTTGACTCCGCCTGATGTGCGGCCGATTTCGATCCCCCAGCGCTCGCCGCTTCCTGAATCGGTGAGCCAGATGCCAGCCGCTTGGTTGTTAGTAGTCGGCACTTCAGGATCGAAGCTGAATCTAATTGACTGGCCGGCTCCCAATTCCTGCGCGGGATTGGGACCGCCCAGAGTGAAATTGCGGGATGCCTGAACGAAGTTGGTGCTGACCCTCGCAATCCGGAATGCGGTGTCTCCAGAAAAGTTGATGTTGGGTGAACCACCGTTGCCAATGGAGTCGGCGATCTGGTTGCCGAGATTCGCCCCGATTGTCCACGGGCCGAATCCGGTGCCCCCGTTTGACCCGTTGATCCATGTGGCCGTGGTGTAGTTAGAGGCGTGGTCCGAGGCGAGTGAAGAACTGATGGTGTAGACTCCGGAGACAACTCCGCTGTTGGACAATCCGGACTGATAGGCGATGGCCTTGAGCGTGGTCGTCGAGCTGATAGGTAATGGTCCGCTATACACTGTTCCGCTGGATGGGGTGGGGTCGGTGCCGTTCGTGGTGTAGCGGATTTCCGAACCTTGGGTCGAAGTGCTGATCGTCACGTTTTGGGCGGTGGCAAAATTGCCCGGTAGCGGAGAAAACGCGGGGGCGTCAACCTGGGTGTTTTCACCGCTCATTTGAACCTGCACCTTGGCAGATTGATTGGTGTTGCGGCGGACAAGTTTCACCCATGTAGTGGATTTGGAAGCATCGAAATACCATCCGGAAGCGGCGGCGTCCCATGCGAGCGCACTGGCCGACTCTACAAGTGTTGCGCTGTCTGCGAGAACTTGTGAGGGTTTTCCCGGCTTCCTGAGCTTGAGGATGAACACGCGGTTTGTGAATTGTCCGGTGAAGGAACCCGTCGCAGGACCGATGCCCACGGAGTAGTTCCCGTTCACATCCGGAACCGACAATGCGATGGGAGTGCGCGTGCTCTGGCCCGCTGCATACCCCATGCTCACGCCATCATCTTCATAAAAATCCAACTGTCCGGCGGCGTGCGGAAAGATTTCCAAAGTCAGCGGGTCCGCCGCGATTTCGCCGATGAATTTCATATTCGGCTGATGCGGTATAATGGCCCCGGGCCGTGCATAGACTGGGATCTGGCTCAGAGTGGCTGCATAAACCGTGCTTCCAGGACCCGTGCGCACCTCACCGGTCCAGTAATCGGTCCACTTGCCCGGGGGCAGCCACATGTTCTGATTGAAAACTCCTCCTGAGGACTGAGCGGTTACCGGGGCTGCCAGCAGGTCGGCACCGAAATAATATTCATACGGATAATTGTAGGCTTCTGCGTTGGAAGGATGTTCAAAATACAAGGGACGGAGCAGACCGATGCCGGTGTCGTGGACAACTCTCGAATAATGATAGATATAGGGAAACAACCGGCTTCGGAATTGATAGATGTCCTTCACCTGGGCCAACACATTCGGATACTCCCATGGCAGACGCGGCGCATGGCTGGCATGGTTGCGGACTACCGGAGAAAAAACCCCGAACTGCGCCCAACGCAGATAAAGCTCGTCGGGAACCGTGTAACCATAGGGATCGAATCCACCGATGTCGTGCGACCAGTAGGGGAATGCCACGTTGCTGGCACGAGCGGTAAACGCCGGTTGATAGTTGAGCCCTTGCCATGTCGCTCCCGTGTCTCCCGAAAATCCGATCGGATAACGCTGTGCCCCCATTCCGCCGTATCGATTCAGGATCAGGCTACGTTTGTTGGAATCGATTTGACGTGGCACTTCGTAATAGGCCTTGCCGGTAGCGAGCGCGAAATTCGTTCGAAAATTGCTGAAGCGTCCACCTCCGTCCGGCCACCAGAAATCGACTCCCGAACTTTGCAGGGTAGGCCTCAGATTGACGCTTTGCGTCGCCTGCACATGCGCCTGTTCGTAGAAGTGAAAGCGATAGGGCGCGGTGGTGTTGATGCCCGCCGCGGTTTTCCCAGGTGCCCAGTGGGTGTCGGCCGTTTGCATGAATCCGCCGGGATGGCTGTTGAGATAGCTTTTGACACCCTTCGATTTGAAATAACTGATCATTCCCGCGGGATTGCCGATCAAGCTGGTGTTCCAGTCGTAGCCCTCCCAGCCATGACGGTGCCAGTCGACATCGATGCCCATCACGTCAAATGGGATGTCCTCACTCCGATACCGGTGAACGATCGCCTGGAACTGGCTTTGTGTATAATTCTGATACCTTGAATACCAGATTCCAAACGTGTAGTTCGGCACCATGGGGGTCCTGCCGGACAAATCCACGAAAAGCTGGAGCATGCGTTTGTAATCGTCACCATACGCACAAAAATAGTAATCCAAAGACGCATCGTCGCCGCGATGGGACATCCATCCGTCGTCTGGCCAGATCATCGAATCCGAATCGTTGAGCAAGTGCCATCCTTCACGGCTCAACAAGCCGGTCCCAATATCAGTAGGCACTCCGAAGTTGGGTACGTCGGAACGTCCGACACGATCAAGGTCGTAGCGAGTGCCGCCGAGATTCTGCCCGTCTGTTTGACCTCCAGTCCAGGATGCCGAGCGATTACCAGCATTCCAGTCGATGATCAAATCGGGGTTGATCAGGGAATTGGATCCGAGTTTGTATTTCAGCGAGAGCTTCGTGGTAGTGATCGTTAGGTGGGTGGCACTAACCGAATGGGTGAAGGCCACGGCACCCAGATTGCGTTGACGGATCACGGCGGTGGGACCATCGACAAACGCGAGGCGGCGCGAGTTTTCGATGCGGATGCAGTCCGGAGCGATCACGGAAAAACGCATGGCATCCACGGTGACGCTCTGGCCATTGACTACGGGTGCGGAGGTGGGGCCGCCACCGGTTTGGTATTCGATGATCAGCTCCGGTTGTTTTTCCTCGCGGCTAGAAGTGAGGACTTTGAATGAGTAGTCCAGATTTTCGTTAGCCGGCCTCATGGAAATGCCGTAATCAGGCTGGCCGCCCTGCCATGCCAGAACGATGGGTAGCACATTGAACTCCACATAGGTATCCATCGTCGAGCCCACAGTCCCGGAGACTCCGCCGCCGACGTTCGCTGCAACGCCATCGTCTATGGTGGAAAGGTTGTAGATCGCCGAGTTATAAGAAGTGGGGGGAGTCCAATTCTGGGTGATGCGCAGCGCCTTGATACTGACATTTCCAGTATTCTGACTGGACTGAAACTGGTGATAGACCCGGAGCTTGGCAGTGAGAATGGTGTTGAGGCCAAGCGGGGGTAGGTCAAATCTGATAAAACTCCGCCAGTCCGTGGCATTCGAAGTGCCGTTGTTTCCCAGCAGAATACCATCGCCGTCTTCAAAACCATTATTCCCGGAACCGAGGCTGACATCGGCCAAAACGGCGGATTTGCTGACTCGTGTGACGCTTTGGGCCCCAGTGCTTCCCGCCCCGAGAAACAACGAGAACGCCAAAACTGTTGGAAGAGTCAGGGGGCAGCGGACATGGAATCTTTTTATCATGTCAGAAAGCGGGGCGCGGAGTTGCAGCTTCAGGCGCGCCCTCCGCAGGTTTGGGCGCGTCGGTTTTCAGAATTCCAGCCATGGTGCGAAGTCCCAGCAGGTCGAACTCAGCCATTGGGACCGGATCGTGGGCTCCCTCAAGATCGGTCGACCTGGATCCTGGCGTGCGGCCTCCATAGTTGTTCGTGTGGAAATCGTTCAATCTCCACGGACCAGTTCGGAATTCGATGCGCTCGACGCTTGCCGCCGCTTCCACCACTGGGAGGTCCACGGCGAGCGTTTGCTTGTCCGCGTAGGCACTCCAGAGACCGGCTGTCATGTCCACGTTCAATGTCAGCTCGGTCACCGTTCCTCCTTGATAGCTGCCCATCCGGTGCCACTTGCCCATAGCGTCCTGGCGTTCGATTCCGGCGTTTGTAGAAAAACGTATTCTAACCGGACGCTTGCCGGAAGCATTGACCAGTTCGACATGCAGTTCCCCGTTCTTGTCTTGTGCCGGGGCGATCATGGCGATGAGGGTCGCCTGCTTTGATTCGGGAAACACGCGGAAAGCCTTCGCGTAATCATACGGATCCTTGTCGCTCAGGCGAAGGACCGTCCCGGATTTCCCATGAACAAGACGCACCGGGCTCCATGCGCTGTTGCGGATGTTCCAGTCACCCACGCGTCCGCCGGGTTTCCAGTCGGCAAAAGATTCGTCCAAGTGTTCACGGACACTGGTGGAGACGGCGCGTGGCACTTCGGTGACACAGATGAACTCTTTGGTGTTAGAGTAGGTCACCCAGAGATTCTCGTTATATCTTGGCCTGTCTTCCCGGTTGGCGATCCAAGTGATGCCACGCACGTAGCTCGCACCGGTGGTCTTGTTATCCACTTTCCCATTGCGGAACAACTGAGGTCCGCCGTCGCCTGAAATCACGAATGGCCCATCCGCGTATTTCAGGCCGTCCTCGCTGGTTGCCACCACGAGAGGCGTGCGCGAGTCCAGATAAGTAGGTGGAGGGTCAGCGGAAATGGAGGTGCTCATGGAATAGAAAATGGCATAGCCACCGTCGCTTTTTGGCTCACCCCACATCTTGGCGCTGCGATGTTCCCCGAAGCGATTCAACTCGCGGTCGAGCGTGATTTGGTCCTTCTTCCACTCGCCCCCACGGCTGATGCCGAAGGTTCCGCCCTTCCAGTTTGCTACGATCGGTCCTTTAGCGTGATCAAGCCGATACCATGAGAATGCCTTGCCCTCGAAATCCTTGTCTCCCGGCTTGGATTGGATGACGTAGGGGCTGTCGGAATTATGGTTGATCTCCTCCTCCCACATTTGCTGCATCTGCAAGCCATCTGCTAACAGTCCTGCGCAGGCCGCTTTGAATCCGGTGTCCTCGGAACTTTCATAGGGTGCGATCTGGATGTCCGCAGCCGGCCCCTTGTAGTTTGGCCGGAGCACGAATGTCGGCCCGAAATCCCCAGGTCCGCGAATTTCGCGGACAAGTCTGCTGCCGATGCCACCACGGCCCGCCTCACCCCTGGGGCTATGCCAGGCAGTCACCAGAAGTCTCCCGTTATCGGCAATGAAAAACGCAACCCGCTGATGAGTGGCGAGCGGAGCCGGAAACAAGATGGACCGATCCGCGTCATTCCATGTGCGGCCATCGGTGGACCAGTGGAGGTAGCCCGTTTTTGTGGTTTCATCCACATCGAAACCAATGTGATAGACCCAGAAGCGTTTGTTCCAGTAAGTGATGAACGGATGATGGTGGAAAATCTGATGGATCACCCCGTGCCCGTCGAGCGGACCCGCCTCCTTGCTGGTGTTGTGTGTGGGGCGGAAGAGCGTGTGCTCCTGAACCCCCACGACCGGGCGCAATCCGCCATCGTGCAAATTTGGAGCCACGACCTTGGGGCCCGTCATGGACACTTGCGCCGTCAACGGCATGAACATGGCAGCCGCCAAAGCGAGCGGAAGCACACGGCGGGCTTTCGTGGTTGATGGTAGGGAGCGGGGCGAAATCATAAGGCCGGAAAACAAAAGCCGTCGAAGCTTCAGTCGGCAAGTGGACAACTGTTTGCCCATGCGACGGAAGATTACTGGCTCGCTGTTTGGATAGAGAGCAGAAGGATCAGGCACGGCGGCGGAAGACCAGAGCGACCGCGCCGAGCGCCATCATGGACAAGGCGCTGGGCTCGGGAACGACGGCGAAGTTGTTGAAATACTGATTTTGACCGGACGGGGCGCTAGCGAAGAAAAACCGAAACCCCGTAGGGGATTGAGTCAGCGGGGCGTATCCTTCCGCGTCCGCACTTGATAGATTGTAAGTGACGTCGGTCGCAAGCATGACAATGGCGGCGTTCCAGGCTCCGGAGTCGAGGAGGTTGAATGTTACGTTCATGCCATCATCCACATCGGCGGTGGGGATGGTGGTGACGATCGCCGCGGAACCGTTGTTTTTAATCCGGAATTGGTTCACGTTGGCAGCCGTGCGGCCGATCTCAATGCCCCAGCGCTCGCCGTTGCCGCTATCGGTGAGCCAGATGCCGACTGCCTGATTGGCATTAGTCGGAATTTCAGGATCGAAGCTGAATTTGAATGACTGGCCAGATGCAAGTTCGCTGGAAGCGTTTGGTCCGCCAACGGTGAAGCTTCGTTCTGCCTGAACGAAGCTGGAGCTTCCGCGAGCGATCCGGAATGCGACGTCTCCGGGGGTTGAGTTGATGTTAGGGGAGCCGCCGTTTCCATTGGAGTTGGTAATTTGGTTGCCGAGATTGGTGCCAAGAGTCCACGTGCCAAATCCCGTTCCTCCGTTGGAGCCGTTGATCCAAGTGCTCGTTGTGTAGTTGGAAGCATTGTCGGATGCAATGGTCGCCGCAGTGATAAAAGGGCAGGGAAGGAGCACGGAGGCAGCAATGAACCAGAGATTTTGGATGGGGTTTTTCATGTTTGATGGTAATGGGATAAACGGATTTTTGATATGCCTTCAGGGAACGGTTTGAAGGACGAGCCTAGTAAGGGTGGTCCATATTGAGGCGGACGGTCCAGTAGGCGGAAGGCTAGTAGAGGGCTGACGATGATTTAGTAGGATTGCATGCCGAGGCATGCAAATCGCATGGGTTTTTCTGCACGGGTAAATGAGTCGGTGACCATCACCCGCTCCCAAGTGGCATCAAGTTCGAGGGTCGATTCTGTGGCCGAGGGGTTTGGAGCCCATGGCCCGAGGTTGTCCGACCACCGAACGTCGTAACGCAGGCCGAGGGTGGCGGCATCCCTACGACGGATGTAGGTGAACGTTGCTCGTGTGTCCTGGTCTGCCCCCATCACGGGGAGTCCGCTGAGTGCTTCAACGGTGGTGCCTTGCGGGTCGATCAATGGACGCGCTTGCGCGGTTTCAAGATCGTTTGGATTGGATACGATGTTCAATGCATACTTGATAATGTTAGGAATGCCGTCTCCGGTGGGAGTTGCAAGATCTTCGGAGCCGTCCGGGGCCAGACCAAGTGCACTGCGCCAATCGCTCGGAGCGCGGAGCGAAGATCCACCGGTGGTTTTGACGACCCTGACATTGTCGAGGGTGAGGAAGTTGTTTCCACCCTCGATGGCGAAAATCGCCAGAGTATCAAAGGTGCTTGTGTTCACCGTGGTGGTGCTCCCGGAAAACGTGGTGCCTGCGTAAGTCACGGTGTAGTTGTAACCGGCCGCGGTGCGTGCAAGCGCGAGGCTGGCGGAATACGTGGAGGTGGCGTTCGTCGCTGTGGCCACACTGGTCGAGTTGTTGATGATGCCCGTATTCGCGGCGGCGGCGAGCTGCAGGGTATTGGCCGTGCTGTTGGCAGGTCGGGAGTATAGCGTGATCGCTTGGGTCCCCTGGTGGGGAGCAAACACCGAATAGCCGAGGTCGTTTTGAAACGTCGTTCCCGGTGCGGGTGGATTCGCATAAAAATCACCGCTCAAGTTGGTGCTACCCGAGTTGTACATTCCGAAGCGGATCCCGGTGGAATTTGCCGCAGCCGACGATCCAAAATCGAACGATAGGGTTAAGGATTCACCGGCTGCCAAAGTCTGCGAGGGGAACGTGGTGATCGCGTGTGGATTGGTCCCGGCCGCACCGGTGCTGGTGGTACCCAAGACGAGCTCACCACCGGTAACATCCGCTGACGTGGGTGTGGCGTTGGCCAGGAAATACCATTGGCTGTCGAGCGCATCCGTTCCATTCGTGCGCCCCCCGTCGGTGAACGTGTCGTCGAGAACGGTGGTACTGGTTCCGCCGCTCGGCAGTTCGCCGACTTTCACCCAACGAACCGCGTCGCCGATCACATAGTTGGTGGTGCCAGTCGTGCCGATGACCACATTGCCTGATGTCCCGGCGTTGAATTCATAGGTGGCGGTTCCGCCCAAGCGCCCCCAAGTGCCGCTGGCGACCTGCTGGTTGACAGTGACCACAGACGGGCCGTTGCGGTGGTTGATCGTGAACGGCACGTTGGTAGCGCGTGCGGCATCGGCACTCCAACGGGCATAGATTTCATAAACTCCCGAAACCAAAGTGGGCGTGAAGGTCAGCGTCTTGCCTTTGCCGGTATTGCCGTCCTGGAAATAGTTGGTTGCGTAGTAGCCGGCAACCAGCGTGCTGGCAGTCCAACTCGACGCGGGATTCTGAGTGGCGTTCAAATTGTCCACGATCACCTCGGTCCCGCCCGCGCTGATGGTGTAGAGCGCGCTGGCCACCGTGCTGTCGGCTGAGCCGCTCTTGTAGGCGATCGCCTTCAGCGTGGTGGTCGCACTGATCGCCACCGGACTGCTGTATATCGTTCCGGTGGTGGAAGTGGGATCCGTGCCGTTTGTGGTGTAGCGGATTGTCGCGCCACTGGTGCTGGTGCTGATCGTGACATTCTGCGTGGCCGAATAGCTTCCGGCGCCGGGATTGAACGTAGGATTTGCGACCTGCGAGCTTGAAGCGATCACACCATACGAAATACCCGCACCGTAGTCTGATAGAAACACCCGGCCGTAAACCTTGCGGCAAGCTTCCATGCACACCGGCTTGGCAAAGGGCTCGTCGGCCGGAGTGATCAGCTCCCAGTTGGTGCCGTTGTCGGTGCTGCGATAGATGCCCCAGTTTCCACTGGCATCTCGGCCGTGAACGAACAAGGTGGCGTTGGGATTGCCAGGAGCGTTGGCACCGAAATCAAGATGGGACACCCTGGAAAAAAACGTGATCTGCGTGAAGTTCGATCCGGAATCGGTCGAGCGATGCAGTCCGTTCTCACCAAGGCCGACAAAAACCAGCCCCTCGACGGCGGGGCTGGCCGCCACACGGATCGGATAGGGGCCGCCCTCGCCGGGAGCGCGGGCCGGGATGGCCGTGTTCACCAGCGTCCAGTTAGAACCGCCATCGGTGGAGCGATAGAACTCGCCGCTGTTGTTATGATGGTAAACATAGAATTTACCGCCATTTTTGCGATCCGCCTCCACGGGATGGTTCAATTCATAGGTGCTCGCCACCGGCATGACTCCGTTAGGCAAGCCGACACAGTTCGTCCATGAGGTGCCGCCGTTGAATGTCACCTTGCTTGGCAGGTTGTTGCCGGGCGTGATCACCGCGTTGAGTGAGTTGCTGGCTGACACCGCGATCCGCGTGCCGTAGGTCTGGACACCCGCGCCATAGGGAATGCTCACGCTCCAAGTGGTGCCGCTGTTAATGGCTCCGGTGGTCGCACGCGCCACCTTCGTATCGCCACCCCAACTTGCTTTGCCAGTCGCCCAGATGTGGTCTGGCTGGTTCTCACAGAAATCCATGCCGTTGAAATATTGTTGGTAGCCGTTGAGGCTGCCGATGAACGAAGCAGGTTTTCCTCCGAGGGTGTCGTAGCGGTAATGGCCGGTATCCGCGCCTCCTGCGTAGAGCATCTGCACCGTGCCCGACGAGGCTTGCGGTGGAGCGATCATGGCAAAGGGGATCGAATTGTTCAGCCCCTTGTAGAGCGGCTCCCAGCTCATCGTGCCCGTTCCAAAGACATTCGTGGATTTCCAGATCATGAAGGCGTCGCACAGATAGACGGTGCCGTTGGTATGGGGATCGAAATGGACCGCGCTGGACGCCTGGAGAAGGGCGCGCACTTTTCCGCCCTGGTTGGTATAATTAAGATCGCCGGCCTGGGTCATGCTGCTGGCTGCCACTGTGGTCCAGTTGGCACCGTTGTCGGCTGACTTGTAGATCGAGTCTCCATTGGCCACCGCGACAATCTGGTTGCCATTGAGGGGATTGACATCGAGGCCGACAAACGAGCCGTTAGGAGCGCTGGCCGGCGTGATGGTGGTCCATGACGTGCCATTGAAGCGATAGATGCCGCCCACTGATCCGAGCGTGCCGTTGTTTTCGTTCGTCACATATAGATTGCCATTCGGTCCCTGCACCATCCACTGGGCGCATTTGGGCGATCCAGTGAGCTTGGAAAAAGAGTCTCCGCCATTGGTGCTGCGGTAAACACCGTCGTTATAGACCGAGGCATAAACCACCGAGCTTCGGCCGGAAACCAGAGCTGAGAATCGGTCAACGACGATCGACTTGGTGCCAACACCCGCTCCGTTAGGAATAGAGACGATTTGTGAGAAGGTGCCACTGTTACCGCTGGTGAGGCTACGATAAAGCCCGTTTTTCTGGGTGCCGAAATAGACCACCGCCGCGTTCTGCCGGTCGATCTCAACCGGATTGCCCATCTTGCGCTGGTTGGAGTATTGCTCTCTGGAGTTTCCATAAGTGAATACCGAGAGCACTTGGGACCAGGTCCCACCGCCATCGCTGGAGCGGTAGAGCCCCTCGGTGCCATCATAGTTCCCGGTAGCCTCACCAAAGGAGGCGAAGACGATCTGGCCGTTGGTCGGACTCACGGAGGTCCCGGTGCTTCCGCCAAAGCCGTAAGGGGTCCCGGTCTTGCCGGTAGCCTTCTGTGGCCATATCGATTTGCCGGTATAACTCCAGGTATCACTTCCAGCAGGGAGTCGGTGGGGAGCACACACATCGGAGCGGACATACATCAATCCCGGGGTGGACTGACTGAAGGAGATCCCGGTGAAAAATCCGCCACCTCCCGTTTCAAAGCGGCCCCAGGTGTAGGTGTCCGCCCAGGTGATGGGAATCATCTGTAACATAAACAGGCATGCCATGAGCAGCCTTGTGATTATTCTTCTGAGACGATGGTATTGGGTTTTCATTGGAGGTATGGGTTTTTGGGTTTTCTGGGGTCTGGATGGAACTTGCTAGGGGCCGGCCTCGGAACTTGCGGCTGTGAACGGAACCGGGTGGTCGATCTGCCATTCCGCAGGCCGTCCCTTGCGCTGGCGGGAGAGCCAGTTGAGAGCAGGATGATAGAGAATTTCATGACCTCCCTCGAAAATGGTGACCCTGGTGTTGTCCCGGATCATCCGGAACCGGACGGAATGGGTGTCATAGAGTGGATCGGTAGTCGGGCTTTCCCAGCAGGACGGACGTGTTTGGGTGTGGTAGAACTCCAGGATCCCTGCAAGCGGCAGGGCGTTCGGATGCACGGCATTGAAAGCAGCCAGACTGTGGGAAAACGGGACACTTCCAAGACGTCCGTCGTGAATGCCATGGTTGATGTCCAAGGGAACGTTTTTGGAAGCGGGGAGCCAAGTGTTAGGACTTCTGCGTCCTGCCTCCACCAGGACTTTTTCGTTGGAGTCCGGAGAACCGCCCAAGGCGGATTCAATGTCCGTGGCATATTCGGAAGCCGCCCCATCACGAACCTGTTCCTGATGCCATGCCACGATGTCGCTGATGCCGCACCAAGCGGATACTCCGGCCCAGCGCTCCGGGTGGCGTCCGGCTAGAAGCAAGGCCATGTGGCCTCCGCCGCTGACCCCGATCAAATAAATGCGCTCATCATCCACTCCGTGGGATCTCCTCATGTGATTCACTGCATCCATGACATCGGTGACGGCCAGGTCGCTGCCCATCGCGTCTGGAGTCCGGTTCGGTCCCCGGAAATTGGGCGAGATAAAATGCCAGTCGTGTTCAATGCACCATTTTGCGTAATCCGGCCCGTTGAGGGTCTGGCGAAAGTCACCGCTCCAGGTATGCAGACCGACTAACAGAGGGCGCCGGCTGGCGCTCTCCGGGGAGTAAGCCATGGCAGGCTGAATGGTGTGATCCATGCTGCTGGTGACTGCGATCTGATGAATTTTCTCAGGCCATTCCTGTGATTTTGCTGGAGTGGCGCTGAATGAAGACCCGCTGAACGCCAAGGTCGCAAGCAACCCTAAAACTCCAGAGATTGTGGAGTTTGAAAATCTGCGCGAGACTGGCTGAGATCGGCAAGACATCGGATCAGGAATATCATCCATTCAGACGTATGCTTCCCTATTGGGCCGTGATTGCCTAGTAGGCGGAAGGCTAGTCAAGTGATCATGGCTTCATTGAAGACACGGTCATGATGTCCTCGATTTCCATGGCTGGGAGGGCGCGCTGATAGATTCTCAGGTCGCGGAGGGCACCTTCGAAATTTGCATAGATGGCCGAAGGGCGGATCGTGCTGCGGGCACCGATCAACAACGGCTGGTTCATCGGGATGTTCGCTTGCAATGTGTCGAATCTTCCCCGCTCCACGCCGTCGATATAGACGATTGCCAGTTGATCGCGGCAGACGAGGGCGACGTGATGCCACACATTGTCGATGAAATTGCCATTTCCACTGCCAGTGAGTGACTTGAACATTCGGATGTTGACGGCGGACATCGGGCGGATACCCCATTTCTCCAGAATCAAAGCGTATTCATGGCTGGACGGCCCCGCATGATTTTCGCTTTTACAAAACAGGGTGCCGGGACGACCAGACTTGAACCAAACGGCGAACGTGGCCTCGTGGCCCGGGCCAAGGGAAACGATTGGACCTGGATCGACCTGTGCGTAAGAGCCTTCCGTTAGAGTCAATCCTTGCAATGAGTCGATGCGTGCACCAGCGCCGATGAGCTTGAGTCCCTGCATCTGGGTGAGCGGCAGATGTAGGATCGGCTCTCGTTTGGTGGCAGCGCGAGCCAGGACTTCCGGTTTGGCACCGGATGCGGTTTTTCCGATCTCCGGAGTTTCGATGGAAATCGATTGCTCGACCATGCGATCCATCACGCGAGCCTCGGGTAGGCTTCCTGCCAGCTTGAACACAACGAACTCCGATGCCTCCACCCGGAGGCGGATCCGCCCGTCGGCGAAAGGCAAAGGCTCAGGCGCGGACCATGATACCTGGTGTGGGGTGAGGGCAGTGTTGCGATCTGTTAGTGTGGTGGAGCCCCGAGGATTTCTCAAGCGAGTGGAGGTGGCGGAATTGAGTCCCGGTGCATCGGTGGTTTCCACCACAAGTTCGCGGGCTCCTTGGGCATTCAGGTTGACTGCCCAGAGCGTAAGGTCGGGGCGATTACTGCGGCGGGTGGCGCAGACGAGTAGTCCCTCGCTGACATGACTTCCGAGAAACACGTCTCCGAGGTCCTCGTGGAATTTTTCGAAAGCGAGTAAGACAGGCCATTTGACCCCGGTGTCGGTCACGGCGTCCCAATTGTTAGCCATCAGGTAGCCGCATTCCATAAACGCGAAGATGTTTGCGGCCGTGCCCAGCGCGCGGGCCATGCTGACTTGAGCGTTGTTATCGCCCCAAGAAGCGGTGTTGTACTCGCTGATCATGATGGGCATTTTCTCGGGGTCATGTCCGGTCTCCCGCAACTTGGCCGTGACCTTGACGTGCTTGCTTTTTACGAATCCATGCCAGGCCTCCGTCCTGAGGACCTCTGACATCTTTTCGGCGTCCGGCCAATGGTGGTGCATGTGGGCGTACCCATGATAACTCATGAAGTGAATGGGCAGACCGGATCGCAGCAGCGCATCAACGTGGGGGCGTTCGGAAAGTGGATCGATTGCCTCACCACAAGAAAAGGACGGGCCGATTCGAATGCGTGGGTCCGCAGCGAGCATGGCCGAGGAAACTGTTTGATAGGCTTTGACATACAGTGCGGGTTTTTCCTGATAGCTGAAAATCCTGCCATCAAGTCCTGTTCCGGCACCCACCGCAGGTTCATTGCCGAGTTCCCAGAAGGTGACCTCCGGGGTTGGCTTTTCGCCCCGGGGCAGCAGCTTGGGCGTCCAGCTGATGGAGTCGAGGATACGCTTGAAGTCAGGATTGGAGATTGGATCTCCTTCGCGGAGCGTGGGCGCGATTTGATTGCAGTAAATGACCCAATCCGCGGCCAGTCCGGCGATCATTGCCGGTTCCATGTTAGAGTAACGGTTGGAAGGCCCATCCTTGGCGAAGGTCCCGCGAAGATTGGCAGTGATGAGCGGGATCCAACCGTTGTCGCGACAGTCGCGGAGGTAATCCAGCGTGGTTCCCACGTTCATCGCGTCGTTGCCGGTGCGCTCTTTCCAGTTATAGTTATCAGCGGCGAGTCCGGCGGCGACGCCACGCATGGACGTGGCGGATTGCGGGGCAGGGGAGCGGAGGTATGCCGCCCAGGTCTGGCCGAGGATGCCGCGGTGAATCGGGCGGCCCACCGTGGTCTGGATCTGCCAGGTGTCTGCTTGAACCACTGCCGTGATGGCGAAAATGACAGTTGATAGACGGCGGAGAATCATGTGGGTGTGGGAAGGGTTCAGGAAAAATTATGTTAGGTTCAACCAGCGGCCTGTGACCGGTAGCCCTACCGCGGCATTAAATTGAGCCTGCGGGATTCATATTCGGACGGTTTCATGGTTTCGATATGGCCGTCGACAAACAGGATCGGCAGCTTGCCATCCAGCAGGAACGGCTTGATCGCGTCGTTTTTCAGATCGGGCAGCCCATAGGAGTAGTCATTTCTTGGAGCGACGACTGGCGTGCGCGCTTGGTCGCTGATGACCGAAAGTGGCACGGCGTATGTGAGGGACTGGTCAAGTCCGGCATTCGCTGCAATCTGGCGGTTCATCGCGTAGCCACACCAGTAAGGTCGGAAGGGATTTGGTTTGAGTGTGTCGGTCATCAGGGGGTTGCGGAGGAAAGGCTTGGTTTGTATCCACCATCCGAATTCGCGGAACTTGGCCGGTTCGACATCTGGAAAAGCACATGCCAGTAAGGACTGGTGCCAGTGGATGTCGCCCCCGTTTTGCACGCGCACGGGCGGGAGGCGGGAGGAGTTATCCAAGGCATAGACGCCGAAGAGCGGTCCGATCTGTCGCATGTTCTGAATGGACTTTGCGAAGTCCGCTCGTTTTCTCACTTTGGGAACGATGGATGTCGCAATGGCTGCTAGAGAGACAACGATAACAAGCACCACAAGTAATTCTACAAGGGTGAATGCACGAGGGATGAGGTTTTTTGGGTTCTGATTCATGTGGAGGTGTCCTGTATCGCAAGCTGGCGGATAGAGGCGTTCGCGTCCAGTAGTCGAAAGCATAGCGACTTCAAGGCAGCGGCAGAAACGGCTCGATTCTTGCATGCTGGACGGGCTATTCTTTCGCCTACTGGACTCCAACCATGATTCGGCCAGACTCATCGTTTACGGAATACCCGTGTCTCCGCGACGTCCTCAGGCGGCTTGAATCATGAAACCCTTTCAACCCTTAAAAATCCCGACCATGCGACCCTTGGAAATTGGTGTGAAACGCCGGAAATTCGCCAGCGCCCGACTGCTAGTGGTGCTACTTACCGGGTATCTGGCGACGGCATGCTCTACCTTGTCAGCAGGAGAAGTTACCGGAAAACCTGAGGTAGTGACGAAGATGCCCGGTCTGGTGGCATTCTGGACCTTTGGAGAGGATGCCGGGCAACGCCGCCTGTCCCAAGGCACCATGGACAAATTTCCACTGGCCGAGGTGGGTGGGCCCATCCGGCGCATCGAGGGCGGATCGTTTTCCGGGTATTCCGCAGAGTTTAATGGCAGGCAGTATTTGAAAATTCCCTACGCCGAGACGGGAGACTTGAACATCTCGGGGCCGAACGCGCAGGTTTCCATGTTTGCAGTAGTTAGAATCGTCGATCTGAACAGGAGCCGGACGATCGCGGGAATGTGGAGCGAAGGTCAGGGAGCCGACGATGACAGCGGCACGCGGCAGTATTCGCTTTTGATGAACATGCCGATGTATGGCGGTCCGCGGCGTCTTACTCCGCACATTTCAAGTGAGGGTGGTGTTACCCGTCGTGCGGATGGCAGCGCGTTTCCATGGTGCGTGGATTATGCGGCGACGGCTTCGGAAGTGCCTGAAGAACGCTGGGTCACCCTCGGATTCACCTACGATTCACGGACGATCCGAGCCTACATCGACGGTCGGTTGGATGCCTGGAACGGAGACACAGGGTGCACCAAACGCCTGGATCCCTACTTCACAAGCGAGGGCCCGGGAGGTGGCGGACGCGGTATGAACCCGTATTTCCACGGCCGGGGAATCTTCGCCTACGATCCGGTAAAACATGCTGCCACCAAGCCGATGGGAGGCTCGGATTTCACTGTCGCGTCACGCTTCGCCCTCGGAAATGAATTTCCCGAAGCCACCACCGGGCGCTTCGCCGGACTTGCGGTTTTCAACCGGGCCCTGAGCGATGCGGAAATGCAGGCGCTCCACGATTCGGCCAATCTAGCAGCCCTGCGGAATTGAATCCGCCGCACTTGAAATCTCAATGAGGACTTGCGAACGATCACCATCCGGCCCATGCCCCACCTTCTAACAAGCCGCTTCACCGCTGGTGCGGAAACGAAGCCCCGCCTGCCGGGCAGTGGATCCCTCGACCGATTCCTCACCTCCTGATGGTCAGCAGACAACCATCCATGATTTGTCAATCCCGGCGTGGTGGATGACTCAACAAATGCATGCACCACATGGCTATCGACACTGCGGCCTGCGTTCTTGAATATACCGGCATGAGATGTGCCATATCTTGGATGGTTAAGAATGTCGTGGCCATGCTCCTCGCCATTTCACCATCGGCCTCTGCAGAGCCTCAGAGGGTGCTGAAAAAGGCGGAGGAACTCCATCGGCTGACACCCCAGGAGAGCGCGTCGTGGATCCCGGTGAAAATCCGGGGCGTGATCACCTACGTTCGGGGAATCGGACCGGACCATGTGGTGCAGGACGACACTGGCGGCGTCGTGATCGACTGGGTTTGCCGACCTGGCGATCCTCCGCTGAAGGTCGGAACGGAAGTCCTTATCGAAGGCCACACCAACATCAATCCTCCTACCCCCAGGGTGAAGGTGAATGATCTCGTGGTGCTAGGCGAGCCCGGTCTGCCCGCGGCCAAGGTGTCCACGATTTCTGAGATTCTAACTGCTCCGGTCGAGGCATCGCTCGTGGAGTTCACCGGTCGCATTCGATCGATCCGGATCGAGGCGGCCGCCATCCCCCGGCGGCTGGCGCTAGATTTCGGGCCCCGCGGAGCACGGGTGAACGTCTGGGTGTCGCGTTGGGATGAAACCACCCGCGAGCGCTTCAAACCAGGGATGGCGGTCAGGGTCCGGGGGGTGCCGCTCCGTTGGAAAACCTCTAACTGGCTTCCCTACACCACTTTTGTCGTGGTTCACGAACCGGGATGGGTGGATGTCCTCGCTGATCCGCCCCCGCTGGAAACCCTCGCTGCCGTGTCCATTCCACAAGCTATCAGTTCCCGTCCTTATAGCGAACCCGGTGTGCCGATCAAAGTCCGTGGTGTGGTAACCCTCAACCGGCCTAATGAAGGGTTCGTGATGCAGGGGGACGGGGCGGCGCTGTGGGTAAGACCGAGTGAAACCACATCGTTGAACCCCGGCGATTGCGTGGAAGTGGTGGGTTTTTCAGAGCCCGGTGAAGAGCGCAAGGAACTCGAAGACGCCCGCGTGCTGGGCATCCAGCCCGATACGCTGCCCGCACCCGCCGTGCTCACGCCCGAGGATTTCAAGAATGCCCAACCGCTTTGGATGGACGCCCAGCTCGTTAGAATCAGGGGCACGCTCCAGCAGTCGTCGGTCTCCCTCACCGGTACGACCATCTGGCTGGACTTTGGAAAACAGACCATCCCCATTCATCTGCCCGCAGGTGGAAGGGAAGGACCGGCACCGCCACCCTCGGGCAGCGTGGTGGAGGCCACTGGAGTGCTGCAGGCACACCTCAACCAGATCAACCGCAAGATCGGCTGGGGTGTGAGCGATTACGAAATGCTCCTGCAGGGACCGGCCAGCATCAAACTCATCCGTCCAGCCTCATGGTGGACGCGGCAGCGCCTGGCCGCTGCCCTCGGTGTTATCCTGTTAGCCGCCGGAGGATCCGCACTGTGGGCCCTCTCGTTGCGAAGACGCGTGGCTGAAAAATCGGCCGCGCTTGCCCGGGAAATTTCCGCCCGCCATGATCAGGAGATCCTTGCTGAGGAACGACAACGCCTCGCCAGAGACCTGCACGATACCATCGAGCAAACGCTAACAGGAGCAGCCCTCCAGCTTGATGCGGTGGAAGCCACCTATGAAGGTCCACAGTCCGGACCGGGAGCTGAACCCCTGCATCTCGCCCAGCGGCTGCTGGATCGCAGCCGGGATGAATTGCGCCGGGCGGTCTGGGACCTGACACCAGGATTGTTAGAGCAAAGCGGCCTACCCGCCGCACTGCGGGTCATGGCCGATGAGCAGTCGCGAAGTGGAGTGTCCGTCGAGGTTCACTGCGACCCGGAGGCCGAGGGGCTCCCCGACCGCCTGTCAGCGCACCTCTGCCGCGTCGTGCAGGAGGCCACCTCCAACGCCATCCGCCACGGCCGGGCCCGGCATGTTGTGGTCTCTCTCAAGCTCGAGGATCCGGGCGTCACGCTCACGATCAGAGATGACGGCATCGGCTTTGATCCATCCACGGCGCTTGGCATCAAGGACGGTCATTTTGGTCTCAACGGAATGAAGGAGCGGCTGCGGCGGCTCGGAGGAAACTGTGAGATCAGCAGTCTACCAGGCCAGGGAGCGGTTCTGCTTGCGAGTTGTCGAATCGAGCTGGAACCTCCGCCCGGCGGAAAGGAAACGCTGGCTGACGAATAATCCGAGTCACTCAAACCCATGAGCAAAAAAAGAATTCATGTTGTCCTCGCAGATGATCACGCGGTCGTCCTGATGGGCCTTACCACGGTGCTCTCGCTGGAGCCCGACATTGTCATCGATGGAACGGCGGAAAACGGCGATGAAGCGGTCGAGCTTTACCGTAGGTTCCGACCCCAGGTCATTTTGCTCGACCTGCGGATGCCCGGAACGGACGGCGTGTCTGCCGCCCGCCTTATTCGCGGTGAGTTCCCTCAAGCCCGCATCATTTTCCTGACCTCCTATGACACCGAGGAAGATGTCTATCAGGCGCTCCTGACCGGCGCGGTTGGATTCCTCCTCAAGCGCAGCAAGCGCCAGGAACTTGTCGCAGCCGTGCGGACCGTGGCGGAGGGTGGACAGTGGATTCCAGATGAAATCGCGAGCCGTATCCGTGACCGCGAAGGGAATGCCGAGTTGTCGCCCCGCCAGTGCGAGGTGCTGGAACTGGTGGCCAAGGGACTCTCCAACAAGGATATCGCAAAATTGTTAGGATTTTCCGAAAGCGGTGCCAAACAACATCTCCGGCAAATCTTCACCAAGCTCGGAGTTGTGGATCGGGCCGAGGCGGTGGCCGCCGCGATCCAACGAGGGATCATCCGGATGGAATAACCCTACCTCGTTGTCCGGCCATTCATGATCGATACCGAATTTTTTCCCGCAGTTCCCAACCCGTTCCGGCATTACAGCCGGGAGATGGGGATCACCCGAGCCATCATGTATGCAAGAAAACGAACTGCTCACCATCGCTGGCTGCGATTTCCGTAGCTTGTCCAACGAGCGGTTGTTCAGGATATAAATCCCGGGACGGATTTCTCCCAGTCCTTGATGGCGGAGTAACTTTGCTGCCAGAGGTTTTCAAGCTCGTCACGGACCGAACCGGCAAGCTCGGGTGCGACGGGTCCTTCGTGCTCGAGTCGATGGAGGAAGCCGGTCATGGCGACGCATCCGAAGTTGGCGAGCATGCCGCGAGACGAGTGGGCGCGTGCGCGCAAGGTTGCCGCATCGCCATCACGGATAGCGGAATGGATCATTTCGATGTGGGTGGGCACGTCACCGAGGACGTCGCCGAGAATGTCGAGGAAGTCAGCGAGGCCGAGGTCGACAAAATTTTCAAGCTGGTCGAGATCCAGGAGAACCGGGGATGAATTGACTTTGGAGTTCATGAAAGTGGCGGGTGTGGATGGAAAAGAATCCTAGTCGGTCGCGCCGACGGGATTGGCGATCTCCATGAATGTCTCGCGAAGGCGGGCAAGGGTGATAGGTTTTGATAGATAGGAGTCCATGCCTGCGGCAGCGGCAGCATCGCGGTCCTCCTGAAAGGCGCTGGCGGTGAGGGCGACAATGATGGGACGTCGCGTGAGGTCGAGGTTGCGGATCATCCGGCAGGCTTCCAGGCCATCCATCACGGGCATCTGGATGTCCAGCAGCATGATGTCGAAATGGTTGGAGCGTGCTTCTTTCACTGCCTGTGCGCCGTCGTCCACGATCACGGGCTCGATGCCGAGGCGGCGGAGCAGGAGACGAATGACCTTTCGGTTGTTAGGATTGTCCTCGGCCACGAGCACGCTGAGGTTTTCAAGGCTGGAGGGTTCGGATAGAGCGGCCGGGCGTTCGATTTCCGCGGACTCGGCGATGATTCCGGGGAAGAGCTGGAGAAAGGTTGCGCGGACGGCGGCGGGCCAAATGGGTTTGGAAACGACTACATCAAAGAGTGCGCGGACTTCCGGCAGGAAGTTGCTTTCCGAGCTGAGCAGGCAAAAGCGGGTTTTTGCGACGTCCGGGCGGGATTTGAAATAGCGGATGAGTTCGATGCCATCCATAACCGGCATGTGATGGTCCGTCATCACGAGATCGAAGGCACCGTGTTTTTTCCAAAGCTCGATGGCCTGGGTGCCGCTGCGCGCGGTGTGGCAGGTGAGCCCCCAGCTGGCGAGGGTTTCCTCAAGGATGCGGAGGTTGAGCTCGTTGTCATCGACGAGGAGGATCTCCAAATGGGTGCCGGGCGGGAGTTTCGGCAAGGAGGCGGGTGGGATCTCAGCGGCGGTGGCGGGACCGAGCAGGATGGAGGCGGTGAAGATGGAACCCTCGCCGCGGATGCTGGTGACGGTGATGTCGCCGCCCATGATTTCGGCAAGGCGCTTGCTGATAGCAAGACCGAGTCCTGAGCCTCCGAAGCGGCGGGTGGTGGAGGAATCTTCCTGCACGAACGGACGGAACAAGCGGCTGATGGCTTCCTTTGCGATGCCGATGCCGGTGTCCTCGACTTGGAAATGAATGCTCCATTTCCCGTCGGATGTGGGACGTCCTTTCACGATCAGGCTGACAAATCCGGAACTGGTGAATTTCACGGCGTTGCTCAGGAGATTGACGAGGATCTGGCGAATGCGCGCGCGGTCACCCTGCAACCGCAGTGGCAGCTCGGGTGAAATGCGGCAGACGAATTCAATCTCCTTGCCGATGGCACCGGGGCGGACGACGTCGAAGGCGTCTCGACAGACGTTGGCGAGGGTGAAGGGCGAGGAGTCGAGGTCGATCTTGCCGCTCTCGATGCGTGAGTAATCGAGAATGTCGTTGATGAGCTCTAACAGGAAGTTGCTGGAGTTGAGGATGGTGGAGGCGTAGTCGAGCTGTTGGGGGTTGAGGGTGGTGGTCTCTAGCAGCGAAGCCATGCCGAGCACCGCATTGAGCGGGGTGCGGATTTCATGGCTCATGGTGGCGAGGAAAGTGCTCTTGGCGCGGTTCGCCTTTTCCGCGGCGACAGCGGCGTTGTGAGCTTCGTCACGGGCGAGGACGAGGGCGTCCGACTCATCCTGGGCGACCTGGCGCAGGCCGATGTTTGCGGCGGCGGAGCGGAGGATGGTGATCTCCCAGTTTTCCCAAACCCGGTTCTCGTGGCAGGCGTCGAAACCCATGAATCCCCAGAGGTTTCCACCGGTGAAAATGGGAACGATCACCAGCGAGCTGATCTGTTGGGCGATGAGCAAAGGTTGTTCTTCCTCCGGGAAATCCGTCACCAGACCAGCGATCTCATTGCCGGCTAACAACTCACGATGCCAACGGCCGAATCCGGATTCGATGAACGGCAAGTCCTGCAGTTCAGGGTTGTGAATCTGTGGTTCGATAGAGCCTGAATTCCATTCTGCGGTCTGGCTCATGGCTGGAGTGCCGAGTCCGGAGTGTGGATGGACCTGGAAAAGATAACAACGCTCCACGCTGGCGGCTGTGCCGAGCGCCTCGAGGATTTCCCCCCAGACGTCGGTTTCGATACGCTTCGAGAGCAGGGTGGTGTTGATGGATGCGACGGCTTCCAACAGATTGCTGGACCGGCGGGTGCGGGTGACGTCCCGCTCGATGGCCATGAATCCGGTGAGAGTGCCGTCCTTGTCGACGAGCGGCTGGCATTCGATGTGGACGATGTAGGCGAGTCCGTTTTTGTTGTAGTTCAGGATTTCCGCTTCGAATCCCTTCCCCTCGCGGATGCGGTCACGCATGTGCGCATGGGAGGGTCCGGGAAGTTCGCCTCGCTGGAGGAAACTGCCGGGAGTTTTTCCGAGGACCTCATCCTTGCTGTAACCGCTGATCTGGGTGAATCCTTCGTTCACCCACTCGATGCGGCCCTTGGCATCGGTGATGACCACCGCGTTGTCGGTGCGCTTGGCGACGAGTGCCAGGCGGTTGGCTTCGGCCCGACTGCGGAGAAGGTCCTGCTCGGCCTCCTTGGCCGCGGTAAGATCGACAATGGCGAGGATGGACCCGAAATTCTGGCCCGATTCGATCAGGGTCGCGCGAAATGCCTGGACGGGCACGGATGTGCCGTCGATACATGTTAGGGTGGCCTCGAAGCCGTCATTTCCGAGAGGAACGGCGTCGGCGTTGGAAAGCAGGGCGTCGAGTTTTTTGCCAACGAGAGATTCGGTATTGCCCCGCGCAAGGCGGATGAAGGCGGGGTTGGCGTAGGACAAGGTGCCGGTGGCACTGATGATGGCGAGGCCGTTAGGGACGGACTCCATCACATGCTGGGCGAAACGGCGTTGCTTGTCGATTTCCAGCCGCGAGCGGTGGTTCTCGTTGATGTTGAGGATGGTACCAGCCACGCGGGTGGCGTTCGTATCGCTGTCAACAATGCGACCGCGGAGCATGAACCAAACATAGCTTCCACTGGCGTTTTGGATGCGCACTTCGGCTTCGGAGGTGCCGCTTTGGTCGTTTTCAGACGGCTGGAGGAGAGTCAGCAGCCGGTAGCGATCCGCGAAATGGATGCGCCGCCAGACCTGCCGGAAACTGGGCCGCGCTTGGCTCCAGCCGAGGGCGTTCGAGATCCGCTCCCCGATGTTGAGTTTCAGCGATTTCGGGAAAAATTCCCAAGTGTCGAATTCCGCCGCGGTCATGGCATCGGAGAGACGGTCCGAGAGGCGTTCGACGCGGCTGGCGTTCTCGATGGATATCAGGTGGAAACTGAAAAGGGCGATCAGCAGAAGCGCCACTGAGAGAGTGACACCCATCGCCGCGAACCTGCGGGCAGCCAGGGGCTGGAGCCACTCGACAGCAGGATAATCCACCGCCAGCAGTGCGACGATGTTTCCCGAGGGACCTACTATGGGAACGACGGCAGTGAACCACACGCCCCATTCGTCGGAGTAGGGACCGTCGAAGCTGGAATGGTGGGAAAGTCCGGGTTGCGGCCCGGTGGAAACCCATTTGGAGGGATGGCGTTTCACGGGTTCGCCAGGCGGCGAGAAGGTAGTGGTGTTGGCGGGATCCTCGGCATCGACCAGGAAAACCAGCCGGTCTTCCCGCAATCCGACCAGGTAGGTAAAACGGGTGCGAGGCAGCGCCTCCCGGATGGCGACCAGTTTCGGCCGCAGGCTGGCGTAGGCCGCGGTTTCAAAATCCGCCGGCACCCCCTTGAAGCTTTCGACGAGCGTGGCATCGACGCTGCCCGCTCCGAGATTGAGCGCGCTAAGAAGGATGGAGGTTTGCTCCTTTTGAGCCTGGCTGCCCAGCCAATGGGCCAGCCACGCACCGTTGGCCGAGGTGAACAGGGCGGCGGCGAGGATCAGATTGGTGGCCAGCTTCCGGCGCCGCAGCAGATCGGCGGATAGCTGGCGGCGATGCTTCTGGTAGGCATGCGACCACATCATCACGCAGAAGGCGATGCTGGCGAGTGTCCCAACCGCCAGCGCGGAAAGCAGCATCAGCCGGTCGCGTGAGTATGCCTGGCCACGGACATCGTAGGCGGTCTCGGTAGCACCGGGCAGCAGGCAAACCGCCGCGATCACTGTCAGAAGCAACGCGGAAATCGCGGGATGGCGCAGTTTTCCGCTGGAATCAGGCGAATTTGAAAACCGGGACGCATTCCATCCGCCGGCGAACGCGGACAGGAGAATCGGAATGACATGGGCGGCGATTGGCAGCGTCCCGATCGACGAAACGAAAACAAACGCGAACAGCACCACGATGGAGGCCCACTTGAGCGTGAAAACCGACCGTTTTTTGCCATGCACCAGCGGCGAGAGGCAGAACCCCAGCAGAGAGGCCGCAAAAACAGCATCTAGCAGCGAGGTGATAAGTCCGACGCCGTCTCCCATCTTCAGCGAAAACAGGACCACGCCATACCAAACCTTCAGACTCAGTGCGATTAATGACGCTGCCAACAAGGGCCAGCGGGACAGTTCCCGGTCCTCCCTGAAAAGGAAGCAGCAGCCCACTCCTGCGGTAAACAGGAAGAGCCCGGTCAAGAATACTGAGTAGTCCATGAAAGGCGGCACACGTTGGTGTCACTCAGGGGGAGAAAACCATAGTGGCGACGATGGAGGTCGAATGCTTGTTGCTGATGAGATGAAGCCGTCGGATTTCCTGATTGTCAATTCAGATTAAGTTTCCTACGCGATGGCGTGCACTTGGCCCCATCGTCATCCGGAATGGACTCGCCAGGTGGTAGTGCTGCTGCTGAAGTTTGCTAGAACCCACATGGATATCATCAAGACGTTGCTCAAGGTATTGGTGATCGCCTTCGGGTATTTCGGAATCGGTCCGATGCTGGGGTACTATCTGCGGGGTCGGGATGTGGCGAGGCGGGTGACCTTGGGATTCATGGCGTGGTGGTTGGTGCGGCCGCCGTCGGATTTCACGCTGATGCTCAATTCCATCGAAACCTATCGCGGACACGTGAGGGGATTTGAGTTCAATTTCCTGGAGGCGATTGCGTTGGGCCTGGCGCTCGCCGCGCTGTTGGAGAGGCGGAAGGATTTTTCGCTGGTTCCGCCAGGATTGTGGGCCTGGGGGCTGTGGGTGGGCGTCGGTATGCTTTCCGTATGGGGCGCGATGAGTCCAACTTACGCGCTGATGCCTGCGTTCAAGTATGCGAAAATGGCGATCATTTTCGTGGGAGTGTTCGCCTCGCTGCATGACGAGCGCGACGTGAGGGCCGTGATGAGGGGCTTTGCCATCGCGCTCGTGGTGCAGGTGATCATCTGCCTCTGGGGGCGCTATGTGAAGGGCGGATTCCGCGTGATGGGGTGGTTTGAGCATCAGAATCCGATGGCCATGTGGTCCTACACGGTGGCGTTTCCCATCTTGGCGCTGGCCATTTCCAAAGAAACCAAGCCGCGCGATGTCGTGCTGTTTTTCACCGCCTTTGCCTCGGCGGGCATCGTCGTCGTGTTGTCTGTCTCGCGGGCCTCCTTGGCGGCATTCGCAGTCGGAACCGCGCTGGTAATGGCTGGGGCATTCCTGCAAGGCGTCACCGTAAGGCGGACGGCACTTGCCCTCGTGATGGCGCTGGGTGGAGTCGTGGTCGTCGCAAAAGCCGCCGACACGTTCATGGCGCGGATGGGCGAGGACAGCTCGCCGAAAAACGACCTCAGATTCGCGCTGAACAAACAGGCCGCCGCCATGCATGACGATCACCCGCTCGTCGGCATCGGCTGGAACAACTTCGGCCTGGCGAACAGCCGGCCGCAGGGGATGAAGTATTCGAAAATCCTCGAAAACTGGGAGGCGGACCGCGGTCGCGCGATCTATCCGGAAATGTTCCGCGCCAATCCGCTGACCGAGAGCCTCTACTGGCTCATTCTAGCAGAAAATGGCACGCTCGGGCTGGTTACGTTCCTACTCTTCGCGGCGGTCACCCTGTGGCATGGCATCCGCGCCACGCTGGAGTTCTGGAAATCCTCGCTGGGCTTGTTTTTTCTGGCGGTCACCGTTTCCGTCGGAATCGGCTATTTCCACGGGCAGGTGGAGCGCGTGCTCACCCAGACGAAAAACCTAACTACCTGGATCATCTTCTGTGCCATTCTCGCCCGCGCCGAATGGTGGCGGCGTCAGGCCAAGGCGGCGCGGCGGCTGTCGCGCTGAGGGCTCACTGCTGGCTGATAGGGATGGTGACCACGGGGTTCACCTTGCTGCCGACGACGTTCGCTCCCTCGCTCGCCGCAATGCTGCGTGCCGCATCCTTGAACACGAGCTGCACCGTGGTTTCCAACAACCCGAGCGGACGGCGCGGGATCCAGACGATATCGCCGGGCTGGAGCAGGACATTCGTTTCCTTGCCGGTTAGGATCGCCTTCAGGTTGACTGTGGCCGCGCTCGCCTTCTGCAGCGAGCCGCGGACGATGACGACCTGATCGAGGTAAGCGTCCTTCGCCGGTCCCTTGCCCTGCGCGATGCAGTCCACCAAGGTCAGCGAATCCTTGTAGCCGATCGCTTGGGGAGCGGTCACAGCCCCTAGCAGCAGCACGGTGGAAGAGGTGGACGATGGCAGATAGATGAAATCATTGTGCTGCAGATAGATGTTCTGTGAGGTGTCACCCGACTTGATCAGCTTTTCGAAATTCACCGGCAGGATGTCGCCGTTTCGAATGACGACACTGTTTGACAGATCCGCCAGCTCTTCGGTGGAGCCGGAGAAACTCGACGTGAAAAGCCCGCCGGACTGTGAGATCGCCTCCAGCAGTGTGGTCGGCTGGCGAAGCGGGAAAATACCCGGTTTAAAGACCCGCCCGAGAATCCAATAGCGGCGCGAGCGGACTTCCACGAGGCTGACGTTGACGAGGGGATTGGTGTAGTCCCGCTTGAGCGCTTCCGTTAGTTTTTTGCCGAATTCCGGCTGCGTGAGCCCTTCAGCCCGGATGCCGCCGGCGAGGTTGTAGTAGATCATGCCGTCCGGCATCACGAAGGTGCGTGCCAGCGTTCCGGGGATTTCCGCGATCTCGATTTCCACGATGTCGCCCGGGCCGAGGATGTAAGGGTCGGTCGGTGGGACTAGCAGTTTGCGATCTAACGGACGCTTGGTTTCGACGTTGGAGAAGGTGAGGTTCCTGACGTTCTGATTGCCCTTGCGAGCGTCGAATTCATTCTTCGGAATGCTCTGCTGGCAGGCCAAGGACACGAAAAAAACGGCCACAACCACGCAGCGGATCAGGAAGGGACGGAGGGTCATTGAGGTTTGAGGATGGGATCGACGTTGAGATTGATCCAACTGGAAGTGGCGCTGGTGACGAAGGCGTTGAGTGCGGACTTGAGGATGTCCTCCGCTTCGATCCATGGCCGCTCGGCGACGAATACGATGTCTTTTGGCTGGAGCCTGAAATCCGCCTCTTTTGCAGCGAGGATGTTCTTCACGTTCACAACGAAGGTCTGCGGTTTGTCGAAACTCCCGCGGATCACCAGCACCTTGTCCGCCCACGCGCGCTGCGTCAGCCCGGACCGCCTCGAGATGGCGGAAATCACGCTGGCGTCCGGTGTTAGGCCCTGGACGCCGGGATTGTTGACCGCACCGAGAACGTAGTAATCGTTGCTGATGTTGGAAGCGATGTAGATGAAGTCGTTAGGTTCGACGTCGATGTTGCGGCTCATCTCGCCATCGTGCAGCAAGCGGCGGAAATCGACCGGCAGCCTCTGCCCGTTGCGGGAGATGAACGAGCGCTCGAGGTCGGCGAGTTCGATGGTGTTCTTTTCAAACAACCCTGTTTCGATGCCGCCCGCGTTGGCGATGGCTTCCACCAGCGTGATGGGACGTTCCAAGGTCACCACGCCGCGGTTCACGACTTTTCCGAGAATGGTGTAGCGTTTCGAGCCGACTTCCTGAGGCGTGATGATGACGCGTGGTGAACGGAAGGTGGCCGAGAGTCCTTTTTCAATCGCCAACCGAGCCTCGTCGAGGGTGAGCCCGGCGACTTTGATGTTTTGCGCCTCCAGGTAACTGATCGTTCCGTCCGGGGCGATCCGGAAGCCGGGGCGGTCAAGTTCAGGGCGGCCATACAACGAAAAATTGATCACGTCACCGGGGCCGAGCTCGAAGCGGGCCCGCCACGAGGTGGGCGAGGGTGGCGGTTGGTTTCCCGGTACCGCGGATGACGAGGTTTGTTGGCCGCTCAGCATGACGATGCCAGTGGCATTCAGGCAGAGGCACGTTAGAAATCGTTTCATTTAGGAAGATGTTAGGAAAAGCGTTTGGCGAGCAGACCGGAGATCAGCTCGGCCGCCTGACGGATCAGTCCGCGGGGAACCTCTGTCAGGGCGATGGTGCCATCGCACGGCGGCAGGTAGGCCTCGGTGACAGTGCGGAGTTTTCCATGGCGGCGGAGGGATTCCTTGTTGCCGGAAACGACGGATATCCAGTGGTCGATCTGCGGGAGAAGTTCGCGCGCATCGCCGCTGGGAAAAGACGCCGCACGAACCAGGGTCGCCGTATAGTTTCGCGAGGAAAGCTGAACCGGATAGGAAGGTGACTGCGGGCAGGCAAACCAGTCCATTGAGTCGGGGCGCAGGTCGGCATCCCACAGCGTATCCGGGGTGAAATCCAGCACACGGATGGGTTTTCCGGTGTCTTTCCATGCTGCATCCGCCAGCATGAGCCAGAACTTGCGTTCCTCGGTTGGAGCAAGAGCGGGAGTCCATAACAGGAGATGGATGGAATTGCTGAGTCGCCGCGCGAGATGGGTGACCCAGAGTTGTTCGATGGCTTCACGAGCTTCGTTTTCCCCGGAGTGAGGAATGTTGGCGATGAGAGGGGCACGCGTTGCCGCGCAACATTCCAGAATGGATCGGCGGGACGAACGGTGGGTGAGCAGAAGTGTCAGCATCACTGAGAGTATCCCGCC
>JANODE010000229.1:0-4385 GCA_031412525.1 Akkermansiaceae bacterium | reverse complement strand
AGAATCTGCTTGAAGACGAGCACATTGGCCCGGGCTGGTGGTGTGTTGTTCATTACACCCTACCGAGTGGCAGGGATTTCAACTCAACACCAGCCCGCTTTTCCGCCGCAAGTTATGCCTTCTCGTGGGACGGCTGTGAATTGATAACAAGGTCTTCGCGCATCTTTTCTACCTTCTCTTGGTAATACTTCGCGTGGCCGGGGATGGAGAGAATTGTCGATTGTGCTCTATCAAAAATCATTTTCTGTTCATTGTCCATTTCACCATTGGAGGCGAGTCCGAGAAATTTGCCGAGTTCGTCAATTCGCTTCGGCGTATCATTAATTAGAATAGCCTGATCCAACTCCGACATTCGCCGCTCAAACCATTTTGGATCTCGACCTACGAAAGAAACTTGGATCAAACCCAATATAACCGTTACTATCATTAGGTATTTTTTCATAGTCTTCCTAGATCCTCTTCTCTTTTCAACCAAGCCTCGATCAAGTCCCATTCAGCCATTATGAGCCGCTTTTTCTGGGATTGGCGGATTCTCAAGCGATGCGGAGTTTCATGCGGCGGTTCGTCTCTTCAGGTAATACCACAATGCTCCCGCCACGGCCGCGCAGGCGGCTATGATTCCGGAGAATGTTAGAGAATCGTTCACTGCGCCAGGTATCGGCGTAGAAGCAGAATCGGTTGCGATCACTGATTTCTTATGCCCAGCTTCTCTCTCCACATCCCGTTTTTGATCACGCTCCGCTTTCTGGACAACTTCCATACTTGCCGGACCATCCGGGCCATATTCAACCTTGCTACCGATGAAGCGGTAGGTGCGTTTTCCTGCCTTCACCTCGTTCCACCAGTCCCTCCAAGCGTCCACTTCTTCGTCAGTGATTCTGCCGTCGATGTTTCTGAATGGAGGATGTTCGATGCCGAGCAGGCGGATCGATTCAGTGGCTTGCTCGGCATTGGCGGGCCGTTTTTGAAAATCATCACCCGGATGTACCACGTTATTACCGAGCAAGGTCTTGCCATCCCTGCCTTCCGGATCATTGAGGAAATGACCCAACACCGAAACAGTCTCCGCGCTAGGCATCCACCTGAGTGTGCGAAGAGAAGCCGTTGAATAGCTCAAATACTCTGCCTCCCAGTTAATCTTTTGTCCCCTGTCCTGCATCTTCGCAATCTCCTCAAGCGGTATCTTGGAATCAGCCAGAACAGCGGCACGCATTTCCTCGATCTTATCCTGATAGTATTTCGCGTGGCCGGGGATGGAGAGGAGGAGCGTTGTGGCTTCGTTGCGTATGTCTTCTGTTTGTTCCGATCGATATGTTCCATGTAGCGCGAACAACAAATCGCTCAGATATGTTATTTGATCAGGGACTGGCTTGGCTTGCAGTCGCGAGAAGCCATCTCTCATAGATGCTTCCCACTTTTTCTTTCCACCCTCTTGGAATGGAAGAAACGCAAAAGAATTTACAAACAACAATAAATATAAAATCGACGTTCTTATTTTCATGCTCACGGAGGTGTTAAGTCTTCTCCTATTTTGTTCTTCTTCAGCCATGCATCAATCAAATCCCATTCCTTCTTGATGAGCTGCCTGCCAGGCCTCTTGAACTCCGTGTGGTCTCCGGAGCACATGAGACGGCTGTTGTCACGCCTGTCAGTAGGCCAATATTTGTCATAAAATCTCCACAGAAGAGGGGCGTTGCCCTGCCCTAGATCGGGGTGGCCACTGCCTGCCATGACGTGGCCGATCTCATGGGCGATCACATGGAGAAGCAGCTTTTGGGCGGAAACAAGCGGTGGTGAGGCGGGATAGTAGGTCAGATCCCCGTTGATGATCACCTTTCCCTCACCCTGAGCCCCTAGATGAGCTCCATACGCAAAATTTCCATCAATGATAAGCCTCACTCCTCCGCCAATAATCCATACATCGATGTTTGCCGTCGGGTTGTTGCCATCGGATTTTTGATTAGGTATCGCGTCTTGCAGTTCAGGGTCGGTTATATTGGCGACCAGTTTCAGGTCAGGAACAAAGGGTGATACATTCGGTGTGGAGTCGAACGGGATCCCCGTGCCTAGAGGACCTTTTTCTTCATGAGTACAATTGCAGTCGAAGAATGTATTCGTCTGCCTGCCATACACCTCATTTAAATAATCGTCCAATGCTGCCTTCGTGGGGAAATTTGCTGGGGAAGTTTGGTTTCCGCTACCATCGATGCCGAAGACCTTGTGCACGGCCACTTTCACGGTGCGTCTTTTCATTGTCTTGATTTTGATAGGTGCACTGACCGCTTCGACTGCTCCTCCAAGCATGAGGGCTGGAGAAATGTCTGCGGTATCCGCCCTTTTACCGGTGATCGTGATCTCCATGTCTTTTTGGTCCAGAACCTCCGGGGCGAAGCCAACGTCAGCATCGCTGACCAAGGTAAGCTTCGAAGTGCTGTTGAGCGGACTTTGGAAGCGCACGGTGTTGGAAGCTCCTCCGTTGGGTGCCATGATCCAGATCTCGTTGGCGCGGCCTATCCCGCCGAAGGCAGTCGTGGAGGCGTGGTCCACACCGCCGTTGAGATATTCCGGAGGATTGAGCGGCGGAGTCAGGGGAGGAATCGAAAGACTGGGATCAACACCGTCCACTCGAAGCGGCAGCATGACGGAGTACTCGGCATCAGAAACTCCGATGAGCGGATAGACACCCCGTAGGGCTAGAATCCAACCACCGGGAGTGGTATCGAGAAAACTCACTGTAATGTCTTTCCACGAATTCGAGACGCCGGGTGCGGCGCGGTTGATTTCAGTCGGTTTTCCGTTCAAAATGATGGCGGCGGCGTTGCTGTCGAAGCGCCGCGCGATGGCGGTTCCGTCGGCAGCCATGTCGATGGCGTTGGCGTAGGTTTCTGATGCTTTCCATGCGCCGTTGATGTAGGCCATACCCTGATGGTTTTCATAAATACTCGGAAGCGCGATGATAGGGCTTCCAGTGTAAGCAAGCAGGTTCGTAGGCGTGAATGGCAGTGATGGCAGCGCTCCAGGAGCAAACATGAGGCGCTCGATCGGTTGGGAAGTGTCTTCCTCGTTCTCGGTTGTTCCTTGGTCCGGGCTGTGCAACGGATAGCCGGCACCCCACCTGAGGTTCGGCGTTTGGTTGTAGTCCAGACGGTGGTCGCCTGCTACTTCGGTCAAGGCCTGGCCACCAGATGGAAGTTGCCAGTATCCGGGATGGGTTAGATCGTAACCACCGTTCTCGGTTTTGCTCCAGGTAAAGGCTGAGAAGTGTCCGTCATTCGAAAGCACCGGGCCCGGCGTCAGGTAGGCCCATCGGAACTCTTCGCTAGGAACTCCGGCAAATTTTTCGGAGGCTCCTGCGCCGATGGTTGCCCAGGATAGGGACGCATCCGGACTGCTCCAGAAGCAAATCGTCTCAAGGATAGCCGCCGGGTTTCCGACGGTGCGGCCCGACCTACCGATGATCTGATTCTGGTCATTGATTCCCCTGGCATAGACCGCCTGGCCATCACCCGGAGTTTCCAACGGAGTCCATACACCGCCGGTCCATGTCCCATTTTCGTAAAGCACGGTGCCTTTGTCGCTGATTTGGCGGGCATTAGTGTAGTCGGAAGGTTGGGCATTGGTGATGGGAAACACCGCATAGCGAGGGACAGGCCCGATGGGGAAACTGGCGGTGTTGTCGGACACAGCGGGATCATTTGCATCCGGAGTGCCGTCCTGATCACTATCGATCTGCAGGCCGTCCGGAATACCGTCATTGTTGGTATCCGCATTGAATGCGTCACCCACCACACCTGCCGCCATGCCGCCGATGCCGTGGGCGGCCATATGGAACTCCGCCCAGTCCGGGGTGCCGTCGCTGTCCGTGTCAATGCGCGCATCCACTTTGATCCGCCAGAAGCGCAGCGCCTCAGGATCCCCCGGGGCTGGGGGCGGAGCATTGCGTGAACGGGCGGCGGAAGTGGCCACTTCCGTGTTCATCGCTGGCAGGTTTTGCTCTAGAGCGGCGAGCATGGCAGTGTCTTCAGGGCCGAGTTGGGGATTCGCAGCCGGTGGCTCGATGGCTTCAGTCGGGTGCCAGACTAAAAACTGATAGTCGCCAAATCCACTCACGTAGAGCGGCACGGTGGACCACGCGGCATCGAGCGCGCCGGCGATTCTTACAATCATCGGGCCACCATGATCCAACGAAGGCCAGGCAATCACAGTCCCGCCTGCTGATCCTGTGGCAGGCTGCATGCGGAGGCTGGCGGACTTCGTAGGAGTGGTGGAAGGCGCGGGAGGTGGAGAACCTGATTCCTCTGGCGGGGCGGGAATGGATTCCCGCATGGTCACGACGTATTCGTGGCCGAGTCCGTAAACCTCGTCCTGATCAGTCCAACTCACCA
>JANODE010000228.1:0-3738 GCA_031412525.1 Akkermansiaceae bacterium | reverse complement strand
ACTGACCCTCGCACTCGTTCTCGCAGCAAGCGCCGCCTTGTTCGCCGAAGAAGCCACGCCAGCCGCCAAGCCGGGAGAGGCTCCCGCCATCCACACCAAGACGCTCTGGGAGCAGATCAAGGAAGGCGGCTGGGTCATGTTCCCCATCGGCGCCTGCTCCATGCTCACGCTCTATCTCATCGGCGACGGCTTCATGCGCGTCACCTCGCCCAAGAAAATGCTGCCCGCCGACCAGGTCGAGATGGTGAAAAACCTCTTCCGCCACGGAAAATACGTGGATGCCTATGACTACTGCAAGGCACAGGACTCCGCCTTCGCCAATGTCGCCCGTGTGGCCATCAGCAGCCTCGGAGACGGGAAGACCGCCACCGAGGAAGCCATCTTCACCGAGATGACCAAGGAGAACTCCCGCATCCAGACCTTCGTCAGCTACCTGTCCGTCATGGGCGTCTGCACGCCGATGATCGGCTTGCTGGGCACCGTCACCGGGATGATCAGCGCGTTCGCCGTGCTCGGATCATCCGGCATCGGCGATCCCAGCGGCCTGTCCGCCGCCATCGGCGAGGTACTTGTGGCCACGGCCTCCGGCCTCTTCATCGCCATTCCCGCCTTCAGCGCCTATTACTGGCTGCGTAACCGCGGTGCCAAGGCGCTTCACGACATCCAGGACACGCTCGCCCACATGCTGCGCAAAATGCCCTATGACAAACTCGCCGGCGCGCACATCGGCGACGAGGAAATCGTCGCCGCCGATCCCGAGTGGTGGGTCGCCGCCGAAAACCAGTAACAACTAACACGAAAACCTAACGATATGGCAGGAGGAGGCGGCGGAGGCGACGGCGAGCCGGAATTTCAAATCGCCCCGATGATCGACGTGCTGCTGGTGCTGCTCATTTTTTTCATGAGCATCACCAGCGCGCAGGTCTTGCGGGTGGACAAGGGCATCACCCTTCCGGTGGCGGCCCATGGCAGCAAAAAGGACAACACGCGCGCCGAGGCCATCGTCAACGTGCGCTGGGAGGCCGACAAAAAGAAGGCGATCTACACCTACGACGACAAGCCCTACACCGACATGTCCAAGCTCAGCAAAGCTCTCGCCGAGGCTAAAAAAGCCAGCGATATAGCCGGAGCCAAGGGCACCAACCCGGACTTCCGCGTCGTCATCCGTGGCGACCGCGAGGGCAGCGCGCGCAGCGTCTCCGTCGCCATGAACGCCGCTGCCGAGGCCGGCATCGGTGACATTTCGTTCTCCACCTCCAACAAGGAATAACATGAAACGCTTCGACCCACACGCGCAAGGCGACGGCAATCTTGGCTTCCAGATCGCCCCGATGATCGACGTCGTCTTTGTCATCATGCTCTTCTTCATGGTCATGGCCGGTGCCGTGAAAGTGGAGAACGAACTCAACCAAAAACTCCCCGGCACGGTCGAGACCACGAAGAGCACCGAGTTCACCGACGAAGTCATCATCAACATCGCGGAGAATGGAGAAATACTGCTCAACGACGAGCCGATGGATCCTGTTGGAAAGCACCAGATGCCCCGGCTCACGGCGTCCCTCATGCGTCTTAAACAGGGCGGCGATGCAGCCAAGAGCCCCGTGCTCGTCACCATCATCAGTGAACCCGAAGCCAGATATGACCGCGTCGTCGATGCGCTGGACGCCCTCGCCTACGCCGAGATCACCAACGTCACCTTCACCCTCAGCGAAGAAGAAGAATGAATCCACCCACCGACATCCAATCCTGGCTGGAGAAACTTGGCCTCGGCGAGCTCGCACCGGTCTTCGAGGAAAACCACATCACGCCCGAGGTGCTTCACCATCTATCCGACGATGACCTCCGTGAAATGGGCATCACCTCGCTCGGTCACCGCAAGCGACTCTTGGCCGCACTTGCCGGACAAAACACGCCAGCAGCCACCAGAGCACCCGCGCCACCCGTGCCCGAACCCGCACTTCAGGACGTTCACAAGTCCAAGCCGGGCACTCCGGTGCCTTTGAACGCGTCAGCCCCCGTCGTTGCTAGAGCCGTGGCACCCGCTCCCGTCATCCGCGAAGTTGCGTTGCCCGTTGTTGAGCCGGTTGCCATTCCTGTCGAACCAGTGCCGCCCCCTACCGGTCGGAAGCCACGGCGCAAAGGATTTTCCGGTAGGTTCCTCTTCGTCTCCGTCTGCGTCCATCTCCTTCTCGGTGTCGGCGCGGTTTACTGGGTGGTTCAGAAAATCGAGACCAAGCGCAAACTCCAGTTCGGCAGCGGACCGCCGACTGCGAATCCCAGCAAGCGCGCCTTGGAGCACAAGGTGTCCTTGCAGAAAAAGAAAAACGCCGGTGGCTCGCCCGCGCAGGCCAGGCGGATCGCCGTCACCGGACTGGCGGCGAAGATCACGCTGCCCGAGATGCCATCCGTCCCCACCACCAGCACCCAGTTCGTCGCCGGACGCATGGCTGGCATGGGCGGCGCGGGCTTCGGCAGCGGCCTCGGTTTTGGCAACGGCAGCGGCATGGGCGTCGGCGGTGCGGGCGCAGGTGGCTTGGGACTCACGATGTTCGGCGCGCGCGGCGGAGCCGGTTTGGTCGGCAGTTTCTATGACCTCAAGCAGACACCGGACAAGATGCCATCGGGCGTGAATGCTGACAATTACACTGACATCTTGCGGAACTGGGTTAACGGAGGGATGCAGGAGAAGGACTTGTCAAAATATTTCAAAGCACCAATCTCGCTCAGCGCCACGCAATTCATGATCCCCGATATGCCCGCCGAAGAGGCCCCGAAAGCGTATGGCGTGGAAAAAGATGTGCGGACTGGACAGTGGATCGCTGTGTATCGCGGCTTGGTGCAGGCACCTGCGGATGGTGCCTATCGTTTCATCGGTGCCGCTGACGATGTTCTGCTCGTGCGGGTGAACGGCCAGCTCGTCCTTGATGCTTCGCGTATAAATTCTTCGGGATTAGGGCCGGCGGGCACTATTCCGATTCGATACCCCGATACCCCACAGGACTACATCAAGGGTGAGAGCGTGAATTTCACTGCGAACACATGGACCCCGATCGAGGTGGTAATCGGCGAGCGTCCCGGCGGACGCTTTTGGGGAGTGCTCATGGTGCAGCCAGCGGGCCGCGATGGCGGCGAAATCCCACTCTTCCGACTTGGAACGGGCAAACAGCCTCCAGTCAAAGGCTTAGCCTTCCCCAAGTGCGACGAGAACGCTTGGGCCTGGCGTGTCCAGTCAGGGAGCGGTAGCTCGCCACTCGATGCCCTGAAACGGCCATGAAAGACAAGCCCCATACCCAATCTGCAACCAAGCTCATGCACAAGACCACGCTTGCCGTGGCAGCGACAATTTGCAGAGAGACTACCGGGAAAATGGGGTCAGGGTGGAATGGCACGTAGTTAAGGCCGATTTGGTTGATTCTGGTTCTGGAACACGGAGCGTCGATATTCTATCGACTGTTTCAGGCCGACATTCTGTCGGCCGAAACGGAGCCAGCGGACAGGATGTCCGCGGCAAATAGCGTTCAGAATGAACGCGCTCCTTCGAGTGTCCGCGCTTAACTACGAGCCATTCGGGTCAGGGTGCAAATCTTGGCAAATTCATCCTATTCCCTAGCTTTTCGGCATGCCACGGAGCCTGCGTCTTGAATTTCCCGGTGTCTATTACCACTTGATGGCGCGTGGCGACCGGCGTGAAACAATTTTCCATGATGACGACGATCGGCGGTTTTTCCTGGCCACCCT
>JANODE010000227.1:0-1917 GCA_031412525.1 Akkermansiaceae bacterium | reverse complement strand
CCGGATGCCGCAGCGGGCGTGAAGGTTCCGAGAGAAATGAGGCCTGCGGGATTCAGGCTGCCGGGCAGGGTGTTACTGGCGTTGGTGGCGTTTGAAAAATTGAGCAGCGATTCATCGAAAGCCTCGTTCGGATGGCCGTCTGGAAGGCCGAAGACCTCGAAGGTGAAGGGCGTGGTGCCGTCGCCGGGATAGTTGGTGAAGGAGAGAAGCAAGCTCGCACCATCGACAGCGGCGAGCGGTCCATCGACAGCGAAGCGGAGGTAGCCGATGCGGTCGCTGCCACCCGAGATGTTCGCGCCGTCGCGCTTGACGAGGAAGGTGGTGGCCGCGCCGACATCCGTGGTGGTGCCGCGCTGGATGTAGGTGTCGTGGACGGCGGTGAGGGCTGTCTGCCCGATGCCAGCGGCATGCGAGATGCATGGCATTGAGAGGGCAGGCCCGAGCGCAGCCGCCGTGATCAAGCGAAGGGCGGAGCGCGCGGCTGGTGGACTGGGTTTCATGAAGGGATACCGACTTTTTATTTCACGATGGACGCCGACCGGAAATTCCAAGCGGTGCTGGCCGCAACGGCCTAACAATCACGCCACTGCCGACGGCCAGGTAGGCTGGCACCGGATGGTCACCACCACTTCCAGATGTTCGTCTCGTCCGGATGGGCTGTATAATAGGCTTCGCCACGGTCACCCTGCAGACGCTCCACATGACCATCGAGAAACAGATAGAGCGCTGTCTTGCCTGCGCGGCTGACGCGGTAACGGGTTTGCACGTTGCTCTCGAAGGTCGCTCTCCCCTGCGGCTGCATGTCTCCACCCAAGTGATTGGTCTCGCCACAGATGACGATTCTCGACTGATCGGGAACTTTTGCCATGTTTCCCACCCATTTCGGATTGGGCAGGTTCCTGTTGAAAGAGAACCACAGCGGACCGGAAAGTTTGAAACCGCCACCCGGATTGAAGCCGGACCATGGCTTCGCCGCCTTGCTGCTGAAGATGCTTTCACTGCCCTCTCGAGTCTGATAGTTGTAGGTGCTCCCCGCATTGAATTTCGGCGGCGGCGGGAAGTAACGGTCGATCAGCTCGTGGAAATTGAAGCGGTCCCCCGCGCCCGCAGCTGACTCGGTGCCGGGAATGGCCGCCCCTGGATAGAGATAGCCGCCACTGGCATCCTTCGCCAGGTTTCCATGAGGGATGATCCCATTGTTCTCCTGCGCGATGCTCGACAGGGCGACCCCCACCTGCCTGAACTTCCCGGAATCGGTGGCGGCGATCGCCTGGTCCTTCACCCGTTTGGTGACCGTGAAGGTAACGGCCGCCAGCACGGCAATGATCACGATGACGACCAGCAGTTCGACCAAGGTGAATCCCGAACGAGACTTGCGCGCGCACGGCTGGGCGGATAAGGGAGGTTTCATGAATTTTTGCGGTGGATTTTGATGACAGCCATTGCGGCCTCACGCTTCTATCTACACAATTAATTTCTACCCAATCACCCGTTTCCCAAAGGGGCAATATTGCGTCGCCACGGTAGTATTTTACGTCGGCGAAAAAGTTGTGAAGGTGGAATGACCGTGCGTCAGAGCCAGGAGATCGACTGCCATCCGTCACTGGCTTGAGCAGAACCTCTCCATTTCGGCCGAAAAAGCAAGGAGTCGCCGACCCTCCAGTCAGCGACTCCCCTATCCAGTCAGGAGAAAACCCATTAACTCCGGAAAATCATTCACGCGCTGCGACGGCGGCGCAGCAGACCGGCCGCGATCAGGAGGCCGGCCAGCGCGCTGGTGGGCTCGGGGACGGCCGTCCAGTTTAATGTGGTGCTTCCATTGAAGGTGAAAGTACCCTCTCCGGTCACCAAGCCGCCCGTCAGGTTGGTTCCATTCGCATTGAAGGTGCTAAAGATGGAGGCCAAGCTTGTTCCTAC
>JANODE010000226.1:0-2537 GCA_031412525.1 Akkermansiaceae bacterium | reverse complement strand
TCACCTGCCTGCCTCCAAGACGCCGGTGCGTCTCTACCGGGACGGCGAGCGCTATCGCCCCGCCTGGATCAACCCGGAAGGTCGCGAGGAGCCCGACAGCGGCGGTGCGCCCCTTTCGCCCGCCCGGCTCTCCGAGGGCATTTCAATTCCCGCTTTTGGCCACATCGTCGTGGTTGACTCCCAATGATCACCATCCGCACTTCCGCGTGCCTGGACCACCACGGGCGCGAGTAGCGCCAATGCGGATTCCACGATCACCAGCGATTCGAATCTTGGGAATGTTTCCCTCCAGCACTCCAAGTCCTCGACCTACACCGTTTACACGCACCAAGCCCTCGACGTTACCAGCGAGCCGATTCCTTCGCTTGCGCGTTTTTTACCCCTGAGGAGTCCACGCTGCATCCTTGATGTTGCCCGTAGCAGTGCCGTAAAATTTCCCACCACTGCCGCAAATTACCCTTGTTTACATCAACCAGTTTCCCGTTAAATCCACACGCGTCTTGTCACCTGTATCATTATGGAAAATCCTAACAAATCATCCCGCCGCCAGTTTCTCAGATCATCGCTTCTTGCCAGCGGCGGAGTCTTCATGGCACCGCAGATTGTGCGTGCGGAGACACTTGGCAACGCAAAGAAGGCAGCAGCCAACTCACGCATCGGCATGGGATTCATCGGCATGGGTTTGATTTCCGATGGCCATGTAAGGTCGTTTCCCGGAATGAAAGATGTCCAGCCGATCGCGGTGTGCGATGTGAGGGACACCCAGCTGAAAAAGGCCGTCGGGGTGCTGAACGAGAAGGGATACAAAGACGTCGTCGCCACCTCGCACTACGAAGAGGTGCTCGCGAATCCAGACATCCAGGCGGTGTGCGTCACCACACCGGACCATTGGCATGCGGCGATGGTGCTGGCCGCGTTGAAAGCCGGAAAGGACGTCTATGTGGAGAAGCCGATGACGCTCACCATCGAGGAAGGCAAGGCGCTTGCGGCGGCGGAGAAAAAATACGGTCGCATCGTGCAGGTGGGCAGCCAGCAGCGCTCGTCGGTCCATTTCCGAATCGCCGCCAATCTAGTGCGCAATGGCATGATCGGTGAAATCAAAGAGATCTATTGCCGTCTGGGAGATTTTCCGCAGCCGCCGGAAAAAGAGGAGATCGTTCCTGTGCCCGCGGGCTTCGACTACGACCGCTGGCTCGGCCCCACGCCGTTTTTTGACTATTCAGAGAACCGGGTGAAAGGAAACTACGGCGGCGGATGGCGCTGTTATTGGGAATACGGCAGCCGCAAGTTCGGCGATTGGGGTGCCCACCATTTCGACATCGTCCAGTGGGCGCTTGGTCGCGATGAAACGGGACCCGTCGAGTTCATCCCCAAGGGTTTCGAGGGAGCCGGAGACCACCACTACCGCTATGCCGACGGCATTACCGTGTGGCGCGACAAGAAAAACCCCGACAACGGTCATGCGATTCGGTTCGTCGGCACCAAGGGCGAGGTGTTTGTGGACCGCGGAAAGATCGCGAGCTCACCAGCGGAACTGGTGCGTCATAAGTTCAGTCCGGCCGACGTCCAGGTCTATGAATCGAAAGATCACCGGGCAAATTTCATCGAATCCATCCTCTCCCGCAATCCGACAATCTGCCCGGCAGCAGTCGGCCACCGCACGGCGACCATTTGCCAGCTTTTCGCCATCGCCCAGCGTCTCGGTCGTGGTCTCAAGTGGGATCCAGCGATCGAGCAAATCGTCGGCGACACGGAGGCCGCCGCCATGCAGGATCGTCCGCGCCGCAAGGGCTACGAAATGCCGGCATGATTCAAGTGCAAGTGGCGTCATTTTTAAAACCTAGTGGCCGCAGATGACGCCACGGTTTGGAACTGGCTCCGCCCGATCAAGACGCGGGGGGGGTGGATTTCAATCGGGTGCCGTCGCCGGAGGATTTCCCTTGCACCCGCCCGGCGATTCTCAAGAAGCATGAGAAGCATGTAATTCCAAGGACTAGTACCGTCGCACGAACGTCGTTTATCGAAAATCCCGCCCCAAGAGGATCACGCTCCTGCGGCCGGAGCGGTGAGATGGCTCGTCAATGGTCCAAACGCTTGTTAGTCATGACCACGAGACACTCGAGATTCATGGAGAAGGTGGATTCTGTCAAGATTTGCACCCTGATCCCGTTTCCCAACGGCATTGTAGGATGAATTGGGTATTGCCGATCTGCACATCGGGTAATACCTTCCTTTCATGGTTACGATTTCCCTGAAAATCCCCGTTGAGCTGCTGGCCCGGATGGATGCCGTGGCCAGCGCCAAGCGGACCAGTCGCTCGGCATTGCTGCGCGAGGCCTTGGAGGAAATGCTCGAAGTGGCCGCCAGCAAGTCTTCGCCCAGTCTCTATGATCGAAGCGCCGATCTGTGTGGCAAGGATCACAGCGGGGTGGGGGATTTGGCGTCCAATCCGAAACACCTCGAAGGATTCGGCTCGTGAGCGAGATCATCGTCGATACCGGCCCTCTCGTTGCCTATCTGGATCGAAGTGACCGGGA
>JANODE010000225.1:0-15819 GCA_031412525.1 Akkermansiaceae bacterium | reverse complement strand
CGCCGCGCGTTTTCAGGGCGGCGAGCAGGAGCTCGTGCTCGCGGTCGAAGTAGGATGTGCAGACGAGCAGGCCGTCCGGCTTGAGCGCCTTGAGAGCGCTTTCTAGCAGGCAATCCCAAGTTGCCGGATCGTCCCAATAGTTCTGATGACGGATGAAAATCAGATCGATCCGGGAGACCTGCTTGCCGATCGAGGACGCATCCCCGCAGCGGAATTCGATGGTGCCGCCGGGCAGCGTCCAGCGGCGCGCGGCATCGGCGATGGCGTCGGGGCGGAGGTCGATGCCGAGATAGTGAGCGATTTCCGCCGGGGCGATGGCGGCGGCGAGCGCTCCGGTTTCGTCGGCGCGTCCGCAGGCGAGATTGAGGACGGACAGGCGGGTGGTTTTTGGATAGCCGATGGCCGTGAATGCGTGCCGCAGTTTTCCCGCGAGTCTTGCGACGTCACCAGCGGTGCCGGGAAACTGGAATGGCAGGCGTTGTATCACGCCCGTTGAACTATTTCGGTTTCGGGCAAGTTTCAAGTTTGCCGGAAGGGCGTTGGAACCGTTATTCATCACCCACCCCATGACTTCCCCTTCGAATCCGCAAATCCATGAACTCGTGGCAGCCATCGGCGCTCGATTCGCGGTGGAGGGAAATTTCTTTGAAGCTGCGGAAATTCCCACCGGGCACATCAATTCCACTTACCGTGCGTCCTATCAGCAGGGCGACGGCAACACCCGCCGCCACATCATCCAGGCGATCAACCGCAATGTTTTCAAGGATCCCTATGCGGTCATGCGCAACGTGCAAACCGTCACCCGCCATATCAACGCTCGGGTCCTCCGACTGAAACACGACTCCAGCGGTCAGACGCTCCACCTCATCCCCGCCCGCGATGGGAAACCCTGGGTGGAGGACGAACAGGGTACGATCTGGCGCTGCTATAATTTCATCGAAGGTTGCGTGACCTACGACATCGTGAGAAATCCGAGACAGGCCTATCAGGCAGCGTTCGCGTTTGGTGCGTTTCAGGATCTGGTCAGCGATCTCGACGCCAGCCAGATCGCCGAGACCATCCCGGATTTCCACGATACGCGGAAGCGCTTCTTCCGTCTTCTGGATGTGGCAGCGGAAGATGCGCACCAACGACTGGACTCGGTGCGGGCGGAATTCGATTTCATCCTCAAGCGTGAGCCGCTCACGGGAATACTGATCGATCTTGCCGCCGCTGGTATCATTCCGGTCCGCGTTACCCACAATGATACCAAGATCAACAATGTGATGATCGATGAAAAGACGGACGAAGCCGTATGTGTGATCGATCTGGACACGGTGATGCCCGGACTGGCGCTCTACGACTTCGGCGATCTCGTGCGCAGTGCGACCAACCCGGCGGCAGAAGATGAAATGGATTTGTCCAAGGTGAAAATGGAAATGCCGTTGTTCGAGTCCCTGGTGGAAGGTTATTTGGACGCGGCGTCGGATTTCCTTGTCCCTGCGGAGGTCAACCATCTGGTAGATTCCGGAAAGCTGATCGCACTGGAGCTCGCAATCCGTTTTCTAACCGACCATCTTGAGGGTGACACCTATTTCAAAACGCACCGCGCGGGCCACAACCTCGACCGCTGCCGCACGCAGCTCAAGTTGTTGGAGTCGATGGAGGAGCAGGAGGTGGAGATGCGGGCGTTTGTGGAAAGTTATTGAGGGGGATTTCATGGAGCGGCAAAATCCGTCCGCCGAGTCCGTGGAGTGTTCATGGGATGCGTTTCACTCAATTCATTGGCTTCTCATGGGCACGGCGGACGGATTCCGCCGCTCCTTGAGTTAGCTCTTCACCAGCGTCATGACGCATTCGAGGTGCCTCGTATGTGGGAAAAGATCAAACGGCTGGACGTCTTCGAGCTGATAGCCGCCTTCGCTGAGTTGTTTGAGGTCCCGGACCTGGGTGGCAGGATCGCAGGAAACATAGACGACGCGGAATGGGCTGAACTTGATGAGCTGGTCAAGGAACTCCGGCGTGCAGCCCTTGCGCGGCGGATCGATCACGACAGCCGTTTCGTTAGCCGGGAAACTGATCTGGTCAAAGATGGCCTCGGCCGAAGCAGTTAGAAAAGTGGCGTTGGTGATGTCGTTCGCTTTGGCGTTCTTCCGCGCCCATTCGCAGGAGGTTTCGGAAACCTCAACTCCGGCGACCTGTTCGAAATGCTTCGCCAGTGTTAGAGAAAAAAGCCCGGAGCCGCAGTAGGCATCGACGAGGAATTTCGCTCCGCCCGCAGACGCTTTCTCGGCGACGTAGCCCGTGAAGAGCGGCAGGATGAACGGGTTGTTCTGGAAAAAGTCGCCGGCGAGGAACTGGAATTTCAGCTCGCCGACTTCCTCCACCGCCACCGCACGGAAATCCGTCTCCACCCGGTTCTGGGTGGCACGGAGCAGGACGGTGGCCCCGCGTTTGAACTTGTGGGCGGTCGCACGCAGACCCTCCCGGATGGCGGGAAGCTCGCGATTGATCACGTCCATGGCGATCGGGCACTGCGGCACATCGACCAGCTGCGAGCGGCGGCCGAATGATAGAAATCCGATAGGGCCGAGGTCGCCGTCCTTGCCCTTTTCGAAGTGAGGCGTGATTTTCGAGCGGTAGTTCCAGATTTGTTCCGAGGAAAGGCAGTCGTTCACCGGAAAGGTGATGGCCGCCATGTGTTTCATCAGCTCGCCGACCTGGCGGGTCTTCCAAGCGAGCTGTTTGTCGTAGGAAAGATGCTGATACTGGCAGCCGCCGCATTCGCCAAACAGCGGACAGCCCGGTGCAACACGATCCGGCGAAGATTCTAACACCTCAAGGAGGTCGGCTTGGGAGAAACTCTTGTCGTTGCGGAAAACGCGGGCCTTCACGAGCTCGCCCGGCAGCGAGAACGGCACGAACACCACCCAGCCATCGATGCGGCCGACGCCTGCGCCGAGATTGGTCAGGGAATCGATCCTGAGTTCGATTTCCTGATGATACTCGAAGGGCGTGGGGACGAATTTTTTCGGCGGGCGCTGCATGGTCAGGCGGAAGACTGTCCGCCCGACTGTTCTGCGGCAATCGAAAGTTAAGGCGCCTTCGCGAACGGCTGCGCGGTGTCGCGGCGGTTCACTTCGTCGGGCATCCAGGTCCATGGATTCACGTTCTTTTGCGTGAACACCGCGATGCCGATCACACCGACATTGCGGGTGTTGCCATGGCGCATGTTCGCGTAGGAGTTCGAGACACTCGAAAACTTGAACGCCGCCACCCGACTGTAACTGGTGCGGAAGCCTTCAATTTCCAGTGTTTTTCCGGGCTCTATCACATAGCCACGTTTCGAGAATGACGCAGGCTGACCGTCCTGCACGTCGAGGCCGTCCACACTGGCGACGATTTCCAACGCACTCTTGCAGCGGTTTTTCACCACGATGGAATACGTGCTGTCCTTCTGCCCCGCGACGAGGCGGCGGCGATATCCACCTTCCTTGTAGGTTGGCAAAAATCCGATGCCACCCTTCACGCCCCACTCGACGAGATCCCCCGCGGCGGTCTGCAATGGGTTCACGCGCTCCTTGTAACCGGTCATCGCTTCGACACCTTTCGGGTCGTTATACCAGATCGCATCGGTGCCGGCGGGCTTCGATGAAGCGCGGGTGAACGGGCCTTGGGAAAGCTCGGATTTTTTCTCCTCACCCCAGCCGGTCGCGAGTCCGGGGCGGTCCTCGGCGCGTTTCGTGGCGGATTCTCCAAAATGGGATGGAGCAGCACCCAGCGGCCTGTCACCTCCGCTGGATGCGCACGAGTTGATGAAAAGGGCGGTGAGCAGGGCTCCCAGCGAAAGCACGATCTTGTGTTTCATGATGCTGGAAAAGCAGCATTTGAAATCCGGGGTGTCAATTTTAAATTGCAGTTTTTTCAGCATTTGAGTTGCGGTTTTTCCGGCATTTGGCAGAGTTTCCGCATGAAACGATTCGAAGACGGCCAGATTTCGCGGCGCGAGCGGCAGGTGATGGAGATCCTGTTCCGCAAAGGCAGGGCGACAGCGGAGGAAGTGCTCGCCGAGCTGCCGGACCCGCCCAGCTACTCGGCGGTGCGGGCGCTGCTGGTGACACTGGAGCAGAAGGAGCTCGTCACCCATTCGAAGGATTCACGGCGCTACGTTTATCTGCCCGCGGTGCCTGAAAAGAAGGCAAAAACTACCGCGCTGAAGCAGCTGCTTGCGACCTTCTTCGAAGGCAGCCCGGAAAAACTCGTCGCCTCCCTGCTGGATCCCAAGGACCAGAAACTCAGCCCGGATGAGATCGCCCGCATCCGGAAACTGATCGACGGCAGTGGCGGAAAATGACTCACTCACCCATTGGATGATACCCGCAATCACATTCACGATCCTCGCCGCCGGGCTGGTATTTCTAGCAGGAAGAAAGGACGCCGCACGCGATCCACGGTTGACGGTGCTGCTGCTGGTCCTTTCCGCCGCATTTCCGCTGATGCTCGGATTGTTGCCAAAGATCGAAGTTCTTCCCGCGCCGGAAGGCATGGCGGTGGAATCGGGATTTCCGTGGCGCAAGATTTTGTTAGCGGTGTGGGCGGTCGGATTCCTCTTCTCAATGGCTCGTCTCGTGTTTGCCGCGATGGTTTTGCGGAGTTGGAGAAACCGCTCGGTGTCCGTGGATCGCTTGGCAAATGTAGAAATCCGTGAGCTGACGGATCTGCGTAGTCCGGTGGCGGCGGGTATTTTGAGACCGGTGGTTTTCATGCCTTCTAACTGGCGCGACTGGTCGGAGGCAAGCCGGCGCGTTGTGCTGGAGCACGAGCTGGCGCATCACCGCAGACGGGATCCGCTATGGCGTATGTTAGCAGAAGTGGCGTGCGCGGTGCATTGGTATCACCCGCTCGTCCGCTGGATGGCGCGGCGTTTCATCCTGCAATGCGAGTATGCTTGTGATGCGAGAGTTTTGCGCGAGGGCATCGATGCGAAAATCTACGCAAACGTGCTGTGCGATTTCGCTGAAGAGCGTCCGATCTCCCCGCTTGCACTCGCAATGGCGGAATCTTCGTCGCTGGAATCCCGCGTGGTGCGAATGCTGAAACCTTCAGGGGCGGTCGGTGCTACTCTGTTGTTAGCTCTGGGTGCGCTCGGACTTGCTGGCGCGTTTTCGCTTTCGATGATTGGCCGACAAGCAGGAAACGACGCACGCATTCCCGCGGAGGAAGTGCGGCTTCGTTTGACGGCGGACCCATTCCCGGGCGAGCCTTGAGTGCTTTGAACAACTCCACGCTCATCTTCCGGTTCCGCGTTGCGATGGCATTTTTCATCGTCGGTCTGGTGATCAGCGGCGTGACGGCATTTCCTCTTCTGCTTGAACTGCGGATGCTGGACAAACTGCTAGGCAGCCAGGTGTCTTGGATCTCGCACGTCCGCGAGGGCTTGGAAACAACCTACGCGCGCTACCCGTGGATCGCTTATGGCACGGACTGGTTGGCATTCGGGCATCTGGTGATCGCGATGTTTTTCATTGGTCCGCTTGTGAATCCACTTTCCAGCCGGACGAATCTCATCACCGGAATCGTCGCTTGTATTGCCATTTTTCCCCTCGCCCTGATCTGCGGCCCACTTCGCGGCATCCCGGTTTACTGGCGGCTCATCGACTGCTCCTTCGGCGTGATCGGCATCATTCCGCTGGTCTATTGTCTACGGCTCCTCGGTCAGCTCGAAAAATCCAAGGACTGACAGATTTCAGATCCCGCATGGAATATGGCAGCACATGCGTTGCCATTTACCCCAAAGTGATCATGATCCAGCAATCAACGGGCGGTAAGGTCCGACGAATTTGAAAGCATGCGGGCGACGATGATACCAATGGAATCCGAGGATGGGGACGTAGGTTCCGCGACTGCGTGCAGGACGGCGGATCTCCTGCTGGAAATGGGATCGGTGCTGCTGGCATCCGGCGCGCATTGTGGACGGGTGAAACGAAACATCGAACGGGTCGCGGAAAAATGGGGCTACCAGGTGGAGCTTTTCCTTTCGTTCACCGGACTGATGCTTTCCATTCAGGACTCGCGAGACCCCACGCGGCGGGTAGCGCGATTCAAGAGCTGCCCGCTGTTAGGGGTGCATTTCGGCAAGGTCACGGAAATCAGCCTGCTGACCTGGACCGTGCTGGAGCAGGACGTTTCCATCAACGAGGTTGAAAAACGGCTGAAGGAAATCAAGGCCATGCCCCACCACCCGCGGTGGATGATTCTGCTAGGCGTGGGCGCGGCCTGCGCGTGTCTCTGCATGCTCGTGGGCGGTAGCTGGAAGGACGCGGCCTTTGCTTTCATCGCCAGCTTCTGCGGGATGTTCATACGTCAGGAAATCCTTAGACTACGCTTCAATCCGATGGTCGGTTACATTGCGGCGTCGTTCATCACCACGATGATTGCGGGGTTGGACATGGTGCACCACATCGGTGCGTCGCCGGAAAAAGCACTCGCCACTGCCGTGCTCTATCTGGTTCCCGGAGTACCGCTGATCAATTGCACGATCGACCTGATCGAAGGCTACATCCCCACTTCCACCGCACGGGGGGTGCATGGTGGGTTCGTCCTCCTTTGCATCGCAGTGGGCATGTCGATGAGCATCCTGTTGTTAGGCATCTATAACTTTTGAAACCATGGAACTCCTTCTGCTGACCCTGCGTGACATCGCCTTCGCCTTTGTGGTGGCGGTGGGATTCGCGATTCTTTTCAGCACGCCGCGCCGGGTCATCTACGTGGCCGGGATTCTCGGGGGGCTCGGCCATTGCATCCGCTTCCTGCTGCTGCACAACGGTTTCCACATCGTCCCGGCGACGCTGGGGGGCGCTGTTTTCATCGGCCTTTCCGGGATCTTCTGCGCCCACCGGGTGCACGCGCCACCGGTGGTGTTCACCATGCCGGCCTGCATCACGATGATCCCGGGACTCTACGCCTATCGGGCGATGTTAGGCTGTGTGAAAATGACCGACCTCGAAAAACTGATCCAAGACCCGGCGATCCTCGCGCAAACCGCCCATTATTTCGTGCTCACGGCCTCGATGCTTTTCACCCTCGCGATCGGGATCTGCAGCGGCGCGCTGATTTTCCGCAAAAAGAGCGTCAAGGTGATGTTCAAGCGGACGATGTGAGTGCTTACCCGATCGCGTGATTGCGTCGGCAGCAGGGTCGTGCCACGCTCCTCGCGAGCTCCCGGATGCTTTTCAACTCCTTCGAATTCCTCGTCCTACTGGCAGTCACGCTGGTGCTGTATTATCTGCCGATCGCAGGGAGGTTTGCGCGCGTCTGGCAAGTGGGGCTCCTGTTAGTTGCAAGCTCGATTTTCTACGGTTGGGAAAACCCGCGGCTACTCATTCTACTCGGTGTCTCATGTCTGGCCAACTCGCTGGCGACCGAGCGAATCCTGTATTGGAAAGCCCGCGACGATGCGGATGGCCGCTCCAAAAAATGGCTCACGGCGGCGGTCATTCTCAATCTGGTCTTTCTCGCGTTTTTCAAATACGCCGGAATTCTCTACGGATCGCTGCCAGGTGCTTGGATCTCACAGGACGTACTGAAATGGATTCGCTCGATCCCCCTGCCGATCGGCATTTCATTCTACACCTTCCATGCGCTGAGCCTACTGATTGACGTTCATCGGAATGTGGTCACCGAGGAAACCAAGGAACGTCTGAGCCGCCGCGGCGCGGGCCGCATCGCAGCGGCAAGCGATCTATCACTTTACATCGTTTTCTTCCCGCAGCTCGTCGCCGGGCCCATCGTCAAGGCCCGCAACTTCATCGACCAGATCCGTGCCAAGATGTGGCGGGACATCGAGTGGAAAATCGTGCGCCGCTACCTGGTCACCGGATATTTCCTGAAAATATTCGTCGCGGACAATCTATCAGAACAAACCGCCATGCTCACCATCGGCAAGGAAGCGCTCGCCGCGAGCGGGCCGATCAACCTGATGGCGATGCTCTACTCATACGGCTTCCAGATCTTCGCGGACTTTGCCGGATATTCGCTCATCGCGATCGGGCTCGGGCTGATGTTCGGCTACCGTCTGCCGGAAAACTTCAATTTCCCCTACCTATCGCTGAGCATCACGGAATTCTGGCGGCGCTGGCATCTTTCTCTATCAGCCTGGCTGCGTGACTACCTGTACATCCCGCTGGGCGGAAACCGGAAGGGACCGGGGCGGACCTACATCAATCTGTTCCTCGTCATGTTCTTGGGCGGGTTGTGGCACGGCGCGGAGTGGAAATTCGCCCTGTGGGGCACGCTGCATGGCTCGCTGCTGGCGGCGGAGCGCTTCATTTTCCGCAGCCGGGCCGGTGAGTTTGGCTCGTCATCACTTCCAGTTAGATTTTTGCGTGATGGCGTGCGCTGGATCTATGCCTTCCATGCGGTGATGTTCCTGTGGCTGACATTCCTGATGCCGGACATGGCGAATATCGGCGCGTTTTTCAAAGGTCTGGCCAGCGGCGACCTCAGCCTGCCGGGGCAGCCCTTGTTCGCGCTGTTTGTGTATGGAGGCATGGTGGTCCTCTATCACCTGTGGGGCTGGCTGAAGGAAAAACACCCGGATCAAGCGGAGCGATTGATTCATCCACTGGCAGAAGGCTCGCTTCACGGGCTGATGGTTTTCCTGATCCTCACCAATCCCGGCGCACCTCGCGGATTCATCTATTTCCAGTTCTAGCAGATGCTGAAATACCTCACCGGCTTCATCGTGATTTTCGCTTCGTGCCTTGGCGTGCAGACGGTCGCGCTACGTCTTTCGGGCGGAAAGACGCTGAAGAGCGAGTCGAATTATTTTTCATCCGTCGCGCGGATTCAGACCGAGACGCAGGGAAATCCAAAGGTCATGCTGCTAGGTTCGTCCATCACCGGTCGCCTCGGCGACCGCGCGGAAAAAATCGAGGGCGTCGCCAATCTCGGCTGCGACGGCGGCAGTGCGATGGTCACGTTACGCGCGATGGACGAGGGCCTCCTGCCAACCGCGCCGTTGCTCATCATCGAGGCGAACACCCTTGCCTATGAACTCGAACAACGCGGCAAGGAAATCGGCGCGGCGATTCATTCCGATTGGTTCAGGGTAGGGATGAAATCCTCGAACCTCGGTGCCACCGCGAGGCCGACGGCATTCGCCTACTCGTGGTTGATGGCCCGCAAAGCGGACGGTGGTGCGGCATCCGGTGGTGAAATGCTGAGCATCACCTCCAGGCCGGCTGTGTTAGACCGGGTCACCTCACCGGCGCTCGACGAAAAATCCACCGTGCTGGTCGGGGAGATGGCGGGCATTCTGAGCCGGCTGAAAAACAAGGGCATTGAAATTTTCATCGTGATGCTCCCCGGAGTTCCCAAGGATTTTCCGCGCAAGGATATCGCCATCGCGCTCGCCTGCCAATCCGGCGTGCCGTGGTGGGACCTCACCGAGGGATTGCAACCGGACGCTGTCAGTTTCACGGATGGCCTTCACATGGACGCGCCGAGCGCGCAGAAGGTGATGAACACGCTGCGTTCGCAATTAATCGCGCCATGAGGATCGGGCTTGGCTAACGGGTTTTCTACGGTCATGTTCTTGCGTTCAAACACGGCATGAAGATTCTCAGCTACACCGATTCAGGATATCCTTCGTTTGTCCGCCGCCTCAACCGCCGGGCCCTGCCTGAGCCCGGCGTGCGTGATCTGGTCACTGACATCATCGCAGAAGTCGCTGCCAAGGGCGATGAAGCGCTGTTCACCTTCACCAAGCGCTTCGACGGCGCGGTGCTCAACGCAAAGACACTTTTCATCAGCGATGCTGAATTTACCGCGGCGGAAAAGGCCGTCACGCCGACGACGAAAGAAGCGGTCGCGCGTAGTTTAAAGAACATCCACTCGTTTGCGAAACGGAGTTTGCGGAAAGACTGGTCTGCGAAAAACGCCGAGGGAGCAACGGTGGGCGAACGTTTCACTCCCTACGATCGAGTGGGCGTTTACGTTCCAGGAGGAAAGGCTCCGCTCGTTTCCACGGCGCTGATGACCGCCGGATTTGCACAAGCGGCGGGTGTTCCGGAAATTCTGGCCGCGACTCCGTGCGGGCCGGATGGCACCGTGAATCCGTCACTTCTCTATGCGCTGAAGACCGCCGGTGTGACCGAGGCGATCAAAGTCGGCGGCGCACAGGCGATTGCCGCGCTCGCTTTGGGGACTCGTTCGATCCGCCCGGTGGATCGTATTTTCGGTCCTGGCAACAGCTTCGTGGTTGAGGCGAAACGCCAGCTCGTCGGCGCGGTTTCCATCGACCTGCTTCCCGGTCCCAGTGAGATTCTCATCCTTGCCGACAAGACCGGCAACGCAGATTTCATCGCCGCCGACATCCTCGCTCAGGCCGAGCACGGCGGTGACAGCGTGGTTGGCTTTGCGACCGATTCGAAAGCGCTGTTAGGCAAGGTCGTCAAGGCGATCGAGAAACAACTTCCCACGCTCAGCCGCCAGAAGATCATCCGTGAGGTCCTCAAGCGGGGGACATTTCTCCTGCTTTTGAAATCGTTCGAGGAAGGTGTCGCCATCAGCAATGCCTTCGCTCCCGAGCACCTTTCGCTCATCACCGAAAACGAAGCGAAATGGCTGCCGCTCGTCCGCACGGCGGGTGCGATCTATCTGGGCAATGACTCGCCCGTGGCCGTCGGCGATTTTCTAGCAGGACCCAGCCACACGCTGCCCACCGGCGGCTCCGGTCGTTCGTTTTCCGGGATCCGGGCGGACCAGTTCCAGCGCCGGACGAGCATCGTGCGGCTCGACAAGAGGTCTGTCGGCAAGTCGCTGTCGGTCGTCGAGGAATTCGCCCGCATCGAAGGACTGGACGCCCACGGCCGTTCGACGGCCATCCGTCTTGGAAAATGACATGAGCGCTGCCCCTGATAGAGTCCGCCGCCGTTCGCAGCGCCCCGCGATGCTGAATGTGGCGTGCCCCTCCTGCGGGACGGTGCTGAAGGCTGATTCCAAGTGGTGTCCCTCCTGCAATTTCACCGGTGCCGACACGATGGCAATGTTCTCGGACTCACCTCCGCCCCTGTTGCCGATTCTGGACTCGATGGGACTCTGGAATGAATCCGATCTTCGAAGGATCGGGGCTGCGCGCGAAAGCCTGCGAGCCCGTTTCCCACAGTTTCAATGGCGTGTCTGCACCGTCAGCCTGCCGCCGGATACCAAGCTGCCTGTGTTCGGATTCTGGCTGTTGAACGCCTGCCCGTTTCATGAAGAAGAAACTTCGGAAAAGCGTGCGTGGACCGTCCTGCTTCTCATCGACGTGGCATCTGCCAGCGCTGCTGTCGTGCCAGGCTATGCGGCGGAATCCTGCCTCACCGATGAAGACTGGCAGAAGTCCCTTGCCTCCATGCAGGATCGCTGGGCCTCCGCAAACACCGCGCAGGCCGTGGTGGATTTTTTCAGAATCAGCCGCAACCTGCTCGACGAATCGTGGAAGCGCAATGGCTCACGACGTGCTAACAGGTGACGAAATGATCGCGCGTATTTTTCCGTTCCTGCTCGCCATCATACTCGCCTGTCCCGCTCTGGCACAGGCCCCGGAACCCTTCGAATACGGCCCTCGTCCGCCGCTTTCCGTCTTTGATCCAAGTGCATTCCTCAATCCAGAAGTAGTAAAAGAGATATCCGATCCTCTTGCCACCATCCTGAAGAACGAAGGAATCGATATCCTCGTCATCGTCCTAGCAGATCTGGAAGGCGCACCCCCGGAACACGTCGCCCGCCGATTCGCCAAAGCGTGGTGCGGATCACCGATTCACTGTGTGGTGCTGCACGTGCCTGGCCGGAGCGACAGCCCATGGATCGTGCCGGCCGGAAAACTGATTGAACTGCTGGAGCCAGAGCAAGTCCGTCGTGCGGTGGAGGACGGCCAGCGGCGCGCGGCATTGGAGACAAAGGAACCGGCAAAAGTGCGCGCTGCTTCCACCGAGGCGGCGGACATGCTCCGCTACTGGACGAATAATGTCATCAACCGCAACGAAATCATGCAGACCGAGCGCACCAAAATGCGCGTGCAGCTCGAAACCAAGGCACGACTCTGGCGGCTGGTGGCACTGTTAACCGCAGCTTCCCTCATTCCGCTCGTGGCCGGAATCACTTTGATCTACTTCTGGATCCGCAATCGTGGCCCGCGCTATTTTCCCAACCGCGCCTGGCAACTCCGTCTCGGTGCCCCTCATGGCGGCGGCAACCATGCCGTCGCCGTCATCGGCACGCCACCACCCTGATGCCATGAAAAAAACCTTCGCTTTCGTCACGCTAACAGTTATCGCGCTGTTCCTCTACGCCTGCAACCCGGAGAAAAAAGTGGTGTCCGAAAAACCGGGCCCACTCCCGCTTGTCCTGGCAGACACTCCCATCCTTCCGGTGAAAGAAGGTGACACGTGGCGCTACCAGGTGCATCTGGAAATCCCTGCCGACGTGACTTCTGCCGGTGCCGCAGAGGTGGATACCTCCCACCAGCGCATCCGCAGTTATCTCGGGAAAATTTCCCCCGCCAAGGGTCTCCCTGAGGTCGACTGTTTCGAAGTGATTTCGCCCAACTCACCACCCGAGCGGGAATTTGTGGAGATCTTCGAAGACCGCATCCTGATGCGCGGCTCGCTGATCATGCGGCCGGAAACCACCAAACCCATGTGGTTGGACCCAGCCGTTCCGTTTGTCATTGCCGGCATGAAAGCAGGCACGCAATTGCCCGAACTCGAATCCACCGGCGGCGGGCTGTCGCGAAAAACCCACATCGTGGCGCGGGAGGATGTCACCGTTCCGGCGGGCACCTTTTCCGCCATCCGGATTCTAATGACCGGCAAGGACGGCGATTTTGAACTGCGCCGCACGACTTGGTTTTCGCCAGGAATCGGAATCGTCCGTGAGGAAAAAACCCGCTATCTGAAGGATAAGCTCATCTTCCGGGAGACCCAACAGCTCGCAGAGACCAGCCTGAAAAAGCACTAACAAAAAGGCGTGCTCCCCTTGCGGAGTCGCACGCCTTTTCAAAAATGGATTTCGTCTCTATCAGCGGCGGCGGCGCAACACAAAGAAGGCACCACCAATCAGACCGAGCAAAGCAGTGGTCGGCTCGGGAATCGCTTCCGTGTTCCAACTGACCGAGTAGAGCCCGGCTCCATCACCTGCACCCTTAAAGGAAACCAGATAGGCCTGTGGGGTGACCAGGTCCTTCTCCACGACGAAGCTTTCACCTGCAGAGACGCCGACAAAATCGAAATCGACGTTCAGCGGTTCGAGGCCTTTGAACGTGATTTTGACCGACTCGCTGTCGTCAAAGCTCAATGACGGACCACCGAAGCCGTTGTCATTCTGATAGGCCGAATTGACCACCAACGAGGAACCGGCCGCGGCTTCGAAAACGAGTTCACCGTAGCCGGGAACAAACACCGAATACGGGGTGAGTGACAACTCAGAGCCGCCGTAACCAACGGCATCGAGCGTGAAGGCACCGGAGATGGCAGGCATGCCAAATAACAGCGCCGCAAATAGCGGAGTCTTGATTTTCATGGGGGGTGGTGGGGGGAACATCACCGCTTTTTACGTGGCGACCCAGAAGTAGTAAGAAATCCGTCGATTTTCACAAGTTTTTTAAACTCCTTATGAATAAACAAGTTATGTAATTTTAAAGTCAGCTTTAGTTAATAAGATGCTTATCCAAACTAGATAGGCAGGATGGCCTGCAGGGTTTTCACGGCCTGCCACGTCGCCGTCACCTCATGGACCCGGAAAATCTGCGCTCCACGCAGCATCGCCGCGCTGATGCAGGCGACGGTTCCAGCATCACGATCCGCAGGAATTGGCAGATCAAGCACTTCACCGATTACCGTTTTCCGCGAGACAGGCACAAGCACGGGCAATCCGAATTTTTGAAGACTTCCGAGATCACGATAAACCGTAAGATTGTCATCGCGTTGTTTCGCAAAATCGATGCCGGGGTCGAGGATCAATGATTCGGCGGGAAGTCCGGCGGCTAGGGCGAGTGAAATTTTTGCTTCAAAAAATTTCTCCATCTCGCCCATGACGTCGTCCCACTGTTGGGAAAAATGGGGAATTTTCGGCTCTCCCACGCTGTGCATGACGAGCAGGGCTGCGCCATGATCAGCGCAGAAGCGGGCGTTGCGGTCATCGGGAAGCGCGCCCATATCGTTGATGATTTCGACCTTTCCCCTTTGAAGCACTCCTTCCACCACCTCAGGTCGCCACGTGTTTGCTGAAAGGATGGGCGGCCAGATTTGTTCGGAATCTCTCGGTGCATTGTCCTGCCGGACCTCCTCCCAGCGTTCGATGAACCCCTGAAATCGACGCAATTCCTCCGCCACGGTGACCGCTGCCCGATTGGTCCGCGCGCTTTCCGCGCCCACATCGATGATATCGGCTCCCGCAGCGACCTGGGCACGGGCTTGCTTCACTGCTTTTTCAAAATCCAAAGTCCCGTCGCCGGAAAATGAATCGTCGTTCACGTTGATGATCCCCATGACGAGCGGACGGCGGGGAAATTCGATGGTCCGATCAGGCAGCCTGAGTTTCATGCCCCCATCTACAGCGGGATATTCGAAAACTGGAAATGGAAAACGCATCCCGCTTGCCCATGGCGGCTCCATCATTACCCTCCGCACATGTCTTCCACCTTTGGCCAGGTTTTCCGCATCCACACGTTCGGCGAGTCGCACGGTGGCGGCGTGGGTGTTGTCATCGATGGCTGCCCACCGCGCATTCCCGTTTCGCTGGAGCAGATCCAGCATGAGCTCGACCGCCGCCGTCCCGGTCAATCGGAAATTGTCACTCCGCGCAAAGAAGCGGATACCGCAGAAATTCTATCCGGTCTTCAGGATGGCCTGACGCTCGGTTCGCCAATCGCCATCATCGTCAGGAATACCGACCAACGCCCGGGTGCTTACGATGAAATGGCCGTGAAATACCGACCCAGCCACGCGGACTACACCTACGATGCGAAATACGGAATCCGCTCCGCCTCCGGTGGTGGCCGTGCGTCAGCCCGCGAAACCATCGGCCGTGTCGCCGCTGCCGCCGTCGCCACTCAGGTGCTGAAGGAGATTTGCCCCGGGATCGAAGTGCTTGCGTGGGTGAAATCAATCCAGGATCTCAAAGCGGACGTCGATCCGCAGACCATTTCCGCCGAAACGATCGAAGCCAATATCGTCCGCACCGGCGATCCGGCGATGGCAGAAACCATGATCGACCGCATCAAGGCAATCCGCGCCGATGGAAACTCCGTCGGCGGGGTGGTCGAGTGCGTCATCCGGAACTGCCCGCCCGGCCTCGGCGAGCCGATTTTCGACAAACTCGAAGCTGACCTCGCCAAGGCCATGCTCTCGCTTCCCGCGACCAAGGGCTTTGAAATCGGCTCCGGTTTCGCCGGTACCCTGCTCACCGGCCGCGAGCACAACGACGCTTTCCGAATGGTCGACGGCAAGGTCCGCACCACCACCAACCGCTCCGGCGGCATCCAAGGCGGCATTTCCAACGGCGAGCACATCGTTTTCCGCGTCGCCTTCAAGCCCACCGCCACCATCATGAGCAGCCAGGAAACCGTCACCGCCGGCGGCGAAAACACTGACCTTTCTGGAAAAGGCCGGCACGACGCCTGTGTCCTTCCCCGCGCCGTCCCGATTGTGGAAGCCATGGCCACTCTGGTGCTGACGGATCATCTGCTGCGGCAACGGGCGCTGGCACCCTGAAGTGGGGGGGGGCGCAGCGGCCCCCCCGGATTGGTAGAGGAGCAGGGGGGCCCGCGGGGGGGCCCCCCGGTTTAGTATTTTGGTG
>JANODE010000224.1:0-30459 GCA_031412525.1 Akkermansiaceae bacterium | reverse complement strand
CCCCCCCCCCCGCCTAGGCTCCAAACTTGACTGATGGACAGGGCAATATTAGGATTGATAATAAACCTTTGGTTTTCACTAATGCCTTGCGCCTGCTGGATGGTTATGCCGCTAACACCAAGGTTTATGGTGCCGGATCCGCTGATCGTGTAGGTTAAGCCATTGAATCCATCAGTAGCACGGGTTGCACCGACCAGCCCAGCAACGTCAACGGTTGCACCGTTCAGGTTGGGAGTCTCTAAGCCGGCGGCTCGCTGAGTGTCTGTGAAGTTAGCGAAATTCGCAATGTTCGTAGAAGTTGGAACGTTCCCGCCCGTCCAGTTCGTGCCTGTATTCCAGAAAGCGTCGGCATTGACTTTATTATTTGCCCAATTGACCGTCTGGGCGCCAGCGTAGGTAGCAAGGCCAAAAGCCCCGGTGCAGGCAACGGCGACAGTGATAGGAAATGTTAGATGGTGGCGGCGTTTCATGGTCTCAAGGGGGTTCGTGGAGTGGGTTTGAACTCCGGGTTTTATCGATCACCATCCCTCAGGTTTTGTGGAGGCGGAGCAATGGTGGTGATTTGCAACGCCTTGCATGGCGGGCGCTGGTGTCTGGATGCAGTGTTTTGAAATGAAGGATTCGCGGGATTCGTCGGATTCGCGGTTTCAAGAACCTCTTGGACCGGTTGCCAAAAGTTGGTTCCGTGATCCGGATTGCAGAAGTCGCAGTGTCAGAACAAGGAGCGGCGATCTCCGAATCGCCGTGCCCATGGAAAGCCGATGAAGAGTGGCTTTCCTTTGCTCATCGTCAGCCCTTGGGCTTCGGCGGATCGGAGTCCGCCGCTCCTTGAAGCTTTTCATTTCGGTAAATACTTTTGGCAAATGATCTAATTTCCGGGAACCGCGGATTCTAACTGGCGGACTGAAGTCCGCGCTCCAGTTTTATGACGACCGGCTACTAATGAACCATGGGACGTTAACCTAACAAAGATTCCTTGAAAACAGGTACGAAAAAGCCCGCCGCGCCCGGGGCGCGGCGGGCTGATGATTTTCAGCTCAAGGGTTCGAGATGATCTTCACGCGGAGGAAACCTTTCGGGCCGCGTGGGGTGCCACCGCCGATGTCGCCGTTGAGGCGGAAGGTGCGCTGGGTGTAGCCGGTGTTAGGTGCAATTAGACCCAGGGTGCTCGGTGCGATCTCGGTCACGCCTTGGTTAAAGGTGACCAAATCGTTGGAGCCTTCGATGATGTAGGTAGTGTTGCCGACCGTCGTATCAGCCGATGGACCGGGGACGTTGTCGAAGACCGCACCGTCGAGCACGGGGATGGTGATGACGAGCGCCAGGCCTTCGATGCGGGAGCGCGATTTGCCGTCGGCCGCGCCGCTGGTGGGATTGCCATCGAGCGCATACTCGGCGTAGTTGCTGAGTCCGTCAAAGTCCGGGTCGGCCGATTTATCTGCATTGGGTCCGGTGAGGCTGGGGAAGCCGCCTATGAAGGTCAGGTATGGATCCGACGCTCCGGTGGTGGACTGGATCCGGCCGGTGCCGGTGATGCGGGCGGTGGTGATGGGCGCTCCGGAGCCGATGGCGCCATAGATGCCGGGTGCCTGGGTGACTCCATTGATCTGGAATTCGCCGACCACATCGGTGCCGGTGTAGGTGAGGTTGAGCGTCCCCGCAGTAGCCACATTGACGATGGATGCATTGTCGAGGGTGGGCTGGCCAAGGCCCAGCGTGCCGGCGGTGACGGTGGTGTTTCCGGTGTAGCTGTTGTTTCCGGTGAGGATGAGTTTTCCGGTGCCCACTTTTGCCAGCGAGGCGGTCTTGCCTGCGCCCTGGGTGATATTGCCCGCGAAGAGTCCACTTTCATTGGCGGAGCCGATGGAGATGGTGGCGGACGTGGCAACCGGAGTGATGATCACCGTGCCACCGCTGCCACGCAGGCCGCCGATAACAGGAGCAACCGACGTGAAGTTGATGGAGCCCGCACCGAACGAACCTCCAAGCAGTGAAACGGTGCCGCTTCCGAAGCTGTTGTCCGAGGTCGCTGTAACCGAGATTCCATCGATCAAGGTTCCACCGGTGTATGAGTTGTTGCCGCCGAGCGCGTAGCCGGCGGTGCTCGGGGTGGTGGCGTTGTTGGTCAGGCGAAGGCGGCCACCGCCGGAGATATTACCGTTCCATGTGTGGGTGAAGGTATTGCTGTTCGCCAGGGTGTTGTCCCCCACCCCGCCGAGCAGGATCAAGTCACGCGTGGTGGTGAAGCCGGAGAAGAACTGCAGGGTTCCGCCACCATGGGTCACGCTGCCGCCTGGCGCGCCGAGGCGACCGTCCTGATCGACCGCGACTGAGCCGTTTCCTCCGATGGTTAGACCGCCGGTGAATGACTTGTCACCTGAAAGGGAGACTGAACCGCCATTGACATTGTAAATGGACACCCCCGCTGAACCTGAGATTTGTGCACTGATGGCTGTTAGGAAACCACTGTTATTGCTGGTGATCACCCCCTCATTGGATCCAAAGGCCAGCGTCCCACTACCAATGGTGACATTCTGGCTGACGCCATGCTGGATGTGAACCGCACCGCTGGTCACGTTGATGGTGCTGGAATTGAGGCTGTAGGTGTTGGCACCGGTGGCAGCGGCATTGTCAAAGAGCAGCGAGTTGACGGTGACGTTGCTGCTGGCGACATCCACGAGCGTCGCACCGCCGGTGGTGTTAGGAATGGAGCGGACGTTGTAGGTGCTGGCACCCCCGGCAGTCGCAATGGCCTGGTCGATGCGGGCGGTGGTGTTGTTGTTCGCCTGGACGAACTCGGTAATGCCATCGAGGCGGCGGATCCCGTTGCTGCCGTAAGTGATGAAGCCGGTTGATCCGTTGGCCGAGCCAGTGCCACCGCGTGCCCAGGGCAGGATGGAAATATTGGTGGTTCCCGCGGCGCCACCGCCTCCCACCAGTGTGGGTGCAGTGGTGAACTTGATTTCATTTCGAGCCGTGGCCGTGGTGCCCATGGTATCACCGCGGAAGGTGACAACCGAGTTGTTCTGGCGGATGAGATCGCCGAATTGCAAGGTCTTGACCGTGGCAGCAGCAGGCGTGGTGGCGATGGTGACAAAACTGCGACCGCCCGCACCGATGGTGAGGTTGCCCAGCGTTTCACTGGCGGCGGTGGTGGAGGAGCCGGAAAGTTGGAACAGGCTGTTGTTGAGCGTGATGCCCACCGAGTTGCCGATGCGGTTGGCGTTTTCCGCAGCGGTGTTGTTCGTCAGCGTGAGGGTCGCTCCGGCGTTCACCGTCACCGCGGTGGTGCCGGAAAACGCGCCCGCCGCACCGGATAGGGTGGCGGAACTGTTGATGACGGTGGTGCCGGTGAAGGTGTTGTTAGCCGTGCTGGTGAGCGAGTTGCCGCCTTCGACGATCAGGTTGTTGCCAATGCCGGTGAGGGCATTTGTTAGCGCGAGCGTGCCGAGACCACCGCCGACCCGGTAGGTACTGTCGGCTCCGACGACCAGAGTGCCGGAATAGGTGATGGTGCCGGAGCTGGCGGAGACGAGCCCCGCCCTGCCATTGCCGAGAGTGGATAGATCGTAGTTTTCAGTGACGGTCGCCGAGCCGGAACCGGAGCCAAGGCCGAGGCGGAATTGGGAGTCAGAGGTGATGAGGGCGGCCCAGGTTGCCTGCGTTTGATCGGTAGCGAAACTCACGCGGCCGTTGTTGGAGACGGTGGCTTTCCCACTTGTGACGTCACTGAAGTTGGTGAGATCGGAGGCGATGAGGCTGGTTCCATCGACCACCAGGGAGCCGGAAGAAAACTTGTTTGCTCCAGTCGCGGTGATTGCTCCAGCGACGCCGATGAGTCCACCGGTGTTGGCCGCGCCATTGGCGAGCACGAGACTGACACCGCCCGCGATGATGGGACCGCCCGCGGATTTCGTGCGGTTCAGGGTGACGGTAGGAGTGCCGGTGATGGTAGAGAACAGGATGCCCTGATTGCTTCCACCCGCCTCTGCGATGGCCTGATCGATGGAAATGTTAGTTCCGACACGGAGATTGGTGACATTGCCACTGGTGGCGCTGCCCAGCGTGAAGGTGGAAGGTGAAGTGAGATCGGCATCAGAAAAAGTTAGAGCACCCACGTTCCCGGTGCGGCCGAGAGTGGCTGTGCCGGCGATGATCAAATTGTTGTGCAGGGTGCGGGCGGTGCCGTCGTTGCTGGACAAGGTGCCTCCGTCGAAGGTCAGCGTGCCAAGGCCGAGCGGGCCGGAGGTGATCACGCCGCCACCGACGATGGAACTGGAGCCAACGCGGGTGGTAGGGCTGTTAGCCGCCGATTGTTGGAAACCGCCAGCGAAGGTGCTGGCACCTGTGAAAGTGAAAACGCTACCCGCATTCGCGGCGGTGCGGGTGATTTTTCCTGCGCCGCTGATGGTCCCTGAGAAATTGGCACTGCCGGCCGGACTGCTGAGCGCATTCCATGTTTGGTTGGCGACGACCTCGATGGGCACATTGATGTTGGCGGTATTGCCATTGTCGATCGTGACGCCACTATTCAGGCGCAGGATTTCGGTGCCTGCGGGGACGGCGGGAAGCTGGAGCGTGAAATTTTGTCCGCTGAAACGGCTGGTTCGTGGCGCAACTGTTAGCGACCCAATGGTGAAGTCGCCATCCAAGGTGACCACCCGGCCATTGGCGTAGGGTACGAAGTTGGCGTTTTCGCCAACGGTGTCCGGGACGTTGGTACCCGTCCATTTGGTGGTGTCGGACCAGTCGCCAGCATCGCCGTTAGGAGTGGTGGTAGTCCAGTCGCGTGTTTGGGCGGAAGCCGTGGTGGCGAAACCGACCGCGCCGAAGAGGGCGACGACGATGGTTCCAGGAAGGGATGTCATTTGAAAAGTGCGGGATTTTTTCATGGTCTCGATGGGTTGATGGGATAGGGATGGGTCGGAGGATGTCGGATTTGAAACGCGAGGTAAGCTGGGATGCTTGCGGGATTTTTCGCGTTTACATGGTGCATAACCCTACAGATTTCTCGTTCCAGCAACCGCCCCTTTTTGCAAACCCTTGCAAGGAATTACCGGCAGAAGGTCCTGCGCGTGGAAACGGGAAGCAAATACGACCGATAAGCTGCGATTCCGGTTGCATCCGGAACGAGCGCTTCTTGTTTTGGTGCCGGCGAAATCCGATTGCAAGAACCGCGCGACCCATCACGTTTGAGGCAGCGGTTCGCATAAGAATCGCGCCGTTCGCGGTCGATTATCATGACATCGACTGCACCGCCTGCGAATCCTTGCATCCGACGATCCATCGTGCTCTATGTCAACCATGCCTCCCGCCGAACCTGATGCCAGACCCACGATCTCCACCGTCGCGGCAAAGGCGGGTGTTTCTATCAGCACCGTATCCCGCGCGCTGCGGAACAACCCTCTGGTATCAGCGGTGACGCGGGAGGAGATCCAGCGGATCGCCGCCGATGTCGGATACATCCCGAATCCGTATATCAGCACGCTGATGTCGCGCCTGCGATCGTCCAAGCCGATTCCCTATCAGGCAAGCATTGCGCTGCTAGATACCCTGGAGAAGCCGGATTCGTGGCAGAAATTCATCGTGCAAAGGGAGTTTCACGAAGGCGCGACCAGGCAGGCGGCGAAGCTGGGATACAAGCTAGAACGCTTCTGGGCCTTCGCTCCCGGCCTCACCAACAAGAGCCTGACCCGGATGTTGGTCAACCGCGGCGTGCACGGCATCCTGATTCCGCCATTCAGGGATTTCTCCTCCAAGGGAACTGATATTCCGTTAGAGCTGGAGGAGTTTGCCTGCGTGACCGTGGGATGCCGGATACTCGATCCGTGTTTTCACTTTGCCACAAACGACCAGTATTTCACCGGCATGCTCGGTCATGACCGGTTGATTGATCTGGGATACAAGCGGGTAGGACTGGCGATACCGGACTATGTCGAGTGCATCGTCGAGCAGCGTTTCAGTTCCGGCTTCCGCAATGCTCTTGAACGGCGCGGGCGTTCATCGGCCCGGGCATCGATCCTCCGTTATGACCGGGAAAAAGGCAGCGGGCCGTTTCTCGAATGGTATCATGCGTTCAAACCGGACGCCATCTGCACCATTTTCCCGGAAATCCGCGAATGGCTGGCATCGGATGGGATCGAGGTTCCCGCGGATGTCGCGCTCGCCTCGCTGGATTGGAACGACCAGCTCACCGGGTGGAGCGGTGTGAATCAGGAAAGCGAACGAGTGGGTGCCGCAGCCATCGATCTGCTGGTGCAAATGCTCCAGCGCAACGAACTCGGCCCGCCGAAATACCCGTTCGGCCTGACCATCGAAGGCACTTGGGTGGATGGCGAGACCGCACCACGCAGGGTTGCCGTGGCGAAGGGGTGAGGCGAGGTGCTGCAAGGATTTGCAAAACAGTGCTTGTTTCGGCGATGGCCACCCGGCGGGATTGTTTTTACAAGTGGTGCTACCGTCAATTTCAAGAAAATCCACTAGCCCATGTCACGTCATCTATCCGTTTTCCTGGTGGCCGCGCTCAGCGTCGCGTGCTCAGAGCAGCAAAAAGCCAAACCTGCCACTAACAGCGATCCATCAGATTCATCCGCATCGCTCCCGCAGGAGTGGATTCCCACTCCATGGGTGACGGCGAAATCCCGCGAAGCCGGAAACGCCGGTGGCGAGGGCACCCAATGGCCCCAAGCGCTCGAAGTGGCTCCTACCCGCCCGGACGATCTCTATCTGGGCACCGATGTCGGCGGCATTTATCGCAGCCGTGATGGCGGGAAAAACTGGCAGCCCGCCAACATCGGGCTCAACCCGCGCGGTGCCACCGACTTCGCCATCGATCCTAACAACCCTGACCGAGTCCTGCTGGTCGGCTGCAACTCGGTGGTTCAGCCGGACCATGGCGTCTGGCTTTCCGAAGATCGTGGCGAGACCTGGTCATCCGGGTCAAAGCTCGCTTACAAGGGTTATCGGGATTTCCGCGACCAGCTCGCATTTGACCGGACCACCTATGACGCGGAAGCCAAACTCACGCGCGTCGTTTACTGGTCCACTCCGAAACAGGACTCGGGAAAATCCCATTTCCAGAAAAGTGCCGATGGCGGCCGCACCTGGAAAAAAGTGGAGACCGAGCTCCCGTTAGGCAATGCGCTCGTTCGCACCCATCCGACCAAGGGCTGGTTGTATGTGGCGAATGACAGCGGACTTTTCCGCAGCAAGGATGGCGCGGCAACGTTCGAAAAACTGTTGGGAACTCCGGTGGGCGGCATCGACATCAGCCCGGACAAGGATGTGCTCTATCTAGTGAGTGAAGATACCCTGAGGATATCTAACGACGGTGGCTATCACTTCACATCCGTCGTACCCGAGGCATTTCCCAAAAGAAAAGGGAAGAGTAATTCGGCAGCCCTGAAGGTAAGCCCTGCCAATTCAAAACACCTGCTCATCGACCGCGACATGGGCGATTGGAACTGGACCCGCTTCGTCTCGCTTGACGGCGGGGAAACTTGGAAAAAATCATCCTATGACACCCCGAAATGGGAGACCTTTATTCCGGGAAACAACCGCCAGGCTGCATTCGTCTGGCATCCGCAGGACCCGACGGTCGCCTGGACCTTCGGCGGTGATTTTGTTGTCCGCAGCGGCGATTCCGGACTCACCTGGAAGTGGTCGAACTCGGGCTACACCGGCGTGATGGTCGGCTCGAGCTTCAGTTTCAACGCACAGTATCCGGACCTGCTCTACGTTCCTTCCCAGGACTACGACGGTGCCGTGACCGCAGATGGAGGCCACACCTGGGATTACGTCAATCTATCAGGCGAAGGCTGGGGTGGCTTCAACTACGGCGGCTACGCGTTCTCTCAAGACGTCATCGCTGTAGGAAACCGTCTGGGATGGGGCGGCCCGGTCACCCTCCACATCACCCGGGATGGCGGCAAGACCCGCGAGAAAACTTCCATCAAGCTGGGCGGCCTGCCAGTGGGATTCGGCCATCCGAAGGACCCGAAAATCGCCTTCCTTTACGATCATCGCACCAACGACGGCGGCGTGACGTGGGAAAAAATGGCCGATTGCAGCGGAGTGCTTGCCGCAGATCCTAACACGGGCGAAATGTTTGGAGCTTCCAACAATCGAATCGTTTCATCCATCAATGATGGCATCACATGGACCAAACGTGCGGATGTCCCCGGCGCGAACTCGCTGCGGGATATGGCGCTCGATTATCTAACGAATTCGCTTTATGTCGTCTGCAACAACGAAAAATTCTGGAAGGTGGATCCCGGCACCGGTGAGGTGAAGGAAATCACATCCACCCTCCCGCCTGACCAACATGGCAACCGCGCTGCGCAATCCGTGGCAGTGGATCCCACAGATCCGCAGATTGTCTATCTCGGCAAGGCTGGAAACCTCTACGCCAAGGACACCAGCGTACTCCGTTCCCTCGATAGCGGAAAAACGTGGAAATCCCTCACCCGCAATCTGCGTGGCAGCGTCACTCAGAGCGGCCCCGACGGCGGACGCGAGGCGAACTGGCTGCGGGTCCACCCCGTGAGCCGCCAACTCTACGTCGGTACGAATTGTTTCGGTTTCTGGCGCTACCCGCCGCCGCAATCCGGCGCAGAATGATTCGTTTTTCCATCAGACATCCCCATTCCAAGCCATGCGCCCCCTCGTCGTTCTATTTGCCACCGTCATCCTTGCGCTCGCGGATGCACCGCAGCTCTCCGGCATCTATCCGCATCTCGCCATGTTCAATTCATTGGGCGAGTGCGGGACCGGTGCCGTCGTTCCCTTTGCCGACCGTCTCTGGGTCATCACCTATTCCCCGCACGAACCGTCCGGCTCGGACGACAAGCTCTACGAAATCACTCCGGAACTCAAACAGATCATCCGTCCGGAGAGCATCGGCGGCACGCCCGCGAACCGGATGATCCACCGGGAGTCCAACCAGCTTTTCATCGGCCCTTACGCCATCGATTCGAACCGCAAGGTGCGGGCCATTCCCTACACGGAAATGTATGGCCGCCCCACCGCCAATGCGCGCCATCTATCCGATCCTGCCGGGAAAATCTACTACGCCACCATGGAGGAAGGCATCTATGAAGTGGATGTCAAATCCCTCAAGGTCACTGAACTCTTCACCGCGCAACTGATCTACAAATAACCCGGACCTCCCTGGGTTGCAACGATTTGCATATGACTGCGGTTGGCCACTTCTTCGCCGGACCCTAATCTCATATCCGTGACGTCACCATCCACACCACCCATGGGCTGGAACAGCTTCGACTGCTTCGGTTCCACAGTTACTGAAGCAGAAGTCCTTGAAAACGCTCGTTTCGTCGCCGAGCACCTTCTTCCGTTCGGCTGGGATCATGTGGTGGTGGACTATTGCTGGTCACACCCGAATCCCCCGCCCTCGACCAATCCGAACCAGCTCCACGAAAATCAGCCGTATCTGCACATGGATTCGGACTTCCGCCTGCTGCCCGCAGTGGAACGTTTCCCGTCGTCCGCCGGCGGTAAGGGCTTCGCGCCGCTGGCTGAAAAGATCCACGCGATGGGATTGAAATTCGGCATTCACATCATGCGCGGATTCCCACGCCAGGGACTCTATCCGGGCTACCCTGCCCGCAATCTCAAGTATCGCCCCAAGGACATGGCGAACCCCATGAGCGAATGCCCCTGGCTCAACCACATGGTCGGCGTGAAGCTCCCCAGCGAAGCGGGACAGGCATACTATAACAGCCTGTTCGAACTCTATGCCTCGTGGGGGGTGGACTTCGTCAAGGCTGATGACATCACCTTCCCCTATCGCCATGAGGAAATCGAGGCCATCGATCGCGCACGCAAAGCCTGCGGCCGTCCGATGATGCTGAGCTTGTCCCCAGGCCCCTGTGAGATCGAACACGCCGCCCACGTTTCCAAACACGCGGAACTCTGGCGCATCTGCGCGGACTTTTGGGACGACTGGGGGAAACTCAAGCTTGTCTTCAACCTCGCAAGCCAATGGGCCGGACTCCGCTCCCCCGGCTGCTGGCCGGATGCCGACATGCTGCCGCTCGGCCGTCTATCAAAACGCGGCCCGGTCGGGCCCGAGCACGACTCCTTCCTGTCCCACGACGAGCAGGTCACGCTCATGTCCCTCTGGTGCCTCTTCCGGTCGCCGCTTTTCATGGGCGGAAATCTCCCGGAAACCAGCGACGAGACCCTTGCGCTTCTAACTAATCCAGAAGTCCTCGCCGTCCATCGCGACGGCAAAGGCGGCCACCCGCTCCACCAGGATGAAAACGCCGCGGTATGGATTTCCGAAGGCGACGGTGGCGTGCTCTACCTCGGACTCTTCAATCTATCAGACATCCCCCAGGAAGTCGGAGTGGATTGGGACGATCTTGGATTTTCGACCGCTCCCGAGACCGTTCGCAACCTTTGGGAACGCGAGGATTCATCGCGCTTTTCACTCGGCGTGCACGAAACGCTTCCCGCCCACGGAGCGGCGCTCTATTCGCTGCAGTTCGATCAGCAGGCGATTTCCGCAGCGCGCCTGGGCAAAGTGGACCCGACCAAGGGCGACCTTGCATTTCAGAACACCTAGCAGGTCAGTCGATTTCAACCGGCTTGCGGCCGAAGAGATGGATGAGAGTGTAGGCCAGCGGATGGACCACTAACATCGCGTAGAAACACGGATTGTAGGAAAAGTGGGAAACCACCCACGGCACCGCCTGGTTCATGGCGATCCCGCCGAGCGCGCTGCCTGCCCCCATGAACCCGATGGCCGTGCCGAGGATGCGAGCAGGGATCAAATCGACCGCATAAGTGGTGATGCTGGTCAGCCAGGCGGCGTGGGCGAGGACTACGATCATCGACACGGTGAACACCGTCGCAGAGCCGGGCATGAAGGGCACCAGCAAACCTGCTGGGGCGAGAATGGCGCAGAACCGCATCACCCGGAGGCGCGCTGCGCCGGGTGCCGAGCCGCGCTTGATGAAGCGGGCGGAAATGAATCCGCTGATGAGGAAACCGACGTCCGCCGCGAGGAAGATGACCCACATGCTGGCAAGTTCGTGCTGCTCGAATCCGCGCTCGGAATGAAGGTATTTGGGCATCCAGAATTGATAGAAATACCACACAGGATCGGTCAGCAGTCGGCCTAACATGATGACCCAGACCACCGGCGAGCGGATGATTTTTCCCCACACCACGCGCCCGGAAAGTTTCGGCACGTCTTCGCTGACCGCCGGACGGTCGTGAAGAATGAGCTCCCTTTCCTTCTCACTCAACAACGGATGGGTCTGCAGGGGCCTGAAAAGAATCAGCCAGAATGCCACGAAGACGAAGCCCATGAGTCCGGTAACCAGAAACACCGCCTGCCAGCCGAAACGGGCCGCCAGGCCGATGACTAACAGCGGCGCGATGGTGGCGCCCACCGCACCACCGACGGAATAAAGCCCGACGGCAATCCCCCGCTCTTTCGGCGGGAACCATTCCGCCACCACCTTTGGCGACGTCGTGTAGCCGCCGGCCTCGCCCAACCCCAGGAAAAACCGGAAAACCCCCATTGAGAACGCCCCGCGGGCAAGGCCGGTTAGAGCGTTTGCCAAGGACCACCAGCCAACGAACAGAGCAAGGCCGACCCGCGTTCCTAACAAATCTGCAATCCGTCCGGAGAGCAGGAAGGCAATCGTGTAGGCCACGAGGAACGCGCTCACGATGTTCGCATACTCCCCGTCGGTGATTTTCAATTCGTTCTGGATCGTGGGTGCCAGGATCGAGAGTGCCTGGCGGTCCACGTAGTTCAGGATGGAGGCAAACAACAGCATCACGCCGATGACCCACCGCAAATGGGGAATCCGGAAGCGGGAGACAGGCAGGGCGGGCGTTGTCATCAATTGGATGATGGTTAGATATGGACGACGACCCAGCCTTCATCGTCCGCATCGGCGGGAAATGTTTCAACTGTCGGATCCTCGGCATGAGCACACGCGACATCCACGGTGACCGGAATGGACTGCGTGCGGACACGCTGCGGATTGAAAATACTGCGCCCGGTGGTGATATCGAATTCCCAACCATGCCACGGGCAGCGAATGATCGCTCCCGGTGCCGCCCAATTGTATTCTCCCACGGCGGAGTGCGGCGCATACCCGGTGATTTTTCCCTCACACAACGGCGCGAACTGATGCGGACAAATGTTTCGCAGGGCATGATAGGTGCCGCCGACATTGAAGACACCGATGGATTTCCCAGCCAACTCGATAATCAGGCGTCCACCGGCGGGAAGCTCTGAAACACGGCAGACACGATGAGGAGAGGGCATGAATGTTAGCGGGCAAAGTTGTAAAGTTCCTCGGCATTGGCGTGCCAAAAACGCTCTGCTAGAGCGGGTGGGAGCTTGGGAAACGCATGATGTGGGTCGTCGTTGTCCCAATGGGGATAGTCCGATGAGAACAGCAAGGTGCGCTCGGCATGGATCATTTCCAGGAGTTGTAAGAACTGCTCGCTGCGGGGTGGTTCCTCGCTTGGCTGCGAGGTGAAGCGCACATGCTCGACGAGGTATTCGCTCGGCAGCTTCTTGAGCCACGGCACCGAACTGCGCAGCGCTTTCCAGTTCTTGTCGAGCCGCCACAGCACGCCGGGAATCCACGCGAGACCGCCCTCGACACAAACAAAACGGAGTTGTGGGAATTTTTCAAATACCCCTTCACACACCAGACTCACCAACTGCCCCATGTAATTCTGCGGGAGATTGGTATGCCATTCCAGATAGCTGGACGGCACTCCGGCGATGAAGCCGTTGGAGATGCCCGATCCTTCCTGCCCGGGATGCACCGCCACCGGCAGGCCGACCTCGCAGGCAGCCTGATAGATCGGCCAGTAGAAACTCTGCCCTAACGGGATGCGCGTGGCACTGGTGAAAAGCACCTGCACGAAACGCGGATTCGCAGCCATGCGGCGGATCTCCGCGGCGGCGGCGAGCGGATCCTGCGGCGCGACCATGATGGAACCAAAAAGACGCTCGTCCCATGTCAGCCAGGTTTCTGCTAGAGCATCGTTGAAGGCGCGGGAATACGCAGCCGCATATCCCTGATGCGGATGCACCCCGATCTGGAGTTGGGCGGAGGCGTTCAGGATCGCCTTGGAAATGCCGAAGCCGTCGAGAAGCTGGCTGCGCATGAGGTCCAGCGATGAACCGGCCTCTGCCCCGTCCGGCCCGAGCGAATCCGCCCGCTGAAAGCCGCAGGGATGCCGCCAGTCATTGATGATCGGGCCGAAGCCTCCGGCCTCGCGAAAGTATTCGGGGAGGCGTTTGCTGATTTCGTTAGGGTCCGCCCAGGCGGGATGCACGTCGCAGTCGATGATGTTCATTTGATATGAAGGACGACCCAGTCTTCATGCACGGAGACGGGGTAGGTTTCGATAGAGGGATCTTCGTCTGCAGCACAGCAAGTTGGTTCCACAGAGACGGGATAAGTTTTCACACGGACACGGTGGGGATTGAAGATGGATTTCCCGGTCGCGATTTCGAATTCCCAACCGTGCCACGGACAACGAACGATTTCACCCATCCGCTCCATCACCACTCCGCCAGGTCCATCGCCGTCTGGCAGACCGGAAATCGGGCCGAGACAGAGCGGAGCGAGCTTGTGAGGGCAGACATTCCGCAACGCATGATAGCTGCCGTGGACATTGAAGACGCCGATCGATCGCCCATCGATCTCGACGATTTTTCTGCCTCCAGGCGGCAACTCGACAACCGGGCACACGCGATGCATCGTCGTCATCATTTCGGGAGGCGGGGAAAAGCATCGAGCGCGTTGCTCGAGAAGATCCGTTGGCGAAGCTCCGGCGCGAGATGACAAAGCGTCCGCTCGGGATGATCAAAGTCCCAATGCGGATAGTCGCTGGCGAACATCAGAGTGCGCTCGGCATGCATCCAGCGGAGGATGTGATCGAGATCAGAGTCTAACGGCGGTTCGTCCAGAGGCTGCGTGTTGAAACTCACGTGCTCTCGCACATAATCGCTCGGCAGTTTTTTCACCCACGGCGTCTGATAGCGAAGGCCCTTCCAGTCGGAGTCCGCCCGCCAGAGGAACGCGGGGATCCAGGAAATGCCGCACTCGATGAAGGCGATCTTCAAGGTGGGAAACTTCTCGAAGGTGCCTTCAAAAATAAAACTCGCCAGATGGGCCGCATAGACACCCGGACGCGCGAGGCGGCTCTCAATGTAGTTGGACGGCCAGCCGGATGGCACTGGCGTGCCTGCCATGCCAATGCCCTCGGTGCCGAGGTGGAGCGTGGGCGAGATGCCGGTGTCGGCACAGGCGGCGTGGATCGGATCGTAAAATCGATTTCCAAATGGCTTCCAAGCGCCCGTCGGAAAGAGCGCGCCGACCACTTGCGGATAAGCAGCCATACGGCGGATTTCGGCGGCGGCACCGGAAGGATCCTGGTGATTGATCGCGATTGCGAAATGCAGCCGAGGGTCGCGTGAAAGCCAGTGCTCGACCGTGTAGTCGTTGAAAGCCCGGCAAATCGCAGAGCCGTAATCAACGTCCGGCATCGAGCTGGCTTCATACGCGCTGGAGCCCGTTAGGACGGCGAGGTCGATCTTACAGGCATCCAGAAGCTGATCACGGAGGGTGGTGTAATCGCCGCCAGCATCCTGGGCGCCATCGGTGAAACTATCCGCACGACGTCCGCGCACGCCGCCGTTGTTGAAATAGGGATTGCCGCCGGTCGTCGCGCCAAAGTCCCGGTAACGCTCCAATTCAAACGCCGCGAGATAGGGAAAAAGCGCTGCGCGATTCGGGATGGAGTGGTGTACGTCGGTATCGACGATCTGTGTTAATGCAGAGGTCATGTGGAGGAAGGTGGGTTAAGCGCGACGCGGAGTTGCCCGTAAAGCCCAAGGGCGAATTGGCCAAGCACGCGGTAACCGCCACGTTGAAGGTCGTCGCCGCCGCGGTTGAGTTGGGCCACGCCGCCGAGAAATCCGTCAGAAGTTAGGTGATCGGCGAGCGCTACATCGGCACGTAGCGCGCTGATCATGGCATCCTCTCCGAGCCAACCTTCGCTTGTGGCAATTGCCAGCGCGGCGGCCAGACCAGCACTGGCCGAGGTGTCACTGCCTGCGGCAGGATCATCCAGATAAACACTCCACAGCCCGTCCGCCCGCTGCGCGGAAATGATCCGCGCGGCATGCTCGCGCAACATCGGCAATCCTTCTATCAGCGATGTGGCATGATGGGGATCCAGGGCACGCAGGGTTTTCACAAGACCTAGCAGAAACCACGCATTTGCCCGCGCCCAATTCGGTTGTTCTCCAGTACCACCGAGCGCTGCGCGTTGGTAAATCGTGCCGCCATCGACCAGGTGTCGATGGCGATGCTTGACCTGCGCCCAGGCAAGGTCGCGCCAGGCCGGTTCATTCAAAATGGTGGCCGCAAGCGCAAGCGGATAGGCGACGGTGTAAATCGCCTCAATGGAAATCCATGTCACCTCGCTGGGGATCCCTTCCGCGTCCAGTCCGCGGTCGATGATGAGTCCATCCGCTTCGGTGTGTTTCACTAACCATCGGCGAAGCACGTCGAGCGCTGGATGACCCGGATCATGACGCAGCAACGCGGCAAACATCAGCACCGGCTCGAGGCCGAAAAGTTCATCCACGCGCGCTTCACTGTGTGGCCCGATATAGCGCAACTGCCCGTCCGGGAGACACCAACGCCGCAGATGATCTGCGAGGGCAGACTGATCATCCGCATCAGCAAGTGCATCCACTACGCAGCCGTGGAGCCAGTTGAATGGTTGCAAGCAGGCCAGTGAAGCAAGGCGCGACAGCACCGCGTCAGGCTTGGCGGGCGCCGCGGAAGCATGCAAATGCGGGGCAAATTCAGCAGGCTGATCACTATCAGCAGCGACGGCGAAAATGACCACGGGATCTCCGTCTGTTGTCCTCAATCTCATTCCTTCCCTGATGATCCGCGCAGAGCAGGTCGCTGATAGAGTGATGGCGAACATCTGGAAAACGCACCCGTATCGCAAGTCGAAGCGGCCGAGTTCCTCGCCACCCTCCGCGCTCTCCAGCAGCACGATGCGCGTATCTGGCATCTCCACCGCGAGGGTGATCCGCAATTCGCAGGCGGAATTCGTTGGATGCGGAGTGCTGACCCTCACCAGACATCCTGCCGAATCCAAGACATGAATCGGCCAGTCAAAAGGGATGACGGGATCCGGCTTCATGGTTGCTCCAAACGGATGTTTCGTGCGAAACGGGTTTTCAAGCGGAGGGCATCCGGATTTAAAATGACCTGCCGTCGTTTGGGATCGTTGGAAAACGCGATGAAATTTTCTATCAGCACATTCTCCACCAGATGGTCATCGTTGTAGCCGCTGATCTCGCTGCCTTGGGGTTCCGCGTCAGAGAAGTAATTGCGAATGGTCACGCCTTGGATTCGGCCGCGTTGCTCATCGGTGGTGTATCGCGACGTGGTCACTCTCAAGCCGATATCCTGGTCCTTGGTGCCCTCGACATGGATGTTTTCAAAAAGAACGTTGCGGACCGTGCTGTGGTCGATGATGCACATGCTGATCGTATGATTACCCCCCTCACCGTGGATGACCTCGATGTCTTGAAAGGTGACGTCTTCCAGCAGATCCGCCTGCGAGGTGTGGCCGATTTCCATCGCATTTCCCGGGAGATCATTCCACAGCACGAGATCCCGGAACATCAGCCGCCGCGACTCCATGGCGGCTGCGCGACGGGTTTTCACCGCGATGCAGTCGTCCGCACATTTGAAGAAGCTTTTCTCTACCAGAAGGTCCGTGCACGAACGCGGCTGGACCCCGTCGTTGTTCAGCTTCCAAGTGATCGCCTTGTGATTCCGGATGGTGAGATCGGACGTCCCGAAAGCCACGATATTCCAGTAGGGGCAGTCGTAGATGACCGGTCCGTCGATCGTGATGTGAGAGCCACGACGCAGGAAAACAAAGCCCTGCTCGCCCTCGCTGCGCCAGTCGCCGGGGATGCGGGGCATCCGCGAGCCATCCAGGATGCCACGCCCCAGCAGTTTGGCATCGCGAACTTCATCTCCTAACACCTTTGCACGAAGGATCGCGCCGCTGGATAGATAAAGCGTTTTCCCCGAATGCAAGGGAGCCACATCTCCCTCTACGGTGTGGACACCGCTCGCCAGATAGAGCACCTGCCGATCACCCGGTTGAAAATCCGTCAACAAATGGTGCCCGGCGGCCAAGACTTTTACTGATGCATCTTCCAGTCGTGGCGGATTTTCTTCGGGAGCATCCGCCATCAGATAGAGCATGAATCGCGGCACGGGCGGACCGCCGGGTGGTGTCCGGTTGATTTCCACCACCACATATCGCGGGCGGGTCATCCGGAAATTCACGGTCCGGCCGGACACCTCGGCCGGGATTGGTTCGCGCATCGAAGGCCGCACCAACGCCTGAACCACCGGCGCGGGAGTGGTAATCCGGACCTCTATTTCGCCGGAGAACGCAAACTTCACGAATCCCTCGGCTCCGCCGTGATCATGCACCTGCTTGGACATGGAATCCGCATGATAGACGAACAAGGATTGCCACTCGCCCGCGTCCCGCTGCCGGACTTGGACCTCGATCGGTGCCCTTGCCATATCAGCGGGTGCGGGATCGATCATTAACTTCGGCAACTCAACCGTTTTGTTTGAATCGCTCTGCCCGGCGCAACACCCCATCAGGCAGAGCAGGTAGAATATGATGAATTTCATGGGTTTTCTCAGTCACAAACCAAACGTAAACGCACCATCCGGGCAAATCGCAAATGACTGACCGGTCGGATGACACTTTCGGGTGATGTCCGGAACAGCGTCAAGGGGGGAAGACAAGGAAGGAGGCACGCAACTCGGGTTCAGAACCAAACAATGAAGGGAAGCAGTTTTCCTCAGCAAGAAGTTCATCCTGCAATGCGTTGCAACGTTGGATTGCCTTTGACAGCGGATGCATGTAGGTCCGCCCTGCAAGGGTTTTCAATCATCTCAGCTTCCTGGTAGACAGGTGCCGAAAGCACTCTCATTTCTGGCCCCACCAATTGAATTCGACCGAAACCCAAACCTGATTTTCATCCCGATGTCCCTCACTCCCAGCAGCAAACCCACCGCTATTCTTCATTCGAGACCAAATGTCCCACCCTCTATCGAATACTGCGCATGGGTCGATGAAGTGGAAGCCTATGTTTTCAATCATCCGGGATATGCCGGCGGGACCATGTCGTGGATTCACCTGGATCTCCATCAGCCGGTGACGATCCGGATCGCTCCCCACCGGCAGGTGGACCAGGCGCGTGTCCTGCCCAGACGCCATGGCATTGATGCGCCGTTAGAAGACAATACCGTCACGCTGCGCATCGACAGACCCGGTAGCTATCAGATCGAGTGGGACGGAAATCTTGAGCTGCCGTTTTTCGTTTTTGCAAAACCTCCTGAGGAAACGCCGACCTCGGGCCGTCGCATCGAATTTGGCCCCGGCGAGCACCGGCCGGGTCTGATCGAACTTGAGTCCGGTGATGAGCTTCACCTCGCTGCCGGGGCCGAAGTTTACGGTGCGATCAGATCCGTGGGCGCAAAGAACCTCCGCATCACCGGTCGGGGGATCCTGCGGCAAACACACCTTCCTTTTGGCGGCAGTGGCGACGAGAATCACCCGCTGGAACTCATCGATTGCGAAGAAGTGGTGATCGACGGGCCGGTGTTCATCGATGGCTGCACATGGAACATCGTTTTCAGAAACTGCGACCGCATCCAAATCCGCAACGTCACGATATTCTCCGAGCGTCCCTATTCCACCGACGGCATCAACCCCTGCGATTCACGCGATGTCCTGATAGAAAACTGCTTCGCCCGCTGCAAGGACGACTGCATTTCGATCAAAGGACTGCAGCGTGATGTTCCTCTGGATGAACTCAAACCCATTTGCAACATCGTCGTCCGCGACTGCCTGTTCTGGAGCGATAACAACAACGGCCTCGTCGTCGGGACGGAGACATGGGCTTCTGAAATCCACGAAATACTGTTCCAACGCACTGACTTCGTCCGCGTCTCCGGCACCTGCGGCGATTGGGCGGCAGCCTTTGCAGTCCAGTCTCTAGCAGACACCTACATCCACGACATTGTCTTCGAAGACATCGACGTCGAGTATTGCAGTGGCAATCCGTTTTCCATCCTCTATCTGGACGAAGTATATGGTATTCCCGGCCAGCGACACACACAGGGCGGGCGGATCGAGGACATCACCTTCCGCGACATCCGGTTTCATCAACGCCCGCACCGACATAGTCTGGTGCTGGGGATGGACGCCACCCGGCAAATCGGGAACATCCATTTTGAAAACATCCAAAGCGGGGGACAACCCGTCACCGGGCCATCGGATCTGCGCCTGCGTTCCAATGAATTCGCGGGAGGCATTTCCTGGACACCACTTCCCAACAATAAGGCTTAATTCAGTCCGCCGTCGTCAGGATAGTCAGGATGTCGCGCTGCTGGGTGATGATCTTCGCCACGCCCGAGAACGCGCCGATGGAGCCCGAATAATTGATGGTCGTGTCCTGGTCCGTCCGCACGAGATCCTCGATGGATGAGAAATAGTCATCGAGGGAATTGCCGGACGACGGCGCGTTGAAACTGAAGGTCACCGGCTCGTCGGGTGTCCATGAATAGAGAGTGAGCGGACCGTTCACAAACTGCGCGTAGATCCGTCTTTGGGTTTCATCCTCATACTTGATCAAACTTACAGAATCAGGATCGCCCCGGGTGTAGCGCCAGGTGCCGTTGAGACTCAGCTTGCCATCCGGGGTGAGGTAGCGCCAGGTGCCGATCGGCTCGCTGGTGCTAACCACGGCCACCTTGAGATAACCGCTGGAATCAAGTTTCAGTTGCTTGATCAGGCCAGCGCTCACCACCGCGCGGACTGCTAGAACATCGGCATTGTCAGGGAGGTAATAGCCGCCACCGCCATCATCCGTGAAATCAATCAGATCCGGCGTGCCGTCGCTGTTGGCGTCCCTGTCCCTTTCATTCTTCACTCCGTCTCCGTCAATATCAGGGTCGATGATGTTCACCAATGCATCGGCATCCATGTCCTTGTCCGCGGCATTCACGAGCCGATCGCCCACCCATTTTCCTCTCGCCGGGCCTTTCATCGCGATCCCGCCATCGATATTGCGGTCCTGACTGTTAGCCTTGCCGTCATTGTCCAAGTCCTTGTCAACGCGGTTGAGAACGCAGTCGCCATCGATGTCATTGGCGGCTGGCTTGCCAGGAGCCGCCATGGCGAACGAGGCGGATGCCAGAAGACTGCTGGCAATCAGATGGATTGTGTTTTTCATATCGTTCTAGTTCCGGGAATTCTGGAGAGGCTTTCGTGGATTTCAAGTTTCCGGATTCACGAGCATCCTGAATCCGGCCGGATATCAATGAGAATCCTTGCAATCCCTTGTTTCGAAAATCCGATGCCTCGATCTTGCTTCCTTAAGCCCAATGAAATCCCATTCCCTCACGGAATCCATTAAACTCCTGCGTAAGTGCATCCCTCAGGGATACCAGGCGATGCTTCGCGAGCCGGGAGGGGCATTGGCGCACCCGTTCATCGTCCCCGGCTCGTCGCAATATCTGGATCAACTCTGGGACTGGGATTCCTGGCTGACGAACGTGGCCCTGCGCCAGATCGTGCTGGAAAACGATGGAGTAGAATCCCTCAGGCCCTACGAGCGCGGCTGCATCCTTAATTTCCTATCAGGCACCGGCTGGCACGGCTGGATGCCCATCATGCTGCCGCGCGGCGGCGCACCACTGCCTGAGGACCCGTATGCTTCCAACATGCACAAACCCTGCATCGCCCAGCACGCGGCGTTTCTCGTGAAACAGGACGGAGGCGATGTGGAATGGCTGCGCGAGTCGTTTTTCGGCATCCAGGCGTTCCTCAACAACTACCGCAGCCACCACCGCCACGCCGCCACCGGATTGTATTTCTGGCAGGACGATTGCGCCATCGGTGTGGACAACGATCCATGCACCTACGGCCGACCGCCGCGCAGTTCGGGTTCGATCTATCTGAACTGCCTGATGGTGCGCGAACTCAAGGCCGCCGCATACCTTGCAACTCAACTGGGACAGAATGAAATCGCCGCGACTCTTGAAAGCGATGCGGATGAACTCATTGCGGCCATCCGCACTCATTGTTGGGACGAGTGGACCGGATCGTACTACAGCGTGGACCTCAACATCGGCCATCATCGCAGCAGTGCCACGCGTGACGACGGACTGCCGCTGCATGCGGGGTTGCCATTGGATTGGCCCTGCCTGATCCAGCGCTTCGGCGTGTGGTCGAATTTTCTCGCGCTGTGGTCCGGAGTCGCCACTCCGGAGCAAGCGGCGCGCATGGCGGAGCACTACAACGACCCGCGTACGTTTCACTCACCGTCCGGCGTCCGCACTCTATCCAAAATGGAGAAGATGTATTCCATCCGGGCCAGCGGAAATCCCTCGTCGTGGCTCGGCCCGGTGTGGGGTGTGGCGAACTATCTGACGTTCCGAGGTTTCGTCCGCTACGGCCTGAAAAACGAAGCCGGCGATCTCTGCGACAAGACGATCCGCCTGTTCGCCCGCGATCTCGAACGCTTCGGCGCGCTGCACGAATATTACGAACCCGAAACCGGCGAACCGTTGCTGAACCGCGGTTTCCAGAACTGGAATCTGCTCGTCCTCAACATGGCCGCCTGGCGTGAAGGGCGCGAAGTCGTCGTTGAATTCTGATTGATGAAATCCCTCCGCTTTCTGCTGCTTTCCACCTTCGTCGCCTGCCTGCTGCTGCCCGCTCTGGGCGATCCGGTCAGAAAACTCGCATCACGGGCGAAGCAGGTCCACGGCCGGACTTCGGGTTTCTATCAAAATCCGGTTTCGCCGTGTCTAACTTGGCTGTGTGCGTGGTGCTCACCGTGGTACGCGGCAAGGTCGATGCCTTCTCTGAGTGAGGCCGCCGACCCGCGCGCAAGCGCCTTCAGCGATCTGGCAGGAAAGCGCAAGGCCGAACTCCGTGAACACCTCTGGTCTCCGGAAGCCGGCTTTTTCCTGGACCGCATCGCGGGGGAAGAAGGTTACTCCGATGTCATCACGCCCATGGGTTTCGCCCTGCTACGCTAGGAGCTTACGACGCCGGGGTGATGGCCCGCGTCGCCAAACCGCTTCACGATCCCGCCTTGTTTCTAACGCCCTACGGCCTGCCGACCGTGGCGCTCTCGCATTCGAAGTTCGATCCGGTTTCCTATTGGCGCGGCAGTATCTGGGCCCGCACCAACTGGTTCGCCGCCGAGGCGCTCTATGCGGCCGGACTCAAAACGGACGCCGCCGATCTCACCCGCCGCTGGCTCGATCTCGTCCTGAAGGACGGCCCGGACCTGAGAGAAACTTTCAATCCCCTCACCGGTAAAAAAAGAACGCCACCATGTTCACCGATGGCCTGGCAGGCGTCACCGACAGCTATTTCAAAACCGTCGTCGGCTTCCGTCCCACCCGGGCGGGATTCGATCTCGATCCGATCGCGCTGGACGAGCAAACCCCATCGTTTTCTTTCGGCCCCTTCCGCTACCGCGAAAAGGAAATCACCGTGACGTGGGATCGCAGAAAAACCCGGGGAGAACTCCAGTTCAACGGGAGGGTGGAAGCTTGGGCGCCTGGGGTTTTCCGTTCATTCAGAATTCATATCAGCCCTTGATGAAATCGGGCGTGCGGGAAAGTCGTCACGCCCAATCTTGCAACGGCTTGCAAGCCAGATTCGTCGCTATGGAGACTTCACGTCGTAGGTTCGTGGTTTAACTCAGAGAAGCGCATCCTGCGGTCCTTACCGCATTTCGTCAGATCATGAAAACCCGGCTCATCCATTGTGCGCATGTTCCTGCAAGTTTAGCAGCGTATTGTTTCCTTCTCACCGTGGCGAAATCGCTAACAGCCACCCCGGTTTGGGAGGACATCCCCTTGCGCTCGGCGGCCTCGGAGACGGCGTTCAACGGCCCGCTCCAGCCACTCGGGCTGCGCGGCGGCGAGGGCGGACAGGCGATCACCGGCATCTCCCGACACACCACCCAGAGCGGTTCCACCTCTTTCCTGATGACCACCAACACCGGCGGGATTTACCGCGCTTTGTTGGAGCCGAACGAACGGATCAAATGGGAGCGCTGCAACGTCGGCATCCCCGGCATGGGCGGATATGCCGTTGCGATCGACCCGAAAAATCCGGCCAGCATTCTGGTTCTCTACGGCAATGACGCCGGGCAGTTTGTCCCCACCGGCATCGCACGGACCATCAACCGCGGTGCCGAGTGGTCGCGTGCCCGATCAGACACAGCATTCTCGCCTCCGTTAGACGGTGAAACAACCGGCTCCACCTTCCGCCGTATCTCCGAAGACCGCCTCGGGCTGGTCTGGGATTCACGTAACGGACTTGCGGGTGACGGAAGCTCCACCAGAGCGTTTTACAGCAGCCGCGTCAGTGGGCACTATCAGTCGGTCAACAGCGGTGTGAGCTGGTCCCGAATCACCACGGCAACGGTGGATGGCGTTGAAGGCACTCCGGTGACTTCGATTCTATCAAAAGCGCATTTGTTGTTCGATGAAGACGCAGGCTCCAACGGACGGCTATACGTCGCAAGTGATTCCGGATTTTTTTACACGGACGATCCGCAAGCGGTCACACCCACGTTCGTTTCCCGCCTGCCAGGCCGCGTCGGCGCATCGCCTGCCATCCACGGCATCGACCTGATGCCGGATGGCACGGTGTATGTCACGACACGCAACAGGAAAATCTTCGCCAACTCGCGCGATGGCATCAACGTTGGCCTTCCATGGTCGGAAATCGTGGTTGGAAACGGCTACACGATGCCGACGAACGCGCGGGTGACCTATGTTTCGCCGAATCCGGCAGCGCCTTCGAACATCGTCGTCAACGTCGCCCTGGATTATACGAATTCAGGATCTTACTTCTTCAATCAGGAGCAAATCCGTACGCACAATGCGGCCACTGCGGGAAACAAGGTGACGCTGACAGGGAACGCTTGGAAAAAATTCCAGCTTCCGGCACCCTATCAGGTCACTGCGGACACCAAACTGAAAGTCACTGTGGAAGGCTCGAATGTCGGAGAACTCATTGGGGTGGTGCTGGACAATGACAACGATGCCTTATCACTGCAGACGGACTCGACCGCTGGCGGCCGCGTCGGCAAGCGCGCGTTCATTTTCGGCGGCATCGACGCACCCGCCGTGGGTGCCTGGAGCACGGTGGTTTCCCCCGCGGTGATTCCCACCACGAATCTACCAGGCTCCAATCCGATTCCACGCACGACCTATACCATCGACGTTGGGACGCACTTTACAGGAGTCGTGAACCACCTCGGTTTCATCGGTGATGTGGACACCGCGGGGCGGGCCAACGTGAATGTGACTTTTTCCAACATCAAACTCTACGAAGATTCCGCAGAGCCTTCCGTTCCGCTCGATTTCAACGGCATGACCCCCGAAGCCGGTGGCGCGGTTTTCACCTCCTACACGCCGGGACAGGACGGATCGAACGGCCGCACCACCTCCCTTGCCATCGGTGCATCCACCACGCCCGCCTGGGCCAAGTGCACTCAGGACAATTCGCTTAACTTCGCCTATAATGGCGGTCAGGAACAACGTCCCGTCTGGTTTCCGGTTCCTAACGGGAGCAATCCTCCGGTATGGAAAGTCTTGGGCGAGGGCGCCGGCTTCGTCACCATTTCCCCGCCACTTGGATCCGCGACACCTGCGGGCGACAGCTTTGGATGGTGCAACGATGGCTACAACGGCATCATGATTGGCGGACATTTTTCGTTTTCACGTTCTCATCCGGAAGTATTTTCCTTCGGCTCGCAGGATTTCATGGGAGGAGTGTCGCCTAACGTCTTTTCAGGCCTGCCGGCCACGCGCTGGGTGGGCAACCTTCCCTATGCGCCGGGGGCTGCCTACTTTGCCTACCACGGCTATGGCGGTCACGCGCCGACCGCCAATCTTTACGTCGTGGGCCGCGCGGACCAATGGACCTCGACGCGCTACCTGACTGTCGGGACCCGTGCGAACGCCGGCACCGGATTCAACTGGACGACTTTGGACACCATCACCCTGACTGGTTCCGACATCTCCACCAGCGATCCCGGCTACAACGGCGCGAACAACAAGGTCATCTTCGCTTCTAACTGGCGTTGCAGCGGAGATCCCACCCTCGCTGCCTCGTGGAGCAACATGAAGGATTTTCCCGATCCCGTCTCTGGCGTCTTCACCTATGATCCGGTCTCCTTCGATCTCTATGGAATTCACAATTTCCGCGACGCGGGAAACCTGGCGAAGTTCAATGTCCTTCGTTCCACCGACAAGGGTGTCACTTGGACCCCACTGCTGGAAAACCGCACCGGCTGGATCCAGGATCTCGCCTACAATCATCTCGGCAAGAAACTCTGGCTCATCGTTCAGCAGACCGCAGACAACAATCAGGATGTCCGTTTGCTCACCTCCACCGACAATGGCACGGGCTTTGGAATTCTAACGAACGCTGGTAGCGTTGCCGGATTTCCGCGGGAAACAATTCATCCGGGAGCAGAGGGCACGACTCAAGGCATCCGCCCGTCCACGGTGGCGGTCGATCCCGTGGATCCGCGCATCGTTTATGTTGGAGCATCACGCGATTACTATCGGCCGGATGTGCACGTCATCCGTTCCTTCGAAGACGGCGCGGCCAACACCTGGCAAGTCGTCAACATCCGCCCCGGTGAAGGAGGGATCAGCAGCTCGAATCCAAATGGCCCGGAAGAGGTGAAATCCATCCGAATCAATCCCGTCAGCCGCGAGGTTTGGATCTCCTCCGCGATGTATGGTTTTTGGAAAATCGCTGCTGCTGTGGCATCGCCGCCGCCCTTGCCTCTACAGACGCCCGCGCCCTATGTGCTGGATGATTTCGACTCGATCCGCCAGGCACCGTTCGTATCCGCAGAGGCTGGCACTGCGGTTGTGCGACAGGACTACGATCTTAACGACGCCGATCTGGAAATGAAGACGAGCCGCACGGCCAACGCAGCATTTGCGAGTTTTGTCAAAGCGACCTTCGCGCGGAACGGGGCGCCTCTAACTGCTTTGCGCGATCATGCCAGCCTGACCGTGCGGGTCATCGGCAAACCGGCCGCAAGCAGCGCAAACTTCAATCTCGCCTGGGCTGTCAGCTCAAACGCCTGGGCAAGCGGCACCGGCACCTTCCGCAGTTTTGGCACCATTTCTGTTTCGGCGACGGGCACGACCGACAAGATTTTCAAACTCGATCTGGCAGCCAATCCATCCATCGCTGCCGCGGCGGCAAATTACAATTCTGGTACCGGCACGTATTTTGACATCGTGATCCACAACAATGGTTCACCTGTTTTCGCAGGCGGCCTTGAATTCGGACTCGACGATTTCACGGCCAGTACGACGCCGCGGACGTCACCGGCACAGCCCGCCGGATTTGCCGCTACCTCTGTACTGACAGAACCCAACCATGTTTTGTTAGCATGGAATCCACTCGCTGTCACCACGACCGGTTTTCTGTTGGAGCGCTCCACGGGCGGCGGAGCCTGGGGCCAGATCGCGGTCTTCATTGGAACGGCATCCGGATTCACAGACACCACCTGCCAACCCGGCACGACCTATCAATACCGGCTGCGCACCTACGCTTTGAACTACTCCGAAGCCGTCCTGAGTTCCGTCACCACCCCTACCCTGCATCAAGCCTGGCGGCATATCCATTTCAACCAGTCTGCCGCCACTGGAGACGCGGCGCCATCCGCCGACCCCGATGCGGATGGCCTCACCAATCTGATCGAGTATGCTTTCGACACCAACCCACGCGAAGCCGATGCCGATTCCCCAGTCAGCCTATCAGAAACCTTTCCGCCACTGGAAATTGCCTTCACCCGCATCCGCAGCGAGCTCGAATACACCGTTCAAGGCTCATCCGATCTGGGAGTGTGGACCACCATTATCACCAATCCGGAACCGTTGGGAGGCACCATCACGATCAGTGATCCCGAAACCACCGCGCCGCGATTCCTGCGCGTGGTCGTGACCGATCCGACGTCAACGCCTTGATCCCGATCCAGCAGCACGCTTCATCGAGGGCTGCAAGAAATCGCATGCTTTCAAGGTATTTCCCTCCGAACCATGAAACCCCCATTCTTCAGGCTTACCGTTGCAGCCCTATTTTTGTTAGCTGGGTCTCCCGTGCAGGCCGCGGATTACGACGTGGTGATTTACGGAGGGACCAGCGCGGCGGTCATCGCGGCCGTCCAGGTGAAAAAACTCGGCAAATCAGTCGTCATCGTCAGCCCGGACAAGCACCTTGGCGGACTTTCAAGCGGTGGACTGGGATTCACCGACACTGGCGATAAATCCGTCATCGGCGGACTTTCCCGGAATTTCTATCACCGCATCTGGCTGCACTACGACAAGCAGGAATCGTGGAAACATCAGAAGAAGGAGGAATACGGAAATGTCGGCCAAGGCACTCCCGCCATCGACGGCAAGGATCGCACGATGTGGATTTTCGAGCCTCATGCAGCGGAGCAGGTGTTTGAAGACTATATCCGGGAATTTGCGATTCCCGTGCATCGCGATGAGTGGCTTGACCGCGAGAAGGGCGTGAAAAAAGAAGGCGCCCGCATCGTTTCCATCAGCACATTGGGCGGCAGGACATTCAGCGGGAAAATGTTCCTCGATACCACCTACGAGGGTGATCTGATGGCGGCGGCCGGGGTGGACTATCACGTGGGTCGCGAGGCATCCGCAGTTTATGGCGAAACATGGAATGGCAACCAGGTGGGCATTCTCCATCACCGCCATCATTTCGGAGTGTTGGAAAAACCAGTTAGTCCTTACATCGTTCCTGGAGATCCCGCGAGCGGCTTGTTGCCACGCATCGATCACTCCGCTCCCGGCACGCGTGGCGAGGGCGACAAGCGCTTGCAGGCATACTGTTTCCGCATGTGCCTCACGAATCATCCGGAGAACCGCATCCCCTTTCCGAGACCGGACGGCTATGACGCGGCCCAATACGAACTGCTGCTGCGGATTTTCGAAGCGGGTTGGCGCGAGGCCTTCGCCAAATTCGACCCGATTCCCAACCACAAGACCGACACCAACAACCACGGCCCGTTCAGCTTCGACAACATCGGCATGAACCATGATTACCCCGAAGCTTCCTACCAGCGCCGCCGGCAAATCATCCGCGAGCACGAGACCTATCAGAAAGGTCTGCTCTGGTTCACTGCCAACGATCCGCGCGTGCCACAAGAGGTCCGTGAGAAGATGCAAACCTGGGGCCTGCCCAAGGATGAATTCGCCGACAACGGCAATTGGTCTCACCAACTCTACATCCGTGAGGCCCGCCGGATGATTGGAAATTTCGTGATGACCGAAAACGAGCTGCTCAAAAAGAAGCCCACCCCGGATTCCGTCGGCATGGGCAGCTACACCATCGATTCCCACAATGTCCGCCGCTACGTCACGCCGGAGGGCCATGTGCAGAACGAAGGTGACATCGGCGTGCATCTCAAACCATATGAAATCGCCTACGGCTCGCTTGTCCCCAAGGCCGGACAAGCAGACAATCTGCTGGTTCCCGTCTGCGCCTCCGCCTCCCACATCGCCTACGGCAGCATCAGGATGGAGCCGGTTTTCATGATTCTAGGTCAAAGCGCTGCCACCGCAGCCGCCATCGCGATCGATGCTGAAATCCCGGTGCAAAACGTGCCATACGCCAAGCTAAAGGCACGCTTGCTGGAAGACGGCCAGATTCTGCATTCATCGGCTGCAGCAAAGGCATTCAGCCATTGAATTTCACATCCTCCGGCCGCTTCGCAACCCATCAAATGCAAGGCGTTTCATAAGGACTTCGTCGCGGAAACCTGGTCATGGGGTATTCGTGTCAGTGTAAATCCAAGCACGCTGAAGCACTGCCCCCAAGTGTCGGACTAGACCCAAAAACCCATCGAGTTTCCATGACCTTTCCCCACCCCGTTTTATTGAGCCGTCCCCTGCTCACATTGCTTGTGCTTTCATTCGTTGGCATCGGTAGGGCATCGGCACAGAGCACTCTTGGATATGACTTGGAAACAACCGGCCAGTGGGATGCGAATTTCCGCACCATCCAGCCTTTCGGCACCGGCACTTCCGGGCAAACGGCAGCCAGCGGCAATGGATTCTTCCGTCAGGAAGTCACTTCGGGCACCGCGTCTGCCATCTATTTGTTAGATCAGACGGCCTCCGACACCAGCGCCGGCACCCAGTCCACCTTCGCCACCACTGGCCCGATCACGGTCGCTTTTTCACTGCGCGGGGTCACCACGAATTCCTCGTTCAGCGTTGTATTTATCGACCCCGCCAACACGGCTAACAACCTGCTCGCCGTTTTCAACCTCATCACCGGCAGCGATACGGTCCGTTTTTTCAAGGATGGCACGTTGGTCGCCGGCAACGTGGGAACCCAAGCCGGCACCACCATCACCCAGGCCACTGCCGCCGAGCCCAATTCGGGAAATTTCACCTCGCTCAGCGTCACTCTGAGTATTACCGGCACCACTCCCACCATCACCGTCACGCCTGCGGGAGCTACGGCATCCACTTTTGCGTTTCCCGCAGGCGACTTCGACTTCAGCGGGGGAAAAACCCTCATCGGACTGCGGCTCAACGACGCGGGAAACAGCGCCTCGAACACTCCGGTGGATATCGACAACATCGTCATCACGTCGCCCACGGCGCCGGACAATCCACCGCAGACGAACGTCGCCCCGGTCCTCCCCACGCAGGTGAACCGCAACATCGCACCGTTTGAATCCTTCACCGTGTCGAACACCGCCACGGATTCCAACATCCCCGCGCAAAACCTGACGTACGAACTGCTCAACCCGCCCGCCGGAGCTACCATCAGCCCATCCGGCATGATTTCATGGTCTCCTAACGAGACCCAGGGCAATGCCGTATATACCCTTGAAACCCGCGTGACCGACAGCGGCTCGCCCGCACTCTCCGCGACCAACTCGTTCCAAGTCACCGTTTCCGAATTCGTGCCCCAGCCGAATGTCGCTCCCGTGCTGCCGGCACAGGAAAACCGCAGCATCGCCGTCGCCAACCTCATCACCCCCGGCACAATGACCGTCACCAACACGGCCACGGATTCAAACCTTCCCGTGCAGACCCTTACCTATCAACTTCTATCACCTCCTGCGGGCGCGGCGATCAATTCCAACGGCATCATCACATGGTCTCCGACCGCAGAGCAGGCCGGCAGCACCTACACCCTCACCACCCAGGTCACCGACAGCGGCACGCCCGCACTTTCCGCCACGAATTCCTTCCAGGTCACCGTCACCCCCGCACCGCCGTTAGG
>JANODE010000223.1:0-28226 GCA_031412525.1 Akkermansiaceae bacterium | reverse complement strand
CCAAAGTCATGAAGAAGCGAACAAGACGGTGGTGGACAACCGCTACTAGCCCCTCTGTCGGCGAAGTCTTTCCTGACTTCATGGCTCGACCCCCGTTTCCACGTCGGCTCTCGCTAGTAGCGGTGCCACACCTTTGACGTTGAGCGGAGAAAAAGAGCGTGATTTAAGGCTACACAAAAAAAGTGTAGATATTTCTTGCGGCCACACTAAAACGGTGTAGATTGATCTCAGTTGAGCGACGAACGCCAACCCAACCGACCAAACCAAATGACCACTACCCCAACCACCACCGCAGTCAGAATCAAAGCCGAGATGGGATACTATCCTGGCACCTACAATGCACCACAAGACGGCTACCTTATGGGCTACCCCACATACGACCGCATGACAGGCCGCGAGATCACCAGCCCATTGGAGTTTGCCAGCGTTGCCGAGGCTTACGCTTACCTCACCAACAGCGATCACTACTCTCAAGATGCCATGTTTTGCGAGTATAACGGAGCCGGGGATTTTTCCCGCAGCGGGCAGTATGTCACATCGCACGGACAGCACAGCCGCCCGGTTTACACCATCGTGTCCGCCAAGTCCGGTCGCTGCACCAAGGCGATTGTGGCAGCTTGCGAAGAGATCCAATCCAAGGAGGACTAAGCCATGCGTATCACCTGCAACCACTCTCAATCGTCCTACGGCATCCCCGTCATCCTCTCGGATGGCGGGGAGGTCATGGACTACGGCCCCGGCCTCACAGCGGCACTCCAGAAGCTCGGATGGAGCCGGGCAGACTTTGCTGCCCATTGCGGCTACCAAGGCCCCCGAAGCGTCGAGAAGTTTTGGCAGGGCGTTGTCCCCCCAGCCGCCACGCTCAACATGCTGGGCGTTGAGTTGGATCGCCACCGCTAACAAAAAGACACTCAACAAGACGCCGCACACAACCCCGCCCCGCCGTGACTCGGCGCGGTGGGGTTTTTCGTGGGTATGTCCAGTGGTCAGCATCGGTGTCGGCGGGGTGCGTGGGCTATGCGTTCTGCGTGCTAGGTGCTGTGCTTTGCATCGTAGTTAGAAATCGAGGAGTTGTTGTGCGGTGGTGCCGCGGATGGCGTTGCGGATTCCGGCTTTTTCGCCGGCCGCGTAGCCGGCCTGGGCGGCGGTTTGGGAGATGCGCTTCAAGCCCAAAGGTTTCGCATTTTTGACGACGGCACCGGGTGGGATCAGGACATCGTCGATGTAACTTTGGATCGAAACGACGAGGCCGGTTTGCGGGAACACCGATGGGAGCAGCTCGCTGATAGCGGCGCAGAACCCCATCATGAAGGCTTTGCGGTCGGAAAGGCGGCGGTTAGTGCGGTGCAGCCAGGCGGATGCCAGGGCGCGGGAGAGATAGACATACACATAGCTCGCTAGTTCCACCTGGCCGGGATTGCCGACGATGTAGAGCAGCGAGCGGCCGCCGCCGGTGCTGATGATCATCTGGACGCCGAAGTGTTCCTTGGTGAGGATCTCCGCCAGTCTTTCATGGAGCGCTTCGCGGGTTTTGATGGCGCGATGCTCGATGCCGTTCGTGCCGGTGGTGGTTTCACCGTCGCCAACTTCGGTTAGCGAAATGCCATGATCGGCGGCGAGCTTCTGAGCTTTCGCCAGGGCGGAGGCTGCTTCGGCTGCGGAGGTGTTGTTTCCGGCGAGCGCGAGCAGCTTGCGGATCTTTTCGAGGGCGGGGTTTGGAGGAGTCATGATAGTGCGAAATATGATGGAGCGGTTTCGGTTTCGGTGGCTTCGGCCGGATCCGCGAGGATGCCGCGCTCTTCCGCCCAATCCCGCATGGCGGGGATGACGTGGCGACCGTGGCGCTTCATGGCTTTTTCGTATCGCTTCGCTTTCTTGATCTGATAGCCAAGCGCGGCGCGGACTTCCTGGCACCAGACGCGGTAACACCAACCTTTGCGCACGCCATAGGGATAGGCATCGCGAAACAGGCGGCGGAGTTCCAGTTCGTCGCCTTTGGGCAGCGTGGCGACCGTGAGTGGTGCCTGCACGTGGTCGTCGATGATCTGGAGGATGAGCTTGCGGGCATCGCGGCGAGTGGGGCTGACGGGTGTGGTGTCCATGGAGGTGGTGCGGTTAGGAGGATGATTTCGCGGTCCGTTGTTAGCGGAGTTCCTTTGGGAGCTTGGAGACGACTTCCTTCCAACTGGCCTTGACGGATTTGCGGGCGGCTTCGTCGAGTTCGTCCCAACGGTTGAAGGTGTTGGCGATCGTCACGAGGCACTTGGGAAAGAGGCCGGTGGGTTGACCGGTGCGGCCGTCCAGATCGAGATAGACGGGATCGGTGCGGGTCTTTTCCTTGGACTTCATGCCGCCTAACGCGCGGATGGCCTGCACCAGGGTGAGCTTGCCTTCGGCGACCTGTTCAAGGATGGCGGTGGCGTTCTTGTCGCCGGCCTCATCCTGCGTGATGAGGTTATCCAGGCGGTCTTCTTCACCTTTGTTGGCGCTACCGATGAGGAGGCGGCGGATGGACATGCCTTTGGTTTGCTCCACGAGGATCTTCTCCAGCTTGTCCCATGCGGGAGTGCAGGGTTCGGGCAGGGTGATGTCTGTGGCGTCAGGGACGCCCTGGTGTTTCATGATGAGGGCGGCGGCGGCGTTGATCCAGCGGTAGGCGGTGGAACGCGGAACGTCGTGGCCTTCGATGGCGACCAGGGCGGAGCGGAATCCGCCCGGTTGATCCATGAGGGCGACCTGATTGTGGAGCCACATGAGGCGGAGACCGATCTTGAGCGCGCCGGCGATGGAGCGGCGCATGCCGGTGGCGACTTCCTCGCACAGTTCGGTGATCTCGATGATGATGGGTGACGGGGCGGGTTTTGCGAGCTTGGATGACATGGATGCGAGTTGAGAGTGGGTGGTTGAGAGTTGAGAGTTAGAAACCGATCAGGCGGCGGTTTTCGGATAGTGCTCCGGATCGCCGGGGATGAACTCGGCATCAAAGGCCTTGGCGTCTCCTACCCACGAGGCGATCTGTTGATGCACGTCCGCCAGCTCGGCATCGTGCGCGACGATGTCGCGCTCGGCGGAGTAGATGACGCGCATCTGGCGGTGGGTGGAGCGCTGACGCCAGACGGAGCCGGGAGGTGGGAGTGTGGAGGACATGGGTGAAGAGATTTTGGATGATGGATGGGATCAGTCGCGAGGGGTGAGGATGTAGGCGCGCTTGTAGAATCGCTCGGCACTTAGCCAGGCATCGTGGCCGGCGCGCTGGATCTTGGGGGAAGCGAAGAGCGCGGCGATGTAGATGCCGAAGCCGGTGCCGATGAGTATGCCGGTCGCTCCGGCAATGAGGAGGGTGATGGAGTCCATTTCGGTTAGCGGTTAGCGGTTGGGGCGGCGGGCGGCGTGGGGAACGAGAGGTTGGCGCCGATGACGGCTTCCAGTTTCACGCGGAGCTTGACCACGTCGCCTTTGGGATACTCCACGGCGCAGACGGCCTCATAGGCGCGGGTGATCAGGCCGGGGTTCATGGTCTCGGTCTGCGCGGCCACCTGTTTGATGAGGTTGCGGCGGAAGATGAGCGCGGCTTCATCCTGGGTGATGACCTTGAGGTTAGCTTCGAGGAGGCGGACGAGGTTGGTTTGCGCGAGGAGCGCGGGGTCTTTGGGCGTGTTTGTTTTCATGATGTGCGGTTGGTTAGATAGATGAAGGAGGAGGATTCAGTGAGCGGAGTGTCCCACTGTGGACACAGGTTCCGGGAGGATGAGGCGGTAGTAGGATTTCCGGCGGCGGGTGCCGGTCTGCTTTTCCTGATAGTTCTCGATGTGGTGTCCGCCTTTGTGACGGAGTTCGTCGATACGGGTGTGGACGTTCATGGACTCGCCGACGGCGGCGAGTTCCGGCATGGAGACCCATTCACCAGGAGATTCCTGAAGACGGGCGAGGATGAGATCGCTTTGGCTTGTTTCGGTCATGGTGATGGGGTCGGTTGGCGGTGGTTAGTCGGAGGATTCGGTGAATTGATAGACGCGGCGGGTGAGGAGTCCGGCGACTTCGTGGAGTTCCTTCGCTGTGGGTGCGCGGCGGGTTGGCGGATCGATCGCGCCGAGGCCGCGGGTCTTGATGGTGATCTCGATGACGGCCTCGGTGGTGGCGTCCAGCGGGAGATAGAGTTTCTCGCTGGTGGGTGGCGGGACTTCGGCGAAAGGGAGCGTGTTGATAGCGGCTTGCCAGCGCTCTAACCATTCCTGTTGGAATTGCATGAACGAGGCGCGGGGCTTCGGCATGGTGGTGATGCTGCCGGAAAAACTGAGGGCGAATGGAGGTGAGGTGGTCATTCCGGTGACTTGTTGAATTCCGCGAGGATGGCGGCGTGCAGTTTCTGATAGGCCGGATCCGTGATGAGCCGGGCGGCGTGGGAATCGCGGGCGCGGCGGATGTGGCCGGGATCGCAGTGGAAGATTTCCGCCAGCTGATAGTTCACCATGGCGGGGAACACTTCGCGAACGGTGCCGATGGCGAGGTGGCGGATGCGGCTGAGCGGGCGGGAATTGTCACCGCCCACGAGATCGGCGGGAAGGATGCCTGCGTGGCGGGTGATGAGGGTGACGAGCTTGAGGACTCTGGCGCTGTCCACTGCGGTGGCGCGGCGGGAGCAATCCGGGCGGTGGACGCGGCCGTAGGCGTCTGCGGAGGGAGCGTGCTCGGTTTCCGTTAGCGGCTCCGTGGATGTGGTTAGGGAGGCCTTGGCGCGGATCTGCTTGGCGGCGAGGCGGAGGGCGGCTTGGATCTGCGGGATGCCGGCGTCCTTGTCATTGCGGTGGGTTTGATTGAGCAGGATCACGGCCTGGCGGGCGATCTCGCGCTCGCGCGGGGTGCCGGGGGTGGAGCGGGGCTGATAGTTCGGCCGGGAGCAGGCGAGCCAGGCGTCCGGCCCCGGTCCCACGATGAAGAGCTGGACGGTGCCAGCTTCCAGTGACCAGGTGATGGCGGTGGACGGCGCGGCTGTGGCAGGTGAATGGGTGTCGTGCCAGGTGCTGTGAGGGAGCTTGCGGGCGGGCTTGGGGCAATCGAGGATCATGGTTTTGTGTTGGTGCGGAGTGAGTCTGCGTGGAGCTGGAGGGCCTTGGGGGTGAGCCGCCAGGCGGTGAGGATGGAGACCGGAAGGGGCTCTACCAGGGCGGTGGAATGGAGGCGGCGGAGGGCGGTTAGAATGGTTTCTTCCGGGTAGCCGAGGTGCTCGCCGATGGCGGCGGCAGTGGCCTGGCCGGGGACGAGATCCAGGAGGATGGCGCGGTCCAGGTTCACGCGGTGGCAGCGGGCTCGGAGTTTTCAGACAGGATCTGTTTGAGGACTTCCCGGCCATGGAAGGTGAGTTCCAGGTGGATGACGCGGCGGTCGGTTTTGGGGAAGCTGCGCTGGACGAGTCCGGCCTTGGTGAGGCGGTCTGCGAGGCTGGTCATGGCAGCGGTGCTGACGCAGAGCCTGCCGGCGATGACGCCAAGCTTAGCGGAGCCTCCGCAGAGGTCCAGGATGGCGAGGGTTTGCAGGCTGCCGGCACCGAGCTTGCGCTGGCGGCTGGAGCCGAGGAGTTGATCGATCTGGGTGGTGGTCATGTGCGGTGGTGGTGGTTTTGGTTAGAGGAGGATCTAGCGGGTGAGGCGGGGGCCGAGGGTCTTGCGGCGGGCGGAGGGCGTGAGCTTGGAGCGGCGTTGGAAGGAGGCGCTGCGGTGTTCCTGGATGAGCAGGACGGCGGCTTGCCAGGTGGCACACTCCTTGTCGCCCTGGCCGGCGGCGGCATCGGCCTTGCCGAGCATGGCTTTTTCCAGCGCGTCGAGATCGTCAGAGGAGAGGAGGTGGGTGAGGAGATGTGGGATGCGTGCGGACATGGTGCGTGTATGTTTCTGTTAGCGATTGGCGGGGCGCGTGGGGAGTGAGACGACGCGAGCGAGAAGGGAGGCACTGGCGCGGTGACCGTGCATGACGCGGAAAAGGTGGGAGGCGGAGACGCCGAGCGAGGTGGCGGCGGTGCGATAGGACCAGCCCTTCGCGGTGAAGGCGGACTGAATGTCTAAAAGGGTGCTGGATTTGCGGGTTGGCATTTGGTAAGGGCTGTGGTTGAGTCCGCGCGAAACGTTGCGGGCAACGCCAAAAGATTTGGCGTCTCGCGCTAAGATAATCAAGAAGAATTTAGCGTTCGGTGCAAAATTTTGCGGATCGCCTGAAAGCCGCCATTGAGAAGTCTGGAAAGCCGAAGGGCGATCTAGCGGCTCACTGTGGTGTCGCGCTCTCGACCGTCAGCCGATGGCTGAGCGGGTCGGAGCCTAATCGGGACACGGTGGCGAAGATCTCGCATTTCCTTGAGATCAACCCGATCTGGTTGCTCACTGGCGTGGACCAATACCAGATCTTCAAAAGAGCGGCGGAGGAACGGGATGGAAACAGCTCGATGCTGCGCGAGGATGCCGCGCCCTATCGGATAGAGCGTCCGCCGCCAAATCAGAGCCAGCAGCAGATGCCAAATGAGCAGGCGGCGGCACGGCCGGTGGAAGAGCGGGTGGACCGACTGGAGATGGCGATGGAGCGGATGGCGCTTGCGATCGAGCGACTGGCGATTGCGATGGAGACGCGGGTGAGGAACGGAGGCGGGAATGACTGAGGAGAGACGGCTGCGTGATTGCCTGGAGGCCGGGGCTCGGTGGATGACCTGGCTATCGGCCAGGACAGATGATGTGTGCGCTCAATGCCGGGAAGCGGATGGAAAGATCGTGGCCGCAGAGGAGATGGATGTGGCGGCGCATGAAGCGGCGTGCCTGAATCCTAACGGCTGCCGCTGCGTGTGCGGACCGGTGAGTGATGAAGAGGCGAGTGACTATTTCAACCAACTAACGAACTCATGAAAATGATAGGACGAATGGGACTGATAGGAGTGATGGCCGGTTGTTTGCTGGCGACGAGCTGCGGCAAGTCTGATGCGGAAAAACGATCCGCGTCGATGGATCAGCAGTTTGAACGAATGGACGCGAGCCTGGCGCGGAGCGAGAAGCTGCTGGAAAAGCACGCGGCGCAAGTGGCCAAGATGGAATATATCAACAAGGAGACGGCGCGGCTGGAAAATCTATCTGATGAGATGAAGGTGAAGATGCGGGACTTACATGCTGTGAATGCAGAATTTCAAAGTAGCGCTGAAGGAACGCCGGAACATCAGGTGGCGAAGGAGCGACTACTCGTGATCGTGAGTGAGCTGCGGGCAATGCAGGCCGAAAGGAAGTAATTTCGGGTGTGTCCACTGTGGACACTCTTGGAAAAAGGGTGTGGATTTCTGCGAGTTTCCTTGCAGTGGTAAGGGTTTGCGCGATTTAAGAAAAGGGTGATGGCAGCGTGAAAACGCGCCAGGGGGAGAGGTTTCCTGCCGAGTGTCCACTGTGGACACTCACGCGAAAAGGGTGGTGAAAACGAGATGTTTCATCCGCTGGCGTTGATTCTACGGGGAATCGCGGGCATTCGAGAAAAGGGTGTTATCTTTGCAATCTTGGTTCCGGGCGGGTTCACGGATGGGGCGGGTTGGTTAGGGTGGCGGCGTTGTTGCCAGTTCCGCAACCAACCCGACACCCACACCGATGAAAGAAATCCTACAGTCCTCTCTGAGACATGCGTTCACCGGCCTGGCCGGCCTTGGCACGTTCCTCGCCCTTCATGGGTGGATCGATCCTGCCGAGGTCGACAAGGCCAATGCCGCGGGCGTGAGCCTGGGAGATGGCTTGCAGGTGATCATCGCCATCTTAGTGGCGAGACTCGTCCTGTGGGTGTCGGGAAAGATGTTTGCCAACGGGAAACTCCCGACGGCGGATAACTCGGCAACGCTGATTGTGTTCATGTGCGCGGGCAGCCTGATAGTTGGAGGACTATCAGGCTGCCAAAGCGCGAACTCACGCGGCTGGCCGGTGACCATCGGCATCACGGGACCTGATGGGGCGGTGAGCTATTCGAGCAAGGGCGGGCTGGTGGTGGAGGCTGTGATCCGCGCTGAAAAGTGATTCTCCAGGCAGGGGGCGATGATACTTCCGCACGTGCCGTTAGATCGGCTCTCCCCTGCCGCCTTACACTCCATTCAAAACCCTAACCAACCCCATGAACTTCACCTGCCTCGTCAGTCTCCAACAGTGGTTCCTCGTGCCGACGATGGTGCTGGACACGGATTATGACGACGACGGCGAGGGCGTCTCCGCGATCCACCTGGTGTTCCTCTGCGTGAGCATCGGCCTCATTTTCTAACTTCACACGGAATGAACTCCCCATCCCTCACCACTGCCCGCTGGCACCTGAACAATCACAGCTCGATGCCCTGGAGCGCGGATGTTTCCGCGGCGGTGCTGGCAGTGATCAATGACAAGCTCGGCTTCCCTGCCCCTGGCGTGAAGCCGGAGGAACTGGTGCCGATCGCGCCACTGCCTGCGTGGCGGCCGCAGCCATTGGTCGCGCTGTGCCTCGGACACGGCCGGGCCGGTGACGAGGGCAATGTGGGAGCCGCGGGCGTGTCCGAGGAGGAATACAACCTGCCGGTGATCGAGGCGGTGGCGGAACTGCTGAAGGCTCGCGGGATCGCGGTGATTGTGATCCGGTTTTACCAGGGCAATGGTTATCAGACGGCGATGCAGTGGCTGGCCAAGCGGCTGCTAGATCTTGGCGTGACGGCCGCGCTGGAGTTCCACTTCAACGCCTTCGACCGCGAGGCGCACGGCCACGAGGTACTGCACTGGTCGCATTCCGTGCGCGGCGTGACACTGGCGCAGGCGATGCTGGATGCGCTGGACTTCGCGTTCCCCACTCACCTTTCACGCGGGCTGAAGCCAAAGGCGGCGACGGATCGCGGCGCGCTGTTCCTATCCCTCACCCATTGCCCGGCGGCGATCCTGGAGCCATTCTTCGGGGATAACCTGGAGGAGTGGAACCGCTTCGACGATCCGGACGAGGTGCGCACGCTGGAGCAGGCCTATGCCGACGGCATCGCCAGCTGGATCGAAAGCCAGTCCATCAAGCCATGAAACCACGCGCACTCTATCAGCGGCTGTGCGAGACCTCGAATCTGGATGCGGCGGTGAAGTTACTCACCGCCGATGAACTCACCAAGGTGGCGGCCTACGTGGCCGGGCTGAAACCTTCCGGCGGACTGCCGGCGCAAGTCTGGGGCGTGATCCAGCAAGCCCTCAATCCCACTGCGAACAAATCATGACGAACCTGATTTCCATCCTGGCAGACACGAACATTTCCGGCGAGTGGCTGACGGCCTTCGTGGTGGCGATCATCGGCGCGGTGGGCGGCGTGGTGGCTGCATGGAAGCGCGGAGTGAAGGAAGGTGAGTCCAAGAAGATCACGCTCGGCGAGCCGATGCCGGAAGTGCCGGTCAAGCGGGTTTACTCGCCGCCCTCTTACTATCAGCACATGGATCTGGCGCGGCGGGTGGAGAAGGTGGAGGAAATCACCCTGGATCTCCGCAATAATTTCCACAAGGCGGTGGAGGAAATCCGCCGGGACAGCGCGAAGCAATACGTGGAGATCCTCAACGCCGGGCATGAGCGCGAGACCCGCATCGGCGAGAAGTTAGATGACATCGCCCGCGCCTTCCACTCGCGCGTGGATGACCTCCTGAAATACCAACCCAATAAAACCAGCCGATGAGCAATCCGATGCGCCGCAAACATATCCGCCGAGTCTTCCTGCAAACGCTGAAGAACGCGGGCGACTTCGCCCTGGAGGAAGCGACCCTCTGGTCTCACGTGGATGACCTGGTGAAACCACCGACCAATCTCGGCGAGCGCGGCGTGGCGCTGAAATTCTTCAAGGACGGCGACTACATCCGTGCCACCGGCGACTCGCTGGATCCAGAGCTGCAACAATGGCTGATCACCGAGCGCGGCAAGAACCTGTTGGCATCACTCTAACTTTCCCGTGAATGCAATCCGACTATCAAGCTACGGCCAAACTCCTGAACCTTCCGCAGGAGGCGAAGGATACGCTGTGGCGGTTCCGCAATCCGGAGGAAGGCGGCACCAAGCTGACCTTCGAAGCGATCCTCGTGGAACTGCCAAAGCTGTTTGGCATTACTTCCTCGCTGGGTGGCTTGTCCTACTTCTATCGGGAGGAACGGCAGACGCGGGAGATGCAGGAAGCCCGCGAGTTCGCGGAGCGTGCCAAGCTGGAGCTCATGAAGGATCCGGACATGACGCCGGAAGCCGCGGCGAAGTGGGCGCAGTTTGTGTTCACGAGCCGGGTGGCGGCGGACGGGAATCTCAAGGGCTTTGTGGCGTTAGAGAAAAACCGGCTGATGCACAAGGTGGCGGATATGGACGAGCGGAAGCTCAAGATCATCGAGGCCAAGGCCGCGAAGCTCGACGAAATGGAAGCGAAGGCCAGGGAACTGAAGGCGGGCGGCGGACTCACGGCGGAGACGCTGGAGATGCTGGAAAAACAACTGAAGCTTTTGTGAGCAAACTTCTCCCAGCACATGCGAAGAATTTCCGGGGGAAGGCCAAGTGCATTCCCGCCAAGGATACCTTCATGCTCCCCTATCAGGAGCGGTGGGTGATGGACAAGTCCATCATGAAGCTGATGGAGAAGAGCCGGCGCGTGGGCATTTCCTATGCATCGAGCTATGAGGATGTGCGATACCACGCGCAGACGGAGAACCGGCTTCAGACGTGGGTGAGTTCGCGGGACGAGCTAACAGCACGGCAATACGTCCGGGACTGCATGGGCTTCGCCGGACTGCTTCACCTGGCCGCACTGCAATGTGGCGAGACGGTGCTGATCGATGACAAGGGCCGGCAACATACGGCACAGGTAATCCCCTTCCCTAACGGCTCCGCGCTGAACTCGCTTTCCTCCAACCCGGATGCCTTCGCTGGACGCGGCGGGCGGGTGAAGTGGGATGAGTTCGGCCTACGGAAAGATCCGGGCATGGTCTATGCCATCGGCTCGCCGACGATCGACTGGGGCGGCACGGCCGCGATCATCTCGACGCACCGTGGATCCAAGAACTTCTTCAACACGCTGATCCGCGAGATCCGTGAGAAGGGAAATCCGAAGCGGTTCTCCCTGCACCGCGTGACGCTCCAGGACGCGCTTGACCAGGGCTTCCTCTGGAAGCTGCAAACGAAGCTACCGGATGGAGATCCACGCCTGGAGTTCGATGAAGCGGACTACTTTACCTATCAGCGCAGCCGCGCTCGCGATGAAGAAACGTTCCAACAGGAATACATGTGTGTGCCGGCGGACGATGCCAGCGCGTTCATCGAGTATGCCTTGATCGACGCCTGCACTTATAAAGAAGGTGAGGCGTGGGAATATACCATCGAGCAAGCCAGGGCCTGCAAGAATCCACTCTACGCCGGTGTGGACATCGGCCGGCACCATGACCTCACCTCGCTGATCGTCCTGGAGAAAGTGGGAGGGCTCTATTTCCTGCGGAAGCGCATCGATCTCTCCAAGGTGATGTTCTCCACTCAGGAGAGCATTCTCTATCCGTGGTTTGAAATCTGCCGCCGGACCTGCATCGACTCGACCGGCCTTGGCATGCAGTTCGCGGAGCGGGCCGGGCAGCGGTTCGGCAAGAGCCGGGTGGAAGGTGTTAGCTTCACCGGTGCCGTGAAGGAAGATCTGGCCTATCCGGTGAGGAGCGCCTTCGAGGATGGTGGGATCCGCATCCCCTTCGGTGATGATCCGCTGATCTCCGACCTGCGCAAGATCCGCAAGGAAACGACGGCCGCGGGCAACGTGCGGTTCGCGGCTGATAGCGACGACGACGGACACGCGGACCGCTTCTGGTCCCTCGCCCTGGCAATGCATGCTGGAAAGTCCACCACCTCGAACATCCGGATCTCCCTGCCGTGCGACGGCGATTTCTTCTAACCATGCACTCTCCCCACCAATCAAAAGACCGCATGCAGCGACCCGTCCGGGATGGGTTGCAGGACGCAATCGTGAACCGTGCGGAAAACGGCTCAGGAGCGGCGAGCGCCCCCGCCGCGCCCACGGATGGAGCCAAAATCGATCCCGACGCGCCAGAGGCGGCTTCGCGGCGCTTCGCGGAACCAGTTTCCGGCGAGCGAGATGATCAAGATAGCCAAAATTTCCCCAACCCGTAAGAATGAACCTTTTCTCCAAGATCGGCCTGGCACTCGATGCGTTCCGCGCGGTGAGTCCGCCGGAGTCGTGCGAAGTGCTCGCGGCGGAATCGCGGGCGGTCGGTGGAGAGGGAATGGTTACCCGTTCACTGCCGCCACACCTGGCAGCGTTCCTGGGGAGCGGGAATGAGACGGCCGGCCGGCTGTCCGATCCCTACAAGCTTTCCCCGTGGGTTTCCTCCGCGATCAAACACATCACGGGGCCGATCGCTTCGGTGAACCTGAAGTTCACCACCGTCGGCAAGGGTGGCGAGGTGGAGCAGGATGATCCGTTGCTGAATGCTTTCTGGCAGCGGCCGGGCAAGGGGCTTTCCAAAGGCAGTCGCATGAGCCGGGTGGACTTCATCGAAGCGACGGCCGGCTGGCTGTGCCTGGCAGGTGAGTTTTTCTGGATCCTGGATGATAGCTGGCTGCCAGTGCGGGCGGCGGTGAGAAGCCCGCTGATGATCGCCCGGCCGGACCGCATGCGGCCGATCATGGAAGATGGCGAGCTGATCGGCTGGGAATTCCGCAATGCGCACCGCGGCGTGGCGCATCTGATCCCTGACCAGGTGATCTCCTCGAAGTTCTGGAATCCGACTGATGACATCCGCGGCGCGGCACCGATGGACGCGGCCAAGATGGCAGCGGAGGCGGACTATGCGGCGGCGCGATTCTGGAAGTCCCTGGCAGAGTCGAACGGCGATCTGGGTGAAACCATCATCGCGCCTAACGGCATTACTCCGGAGCAGGAAGAGCAGATCCGGATGATCCTGCGGCGGAAGCGCGCGGCGGCGAAGCGTGGCGACTATCAGCCGACGTTTCTGGTAGGTGACCTGAAAACGGAGGATGCCAAGATCAAGAGTCCGGACGCCGCGGCCGTGACCCAGCGGCTGCAAAACCGGCATGAGGTTTATATTGCCTTCGGCGTGCCACCATCCTTTGCGGAGGTGACGGCGAGTTATAGTATCGGCAGTGCATCGGATAGATATAAGTTGATCGAGGAAACCTGCATGCCACACGGTGCGAAGATCGCGGAGGCGGTGGAGATGGTTTCACTGCGACTGACGGGCCGTGAGGTTTCGGTGAGCTTCAACTGGGATGAACACTCGACGATGCAGCAAGTGCGCAGCGAGCGCATCGAGGCCGGGCGGAAGATGCACGAGCGCGGGATGCCGTGGAACGTGGTGAGTGATTATCTCAATCTGGGGCTGAAGCCCTTCGCCGGATGGGACAAGGCATGGATGCCGTTCAACCTCCAACAGGTTGATGGTGGAGAGTTGATAGTTGATAGTAAGAAGGAAGAGCCGGCGGCGGAATCAGCTGGTGTGAAGGCGTTCGAGGAGCTGGAGGTGCTGCTTCGCGGTTGTCCGGCTCATCCATCTCCGCCTGCGGCTGCGCCGGGACAAGTCCGGAGCTTGAATGCCAAGCGGTGGGAGGCGCTGATGCTGACACGTGCGCCGCACGTGAAGCGCATCCGTGTGACGGTGGATCGTGCGTTGTTCGAGGCGCGGAAGGAAACGCTCGCCAACATCGCGAAGGCGGAGGCGGAGGAGAAGATGATCCGCAGCGGTGCGTTTGATTTCATCTTCGACCTGGCGAAGTTTCTCGAACTGCTGATCGAGCCGATTTTCAAGATAAACGCCGCGGCGTATGAAGCAGCCGGCGCGGAGGTGATGGAGGAAATGAACGAGACCGGGCCATTCATTCCAGCAGATCCTAACGGTCTCGCGTGGCTCCAGGCGCGGAAGAACTATATCAAGGACGCCGGCACGGAGGTGTGGGAGCAGATCCGGAACTCGCTCGACGAGGGCGTGCAGGCCGGGGAGAGCTTCGCGAAGCTATCCGCACGGGTGCGCGAGGATTTCAACGGGATCTCGAAGGAGCGCTCGATGCGCATCGCCGTGACGGAGGTGGGCATCGCCATGGAGAGCGGCCGTCACGACGGGATGATCCAGGCGGGTGCGAAATACAAGGAATGGCTCACGTCCGGAGACGACCGCGTGCGGCTTTCCCACGATGCGCTGGACGGCAAGGTGATTCCGATGGACGAGCCGTTCCTGGTGGGTGGCGTGCCGATGATGCACCCGTGCGATCCAGCCGGCACTGCGGAGGAAATCATCAACTGCCGCTGCGTGCATGGCCCCGCGTCCGCACCGAAGGAGCCGACCATCGACGATGTGAACAACGATCCAACCATTCCCTTCTAACTTACTTTTACCATGTCAGCCCTACACCGCAAAGCGCTCAACATCGAATCCCGCGTGCTGTCCGAAAAGGACGGCACGGTGGAATACATCGCCAGCGATTCCACACTGGATTCCTATCATGAATCCGTTCTATCAAGCGGCTGGAAGTTCACGCTGTTTGCGAAGAACTCGCCGTTCGTGGACTCGCACAACTACTGGAGCATCGAAGCGCTGCTAGGCAAGGTGACATCGGCACGGGTGGAAGGCGGGCAGCTCATCGAGACGGTGCAGTGGGCGCACGACATCCCGGAGCACAAGCTGGCAGCGATCGGCTGGAAGCTGACGGTGGGCGAATTCCTGAAAGCGGTATCCGTGGGCTTCCGCGTGATCAAGGCGGCGTGGCCTAACGATACCGGCTGGAGTGACTTCGTGGCACAGGCCGGGCTTGCTACGGACGAGGCGGCGAAGTGCCGGCGCATTTTCGTAGAGCAGGAGCAGCTCGAACTCTCCGCCTGCGTGCTCGGGGCGAATCCCTCCGCCGTGGCCAAGGCCTACAAGGAAGGCTGCATCCGTGACGCGGATCTGGCGGCCGTGGGCTTCGGCGATGATGACCTGCATTTCCTAACCGTGGCCGGTGCGGCGGCGGAGGACTCGAATCTTCCCACGGTTTCCCGCCTGCTCATCGAGCGGGAAATGAAGCGGATCACCAGCCGCTCCTACAAAACACCTTCAACTTCCCAGCCCGGCAAGCCTGACGGCGGCGAGGAAGTCATGCGTCAGGCGGCAGAGAGGACCGACTTCCTCCGACAGCTTGAAGCCCTGACGGGCAAGTAATCCTCAAACACCAATCATCAAACTATCAGATATGAAACTCACCAATCGATTCAAATTCCGCAGCCCATGGCTCGCATTGTCCATCCTCGCCCTGGGCGCGGGATGGGTCACCACCCATCAGTCCGACGCCGGCGCCGCTCTGGCCTGCCTGCCATTGTTAGGCGTGCCGATGCGCAAGCAGGACATGGATGGCGGCAACGGCAACCAGAACGGCGGCGGCATGAGCCAAGCCGAGTTCCAGTCGAAAACACTGGAAGCCGTGGGTGCGGTGAAGCGTCAGTTCGAAACCATCGAGACGAAATTCGCCTCGCTCGACGCGGACGCGAAGAAAACGGCCGAAGACTTCGCCAATCACTGCAAGACCTTCGACGGCTTGCCAGGGCAGGTCATCGAGATCAACCGCTCGCTCCAGGCCATCACGCTCAAGGTAAACAACGAACGCCGCGCCAACTTCGGCAGCGCGTTCGAGGTCATCACGGGCGACGAGCAGCTCCGCACGGCATTTAACGGCATAATCCGCCAGAGCCTCATTAAAAAGGGCGTGGAATGTGCGATCAACGACGCACAGAAAAAAGGTGCGGAGGATTTCGCCAGGGCGATCGATCCCACCCGTGCGGTGGCCACGACCGGCTCGCCTGGATCCACCTATGTGAATGCGCAGCTCCTGCCGGCGATCTACTCGCTGATCGCGGAGTATGGCATCTGGCGCATGCTGGACGTCATCCCCGTTAGCACCACGTCCGTCAAAATGATCGTGGATTCCACGGACATGACGATGGACTGGACGGCGGAAAACACCCAGTCCACGGAAGCCAGTTATACCGGCGCGCAAGTGACGGCGACGATCGGCAAGATGCTCGGCTGGCTGGCAGTGTCTAACGAAGCTCTGGCAGATTCCGAAATCGACCTTGCAGCTCACCTCCTCCGCAAGTTCGCCCGGGCGACGGCCTATCGCCTCGACTGGTCATCCACCTCGGCAGACGGCACCGCGGACATCACGGACGGCGGCTACAATGGCATGTTCTTCGGCGGCACCGCTTCGGTGGCGGTCTCCGGCAACGTGTCCGTGGCGACGCTGGACTTCGAGGACTTCCTAAACTGCATGCTGGCGGTGGACGCATCCGTGCTCTCGATGCCGACTGCACGCTGGTTCATGCATCCGACGCAAGTGGTGCGCATCCTGTCCATCAAGGATCTCAACGGCCGCCCGATCTTCCTGCCATCCACGGATGCGCCGGCGCTGGGTGCGATCGGATCGATCCTCGGCTTCCCGGTCGTGCTCTCGCACACCGCGCCAAGCCTTGACGGAGTGAGCAAGAAGATCGCCGCGTTCGGTGATTCCCTGAACCAGGCGGTCTGCCTCCGCCAGGACTTCAGCTTCGCATCGAGCGACCAGGTGCTCTTCCGTCAGGACTCCACGGTGTTCCGCGCCGTGGCGCGTGGTGCTTCGAAAACCAAAGTCGCGACCGGCTTTGGCGTGCTGACGACCGCTGCGAGCTGATTGCTCCTAACGATTCGTGAATCATGAATCACCCGCGGCTCCGCAAGGGGTCGCGGGTTTTGGGGTGCAAGCCTCGTGCTTCCGACATCCATCCAACCAACCAACCAACATCATGGCCAATCCAACCACCGCCGAAAAAGAAACCAAAACCAAAGCCCCCGAACTCGTCCGGGTGAAAGCCGTCATCCATCTCTCCGAAGGAGGCGTGGCTTACAAGCCGGGTGACGAATTCGAAGTGACCGCAGAGCGCGCCGAAGCGCTCGGCTCCGTCCACGTGACCGCTGTCATCTAACCACCCTTTTCCCTGCTGTGTCCACACGGACACGGCGGGGAAAATCCCCTTTCTTTTTTTCCCCACCATGCCACTCGCCGGATACCGCGATCTCGCCACCCTCAAAGCCCGTCTGCTGCCTGCGGACATGGGTGATGACACGACGTGGGATGCGGACCTGGCAGCGATCGGTGAAGGAGTGGCGGCGGAGTTCGACCTGGCAACCGGGCGGACACTGCGACGGACGGTGGGTTATACTTTTGAAGCGGCCGCGGATTGCGAGTCCTATGTGATGGGCTGCTATCCGATCGAGGCGGTGACGGCCATTTCCCTCCGCAGCGGCGGCACGGAACACGATGTGCTGGCCTCGCTCCAGGCCATCCAGCATTATGCGGGGATCCTCGAATTCGGAGCCTGCCTGGGATCGCACCTGGAGGTGCTGACCTTCACGCTCACCGGCGGCTTCTGGTGCGACGATGGCGAGACGGCCATGCCAAATGCAGCGAAGGCGCTGCCTAACGATTTACTGCTGGCCTGGTATCAGCAGTGCCGCGCGGTATGCGAGGCGGAGAACATCATCCGCACGAAGGGTGCGGGCAAAAGCGATGGCAAGGCCGCGGCCGCTCCCCTGCGGATCGACAACCTGACCTTGACGCCGGCCGTGAAACGCACGCTGCAACTCTACACCCGAATGGGTTGATTTTCCGATCATGAGCCTTCCCAACATTTCCATCCGCGTGATGCTCGCGAAGCCGCCGCAAGGTGCCGGCGATGCGATCGCGGCCGCGACGGCGATCGCCAAGCCGAATGCGGGCATGGCAAAGGCACTGTCTCTCGGCATGCAGCAGCTTGCCATCCGCGCTCAGAAGGAACGCTTCACGGGCAAGGGTCCGTTTCCGGTTGCGGAACATCGGTTAGGCGTGGTGACGGGACGGCTGCGCAGGGACATTTACGCAGAGCCGGTGGAGATGACGCAGACCGGTTACAAGGGCCGGATCGGCGCGGCGGTGGAATACTTCGGCGCGCACGAGGTGGGCTTCGAGGGGACGGTGCAGGTGCCGGCACACCAGCGGGCGGGCTACACGGTGGATCGGCCGGCGCGCACCAGGACGAGCAAGAAGGGCAACCCGTTTTCCATCCGTGCCAACAAGTTCAGCGTGCTGCCTGGCAGCGTGCGTGCGCATTCCAAGAAGCTCAAGATCGCGGCGCGTGCTCCGCTGCGGACGGCACTCGAAGAGCACAGCGCGACGATCCTCGGCGCGGCGATCGATGCCGGGGTGAAACAACTTTCAGGGGGGGATCCATCATGAGCGAAGAAATCGACAACCTGGAAACGGACACGCTGCTAACGGCCATCAAGGACGTGATGCTGGCGGCGGAGACATCTCCTCTCAAACTGCTGCCGGAAGCGACGGCGGCGAACGTGGTGATCTGGCATCACGGCGTGACGGATCCGGATGAGGATCTGAAGGCGGCGATGAACAAATCCAAGGGCGTGTCATTCCTGATCTACGATCTCGGCGGCGACGAATCGGCAGCGGACTCGGACTCTCTATCAGCCTCCATCATCATCGAGCTCTACGTGGACACCACGAAGCGCAGCCGGAAGGTGAATCCGAATCTGCGGCTGGGTGGCCAGATCCGGGATGCGCTCATGCGCAAGCTCCATCGCCATCCGGACCTGCGGAACAAACCTCAGTTCTACGACTGCCGCGTGCGCGGCTACTCGCCACTGGCGGACGATGAATTCGCCGCCTGGCGCATCACGCTGGTGAGATCCTTTTTCCTGCAAGTTGACTAACCAAATTTATGGCAAACAAAGCACCAGAAACGAATGCCCGGCCGGTGGCAGAAACCGCGCCAACCGAGCCAGCGAACGTGCTGGTGAAAACCACGAAGAAACAAGTCCGGATCCGCAAGGCGATCGTCAGCGGCATTCCTAACTTCCGCATCACGCGGGCGGAGGCGGACGCCCTGGTGGCAGCCGGTCTCGTCACCATCATCGAAGGCTGAGGTTTTTCCAACTCTCATCACTCAACCATCAATCCTCAACACCAATGAGCCTACACACCCACGTTGACCGCACGGAAACCCGCTTCGATCACATCTGCTTCATCCCTAACGCCACCGTGGTGGACGGGGTGACGGTGGCACAAAACGTCTGGCCGGATGCCGCGCCGGCGACGAACTACACCAACTTCAAAATCAAGGAACTGGAAAACCTCAAACAGGAGCGCGAGGTGGAATCCGAGCCGCGGCTCTATGTTTCCGAAACGAATGCCGGCTACACGGAGGAGACGGAAACCACGCTCAAGAAAAAGTCCTATCTGGTAGAAACCAGCCGCACGAACGGCCTGGTGAAAATGCTGGAATACGGCCTTGCCGCGCTGCCGGTGGCCGGGACGCCGGTAGTGCCACGCGAGCGCAAGCAAACCTACGTGGACGGCGTGATGCTGAAGGAAACCGGCACCGTGGCGCTAGGCGTGATCACGGAGCGGCTGCACACCTGGTGCCGTTGCGAGCTGGTCACACCCGGCGACTCGACCAACAAGACGGCGAAGGTGCAGCTCCGGTTCACGGAGCTGGACAGCGATAACAATTCCTTCGAGCTGATCGACCTGGCCTAACACGATCATGCCTGCCTCGCCTCCTGCCATTTTCACACCCGCCGGTGCGGGTGGATCTCCATCCTCTCCCGTGGCGGCATTCGTGCCGGCCGGAGCGGGTGGCTCGCCATCGGCTCCGGTGGGAGTGTTCGTGCCGGCCGGGGCGGGCGGCTCGCCTGATAGTCCGGCTTCCGTTTTCGCTCCGGCCGGTGCCGGAGGATCTCCATCGGCTCCGGTAGCCGCGTGGGCATCCGCTGCCAGCGGCGGTGCGCCGGATCATCCACCGATCATCACGACGCCTGGCATTCCATCCGGAGCTCAAACGGACGGCGACGGCTCCATTCTGACAGACTCTGACGGCTCCATCGTGGGCGATCCCTGAAACTGCAATCTAGCAAACCTCTCAATCATCATCATGAAAAAGTTCTTCATTAATTCACTCGCGGCCTTGCTGGTCGGATCGGTGTCCGTCCTTGCGGCGGACAAGGAAAGCATCACGGAAAAAGCACTGATCACGGGCGCAGCGATCGACGCGGCGAACGATTGGTTCGTGGTGGGTGACGAGTCGGTGACGGGAAACAATCCGAGCCTGCGGCGCATGAAATTCACGGAGGCAGCCAATGTGGCCGGGTTCTTCAGTGCGGTGCCTAACGGAACATTCGCCCTTTCCAAACTGAGCCAATCCAGCGCGACGCCCGGTCAGGCCGCCATCTGGAACGGAACGGCATGGGCTCCGGCGACGGTGTCCACGAACCGGGCTGGTGAGTATCGTCTCTACGATTACGGTGCGCGGGCGGACGGGGTCTATCTTTACGATGGCACCTATACCAGCGGATCCACGGCGTTCACTTCGGCGAGTGCGAGCTTCACGAGCGCGGACGTTGGGAAAAAGATCGTGCTGCAATTGAGCCAGGGGACGCGGCAGATTCTAACGATCTCGTCCGTCACGAATGCCACGACCATCGTGATGAGCGCAGCGGCGTCCGCAAACTCCAGCGCCTATACCTACAGGATCACTTGCTACGGCACGGACAACAGCGCGGCGATCCAGTCGGCGATTGATGCGTCGGGCGGCTATGGGACCATCTTGGGAGACAAAGGCACCTACCTTTGCACGGCCGCTGCAAGCGGATTCCGCAACTCGATTTTCGCCCTTCCCTACAGCACAACAGCTGCCGGTGCCTCGCCGTCGATCACCTTCAGGGGTGTCGCCACGCCGAATTTTGCGCACTTCAACGGGGGGCAGCGACCGTCTCAAGGTGGCACGATCATCTACTGCCCGAACGAAACGGTGTCCGGTGTCGAACCGTCCGTTTTCGCGGTGGTTCCTTATGACTGGGATCCCGGCGTTGTCCCTAACTCGGTGTCCTACTGGGGATCAACGGCGACGATGCTCTCGATGGAGGACATCACCTTCCAGCAGGTCCCGGCGACCAAACTGCACACGATTCAGCAACACCTTGGCGGGGCGATGTATATCAACCGATGCGCCTTTGTCACCGACACACCCTACTCGAAAGACGACAACCTTCTGCTTGATCCCCAAACCGGCGGAGCTGCCTCAGCGGCAATCATCCCCCCGTCCAAGCTCTCCGCCTATTGGAGCAAAATCGAAAACAGCTATATCTATGGGAGAGCCACCGGCATCCGGTTCACGGACAACGTCCGTCTCGACCAGGTGGTATTCGAGTTCTGCGACAAGGCAATGGAGGGGACCTTGCCGCTCTACACAAACGGCATGAGCGCCGGTGCGCTCTACGTCTGGCGCTGCCGAGTGGTCCTGGCTGGCCACATCAACGCCACCATCCAGCAGATCAATTATGAAAACGTGGGCTTGGGAGGGTTCACGCCGTCTTGGTCGGTCAATAACACGGGTGCGGACATCGACAACTATCTGGGACACATCCGGGGAGACATCGGCATCTTCGTGGTGCAGGGCGGAGTGGGTGCCAGGCCGGCGATTGTGCGGGTGGCGGAGACCGTCACACCAGCCACCGCCAACACGCTCGTGGTGCGTGATCTGGTGTCGGGGAAAGTCCTTGGCAACAACATCGCCGAGTCGCTGCGGATCACTCCTGTCACAGCATCTCCTGCCGCGCCCACGCTGGCCACGGCAGGCACGGCGGGCTCTACCACCTACAAGTATCGCATCGCCTACAACTTGCCGGACGGATCTGTGATCGTGGGGGCCGAGGCCACGATCACCACCGGAAACGCGACGCTCAGTTCCACCAATAAAATCACCTTCCCGAACATCCCGTTTGTCTCAGGGTCCTGCTCGCTCAAACTCTACCGGACTGCTGGCCCTGCCACACTCGGCTTGATCAGCAGTTGGTTTGATCCTTCCACTAACGGCAGCAATTTCGTTCAAGATGTTGGTGCAACCGGTGATGGCGTGGTGCCGATCACGACGGCTGGCAGGCTTTGGTTTACCAACAACTCTGGAACTTGGGATGGAGCTAACATCACCGGGGCACAGGCGTTCACCTCCAGCAGCCGCCCGACGAGCGCGGGGACTGGCACTCCGAACGCAACGGACCTCGTCACTCGGGCGGATGCTGACACCCGTTATGGCCAGCGGATCTATCATCAACTCGATGCGGATTTGACCAATAATGCAGGTGGCACCTCCGTCAGTGGGACAACGGTGACGATCCCAGTCGGGAAATGGATCTTCCGGGGCACGACTTTCCTGACACGCAATGCAATCGGCTACGCTGCTATCGGAAATTTCAAGAAAGTGAGCGGAGGCTCAGCCACGGCAAGATCCTCAATCCTTGCCCACCATGACGCCAATTTCAATTCGGCTCCTTATATTTTCTCAACTGCGGGATCGGCAGGACAGGCCTTCAACTCGGACACGCTCATGAACAGCGTTATGGACTCAATCGCGGGCGGATGCAAAACTTCGATGGCCCATTTTGAAGGCTGGATCAATGTCACCGGATCTCCCCTCGTCATGCGGTTTGAAGTGACCCAAGGGACGCTTGATGCGGCAAATCCGGCCATTCTCAAGGCGGGTGAAAACTGGGTGGAGTTCGTCTCCACAAACTGAGCCATGAGATCCCTGGTCTATTTCATCCTCGCCATTTTCCTGAGCTGCTTTCTAGCAGCGGTGGTGACGGCCGCGCCATGCAGGATCGCGTGGGACGAGAACGCGGCTGATCGGCCTCTCTGCTACGTGGTCTATCTGGACGGCCTACCGATCCTGACGACGACGTTTACGAACGCGACGGTGGAGCCGCCGGAGTCCGGCTTGTCCTCGCTGACGGTGACGGCGACGAGCCTGATGGGTCTATCGGATCACTCGGCACCGCTGATCGTGCAGCCGGTGTGGATGGAGTGGAGCGATGATCTGACCACCTGGCAGCGCGGGCCGCTGGTCTATCTGGCCTGCAAGCCGCGGCGCTTTTTCCGCACGGGCTACCTCACTCCATGAATCAAATCATCCGCAGTTCCTGGCAGATCATCTTCGACCAACCGTCCGCAAACCGCACGCTGTTGGACTTCGGCGACTGGATGTCCTACGAGCCATCCTTCCCGATGAGCAAGGGGCTGGAAGTGGTGACGATCCCCGGAGCACCGCCTTTCCTGCGGCCTAACGGCGGGCTGTTCTACACGATGAAGTTCGGTGTGTTTTCCACTCAGAACACGAACGCGCTGGCACAGGAGGCGATCCTCACGAGCCTGATCGACATCGGCCCGCTGCTGAGGAAGGAACTGCGGATCTACATCGAAGGCCGCAGTGGAGCCTATTGGAAATTCACCAACAGCTTCATCACGGAGCACGAGCCTTCCATGTCGATCCATCCGACGCTGGCAAGGCTGACGAAGAGCTATCACATCACGGCGACGAACTTCAGCAAGGTGGGTGCCTAAGCCATGGCCGCTAACAACGAGTTCAAGTATCTGCTGGAGTTCCAGTCCGTAGCGACGGGCAACGGGGCGAAGGAGACGGTGGACGCGCTGAAGAAGGTGGAAGCCGGCGCGCAGTCCCTGACAGTGCGGCAGGCGGATCTGCGGGCGGAATTCAGCGGGGTGAGTGATCGCTTCGACGCGACGCGCACAGCGATCTATGATCTGGACGCGGCACAGACGCGGGCGACGAAGAGCACGCAAACGTTCACGGCCGGAGCGACGGAAGTGAAGAAGGCGAACGCGAATGCATCGCAGAGCCTGCTGTTATTTTCCCAAGGTTTTGAGGACCTTCAATTCGGAATTCGGGGTGTGCTCAATAACATTCCGGGGCTGATTATCTCGTTAGGTGGCACGGCTGGCCTGGCGGGTGCGATCTCGATCGCGGCGGTGGCCGGCAGCCAGCTTTTCACATGGCTCTCCAAGACGGAGGAAAAGGCAAGCGATGTGGCGGACCGGATGAAGGCGATCGCCGAGAGCATTGGTGATGCGGAGACGGACCGGTTTCAAAAAGTCAGCGACTCGATCGAGCGGGCTTCAGACAATGCCGCCGCGCTAACCCAGAACTGGGATGCGACGCGCCAGGCGGAGGCGGCCTACTCGACGGCGGCACTCACGAATGCGGAAAAGCTGGCGGTGGCACAGAGTCTCATCGCTGATGCGTTAGGTCTGCAAGTGGATGGATTCCGCGAACTCGAAGCCGTCGCGGAGCGTCAGCGGCTGGCCCGCGAGGAGGCCGCGAAGCAGGCGCTGGCGGCAGAGGTCGAGCGCAAGCGCAAGGCTGACGAGGCGGTGGCACTGGCCGCGAAAGAGGTGGAAGATGAGAAGCTGCGCGCCGGCGCGGCGGTGAACCGTCTCGCGGATCTGCGTGAGGAACTGACGCTGCTGAGACAGAAAAAAGCCGCCCTGGAGGAGGTGGCGAAAACCCAAATCCCGGACCGCAGCCCGGAGGACCAACTTGCACAACCGAAGCGGCTGCTAGAGCGGCGCAATGCGGAGCGTGAACTCGCAAATCCGGCCTTCCAATCCGCCCTTGCCGGCACGGAAAGCCGGGTGGACAAACTGGAGGAACTCGTCCGCAAGCTGACCGATGAAAACACGGGCGCGGCCGCCAGGGCGGAGACGGCACTCAATGCCGCGCGCACCAAGGCAGAAGACGTGAATCGCTCGGTGGCGGTGAACATCGATCGCATCGAGCAGACGTTGAACGCGGACGATCTCGTGGCCAGGGCGCAGACGGTGGCGAAGCAAGGCGAGACTCTGGCAGCGGAGGTGACCAAAGCCTTCGGCGAGGTGCAGACGAACAACGAGCGCGGAGCGGCCGCCAAGGATTCTCTGCTGCAAGCGGCTGCCGACGGGAAGATCACGGCGGACGAACTCCAGCGGGCAGGGATCGACATCCGGACGCTGGTAGGACTGACGCAAAGCGGCCAGGCGAGCGTGGTGGGCGGCGTGCAGAAACTGATCGCGGTGCAAAACCGTTTCAACGACATCGCCGTGGGACTGGGTGGCGAGATCGGCACACTGAAGGGCAAGGTGCTCGCGCTGGAAGGACAACTCAAACGGCTCTACAAATAATCTAACCTCATGGCACAATGGGCAATCAAGGGCGAAGCCGGCGCGGGACTGAACGCCGCGGTGCGCAACGTGGAGGATCTGGGATTGACGCAGGCCGAGATCGAATTCAACGCGCTGGAACCGGATTTGTTCACGTTCGAGATGCCACTGATCGACAACGCTGGGAACTCACTGGACGGTGCCTATCACATCCCGGATGTGGGACAACGAGTGGAAGTGTATAAGGACGGGAACCGGAAATTCCGCGGCTGGTGCCTACTGCCGAAAATCGTGGACGGCGCGGTGAGAGTGACCGTGGTGGGGCCGGGTTATTTCCTCTTCAAGGATCCGCTGATGAGCCAGCGCCAGGGCGAGCGTGACACGGCGACGGGGGCGAACGGACAACGGCCTTCCTACGTATTCCCCACGCAGGGGCTGCGGACCTCGCTGGTGGCGCTGAACAACGCGGCGGTGGCCGCAGGCGTGCCGATGACCACCATCGCGGACGCGGACATCCCGGACCGGATGGATGCGACCTACAACGTGCCGAAGACGACGCTAACGGGTAAGAGCTGGGGAGACGGATTCACAGAAATGCTGCAATGGTGTCCGGATGCGGTGCCTTGGTTCTATCATGAGGGCGCGGCGAATCCGGACCTGATGCTGACGCGGCGCGGTGGAGCGGCGACGATGACTCTCACCCGCGGCACCCTCATGACGCGGTGCGAGATTTCCCCGCGCATCGATCTGGAAGTGAAGCGGGTGGAGCTGCACTACGTGACTCGAAACCCAGCGACGGGCAAACCGCGCTGGGCGCGCCAGCATGCCGGCCTCGCGGCGGACAATCCTGCGGTGCTGCACAAGCTGCAAATCCTGCCGATCTCCGGCCAGGACACGGCGGACCTAGTGCCGCCGGATGATTTCGACTCGGTGAGGCTGCGGACGAAAGCGGCGAATTTCACCTCGGCGGATGTTTTCAAATACGACACGGTGCTCAAGGATGCCGCGGACCGGCTGGGTGCCTTCAAAGGGACTCTGCCGACGATTAACAATCCGGGCTGGCATGTGATCCTGACCGGGGAGACGGGCGAATTCATGCGCAAGGACTATGGCCTGAAGCGCAGGAATCTGCGGGTATCGCAATGGGTGACCGGGACGTATCTCTCGGCTGGCGGGCTGGGTGGGTGCGCTGGCTATCTGCGGAGCATCGGCCGGCTGAATTGGGACATCGGCGGCAGCGGTGGCACGAACACGTTCCGGCTGCTGGTGGACTTCAATGTAGAGGCCATCAATCTATCCTATCCAAAGCTGACGAACGTTTACAAAAAGTGGGCGTTTGACTATCTGACGCCGCCGGCATCGCTGGCGGAAAACCTGAAGGACGCACAGACGTGGGTGCCGTGGGAGGGGACGGTGGAAATCGTGGGCGACGAGGTGACCGGAGACAATCACCTGAACCGGAAGCTGCGGATCGCGAACTCGCTACCGGAACACGCGACGATGGACGCGCTACTGCGGAGCGTGAAGCATGACATCCTCAACAAGCGCACGACCTTCACGCTGGGCGCACCGGCGCGGCTGGATTTCGGCTCGCTGATGAGCAGGGTGAAGCGGCAGCCAGCCGACAACATCGTTTATTTATGAGCAACGGCTATCAGGTATTCGTGGACGCGCGGGGAGATCTCTCCGCAGCGAACGGCGTAGTGATCGATCGCGGGACGGGCGATGTTTTCGAGGTTGGAAACTGGCCGGCGGAGACGGGGGTGATCGGCAACCTCGCGGCCTCGCTCGACGAGGGCGTGGAGATCCCGCGCATCCAGGGCGCGACGCTGCTGGGTGGATCCGGCCGGAATGTGCTGGTGACGGGGCTGGGAGAGCCGCTGGACGGAGTCTATCGGCCGGAGCGGCCGGGCTTCTGGCGGCAGAACATTTTCCTGCTGGAAGTGACCGGACCAAGCGCGGCGACCATCACCGACGAAACGGACGTGGTGGCGATCCTCTCGGCAGGTGGCACGGCTCCGGTAGGCTCGTATGTGGCCACGACGCACGGCGAGGACACCTACAACGCGAGCGCGACCTTCACGCTGGTGGCGGTGGGTGAAACCGGATTTCCAGGGACGCCGAATGACATCGAGGTGGAAGTGCTCGCAGGCACCGCGCAGGGCGGCAGCTACACGTCCACGGATGGGATCAACTACGTTTCGGCGATCGATGCGGATTGGACGCTGATCTTGAACTCGGACGGCACGGCGGATTTTTACTACGACGGAACGGCAGTGGCATCCAGGGCGGCGGGGCTGGCCTTTGATCCGTGCGGACGCTATGTCTCGACGACGGCGGGGCTGCCAATGAATGCGGAGTTTCCCGACATCGAGGAAGGCGATCCGGGGGATGTGAATCCGTTCGGGACGTTGGTGCTTGTTTTCTCATGGCCTGCGACTCCGGATCTGGACATCGGCGTGGAGTTCCTGGGTGAGACGGTGGGCTATGGCTATTCGGCGTCCGCGCCTTATATGACCTGGAGCGGCGACGACACGGGCGCGTCCGGAGACGAGACGGTGACGATCGACCTCGCGGCCGCGTGGGACGACGGGATGATCTCGGACTTCGCGGATGTGCTGGCAGCGGTGGATTGGTATCCCCCGCGCGGCGGCAGTGGCCCGGCCTCGCTGGCAGTGACCTACAACGGCGGGACGCCCGTGAACTACGTGCTGCATCCTGGCAACATCGACACGCCTGCTGTGACGCCTGCTGTGGCGATCCGGGTGCTTGCGGACGGCACGGCCGAGCCGGTGGGATCGGAGTGGGTGGCAGTGGTCCGCGCGGTGCGCAAGGCACCGATGGCCGGCCTGGCCTATCTGGCGATCACGGAGGCGGCTGGCGTGGTGACCGCGGCGGAGGGGCCGCTTTTCGCATCGGCTCTCCCATCGAGCGGTGGCGGTGTGACTTACTTTCCGTTCGCAACCTCAGACGGTGACGGGCGGCTGGTGCAGCTTCATGAGGGGGCGCTGGTGTGGTGATCTCGCGATGGCCTCGCGGTGGTTGCGCCGGTGCTTCGCGGGGGCTTTGCGCGTCAAGTGGCTTGACCCTTTTCTCCTACTGGGTGATTACCCTTTTCAGCCTTTCCTTTGCTCGTGGCCGCCTCCGCCGAGCTGGTGGTCGAGGAACTGGAAATGGTGCTTGCCGACTCTGGTGGTTTCGTCTCTC
>JANODE010000222.1:0-20002 GCA_031412525.1 Akkermansiaceae bacterium | reverse complement strand
CGGGGGGTAGTTTCCGGGGGAAGAAACTCAGGGGCAGTGGGGGGAAGTTTCCGGGGGGAGAAACTCAGGGTTTGGGGGGAAGTTTCCGGGGGAAGAAACTCAGGGTTTGGGGGGAAGAGTCGCGGGGGGACGAGCTCAGGGTTGGTTGGGGGGCCTTTGTGGAGTTCGGGTTCATTGGGCAGCGGTGGTGACATATCCTCTACCGCTTGCTGCGTGCCAATCCCCGTCAGGACGCCTCAAATCATTGATTTTCAATGGCAAACAAGAAATTTTGTGGGTATCACAGGGGGGCATGACTGGTGACCCCGGTAAAATTTACCGACCCAACTTCCGACCGAATGTAAAATTTCCTGCCCTTCTCCTCAGCCGTCAGAAATCCTCACGGCTTTCTCTACCATCGCCTCCGCCATGTCGAAATCGACCGCTGACCGTGCGTGAATCCGGCACACAGCCTGGCCGGCATGAATCGATTCCCCACACTTCACGATCCGGTCGAAGCCAACGGCGAAATCGACGCCATCATTCGCTCGCGCCCGACCCGCGCCGAGTTGCAGCGCGGCCTGGCCGACGAGTCCGGCATCCACTGCTGCAATCACGCCACCATGAGAGGCGATGACGTCCCGGATAATCGGTGCCTGACGAATTTCCGCGAGGCGCGGCAGGTCAACGGGATTTCCGCCCTGGGCGGCGACGAGTTGGTCAAAGCGGCGGCGCGCGCTGCCATCGTCGAGCAGCTTTTCCAGTTCGGCTCGTGAAACCCCGGCGATTTTCTCCGCCAAATCGAGCACGATTCCGCGCAAGTCCGCCGGGCCGCCTCCTTCCAGGCATTCGATCGATTCAATGACCTCCAGCGAGTTTCCGACGGCGCGGCCGAGCGGCTCGCTCATGGGATTGAGAACGGCATGCACTTCGACGCCCATTTCCCTGCCCACCGCGATCATGCTGGCGGCTAGCGCTTCGGCATCGGTTTTGGTCTGCATGAAGGCACCGGATCCGTATTTCACGTCGAGCACGAGGCGGTCGAGGGTTTCCGCGAGTTTTTTCGACATGATGGAAGCGGTGATCAGCGCGATGGACGGCACGGTGCCGGTGACGTCGCGCAGCGAGTAGAGTTTCTTGTCCGCCGGGCAAAATCGGTCGGTCTGGCCCATCATCACGACGCCAAGCGACTCGAGCTGGGCGGCCGCCTCATCTAACGTGATGCCGACCTTGAAACCGGGGATGGCTTCCAGCTTGTCCAGGGTTCCACCGGTGATCCCGAGCCCTCTACCAGAAACCATCGGCACCCAGCAGCCGGTGCAGGCTACGAGCGGCGCGAGGATGAGTGAAACCTTGTCGCCAATGCCGCCTGTCGAATGCTTGTCCACCACCGGCGGATGGCCGGCGCGGTGGCTGAAACAATCGCCACTGTCCATCATCGCCCGCGTCAGCGCGGCGACTTCCATCGGCGTCATGCCCTTGAAATAAACCGCCATCGCGAAGGCCGACATCTGATAGTCCGGAACCTCACCTTCCGTGTAGGCCTTGATGAGCTTGCGGATTTCCGAGTTGGAAAGTTCTTCGCCTTCACGCTTGCGGGCAATCAATGTGGGAATGTGCATTTCGTCTGAACTAAAGAGCGATTCCCGCACTTCCGCGATGGAAAAATCGCCTATCCCGGACGCTGGGATTTCGGCAGCGAGGCGACGACCAGATCATACGAGTGGTCGATGAGTTCGCGGACGAGGCGGGAGGAAAGCGAACCATCAAGAACGAGCGTGTTCCAGTGCCGTTTGTTCATGTGATAGCCCGGCCGGATCGCGTCGTGTTCTTCGCGCAGAATGACAGCCCTCTCGGGGTCACACTTGAGATTAAGGCTTGGAGGAAACTCGTCCGGCTGGGTGAGCCCGAACATTTTCCCACCGACCTTGTAAACCAGCACGTCAGGGCCGAACGGCATGGTTTCTTCAGCGGCGGGTTTTGAGAGGAAATGGGCGATGGCGTCGGGAAGGTCCATGTGGCTGGATACGTTTCACTTCCTGAACGTGATGCCACCGTTTTCGAAATTCGCCTGGATCACGTCGCCATCGAGGAATTTCCCGTCGAGAACATCCAGACTGAGTGGATCTAACACGAGGTGCTGGATGGCGCGTTTCAGTGGCCGGGCACCATAAACCGGGTCGTAGCCCTGATTGCCGATGTATTCCTTGGCGGAATCTGTTAGCGCGAGGCCGAGTCCCTGCTTGGCGAGGCGCTTGCGGACGCGGTCGAGCTGGAGATCGACGATGGTGGTGAGCTCCTCGCGGTGGAGGCGGTCGAAAATGATGATCTCATCGATGCGGTTGAGGAACTCCGGACGGAAATGACCGCGGAGAACCTCCGTGACTTTAGCCTCGCGCTGCTCGGAGTTTTCCTCGTGAAGGATGTGTTGCGAACCGATGTTGGAAGTCATGATCAGCACCGTGTTCCGGAAATCCGCCGTGCGGCCCTGACCGTCAGTGATGCGGCCGTCGTCGAGGACTTGAAGGAGAACGTTGAAAACATCCGGGTGCGCTTTTTCGATCTCATCGAACAGAACGACGGAATATGGCTTTCGTCTAACCGACTCGCTGAGCTGGCCGCCCTCGTCGTAGCCAACGTATCCGGGAGGCGCGCCGATCAACCGCGCGACGCTGTGTTTTTCCATATACTCTGACATGTCGATGCGGACCATCGCGCCCTCGTCGTCGAAAAGGAATTCTGCCAGGGCCTTTGACAGCTCGGTTTTGCCGACGCCGGTGGGGCCAAGGAAAATGAAGGAGCCGATCGGCCGGTTTTCATCCTGCAATCCGGCGCGCGCGCGGCGGACCGCGTTGGCGACAGCCTTGATGGCTTTTTTCTGGCCGACCACGCGGTCGCCGAGGCGTTCCTCCATCTTGACGAGTTTTTGTTTTTCGCCCTCCTGCAGGCGGTTCACCGGGATACCCGTCCATGAGGAAACCACGCGGGCGATGTCCTCTTCGGTGACCTCTTCCTTCAGCATCGCACCATTTTTCTGAAGCATCGTGAGATGATCCATGGCGGCTTCCAACTCGCGGTTGGCTTCCGGCAGGTCGCCATACGTGATCTGCGAGGCACGTGTTAGATCGCCGATGCGCTGGGCACGTTCGACGTCGTTTTTATAGGTTTCAATTTTCTCCTGAGCACCGCGTACGCGATCGATGATGGCCTTTTCGTTCCGCCACTGTGCCATCAGTCCGGACGATTTTTCGCGATAGTTCGCCTGCTCTTCCTTCACCTTGTCGAGGCGGGCGGCAGAGGCCTTGTCGGTTTCCTTTTCGAGGGCTTTTTTCTCCATTTCCAACTGGAGGATCTGGCGCTCCAGCACGTCGATCTCCGTGGGCATCGAATCGAGTTCGATCTTCAGGCGGGAAGCCGCTTCATCGATAAGATCGACCGCTTTGTCTGGGAGAAAACGATCCGAAATATAACGGTCTGATAGGGCGGCAGCCGCCACGATGGCCCCATCCTGAATCCGGACACCGTGGTGGACTTCATAGCGTTCCTTCAGACCGCGGAGAATGGCGACCGTGTCTTCGACGGACGGCTCGCCGACCATGACGGGTTGGAAACGGCGTTCGAGCGCGGCGTCCTTTTCAATGTATTTCCGGTATTCGTCGAGCGTGGTCGCACCGATCGCATGCAGCTCACCGCGGGCGAGTTGAGGTTTTAATAGGTTAGAAGCATCGACCGCGCCTTCGCTGGCACCCGCGCCGACGATGGTGTGGAGTTCATCGATGAAGAGAATGATCTGCCCTTCCGAGTCGGTGACTTCCTTGAGAAATGCTTTGAGCCGTTCCTCGAACTCGCCGCGGTATTTCGCGCCGGCCAGCATGCCGCCGAGATCCATGGTGATGACGCGCTTGTTCTTCATCGCTTCCGGCACGTCACCTGAAACAATGCGGCGAGCAAGGCCTTCGACGATGGCGGTCTTGCCAACGCCTGGCTCGCCGATAAGCACCGGGTTGTTTTTCGTCCGGCGGGAAAGCACTTGCAGGACACGGCGGATTTCATGATCGCGGCCGATGACCGGATCGATTTTACCAGCGCGGGCGCGGGCGGTTAGATCAGTGCCGTATTTTTCCAGCGTCTGATATTTTCCCTCGGGAGAATCGTCGGTGACTTTTTGGGAGCCCCGCACACTGGTGATGGCTTCACGCGCTTTTTTCTCATCGAGGCCCGCTTCCTTGAGGAGTTTTCCGGCAGGAGAGTCCCCTTTCAAGGAGCCGAGGATGAAATGCTCGACGCTCAGATAGTCGTCTCCCAGGGACTCCCGCGCCACGTCCGCAGCGTCCAGCGTCGATCTCAAACCGACGCTGATCTGCGGCTGGGTGGATGCGCCCTGCACGCTCGGCTCACGGGAAAGCGCCGCGGCGACGGAGGCTTTGAGGCGTGAAATGTCGATGCCCGCCTTTTGCAGGATCGGCACGGCAATGCCACCTTCCTGCTGGAGCAGCGCTAGCAGAACGTGCGCGCTCTTCAGTTCCGAGTGAGCGGATTTCGAAGCGATGCTTTGTGCCGACTGCAGAGCCTCCTGGAGTTTCTGAGTGATTTTTTCGAGTCCCATAACAGGAGTTTCAGGCAAAAAATGCGGAGTGTCAAATGGTGTTACCGGGTAGAAATAACAGAGATGGCGGGATGCCGGGGTTGTGCTAGAAAGCGTCATGGAACTGCGTCAGTTAAAGCACTTTTTGGCCGTGGGAGAGGCAGGTAGCATCACCGCCGCCGCCCGCAACCTGCGACTGACCCAGCCCGCGCTCAGCCGACAGATCAAGGCGCTGGAAGAAGAACTCGATACGGCGTTGCTGGAGCGCGGCGCACATTCCATCACGCTCACTCCCGCCGGCGAAGTGCTGGTGGCGGAGGCACGCAAGCTGGTGCGTTTCAGCGAGGCGATGATCGAGAAAGTGAAGTCCACCGCGGCAGGCGAACCTCTGCGGGTAGGCTATGCGCCATCGCTGGCCGGAGAATTTCTATCCATCGCCATCGAGCGTTTCAGCCAGTTCCATCCACGGGTGCGGGTGAGCCTTTACGACTGGTCGTCCGCGGAAATGAGGACCGGCCTGGCGAATGGGAAACTCGATCTCATCGTCGCCGCGCCCTGCACGGGGATACAGGAGCCGATCCGCTGGGTGCCGCTCAGGGATTACGGCTGGCAGGTGGTGATGCCCGCCAGTCATCCCCTCGGGAAAAAGAAGATCATTTCTGCCATAGATCTCGACGGCCAGCGGCTTCTGTTATACGACCGCGAGCATTACCCGGACTATTGGGATCGGGTGACGGGTTTTTTCAAGACGCATCGTCTTCAAGCAAAAATTGCCGGTGAATTTGACGGAGTGAGCAGCCTCACCGCAGCGCTCGAGGGCAACCTCGGGATCGCTCTGTTAGCCACCAGCAGCCCGGTTGACCGCAGCCAGCGCGGGCGGCTGGTGACGCGCCCGCTTGCGGAGGAGCCAAGCAGGATCGAAGTGGCAGCGGGGATTTCCGCGGATGCTTCCGTCGGCCCTCAGATCCTGGCGTTTGTCGAAGAGTTGAAGTGCGCAGCCGCAGAATCCTGATAGAACCTGTTATTTCTCCGTGGCGGCGGCGGCGTCGTCGCCGTAAAAACTCTTGATGTAGCCGTATTCCACGAGCGTGTCCTGCCACGGTGCGAGCACGTTGGGGTCAGCGAAGATGCGGCCGGCGATGCTCAACCACTCCTCGGCCTTGATCAAATCGTTGGCATCATAAGCGAGTGCGGCTTTCGCGTAGTAGTAAAACGGCGAATCATCGAGGAAATCGTATTTTTCCGCAAGTATGGCGGCCTCGGCGTCCTGGCCGAGTTTCTTTTGGCAGAGGAGAATCTTGAATTCCACCAGGCGGCCGAGGGCGGTGTTCGCTGGAGGAAGCGACTTGAGGATCTTTTGAAATAAATCATGCGCCGTCTGCCATTGTTTGGTGCAGAAATTCACCTCGGCGATGTTGAACTCGATGCTCGGGTTGTCCTTCGAAAACGCAGCAGCCTTGGTGAATTGATCGAGCGCTTTGTCGAAGGCGCGCATCTCGACGTAGCAACTGCCGCGCATGTTGAGGATTTCCGGGCTGTCGGCGAAGATTTTTTCGGCCTGGTCGATTTCGGCGATGGTCTCGAACACCCGCTTCTGTTGGAAAAGCCGGTTGGCCTCGCCGAGGTGCTTGATGAACTGCTTGCGGCTTTCTTCCGGCAGATTGAGGAAGGCCTTTTGGTTTGGCAGCAGTTCCTGTTTAGCAGCAGCCGGTGTCTTATCGGTCGGAGCCACTCCTTCCTGAGCCAGCAGAGGAGTCATCGAAACGAGCAACGAGAAAAGAGTGATGGCTTTCATGAAATGAGTGATTGCGGCGAAGCTAGACGCCAATTTTACAAACGGCAAGCCGTCGTTGAACCGGTTTTGCATGACCAAAAAGACCGCATCGCGAGGAAACGCGGTTTTTCCTTTTGCCGATGTCCGCAGCGGGTGTTTTCTGGGTGTGAGCATGAATATCGGCCTCGCCCAAATCAACCCGGTCGTCGGTGACTTCCCCGGCAACGCAAAACGCATCCTCGCCGCCTATCGCGAGTGCCTCGAAGCCGGCGCGGAGCTGGTGGTGACGCCGGAACTCTCACTTGTCGGCTACCCTCCGCGGGACCTCGTTTTTAAATCGCAGTTCGTGCCGAAATGCCTGCAAGCGCTGGACTACCTGGCCGGGGAAATCCGCGAAGTGCCGCTGCTCGTCGGATACGTGGACCACCATCATCCGTCCCGTCCGGGAAAACCGTTCCGCAACGCCGCGGCGTGGCTGGAAAACGGCGAAATTCGCCACCGCATCTGGAAAACTTTGCTGCCGACCTACGATGTGTTCGACGAGCGCCGCTATTTCGAGCCCGGCGATTCGAGTGAGCCGATTCTTTGGAAAGGAAAACGTTTCGGCATTACGATCTGCGAGGACATCTGGACCGAGGACTACCTCCAGCGCCCGTTTTACGACCGCGATCCGGTGGATGAACTCACCGCAAAGGGCATCGATATCCTCCTAAACCTCTCCGCCTCCCCGTTCCACCTCGGCAAGCCACGCTTGCGCCGTGCGATGATCGGCGGCGTCGCCCGCAAGGCCAAGGTGCCGGTCGTTTACTGCAACGCAGTCGGCGCGAACGACCAGCTCGTTTTCGACGGTCACTCGCTCGTCACCGACGCCACCGGCCGCATTGCCGCGCAGCTTCCGGGATTTGAAATCGCCTGCAGCGTGCTCGATCCGTTCCAAGCGGTAGAAAACGAAGCGCCGTTCGACGATTGCGATCCGGAGCAACTTTACCACGCCCTCGTCCTCGGCCTCCGCGACTACGTCACAAAATGCGGATTTTCCAGCGTCTGCCTTGGCCTCAGCGGCGGCATCGATTCCGCGCTCACCGCCGCCATCGCCGCCGACGCGCTCGGTCCGGAAAACGTCGTGGGCCTAACGATGCCGAGCCCGTATTCGTCGCGCGGCAGTGTGGACGATTCCTTCGCCCTCGCGAAAAACCTCGGCATCCAGTGCACCGAAGTTCCGATCGTCGCTCCTTTCGAGGCCATCAAGGCGACGATGGCCCCCGTCTTCGCGGGAAAACCCGAGGACGTCACCGAGGAAAACATGCAGGCCCGCATTCGCGGACTGCTCCTGATGTCGCTTTCCAACAAAGACAACCACCTCCTGCTTACCACCGGCAACAAGAGCGAACTCGCCGTCGGCTACTGCACCATCTACGGCGACATGTGCGGCGGCCTCGCGGTGATTTCAGATCTCCCGAAAATCCGTGTTTACGAAGTCTCCCGCTGGCTGAACCGCGAGCGCGAGGTCATCCCGTGGAACACCATCGACAAGCCGCCCAGCGCCGAGCTCCGACCGGACCAAAAGGACCAGGACACCTTGCCGCCCTACGAGATTCTGGATAAAATCCTCGAACTCTACGTCGAGTGCCAGCTTTCCTCCGACGAAATCATTTCCCGCGGGTTCGATGAAACCACCGTCCGCTGGATCCAGCGCCGCGTCGACCTTAACGAATGGAAACGCCACCAGGCGGCTCCCGGCTTGCGCGTGACGTCCAAGGCCTTCGGTATCGGCCGCCGGATGCCGATCGTGCAGCAGTTTATCGGCTGAAAAAACCCACGCATTTCCCCTCCCCTCAGATGACTCTCACAGAAGCCCGCAAGATCCTCGGACTCGGTCTGGATGAAGATCCGCGCATTCATCTGCCGGAGTTTAAGGAAGCTCGCGAACGCATTGCCGAGCTCGTCCGCACCGCGCCGAATGATACGCTTGGCGACCGCTATCAGAAGGGGCTCATTGAGTTTGATCAAGCGCTCGCCGCCGTTCAGGAGCATCTTGAATCGATCGGCCAAGCCTCCCCGCCGCTGCCGGCGAAGCGCGTGGCCACGCCGGTCGCTGACGAATTGGAGGAAGAAGAGCTGCCTCCTGGAAAACGCTCGCTCTCGGTATTCGCCTGGCTTCTGATTCTGCTACTCGCGGCATCGGGCGGCGGGTGGATTTATCTTCAAAACGAACAAAGCAAAAGGGATCAGCTCCAGACGCGAATCGCCTTTTTAGAGCGTCAAGGATCCATCCTCATCGAAAACCGCCGCTGGCCGGAAGCAACGAATTCGTTTTCCGAAATCGAAATGCTTTCCCCCGGATCCGAAATCTCGCTGATGGGCCGCCGCAGCATCGAGGCTGGCATGGCCGAGGAGCAAACCCAGTTCATCGGCTACTGGACCGGCCAATCTCTCGCCGAACTCGAAGCCGGCCGCCTCGACGAAGCCACCACCGCGGTGCGCCAGGTGCTCGACCGCCATCCGAACCACCCGGAAGCCACTGCCCTCGTCAACCGCATCGCCGCCGCGCGCGCCAGCCAATCCCGCATCGCCGCCTTGACTGCCGCCCGGACACAGATCGACCAGCGGAAATGGACCGACGCCATCCAAACCGCCCGCTCCATTCTCGCCACCTCACCCACCGACACGGACGCCAAGTCCATCATCGCGGATGCCACCGCGGCCATCGAAAAGGCCGCTGCGGATGAGGCAAAAGCTGCTGATCTTCTGAAAAAAGCCTTCGCCCGCGAGCAAGGGAGCTTTGATCAAACCGCACTTGATTGGCTGCGGGAAGCAAAGTCCCTGGATCCCGAAAACGCCCAGATCACCGCGCAGTTGGAGAAATTGGCCAGCTACACCCGCACGTTTCGGGTTCCAGAGGATTTTGCCACACCGGATGAAGCGCTGTCGCAAGCCCGCGACCGCGACCGGATCATCCTCGGCGCGCAGACTTGGAAAGGCCCGCTTGTCATCAACGCCGCGGTCGATCTCCAGAGCGAAGACTCCACCAAGACCATCGTCGAATGCCGGCCGGAAAACGGCAGTGCCATCACCATCGGTCCCGGAGCCATCGGCGCGCGCATCACCGGCATCACCTTCCGGCATGAGTCATTCGCCATCGGCACCGATCGTTTTGCCGCCGCCCTCGTCCGCGGCGGCAATGCGGTTTTCAGCGACTGCCGCTTCCTCGATGCCAGCGGACACGGTCTGGCAGTGATCGAAAAGGGCCAGGCCACTGCCGACCGTTGCCGATTCGCCAACAACGGATGGAACGGCGTGGCTGCCATCGGCGAGGGCTCCACGCTGGAAGTGAGGGATTCGGAATCGTGCGACAATTTTGAAAATGGCATCGAGACGTGGAACGGTGCTGCCCTGATTCTGGCAAACAACCGCTGCGAAGGAAACAGCCGCAACGGCATCCACGCCGACAACGGGGTGGCCTCCGCCAGCATCACCGGCAACCGCCTCATCGCCAACCGTGAGTTCGGCCTGGTGCTCGGAAGCGCAGGATCAGGGAAAATCACCGGGAACACTGCCCGTGCAAACCTCCTCGGTGGTTTGGTCATCCGCGCCGCCGCTGCCCGACTGCCAGTCACCGGAAACCAAGCCGCACAAAACCAAGGTCCGGGACTGGTGTTGGAAAAGGGTCTGCCGCCCGCCTCCTACACCGGGAATGCGATTTCCCAGAATACCAATCCCCAAATCCTCTCCGGCGCGGACCTTTCCCAACACGAGGAACCGGGCGCGGCGAAGGAGTCGACCGAAGAAAAGCCCCCTGCAGCGATCATCGTGGAACCGGTGCCAGAACCGTGATTTTTCAATTTCCGGTGATCACCGACGCCAGATCGTCCATGGTCCAGCCCACCGCATCGCCGACTCCGTTCTCATCGTCGATCGCCGAGGCCAGCTCGCGTTTTTTCGCCTGAAGTTTGACCACCTTTTCCTCCACCGTCCCGCGGGTGAGGAGACGATAAACGGTTACCGGTCGCGTCTGGCCGATCCGATGGGCGCGGTCGGTCGCCTGCGCTTCTGCCGCCGGATTCCACCACGGGTCGAAGTGCACGACCGTGTCCGCGGCGGTCAGGTTGAGCCCGTAACCACCCGCTTTCAGGCTGATCAGGAAAACCGGTGGGCCGTCCGGTTTCTGGAACCGATCCACCAGTTGTTGCCTGTTCCGTGTCTGTCCATCGAGGCGAAAACTCTCCCACCCACGCTCGGCGATGCATTTCTCGATTTCCCGTAACTGTGTCTGGAACTGACTGAAAATGAGCATACGATGATTTCCATTCACTGCTTCTTCGATCAACTCCAACAAACGATTGAGCTTGGCCGAGCGCTTGGCAACCAACAGTTGCTTGAATCTTTCGTTGCCGAGCAGGGCTAGATCGCAGCAGGTTTGTCTGAGGCGGAGCAATGCCGTGAGCATTTGCATCCGGGCCGCCCCTTTGTTGCCGGAATCGGCGATCGCATCAACGCGCTTTCTCCCCTCGATCAGCAGCTCCTTGTAAACGCCTTGCTGCTCCGGACTGAGATCGCAGAACTCGTCGATGAAGAGTTTTGAGGGAAGTTCCGGAGCCACTTGTTCCTTGGTCCGCCGGAGCAAAAAGGGTGAAGTTTTGAGCCGCAGTCGTTCCAACACGCCGCCCGAGGTTTCCGCGCTGGTGAGCGGGGTCTCATAGCGCTCTTTGAATTCTTCGCGGCTGCCGAGCCAGCCTGGCTGGATGAATCGGAAAATCGCCCACAGGTCTCGGACGCCGTTTTCGATCGGCGTGCCAGTCAGCGCGATCCGGCGCGATGCTTTGAGTTTCGAGATTGCCTTGGCGTGATCCGTGTCAGGATTGCGCATCAAACTGGCCTCATCGACGACCACCGCGCGATATTGGCGCTTGAGATGCCACGCCAGATCGCGGGCCAGCGTGCCATAGCTGGTCAGCACCACGTCGCCAGCTTCCACCCGCTCGCGCTCGGCATCCCGATTCGTGCCGTGCAAAATCCGAACTTTACGGCCCGGCGCAAAACGGCTGATTTCCGCCCGCCAGTTGCCCAGAAGCGACGCAGTGGCCACGACCATCACCACCCCGGAATCTTCGATCTCGAGTGGAAACAAACGTTCCATCAAAGCGATTGTTTGAACCGTTTTCCCAAGGCCCATGTCATCCGCCAACAGGGCCCCGCCGAAGCGCTCGACTCGGTCGAACATCCAGCGCGAACCGAGTTCTTGATACGGACGGAGATCTGCCTGCAGCGCGACCGGCTTTTCAAATGGCAATAACTGCTCTTCAAAACTGACTGTTTGATCTTTAGAGATTTTATTACGGATTTCCCTGACAAGTTCTCCTGTGAGTGCTGACGCTATGAAATGGCCATTTTCCTGGCGTAAATCGAGTTCTGAAAACAGCGGATCGATCATGCCCGCGACTTCGTCTGAGATGATCAAATGTTTGCCACCAGCCGCTTGCCCGGAGCCTTTCCCGGAGCGCAACAACCGCCGAACTTCCGCTGAGGAAACCGCAATTCCATCGCTCGTTTGAAATGATAAATCGAAACTCAACCAGTCGGTTCCGGAGCCGAGAATTTCGATTTTTGGAGAGACGACCGTGACCTGCTTCTGGACGTGGCCGAAACGCTCGCCTTCGGAGACCGTCCATTGCTGGCGGAGCGTAGGCAGGCTCTGGGTGAGGAAAGGCAATATGCTGGATTCGCCTTTGAGCACCCAACGACCGCTTGAATAGTCCTCGGGCTGGAACCCGGCGCGGGTCAGTTTTCCGACGGCGCGTTCCTCCGCTGCCAGGTCACGCACTTCGCAGCGATCCCCCGCGAGGCGCGGCAGTCCGTCCACTTTTCCGATCCCAAGGGGCACTGGCGGGGCCGATCCGTAGCGGACCAAAAGCTGCGCTTCGAGGTGCTGGAGCGAGCCCTCCAGACTCAACTCAATCGTGGCGGCGGCGGGAACAAAGTGCAGCGAATCGAGCCATGAGCCTTGCGGGAAAATAATCCATTCCTGCCAGGAATTGAGCTGGTTGAAAAAGAGAGGCGTCGGGATCTCCACGGTTTCGCCTTGCGCGAGCCGATTGAGTGATTTCGCCAGTTCCCCCGGCGTGGCTCCTTCCCCGATCCGGTTGATCGCCCCCTCACTGATGTGCCAGAATGACCCGCCGATCTCGATCCAAGGACCAGAACTCCCTTCAGGAACAAGGCGGATCCGGTCGTTCTCCAGATCAGCTGCCTTTAGGTGAAGACGCTCTCCGGCGCGGATCTGGATGTGGAGACGGTCTTTTCCGGCCGCGAGCCGAGGGTGATCGGCGACGGCTTCGAGAAAGGCCGGTACGCGGGGACCATCGATGTTGATGCTGATGAGGGATTTCGGAGCCACCTTTTCCCTCGCCAGCCATGCGCTGAGTCGGTCATCCGCCGGGGAAATCTCCCCGTCTGAAGCGAGTGCGAGGGTGGCGGCGAGTTTGCCTCGCTGCAGGGCATCGCGCCAATTGAGCGGGAGCAAAATCTGCCAAGCCGCGGCGGTGGCGGGAGCGGCAGGTGCGGGAGCGGGCACTTGTTGGGAGGATTTCGGCGCGGCCTTAGGGGCAATCGCTGCCAAACCGGTGGCAACCGCATGGGCGCAGACGGCTCCGGTCCGTTGGTTGTCCGAGCACGGGCAGCGGGCCTCGATGTTCGTGGCGGACTTTGCGATCACGCTCACTTTGAACAGCCGGCTTCCCACCTTCACCGTGCCCTGCCAGCCGGAGCTTCCCGCCGCGGCAGAAGCGACGGATCCATTCTCAAACAGCGATTTCCCCTCTTTGAATGCCTGCCACGAGGCAGCACTCCTCAAACTTGCTTCCGTCCACCCGCTCATTGGCGCGCAGTGTTTCCCGATCCCCGCCAAGGTCAAGGAATGGCATCCAGCAATCGGGGCCTCGCGGGTTTTTCCCAAGCTCGACACGCCTGCGGATTATCCATTTCATTTCGACGCATGAATGATCCTTCCCCCTACCAACCACCGCTTCCTCAAGGCCCGCCGTCGATGCCCTATTTTATAACGGAAATGCCGCCGGTGGTGAAGGTGCTGGCGATCCTGCATTTGGTTTTTGCTGGCCTTGGCATCCTCTCGGCGGTCTGGGGCCTGTTCATCGCGCTGGTGGGAAATCCGTTTTTGAAACTGATGCCCTCCACCCCTCAGATGTCGGCGCATTTGGATGCCCAAGTGGCTATGCAGGAAAAAATCCTGCCGCTCACCCTCACCACGTCCATTTTTTCCCTGCTGGTGGCGATCCCGATGATCACCGCCGGCGTGAAAATGCTGAAAAAGCACAAGGACGGCCTGAAATGGTCCAACATTTACGCGATTTCATCACTCGTCGCAAAAGTGGTGGGCATGGTCCTGTCCGCCACGATTCTCATCCCAGCCATGCGCGAAATGTCCCGCAGTGTCATGACCGGACCTGGCATTCCTAGCGGCGCGGAAACCATGATGTCGAGCCTCATGGTCGCCAGTGCGATTGGCGGCGCGCTGATTTCCTGCGCCTATCCGCTGCTCACGCTCATTTTACTGAATCGAGCCGCTCCGAAAGCCTGGTTTGCTAGTCTGGCCAAGTGAAACCACGTGCTGCGCAAGCCCAGGAGTTCACTAAAAAAATTTGTGTGATTCCTGATCGATTGCGCTAGAACCCACCCAAGTCCTTCGTTCCTAAAGCCATGCCACGCGTCACGATTACCGTCCCCGAGAAAAATGCCCAGCCCTACCGCTTCCAACTGGATCGCCAGGTGGTCACCCTCGGGCGCGGCAGTGAAAATGACATCGCCATCGAATGCGGCTCGGTTTCCGTCAATCACGCTGAAATGCACCGTATCGAAGGCGGCTACGAACTCCGCGACGCCGGTTCTACTAACGGAATCAAGCTCGACGGCATCCGCCAGGACGTCATCCCACTCCGCAACGGCGCAACCGTCAAACTCGGCGATGTCGCTTTCGATTTCCTGCTCAACGACGAAGAATTAGCGGCGCTCTTGCGCGAAAAACCCGATCAGGAATCCCCCATTACCCGTGAGACCGAGGAAACCCCGAAGAAAAACGCAGCCGAGAAAATCGCCAGACAACGCGAAGCCTACGCCACCACCACTTCCAGCGGCATTGGCATCGGTGGCATCCTGATGTTCCTCATTCTCGCCGCCGCCGCGTTTTTCGCCGGCCTCGCCGTCCGCCATCAGAAAGAGACCGGCCGCTCACTCATCGAGGACATGCAGAACAAATTCGCCATCAAAAAAACCATCGATGTCCCCTCCCCGGCTGGTGCCTCACCACCGGCCGAAGCCCCGGTTGCCCCGTCGAAATGACGTCTGGCCGGAGTTATCAAGCTCCGCAGGATCACTGACCTCAGCACTGCGGTTCTTGGCTGCTCACAAAGATGGCGATGAGTTCGTCGCACGCTGAGAGGCGGTCTTGAAAACAGCAGGAACCTTTCTCCACAAAGGTTCGGAGAACGAATGCGCCCTTCACATGCCCTGAAATCCGTTCGTGGTCGAACATTCAATTTCTATTCAGAGGACCGTCCGGAATGCAGGGCTCGCGTCAGCGGGATTCCGAAGCCGCGAAACGCATCCCGTCTGGCCGGAGGTAATTTGATCCCTGCCTTCGGGTATTTTTCAGTCCGCCTCTGAGACGGCAGGGGCAGAGCCCTCGGCCCCGACCATGCTCTTGCGCGAGATCATCTTGAGCCAGAACATCGTTTCTCTCAGCTCCTTGAGCGAAATCTTCATCTTGTGAATGAAATCCCTGCGAGATTCCGCGCTCCGCGCCTTTCCGTAATCAGGAAAGGTGCCGGATCTGCCGTCCAACGATGGGGTTCCCCGCCCCCGTAGCGGGCAGCACTTCGGTCACTCCAATGATTTCCACGGCAAAATGAATCAACCGATCTTCAAGCTCTTGAGGCTTCATCATTTCTTCCAAATCAAAAATCCCAAAGCACCCACTTTCTCGAACGACACTTACTGGGTTAGTTCCGGAGTTGTTTGGCCTTTCGACGGATTTCGAATCATTGGCCCTTACAATCATTCGACCCTTTTGGCAGGGACTGCTAGCTACTAGTCGCCATTCGATCCTAGACCTGAACCGTCTTCTGCATTCATTGCGTCCCTTTGCCTCTCTGTAATTTTGGTTCGGCGAAGACGCAGATTCACGTTAATTGGGAATCGATTTTCACTAAACGAGTCAGCCGCGAGGTTTCCCCCGCGGCTGATGGATTCAGAGATGGAGGTTTCGCTTTATTTCGCGAAGTTATCTGCGGCGACGTCCCAGTTTACCACGTTCCAGAAGGCAGCGATGTAGTCTGGGCGGCGGTTTTGATAGTTGAGGTAGTAGGCGTGTTCCCAGACATCGAGGCCGAGGACCGGAGTGCCGTCGCAGCCGGCGATGGCGGTGCCCATGCAGGGGCAGTCCTGATTGGCGGTGGAGCAGACGGCGAGCGAACCATCGTCCTTTTTCACCAGCCAGGCCCAGCCGGAGCCGAAGCGGGTGGCACCAGCCTTGGCGAAGGCTTCCTTGAAGGCGTCGAAGGAGCCGAATGCCTTGTCGATGGCGGCGGATAGATCGCCGGAGGGGGATTTGGCTCCGCCGGGGGCGATGGCCTTCCAGAAGAAGCTGTGGTTTGCGTGGCCACCGCCGTTGTTGCGGACGGCGCCGCGAATGTCTTCCGGCACGGAGGCGAGGTCGCCGAGGAGGTCACCGATGGATTTGGATTCAAGATCAGCCTTTCCCGCAAGGGCGTTGTTGACGTTGGTGATGTAGGCTTGGTGGTGTTTGGAGTGATGGATTTCCATCGTCTTTGCGTCGATGTGGGGTTCGAGCGCATCGTAGGTGTAGCCAAGTTCGGGGAGTGTGAATGCCATGGGAGTTGAGGAGTTTGGTTTGCGTATCGCCGGACCATTGGATACTCCGATGGAAACAAGCGACGCTCTAGACGAAACCGAGCCTGCCGCCAGCCGCAAGGACAAATCCATGATTCCACCCGAACTCCGACCTTTTCTCACAGAAATACTCACCGCCCTCGTGGGCCTCTTCTTCGGCTGGCTGTTCACCAGACTGTCGGCCGCGGGGAAGATTTCCGCTGGAAACGAGCGACTGAAGGCCGAGGAGCGCCGGTCGGCGGAGATCGAGGCACGGCTCGCCCAGTCGGCGGCCGAGGCGGAGCGCAACGAGCAAGATGCACAGACATTCCGCAATCAGCTCACCGAAATCCGCGCCCGGCTGGAGAGCGAAATGAAGGCGGCGAACGAAAAACAAGCGCTGCTGGAACGCGCGGAGATCAAGCTTTCGGACACGTTCAAGGCGCTCTCGGCAGATGCGCTGAAGTCGAGTTCGGAGCAGTTTCTCCATCTCGCGAAATCCTCGCTCGCCACCCAAACGGAAGAGGCCAAGGGAGAGATCGAGAAGCGGAAGGTGGCGATTGAAGCGTTCGTCAGGCCGGTGGCCGAATCGCTGGGGAAATTCGAGCTGCGGATCGGGGAAATCGAGAAAGCACGCGAGGGTGCCTACTCCGAGCTGAAGGAGCAGGTCCGGGCGCTGGGTGAAGGCCAGTTGGGGCTCCAACGCGAGACGGCATCGCTTGTCAAAGCGCTCCGCCAACCGACGGGTCGCGGGCAGTGGGGGGAAATGCAGCTCCGCCGTGTGGTGGAGCTCGCCGGGATGCAGGAGCATTGTGACTTCGAGGTGCAGCATAACTCCACCACGGACGAAGGGAAAAAGCTGCGGCCGGACCTCATCGTCCGCCTGCCGGGAGGAAAAACCATCGTCGTCGATTCAAAAACGCCGATGGATGGATATCTGGACGCGCTGGAGGCGAGTGAAGATCTGGTGCGCGAGGAGGCGCTGCATCGCCATGCCCGGCAGGTCCGCACACACATTCAGCAGCTTTCGTCGAAGAATTACTCGGCGCAGTTTGCGCAGGCACCGGAGTTCGTCGTGCTCTTCCTCCCGAGTGAATCGTTTTTCTCCGCCGCCCTTCAGAGCGATCCAGGCCTGATCGAGCGTGGCGTGGACCAAGGCGTGATCCTCGCTACGCCGACCACGTTGATCGCCCTGCTGCGGGCGGTGGCTTTCGGTTGGCGGCAGGAATCCATCGCCGAAAACGCGCGGGAAATCTCCCAACTCGGCCGCACGCTGCACGAGCGTCTGGGCAAGCTCGCCGATCATTTTTCGAAACTCGGCCGCTCGCTCGGCAACGCAGTGGAAAACTATAACAGCGCCATCGGCTCTTTCGAGACACGCGTGCTTACCACTGCGCGGAAGTTTGAAGAACTCAAGGCAGCACCTGAAGCAGCCACCATTACCAATCTCGAACCGGTGGACAGCGTCCCGCGCAATCTCCAGTCCAGCGGTGCACCACCCGCCGCGTTGGCAGCACTGGCAAAGGCCAGTGAAGTTTCCGCACGGCACCAGGAAGCGGCGACCCTCACCTTGAACACAGACGCTGCGGAAAAACTTCTTACCCCGGACTTCGATGACGATTTCACCTTCGTCCCGAATCCCCCCGCCAGCGCCCGCAGCGCCGCGGCGGATTTACGTTCGGCACTAGAGTGAGCGCAAGTTTGACAGAAAACCAGTTTTATGGGAAAATTTCTTTATGAAAACGACCTTAGACCTCCCAGATGAACTTATGCGCGGGATGAAAATCCGCGCGGCTACTCAGGGAAGGAAACTCAAGGATGTGGTCGCGGACGCCATCCGAGACAGCCTTGCCTCCACGGCCTCAATACGTTCCGAATCTCCGCCCCTCGTCATTTCTCGAGGTCCCAGCGGATTCCCCTATATCAAATGCAAGCCTCCTTCCGAGAAGCCCATCCCGACCATGGAGGAACTCCAGCGTTTGATCGATGAATCCCAACTTGAGGAGGATTTGCAGCGTGCGGGGATTTCTCATTGATTCAAATGTCTGGCTAGCGGTCGCTTTCGATCGCCACGGATTTCACGCCACCGCGATGGAGGTGATCGAGGTAAGTTCAGCCGAGAGCCCGGCGTTTTTCTGTCGAGCCACCGAGCAATCCATCGTCCGGCTGCTTTCCACAGCGGCAATTCAAGCTCTGTATGATTCGCCGGTCATTACCAATGAGGGTGCCGTGCGATTACTGAATGAGTGGCAGGCCGAACCGAACGTGGCTTCTATCGACGAACCCACAGGCACTCGCGATCTTTGGCTCCAACTCGCGAGCTGTGATACAGCCTCGCCGAAACTTTGGATGGACGCTTATCTCGCTGCGTTCGCGATTACCGGGAAGCTTCGCTTTGTGACTAACGACAAAGCCTTCCGCCAGTTCGAGCCACAAGGACTCGATCTCCAGCTTATCTAGTTTGATCATCTTCCCATGCTCCCCGCTCTTACCGGTCAGTCTCCCGAATCCCTAGCAGCCTGGCTCAAGGAGGCGGGCGAACCTGCGTTCCGGGCAGTCCAGATTCTCGAATGGGTCTGGAAAAAGAAAGTCATGTCTTACGACGCGATGACCAATCTTCCCGCAGGCCTCCGGGGAAAACTATCAGAATCGTTTCGCCTAACCGCGCTCGAGCACACGACCACCCAAGGCTCCGCCGACACCACGCGCAAGTTTCTCTTCCGCCTGCACGACGGACGCTATGTGGAAAGTGTGCTCATCCCCGCAAATCCCGCGCTTTACGGCGAAAAATCCGACCGCCGCACGCTGTGTGTTTCGTCGCAAGTCGGTTGTGCCTACGGATGTAAATTCTGCGCCTCCGGCCTCGCGGGATTCACCCGTAATCTCGATGCCGCGGAAATCGCCGGGCAGGTCCTCGCTGCCGAGCAGCTCTCAGGTGAGCGCGTCGATTCCCTCGTCTTCATGGGCATGGGAGAACCGATGGCGAATCTCGACAACCTGCTAGCCGCTATCGCGCTCATCACCGGAGAGAAAACGCTCCACCTCGGTGCGCGCCACCTGACCATTTCCACCTCCGGTCTTGTTCCGCAGATCAAAAAACTTGCCGAGCATCCCCAACAGATCCGCCTCGCAATCTCATTGCATGGCGCGACCGATGACGTCCGCCAGCAGATCATGCCAATCAACAAAAAGTGGCCGGTCGCCGAGTTGTTCGAAGCACTCGACTACTGGAATTCCAAAAAGAACCAAAAGATCACGCTGGAATACATCCTCATCCAGGACGTCAACGATTCCCTCGAACAAGCCGCCATTCTCGCCCGCCACGCCCGTCGGTTAGACGCTAAAGTGAATCTCATTCCTTACAACACCGTCGAGGGACTGGAATGGAGACGCCCACCTAACAACCACTGCCGCGCTTTCCAACAGGTGCTTCAAACCGTGGGCGTCACGGCGAATCTTCGCCTGGAAAAGGGCCACGACATCGACGCCGCATGTGGTCAACTCCGTCTCAAGCAGGAAACCGCGGAGGGAATCATCGAAGCCCCGATGAAAGGCTGAAAATTGAGATTTCCTGACTTCCAACCCCGAAAATGCCGCTTGTGGCCGATTTTGGGACCAGTTGTCCGGAATCGGGACCATCAATTGCTTTCGCTCTCCTGATTTTCAGGTAATTTGATTTTGTTCGCAGGCGCTACGGCCTCTGGGAATTCAGCCTTCAAAAGCTCAGCCAAATTTGAGTCGAATTGAGATCCGGGGGGAAATCA
>JANODE010000221.1:0-2666 GCA_031412525.1 Akkermansiaceae bacterium | reverse complement strand
CGCGCGGGAAAACCACAATTCTACGACCGCCTGGTGATTCAGCGCAAAGACGTTAGTGCCAGCTTCAAGGTTCTGCTCGTTCCGATCCGTTCGGGCGACCCACTGCCTCAAGTGTCCGGCAGTGATGGCGCGCAGGCGGAAGTTCGTTGGAAAGGGGTGACCGACCTCATTCAGTTCAGTCCCTCATCGAATCAGTCTACAGGCTTGAGCATCGTGCGAAACGGCAAACCCTACCTCCCTTGAATCAAAGTCCCATGAAGTTTCTACTGTCATTTTGCACGCTTCTGATTCCTGTATTTTCTCTGTTAGCAGCGGCTCCAGAGCGATCAGCCCTCGATGCGAAGGTGATCGCACTTCCTTCCACCAATCCGGAGGACCAGGTGAAGAAAGTGGTTCTCACCGTCGCCCTGGAACAAGCTCGACGGCTCCAGGAAGTAGGAAAAACGGAAGAGGCCGCATCACTAACGGCAGACGTCGATTCAGCTTTGGGCACTCCATCCGATGTGATGTGCAGGGCTTCTGCCGATATCCGCCACATCAGCGCCCTCAATGAGGTGCGGACCAAGGTGGGGAATCCCAACATCCAGTGGATCGAAGACGGGCTGGGTGAGGAGTTGAAACAACCCGATCCGTTTCTCAAACCCGGAGCTTACGCCGAGAACAGTCTGGGCGACAACCCCACTTCAACCAACGGGGGCCTGGCCAATACCATCGATACCCTTTTCTGGACTTACGTGAATCCTGCCAGCCCGTTCCGGCACAATCCCGAAGTGCTCGCGCGATTCCTTCGCCGGGCTCTTTTTTTCATGGAAGGCTTGGAACCACTGGCCGATCAGGTGCTCTCGACGAAGAAAGGCTATCTGGATGAATTCGCGCTTGGCCCGGTCTCGGCACCGCTGCGTGAGGTAGCCCAACTCTTTCCACAAATGCTTCTGCCGACGCAACGCCGCCTCTGGGACCGTGTGCTCCGCAAGGCGGCCGATGCCCAACTTCAGGATTTCGGCCGGTTCAAGGGAACCTATCCGAATATCGACATCGCCCGCGGATACCAACTTCTGAATTTCGGTCTCTATCTGAATGACGAGAACCTATTGAAGAAGGCAAATGAGATCGTTTTCATCCAAACTCAGAATGTCTATCCCGATTCGGGAGTCGCCTACATCAACAAGCAGAACGCCCAGCAGGGCTACCAATACACGGTGGCGGTTTACCTCGCCCGCTTCTATGAGGTGAGCAAGGATCCCCGGATTCTGGAAATGCTCAGGTCGATGGAGTGGTATGGCCCGCTCAATGGCAAGTCCGGCGAATGGTGGACGGCCAGCAACTGGAAAGCGATGTGGAACTCCACTGGAAGTGATTACGGCGGAGAGTTCGTCACCGCTGTCACCGGCAACCCCTACCTCGTTGGCATGCGCGGCGAGTACAAGCCTGTCCTCAAAAAATGGAGGGACGCACGGGCGTCGATCGCGTGGTATCGTGACGATATCACTCCCAAAAAACTTCCGGAGAACTACACCTGCATTGATAGAAACATCCAAGGGCCGCGCGCATGGTATGGAGACTTTACCTACGCGGCAACACTCCGTGACATCCCATTGGACGAGACCGGTCACGGGACGGTGATGGGTTGCATGCTGGCCTATCAGTCTTCCATTCCACGGATGGCACCGATGGTTCAAGTCAAAGACAAGGGCGGAAATCCGCTGTGGGCCTGGATTACTTCCGGGCTCAAGGGCGCCTCGACGGTGGGTCGTCATTTCAGCGTGACCAGCGCGACCTATCAGCCGACGTCTTTCGGCAGCAGTAGCAAAGGAGTTGTCGCCACCGAGTGGACCGCCAATCAGCTTTGGCTCGGACTGCCGGACCGCGTCATCGGCTTGATGCGGATTGCTCCTTCATTGGATAGGGCAGGGGCCTTCAATGTCGCAAGCCAGCTCCAACTGGGAGTCGGAGGACCTAAAGTCCAGATTCCGTCGTCCAAACCCGGGCACTATGAGTTCGGCGCCTTCGAGGTGATCTCCCACGCGAACAATTACACCGACATCGTATTCCAACCGCAGACGATGAGGAATGACAAGTCCTTCGCCAGTGAAATGGTCTGGCGCTCCGCCAAGCCGGCACCGGGAGACAAACCATACTTTCATTCGGATGGCCGCCATCCCATGCGGGGCATGCCCGTCGGTGAGTGGAAAACCTACCCAAAGGACCGACCGTTTTTCAACATCGTCGAGGTCAAACTCCGGACCTCGTCAGAAGAGGCGCGGGTGAAGCATCTGCCGCATCCCGAGCTGGTAGGTTTCGCCGTCGCGGTGGGACCAAAGACCTACACGTTATGGATGAATCCCAGGGATCAGCCCATACCGATCAATCTCAAATCGTCGGCCGAGACAAGCCTGTTTCTTTCCGGCACGCCCCCAAGCTCGTCGGTCAAACCCATCCCGGCAACTGCCACACTGGAACCTCATCAGCACCTGGTCTTGGTCAGCAGCTCCGATCCGGTCGACCATTTGCCCGGCTGGCCTACATTTCAGGAGATGCTGGGAAATATCACACACTGAACGCGGCCACTCATAAATCTATCGATCAAAGAAAATGAAAACCCACTCCCCATCGATTCTACCTCGCTGTGTAATTCACTCATGGCTTGCCGCGCTTTTGTCCTGCGG
>JANODE010000220.1:0-16442 GCA_031412525.1 Akkermansiaceae bacterium | reverse complement strand
GAAAAAATCCTCGCCGCTCCTCCAGTGATCGACCGCACTCCTGTCGAAGTGCCAGAGCGCTTCATCGCCGGCCGCGACGCCTACATGAAATCGTGCGTCGAGTGCCATCAGGCGGATGGAAATGGTGTGCCTAACACGTTTCCGCCCCTCGCTGAGTCCGAGTGGGTGAAAGGCGACCGGAAGACCTTGCTCAACATCATCCTTGGCGGACTCTCCGGCCCGATCGAAGTCAATGGGCAGAAATTCAACGGCGTCATGCCGGGCCACAGCCAAATGAGCGACGGAGAAATTGCGCGGATCGCGAGTTTCGTCCGGTTCGCGTTTGGCGGACTGAAGGAACAACCGGTCACGGAGCAGGAAATCCAAACGCTCAGGCCCGACGTGGAAAAACGGAAGTTCGTTCCGTGGACCCCGCTGGAGTTGCGCGCTGTGAATCCATGACCTGCGCCACTCCGATAGCGAGCCTCAATCGATGATTCGCCGCATCGGAATCATGTTTGAATACTCAAATCCCTGCTTCTTGAAAAACTCCTGGGATTCGGCGCTAATCTTGTCGGTTAGGAGCGTGATGCGTTTGAACTGCTTTTTGTGCGCGAAGTCCGCGACGTAGTCCAAAAGCATCGCACCGTAGCCCTGGCCACGGTGGTCAGGGTGGATCACCACGTCTTCCATCAGGATCACAAATCCACCGCAGGCCGTGGAGATCGTGAACAACAGGTTCACCATGCCGAAGATCCGGTCCTTGTTTCTAACCACGAAGATCCGGCCGCGGTTCGGTTGTTCGAGAATGAGCTGCAAGCCGCGCTCCTGCACCGCACGGTCCGGTGAAAAGTCACCTGATAGAGCGAACAGGTTCATGACCAGCTCGGTCAGCGCGGGAAGGTCCTCGATGGTGGCGGGCTCGACGACCGGGCGGTCATGCTCATGCACACTTTTCGCGGGTTCCATTGCACTCTTCACGGGTTGGATTTTGACATCATTTTCCGGATTGCGGACACAAAATTTTACCCGGCTCGGAAAAAACCCGTCCAGCCTTGCTATTCCAACAAATCGGGGCGGTTCCGGTGGGTCCGGGCGAGCGCTTGTTCCTCTTTCCAAGCCTCGATTTTCCGATGGTTTCCGGAAATCAACACTTCCGGCACGGTCATTCCACGGAACTCGATCGGCCGGGTGTAAGCTGGGGCTTCCAGTCGATTCGGGTTGGAAAACGACTCGTCCACGGGTGAGCGCTCGTCGCCAAGCGCACCAGGGAGCAACCGGATCACCGCATCACAAAGGACTGCGGCCGCGAGCGCGCCGTTCGTTAGGACGTAGTCGCCAATCGAGATTTCCTCATCCACCAAGGCGTCGATCACCCGCTGGTCCACGCCCTCATAGTGCCCGCAAAGGATCAACAAGTGCTCTGCTGCGGACAGCTCCCTCGCGATGGCCTGACGAAACGGGCGACCTTGCGGAGTCATGAGGATCACCCGCGTAGTTGGTCCGCGTAGTGCTTCCACTGCAGCAAACAGCGGTTCCGGTTTCAACAACATCCCCTGCCCCCCGCCGCACAGCGAATCATCCACTCGTCGATGCTTGTCCAACGACCAATCTCGCAACTGATGTCCTCTCACTTCCACGATTCCCGCCGCACGCGCACGCTGGATGATCGAGTCGCTCAGTGGTGCGAGCGCCACTTCGGGAAACAACGTCACGATATCAATCCGCATGCCGCCGACTGTAACGAGCGCTGTAACCATTGGAAACAAAACGTCACAAACGTTTTTCTGATTGACCACAGGGCAGCGTAACTATTGGACGCATGCGCACACCCGCACGACTGGTTCCCCGAACCCGCCTCGCATGAAAATCATCATCCTCTCCCGGAATCCGAGTCTTTACAGCACCCACGCGCTTGTCACCGCCGCCGAAACACGTGGCCATGAAGTCCGGGTTGTCGATTACCTCCGCTGTTACATGAACATCACCTCGCGCAAGCCACGGATCTATGTGGATGGCGAGGAACTCGTTGCGGACGCCATCATCCCGCGCATCGCTGCGCGGCACACTTTTTATGGAAACGCCGTCGTCCGTCAGTTCGAGATGATGAATGTTTTCACGCTCAATGAATCGGTCGCCATCGCCCGTTCCCGCGACAAACTGCGTTCGCTCCAGATCCTCGCCAAGCGCGGCGTCGGGCTGCCGGTCACCGGTTTCGCCCACCACACGGAAGCCACGGGTGAGCTCATCAAGATGTGCGGTGGCGCTCCGCTCGTGATCAAGCTGCTAGAAGGCACCCAGGGCGTCGGCGTCGTCCTCGCAGAAACCGCCAACGCGGCGGAATCCGTCATCGAAGCATTCAAGGGACTCAACGCTAACATCCTCGTCCAGGAATTCATCAAGGAGGCCGAAGGCGCGGACATCCGATGCATCGTTGTCGGCGGGAAAGTCGTCGCCTCGATGAAACGTCAGGGGGCCCCCGGCGAGTTTCGCTCGAACCTCCACCGCGGTGGCACCTCGGCCAGCGTCAAGATTTCATCAGACGAGCGTGCCGTCGCCATCAGCGCCGCGAAAGCCATGGGCCTCAATGTCGCAGGCGTTGATTTGTTGCGCTCGAACCATGGTCCGGTGGTGATGGAAGTGAATTCTTCGCCCGGTCTCGAAGGCATCGAGCAATCATCCAAAAAAGACGTTGCCGGCATGATCATCGAGTTCATCGAACGCACGGCCGTCAAGCCGTCGAAGCCCACGGACAAGTAGTCACGGGACTTCGGCCTGCCCCGGAATTCCAGTAAACAGTTAGAGAGTCGTCTTTGGCGCGAAAAACTGCAGACCTGCCCCCCCAAAAGCTCATCAGGCCAGACCGTGCTGCGCCGCGACCATTCCGATGATGGATTTTGGCAAACCATGGTCCTTGGCATGGGCCTCCCAACCAGCCACCGCATTCAGGGTCTGCTCAATCACCTCAGTCACGCGCCGGATTCCCTGCTCCTCCCCCAGCCGACGGAGGTCCGCGCGATTGATGTTCCCGGCTTTGCCTAACACCCGGGCCGCGCGAAAACCCGATGCTAACGGATAGGTCGCGAGCGTCACGTCGAAAGCGGGAGCCAGCGTCCATTTTCCGGATTCGTCCATCAGGAATGCGTGATTCCTGCCATGATCATCGTCGTTACCCGCCACCACATTAAACACCGCACGACGGAATATCTCGTCCACGGCCTGCTCGTTTTCTGTTAGCGCGCGGCAGAGATTCATGAGATCGCCATACTCGAGTCCCTCGCGCAGGACCGTATGGGTGAGACCGGAATAAGAATGCAGATGCAGCCGCGTCCCATGAGCGGTGCGATCAAACCGCCGGGTGAGGAAATGACAACCGCCCGCCGCATCCAGCAACCGTGTTTCCGGCATATCAATTCCTGCGGCGCGAGCCATTGAGGCGTAGGCAGCTTCGATCCGTCCCTCATGAAGAACCGGTTCGGTATCGAATTTTACAAGCCAGCTCCCGAAACCCTCGGGCGCGGGATCATCCAGCCGAATCTCTGAAAAATCGTTGGATATCGCCAGCAGCGCCTTGGGTTGCGCACCACCGGGCGACATGCCGGACTGCAACAATTCAGCCAGAACATGTCCGCTCTCGCCAGTCATCACTTCCCGCGCGGCATTCACGAGTTTGCCCAATTCCACGACCAAACCATCGTTAAAATCGCCGTTGTCCGGATCTGGACGGAATGCGAGCGCCCCCATCTTCCGGTCGCCCTGGCAGGCGAGTTTCCGCAATGCCGTCACTCGTTTCCATGGTATGCCCCGCTCCTCGAAGTGGCGCTGCATCAGCCGCTCGCCCCACCAATCGGGTAACGCATCCTGGAACAACCCGTGCAATTCACCGAAACCCGGCGTGGAAGTGGATACCGCACCGATGGTTTCGTTAGGCAGATAGAGTGGCGACAGCTCACGTCCACCGGCTTTCCATAGTGGGTCGTACTCAAAAAACACCTTGCCGCGCAAATCCTGATAGAGTCGGCCTATCAATTGTTCCCGCCCTCCGCACCAGTGCACCTCAAGTTCCATCAACCGGGTCTCCTTTCCTTCGTCGCGGAGCCCGCTGACGCTCCGAGCGTTTCACCGCCGCAATCGATTCCATCGAGTCTGTTTGAGCGAACAAACCTCGAAGCTCGCCATCAACGCCCAGCGCGATGGCGACATGGATCAGCCGCTGGAACGAACCGTGGCCCTTGGATTCCAGAAGTTTCAACGTGGAAACTGCCACCCCGGATTTTACGGCGAGCTCTTCCTGGCTCCATCCCTTTGCGAGACGCAACCGCTTGAGCCGCTGCCCAACCTCGCGGGCAAGGACGACCGGATTCCGCTGATTAAGAGCTCTTATTTTGTCCACAAAGGCTGATTTAGACCTTAATGGACAAAATATCAACGATCGTCTTGAATCAAGAAAGCGAGCCCTTGAGACGGCCAAGCACTTCCTCATAGGCTTCCATCACATTCCCGAGGTCGCGGCGGAATCGATCCTTGTCCATTTTTTCACCGGTCTTGAGATCCCACAGGCGGCAGCCGTCCGGACTGATTTCGTCGGCGAGAACGATGATGGCTGGATCGGAAACGAGACGGCCGAACTCGAGTTTGAAGTCGACAAGCTTGAGGCCACACTTGGCGAAAAAGTCGGTAAGGATCGCGTTCACCCTGAGCGCTGCGGTGCGGAGGTGGGCGAGGTCTTCCGGAGTGGCGAGGCCCATTTCACGGATGTAGTCATCGTTGATGAGCGGATCTCCCAGCTCGTCGGACTTGTAGGAAAACTCGATGACTGGCTGAGAAAACACACGGCCTTCTTCGATCCCCGTGCGCTTGCAGTAGCTGCCGGCGGAGAGGTTTCTAACAATCACCTCGACCATCAGGATGGTGACCTTTTTCACCTCGACGTTGGTTTCGTCGATCTGGCGGACGAAATGCGTTGGCACGCCTTCTTTTTCGAGAAACCCGTAGATGAGCGTGCTGATCGCGTTGTTCAGGCGGCCCTTGTTTTCAAAACTCGCCTTTTTTTCGCCGTTGAAAGCGGTCGCGTCGTTTTTGAATTCCATGCGCAGCGTGTTCGGATCCTCGGTGGCCCAAAGACGCTTGGCCTTCCCTTCATAAAGCGGTGTCATATGGAAGTGGTAAAAGCCCGCCCCGCCGCGGTCAAGAGCGCTGAAACAGCGGCACGAAATCATTTCCTCCCTCCAGCTAAAACACCATTGCTTCCGGGACGCGGAAATTCAGTCCTTGCTAACAATGTTCGGTTTTGGGAGTTTTCCGAATACGTATGCCCGATGGTACCACCAGTGCCGCGAAATTGATTCCGCCGGAAAAGGCGAGAGTTCTGCGCGCGCGCTCGCTTCCATCGCGAATGCCATTTGATAGAGCGGTCACGTTTGCAATGATCCATTATCTTGGAATCGTGGGAACGGTCACCGCGCTCACCTGTTATGTGAGGCAGCCGAGCCAACTGGCTTCCCTGTTAGTGGCTGGAGGCTTGGTGTTCAGCGCGTGCACCTGGATGGTGGCATTCTTCAAACGCCGCGCGACTTTCTGTCCGCTTTGCAAAGGCACGCCGCTCGTGAATTCCGGCGCGCACACGCACGCCAAGGCGATACGCTTTTTCCCTCTCAATCACGGCACTAGCGCCATGATTTCCATCATTACCACACAGAAGTTCCGCTGCATGTATTGTGGCTCGGATTACGATCTGCTCAAACCGCCATCCCACCTGCTCACCGGAGGAAAAGCGGCCTAGGAAGCGGCTGCTAGGGATTGAGGCCCACACGATACAGCGCGGTGCCCGGCGGGGGTGAGGGATCAGTGTAGGTCCGGATGCCTGCGGTCCCAGGAAGGGTGGCGATGGTTTCCCAAACCATTCTGTTGGTGGTGCTGCTTCGTTGGACAACGAAGGTCAGGCCGGCGGCACTCGGCCATTGCAGAACTCCGCTGGCGAGGGTGGCTGCAAATTGCGAGGAACCGTCGGCTGGATTGAGGCCGAGGCGCATCTCGGTGGCGTCGTCAGTGCCATCGCTATCGCTGTCCGCACTAGGGGCGGCGGGATCGGCAACGACCCGCACATTGTCAAGCAGGAGATCCAGATTGCCGGTTGAGGCGGAAACATCGCGAAAACCGAGCGTGGCCGTGCTGCCGTCCGCCACGAAGGTGAAACTCTGGGACAGCCAGCGGTTGGAACCCCCGCCGAGTCCGTAAATGGTGATGGTTTGGGACAGCAGGGAGCCTACTCCGGTGACCGTCACCTGCAGGGACTGGGGGCTGGTATTATAAGCTAGGACTCCCGCGTCGAACGAAAGAGTGTAGCCGCGCCCCACGATGGTCGGGAAGGTTTGGGAGAGGTAACCGTTGGGCGCGGTGTTGCCCTGATTGAGCGCGACCAGCTTGAGACCGTCGGTCGCGGCGTAGGGTGCCGCCGTTTGAACTGATAGATTGCCGGTGTTCGTCCAGCCGCTGAGGTCCGATTCGAAACTGCCATTCAACACACTCAACGACTGGACGTTGAGCGACACCGTCACAACGTTCGAGTCCAGGCTGCCATCCCTGGCGTGATAGGTGAATGAATCCGTCCCGGCGTATCCGGTGGCGGGCGTGTAGGTGAATCCGCCGCCAGCGTTCAAGGTGACGCTGCCGTGGCTGGGGCCGGCGTCGAGCACCGCGGTCAGGGGATTTGATTGGGCGTCCGTGTCATTACCGAGCACGCCGGGGTCCGCAAGAACGAGTGCGGTATCTTTGCCCGCCACGTAGGAATCGGCGGCCGCCACTGGCGCTGTGTTGACGGGACCAGGAGCACCGTCGTGATACGGCAGCAGGACGTCGGTCCAGAGCGAGCTGACGTAGTAGAAGCCGTGCTCCTCCTTGAAAGCCGCGCCGACAAGACCGCGGTTCTGGCCGCTGGAATAGTTGATGTAGCCCTTGTCCAACTTATACCAGAGATCGGTGTTGCCGATTTTCTGGCGGGCGACGGCGGCGTTGGCAGTCGCAGTTCCTTTCGGCCAATATCCGCCGACTACGAGAACGAGTTGATTGGTCTGATGGGGACGAAATCCATCGTAGGCATAAAACGCCGAACTGCGGGGGCCACCGCCGTCGCCGCTGTCGAACTCCTTGAGCATGCCCAGCGCACCAGGATTCGGCAAGGTGGCGGCACCGCTGTAGATTTTGCCGGCACCGTTGATCCCAGCGCCGTTGTTAAGTCCAGCATTCACCGTTGCGCCGTAGGTGTCGTTGACGAGGGAAACATACAAACCCAGGTAGTCGGACAATCCGGAATTGTAGTATTTGTAGTTTCTCACTGCGTTTTGGATGTCCGTTCCGCTCGGTGCGGCGGAGCCTGGATTCGCCGCCTTCCAGTTGAAGATCTGATACGTGTTAGGGAGTCCGGCGGCATTGAGTTGGGATACAAACTGCGCGTGGTTGTAATTGTTGAGGATCGCATCGGCCGCTGCTGGACCGCCGAAATACACCATGCCGACCAGCACTCCGCCGAGCATGCCTTCCCGGTAGTTCGGATTCCAATCCCGCCCCAGATTAAAGTCCGCATCCAGCGTGCGCTGGGAACCCAGATACGGATTATTGTTGCTGGTAGTGAAGGCGCTGGCGACAAACGCCGCCTTCATCATCAGGTCGATTTTGGCCTTTTCCGCAGCCGTCAACTGGTCCCAGATGCGGGGCGTATTTTTCACGATTGCAAACATCCCGGTGACGTGGCGTTCGTGCTGGGCCGGGTAGCCGCCGTTTGCGCAGATTTCGTTGCCAGGCGTGAGTGTGTGCCGGATTTGGACAAAAAGCCGGGCATCTGCCGACGTGTTGCCCGCGTGACTGGCGGCAGCAAGAACGACGGAAGCACCTCCAAAAAACGAACCATTGGTGTAGGCCCCGCCTGCATACCAGGATCCATAGCTGATTAAATTACAGGCAATTGCCGCATTGATGGCAGCTTGGGACGGGCTGTTGAGCGTTGCTGCCGAACCGGCGGCCAGCGGTGCGAGAAAGCAGATTAGGAATTTCCGGCACAGGGCCGGGAGGGTTGGCATAAGTCGAATCATGAGTAGAAACAGGGTTTTTATAGACCCTGAACTACGGCGTGCTTCGTAGAAGTTGCAAGCGATGTTTCAAAACCCGAAACTAACCGATCCGTAGCTCCGCGTGGCGTTTCGCCATCGTCCATGCCACTTCCGGCACGAGATGATGCCATTTCTCATCGCCCGCGGCGATCATGCGGCAGACATCACGGCCTGTATGACCTAGCAATTCCTCATCCTCACAGACGATCGGCTGGATGCGGCCATTCGCCAGAAAGTGACGGTAAAGATGCACGCTGTCTTCCGGAGCGCGGAACGTTTCGGCCGTCACGAGCTCGCCACTCCTGCGGTTTTTCCACGGAAAGACATGCAGGGTGACGCCTTCTTTGAAAAGACGGCCGAACGACTCCAACAATCCACCCGCTAGATTTTCCGACCACTTGGGCTTAAACAGTTCGTTGAGCAATCCAATGCTCAGGATGATGCCCACCGGTTTGTTAGTGCAGCGGTTGAGAAACGCGGCGATGCGGTGGAATTCGGCACAGCGCGAAACGAGCACGGTTTTTCCGAGTGACTGCAAGGCATCGGCACGATCGAGGAAATCGACGGGATCGATCCCTCGCTCTCGCAAGAGGTTGTGCATGGAAATCTCACAAAGCTCCACAGCCTTGTTACGGTCCGGTTCTTCCAACAGCTCCACGAATCCCTCCCGCGCCTCCTCCAGCATCGTCAGGTGTACTTTCATCACCGGATCGAAACTACCGCGCAGCAGCAGCACCGGGCACCGATAGAGTGCCTCTGCCGGCTGCACGACTTCTCCGTTAGGCAAAAACATGGTCGCGTCCGTCAGGCCACTTTCCACCAGTTGTAGGGCGCAGAGACGGTTGTCGAAAAAGCCGTAGCCATGGCCGGTGAATTTCAGGAGATCCACCTCCACCCGCCCGGCGACGAGATTGTCCAATAGCGAGACTACGAATTTCTGCAGGTGCCCGCGGTGGCGGAAGGCGGAGTGAATCAGGTTTACGCCGATAGTGCCTAGCGCTTCCATCTGATCGATCGTGCGATTATCCAGCAGCCTAACATGCAAAATGATGTCGGAAGGAGGATCGCCCGGTTTCATCTGGAACCGCACGCCGAGCCAGCCGTGGCACTCGCCGCTGTCCTTCCAGCCGCGGGCTCGAACGGTATTGCAAAAGGAGAAAAACGTGGTGTCCTCACCGCGCTTTGGACCAAGGCGTTCCAACAGGATCGCATATTCGTGATCGAGCATCGACTCCAGGCGGCCAGCGGAGACATAGCGGTCCGCGTGGCCGTAGATGGCATCACTCATGGTCATGTCGTAGGCGGAAATCGTCTTCGCCACGAGACCTGCGGCACCCGAGGCGCGGAAGAAGCAGTTGCCGGTTTCCTGACCGGCTCCGATTTCGGCGAAGGTGCCGTAAACCTGCGGGTCTAGGTTAAGCTGCAGCGCTTTTTCGTAGGTGGTGGGGATCATGGCTTTTCGCTTTCCTCCACCCAGCCTTCGGTGACGAGGCGCTCGATCAGGACTTGGTTAGGCGACGAGGCACCATCCGGATATCTCAATGACAGCATCAAGGGCTGTGACTTCACGTCGCCCCCCGGACGAAGCTGTTTGTCGAGCAGCGAACCTTTTTCCACATAGCCATAAAGGGAAGTTTCCTGATCCGGCGACTCCAACCGATAGGACTGCCATTTCAAATCATCCTTGAATTGAAAGTTATAGTATTCGACTGCAGATAGATTCAGCCTGAAAACCCCTGTTGTGGTGGATCTCGCTGCGGTGAATGATTTCCATGAAACCTCTGACCAACCAACCCAGCTTTCCCAATCGATTTTCATGCCGGCGGGTCCATCCATGAAAGCGAGAGACTTCTGTTCCTGGCTGCGTGTCCTGACGGAATACGAGACGACCGCTCCCCGATAGAAGGCGCTGCCTCCGGTGTTGAACTGCGAGAGTCCGGGCGCGGCGATTTTTCCATCCGCATAGTAATTTCTAATCCGGGCCTCCGCCAGTTCCGGATTGCGGACCAACGGCAGGATCTCCTCCACGCGGGTGGCTTCGAGGAATTTTCCAGCAATGGCCTCCGCCTCCCCGGCAATCGCGGATTCGCTGCGCTGGGCTGCCGGATGCACCACCTTCGCAGCCACAGGTTTTTCCTTTGGCACAGTCACGGTGGCCGCCGTGTCGGCTGGCGGTTTGCCATCCTGGAGCGCCACGATCACTCCCAGAACGATCAACGCGAACAGCACGCCACCGCCGATGAGCATCATCCGCATTTGCGTGTTTTCCCCACGCCTCGCGCCTCGGGTCTGGCGCTCCCATTCGAGATTTTCCGCACCACTCGCTTTTTTCCCCCGGCGTTTCTTTTTCATCACTTGCGGCGCTTCCTCACCTCCCTCGACACGTCGCAGCGGCGTGACCAATGGGGTCGGCACATCGCCCGCCGTGGGGATTCGAAGGATGCGCCGGCAGCTTGGGCAAACGATACCCTTGCCGTCATGATCCCGCGGCACACGGAACACAAACCGGCAATCCGGGCAAACAAAGCCGCTCCAGCGGCGGGCACTTTCCATCGTCTCTGACACGTCCTCAGCCTGACGGGAGACCACCGCTCACTGCAAGCTTTGCCATCCAAAAATGCCCGGCTGTGATTATCGGCACTCTTCATGCCGCCTTTCGCGTGGCCAGCCCCCAATGATGGCCCGTCTTGCGGCTTGTGGCGGAATGACACGGCAAACCTCCATCATGATGAAATTGCGGATTTCTGACCAAGCGGGCAAATCGCTGTTTTGGATCAACCGGCTACACAAAACTGGCGGGCTTGCCCAAACAAACCAGGTAACCCAGCCTGCCCATTCAGATGGTTGCCGATGTCCGCGGTTAAAGCTTGGGCCACACCCGCGCAGGCTGAATTCGAGACCGCCAGATGGAGCCCAACCAACGGGTGTGTCGCAAAAACTCCTTGACCATTGAGGCCGCAGTCGTAATTTGGCGATCCCGGAAAAAGTGCGTGACCATCTCCGGGCACTCTCCCCCCACGTAAAATGAATTCATTCTGCCAGACCCATTGTGGGTTCACCCGGGCCTCAATTTTGTCTTCGCTTCCCGATGCGGTTGCTCAAGCCAGGTGTCTGCTGCCTGAGAAAAATGACCCGTCAGAACGTCCACATTGATTTTTTGTTCCCCTACCCTCCCCCTATGAAAATGCTGATTCGCTTCGCACGTTATTCTTATCTTCCATTACTTGTTGGTGCCGGTGTGACCGCTGCCAACGGTCAAATCCGGACACTTGCGGTGAATTCCACGCCAGCAGCGGGTGCGGCGGTCACGGTTAGTCCGTCCGATACCGCTAACAGGGCGAACGGTTCGACCAATTTCACCCGCACTTATAACAACGGCGTTGGGGTCACCCTCGTAGCACCCTTCGCCAATTTCGTGAAATGGCAGAAAAACGGCGTTCAGGTTTCCACCAATCCAACCACGACGGTCAACATGGATGCGGACCACACGATGACCGCGGTTTACACGGCCGTTCCCGTGGTCGGCCCGTTCACTAACGGCAGTTTTGAGAGTGAATTCGCGGGTTGGACTTGGTCCGGCAGCGCTCAGACTGTGAAAGTGAAAACCGGTCTCCCGGCCACCAACGGCACGACCGTCATCGAATTCAACAGCAACAATTCCCCAAACGGCGGGGCGCTCACCCAGACCTTCACCACCACTCCCGGGAATACCTACAGCGTTACCTTCGACCAAGGCGTGCTGTCATTCAACAACTCGCAGCAGACACTCCAGGTTGGGATCACCGGCTCAAGTCCCCTGCTGACGCAGAGTTTCAGCCTGAACGGGATCGGTGGAGGCAATGTCAACTACGCCTCCCGTTCACTGACTTTCACGGCCAACAGCGCGACGACCACCCTAACATTCCGCGATCAATCGGGGACGACCAATGGCATCGATCTCCTCCTCGACAACGTGGCCGTCAACATCGCGGGCACTCCTGCGGTCGGCACCAACTTACTTTTTAACGGCAGCTTTGAGTCGGAGTATGACGGGTGGATTCAGGAAGGTGCGACCCGTATCGAGGCTCCGGGTCCTCCATTCACCACCGAGGGCCTCAAAATGCTGTCCTTCAGCGTCGGCGAAGCACCAACGGACGGAAAGGTAACCCAGAGTTTCGGAACCACTCCCGGAGCAACCTACAGCGTCCAGTTTGACTTCGGCACCCTCGGTTATGTGGAAGCACTGCAAACCGTGCGCACGCTCGTCACAGGGAACGGCACCCTTCTCAACCAAACATTTTCCGTCAACTGCCGCGCTGATTTTGTCATCGTCTGGGCATCTGTCAGTTACAGTTTTGTCGCCAACAGTGGGGTGACCACGCTGACACTCGCCGACGCATCGGCCACCGGCAACGCCCTCGACGGTTTTGTGGACAAAGTCCGCGTCATCAGAACCACCGGAGCTGCGAACACTCCTCCCATCGCCGTGCCCGACAGCTATTCGACCCCGAAAAATACCGAACTTGTGGTCGCCGTAGCAGGAATTCTCAGCAATGACACCGACGCCCAATCCAATCCCCTCAGTGCAGTGGTGAGCGCTGGTCCGACGCACGGCACATTGAACCTGAATCCTAACGGCGGCTTCTCCTACACCCCTACCATCGGCTACACCGGGCCTGATTCATTCACCTATTATGCAAACGATGGCTTGTCGGACTCCGGCATCGTCACGGTTTCCATTTCCGTGACCGCCGTCTCCAGCGGACCCAACGTTCTCGTCAACGGAAGCTTTGAATCGAATTTCTCCGGCTGGACGACCTCCGGAAACGTAAATATCCAATCCATAGCACCATACGCTGCAACTGATGGCTCCAAACTCGTCGCTTTCAATGGAGCCAATCAAACACCCAATGGCGTCCTCTCCCAGACCTTTGCTACGGTCGCGGGTCAACCCTACACCCTGACTTTTGATGCAGGTGTGCTGTCTTATAACACCAGTTCTCAAAGCATGCAGGTAGCCGTCGCCGGCAGCTCAAGCTTGCTCACACGCTTGATTACCATCAACGGTCTCAGCGGCGGCACTAACCGTTTGGCGCCCCAGACATTCGGTTTCGTGGCTGACAGCGGATCGACCACGTTGACCTTCCGCGATCTGTCCGGTTCAACCAACGGTCTCGACCTCACACTCGACAATGTAAGGGTTAGCGGACCTGAAGGTGTTCTGAACGCCGCTCCTATCGCAGTCGCCGATTCTTACTCGACCGTCCAGGGAAGCGCACTAACAGTTCCCGCAACGGGTGTGCTCTCCAACGACAGTGACGCGGACCTTAACGCACTCACCGCCGTCCTCGGCACGGGCCCTGTCAGTGGCACACTTTCACTCGGTGCCAACGGCGGCTTCACCTATACACCTAATAGCGGCTTCTCCGGCCCTGATTCGTTCACCTACCGCGCCAACGACGGCTTTTTGGACTCGAACTTGGTAACAGTAACAATTTCCGTCACTCCATCTGCATCGACGGATGGCCTGGGATCAGTCGCCACGTTTGCCATTACTGCTCCCGGAGAATTTACCATTGGCATTTCTACCGCGGCCCCCGGATTCTACGTCCTTGAGCGGTCCAATGATCTTTCGATCTGGGAAGCCATCAAGCAAGCCCAGCTCAGCCAGTCCGGTCCGCTAGAGTTTCTAGACTCCCTCAACACCAGTTTCCCCGGACAACCTCAGCCGAGGATGTATTACCGCATCGGTCTAAAGCAGTAGTTTTGTCAAATTGACGGCCTACACCTGCATTCCCGAGACCTAACGCGACCCCAAAAATGGGCGTAGGAGCGTCACAGATCTAACACCTTATTCATTTTATCCATTTCCTCTTGATCTCCGCGGGTCGTCACACCTGATTGGTCGCATGAAGAATTCAGCAACCTTCGCAGTGCTCACTCTGTTCTTGCAGCATGCAATCGCAGAGGAATATGTGAACAAAGAAATCTCGGGTGAAGGCGGACAGCATGTTGCCCTAACATGTTTCTTTTTTGATGGCGATGACTGCTACGGAGCGCGTCGACAATACTGGAACAGCCGGACGCATGTGATCCGCCCGAAAACTCACTGGGATCTTTACTTTGGCGGGGAATTGGTGGCTACGGTGGACTCAGGAGCCTTTTCGATGGATTATGTGAAAGTTCCCGCAGGCATGGAATTCAAGAAGACCCTTTCAAAGTTCAGTCTCACCAAGAACGGCAAGCTGGTAAGGGTTTGGAACCTTGGCGAAAAACTGACAATTTTCCCACCGGGCGAGTTGGATCGCCTCTCTCGCGAGGAGAGCCCTGACAATCCGGATTTCAAGAAACTACTCAAGAATTACAGTCCGCAATTCCGAGCTCCGACAAAGAAGGAAGCCGAAGAGAAAATGAAGAAAGTGAGCAGTCCGTGAAAACCAGCCTGAGATCAAGGACCTCTTGAATCTGTTCTTTTCCACGCTGATGATGATTGCCTTCACCGATGGATAGAGCGGGGTCGGCAAACCGCAGCAAGGATTCGCGGGCGAAGGGTGCCGCGGACGAATTGGCATTCGACAAGTCCCCTTCCTCCACGCCAGATTCGCGCCCCATGGCAGGTATCATCATCGCACCCCGAGCACGCATTTTTCACGGTCACGAGTGGATCTATGCCACGGAAATCAAAAAGACCTTCGGCAATCCGCAGCCGGGCGACGTGATCACCCTCAAGGATTTCCGGGATCGGCCGCTTGGCACCGCGATTTACAATCCGCTTTCGCAGATCGTCGCCCGTCGGTTTTCGCGCCGCAAGCAGGACCTCGACCTCGACTTTTTTACCCGCCGCATCGGCCAATCCATCGACCATCGAAAAAACTCTGGCATCGATGACACGCTGGCCCGCCTCGTCTGGTCCGAATCCGATGGCCTCCCCGGCCTGATCGTTGACCGTTATGGCGACCACCTGTCCGTCCAGACCCTCACGCTCGCGATGGACCTGCGGAAGGAAATCATTCGCGACGCTTTGATTTCCCTGCTCAATCCCGCCTCCATCGTCCTGCGCAACGATTCGCCCTATCGCAAGGCGGAAGGCATGGAGCCCGGCATTGAGATGCTCCACGGAGAGAATCCCGGAGCCTTCCAGGTCAATGCGAACGGCCTGATTTTCGAGGTCGACCTCTTCGACGGCCAGAAAACCGGGCTCTACCTCGATCAGCTCCAAGCTCATGCCGAGGTCGCTGCGCTCTCCAAGGGCAAGCGCGTGCTCGACTGCTTCACCAACCAGGGCGGGTTCGCCCTGGCCTGTGCCAAAGCCGGGGCAGCTCGCGTCACCGCCGTCGATGTTTCGGCCAGCGCCTGTGAAGCTGCTAGGAAAAACGCGGTGCTCAACAACGTCGAAATCGAAGTAATCGAACACAACGTTTTCGATTTCCTCAAGCACGCGAAGCCAGACTACGACATGATCATCCTCGATCCTCCGAGTTTCACCCGCAACAAGGCCACACTGATGGACGCCATGCGCGGCTATAAGGAAATCCATCTGCGCTCGCTCAAGCTGCTCGACAAAGGCGGCCTTCTATCGACTTTCTGCTGTTCGTATCATGCCTCCCGCGAGCTGTTCATGGAAAACCTCGTGGACGCCTCGGTGGATGCGAAAAAGTCCGCTAGATTTGTGATGAACCACTCGCAACGGGCAGATCATCCGATTTTGATCTCGATTCCGGAGACGGGCTATTTGAAGGGGTTCACCGTGGAAGTCATCGCCTCGCGGTGAATTGAGTATCCCACCAAAAATGCGAAAGCCCGTATACGAAGATGATGACAAAAACCGCCGGGTTCATCGCTGGGGCTCGTTGGCGGTGGGTCTTCTTATGGTCTTCTTACTCTTCCATTTTTTGAGCAACAGCCAGGCACGGCGAATCTCATTGTTTCTGTTAATTCCCACCATTTTCATTTGGCAGCCGAACATTGGTTTTCTTCGGGAGTCGGCAACCGTGAATATGGATTTCACCTCATTAAGAAAAACCGCGTGGATCGTCTTAATCGGGATCCCCCTGTTCTACTTGATATGGAATTACCCGGTGTGAAACCGGGTTTCTCGCGTGCTGCTACTGCACCACCGAGGTCACCGCCTCGTTGTGATGGCGTAGGAGGGGAACGCAGTCCGAATTCTGGATGCGAACTGACTTTCGCGACTGAATTGTTATCTAAAGAACATGAGTATCAACCCTTCTTTCCAGCGCCATCCCACTTCTTCCAGGGTGGGGCTTTTGGCTTGAAGGTGGAGGCCGGCAGCTCGTCTGCGAACTCGGAGCGCTGGCCGATGCCGCGCAGGAGGTTGCTGATTTCCTTGGCTTCTTCGAGCAGTTCAAAAAGACGTTC
>JANODE010000219.1:0-27300 GCA_031412525.1 Akkermansiaceae bacterium | reverse complement strand
CGGTCGCGGCGGGCATCGGCCAGTTCCAGTTCGGAATTGAACAGGCTGCGCTCGGCGTCGAGCACTTCCAGATAGCTGGAGGCGCCGCCGGTGAAGCGGTCATTGGCCACGGTGGCTACCCGGCGGTTAGACTCTACGAGGCGGTTTTGTTCGTTGACGATCTGGCCGGTTTTCAGATGGGCATTGATCGCATCGGCGGCTTCACGAAAGGCCTGTTTCGCGGCGCTGTCATGGTTGGCGAGAGCCTCGCCTGCACGGGCTTTTGCGGCATCGACGCGCGCTTTTCCACGGCCGGCGTCGAAGATGGGTCCGGCGAGGCGCGGGCCGATGGAATAGGCACCGGACTTGCCTTCGAGAAGATTGTTCAGTTCGCCGCTGATCACGCCACCGCCGCCGGTTAGGGTGAGCGACGGCAGGCGGAGCGCCTCGGCCACGCCGATTTGTGCGACGGCTGCCCGATAGGCCTGGTCCGCGGCGGCAACATCCGAGCGGCGCTCCATCAGGGTGGAGGGAAGCCCGCCCTTGATGGTGAGCGCGGAATCGAGCCGGTCGAGGCTGCCACCACGGGCGACACTGCCGGGATAGGAGCCAAGCAGCGCGCGGATTTCATTTTCCTTCGCGGCAATCGCCTGCTCGGTGATCGGGATGGCGGTGAGTGCCTGGCCTAACAAGACTTCGCCCTGGCCGACCTCAAGGTCCGAACTGACACCGCCATCGCGGCGCGCGGTGACGAGGTCAAGCGAGGACCGGCGGCTTTCTGCGGTGCGTTTCGAGATGGCGAGGCGTTCGTCGAGATTTTTGAGCTGGATGTAGGCAGAGGCGACGGAGGCGATCAGGCTTGTTTGAACAGCGTCGCGCTGGAATTCGGCAGCGAGAAGTTGCGAACGAGCTGCCTCGTTGCTGCGGCGGATTCCCCCCCAGAGGTCGATTTCCCAACCGAGCTGGGCAGTTAGGTCGTAGGATTCCGAGCTGCGGTCACCACCGGGAGCGACCTGTCCGGCATTGGGTGAACCGTAGCTGGCGGAGCCCCCGCCGCTGCCGTCGAGGCGGGGAAACCAGTCCGCACGGGCGGACGCCGCCTGGGCGCGTGCCTGTTCAATCCGATAGGTGGCGGCGACGAGGTCCGGGTTGTTCGAGATTGATGTTTCAATGAGAGATCGCAGCGTGGAGTCCGTGAAAACTTTGCGCCACGCCTTGTCACCGAACGACTTGCCGTGAGGTGCGGAGTCACCGCGGATGGATGCAGGAAGATTCACCTCGGGCGAGCCAGGCTGTGGACCCAACACGCAAGAGCCGAGCAAAATCGAAGTGGAAACAATGGCAAGAGGTCTGGCAGCTGATCGCATCTTGTGGGACTCCGTGAGAGATGGCTTGATGGAACACAGGAGATACGTGAGCCGCACGTCGCAAACCTGTCAGGAACATCACTGCGGATGTTGACCAGTGTTTCCTCGGCATCAAGTGGATTCTCGGCCACTGCCCTCGCACGGGGGGGCGATCGGGAAACTCTGCAATCGCAAAAGGGCTTCCATCGGGCCGCTGTTGGGACACGATGGAAGCAGCAAATCAACATGAGGAAAAAATCCGTCTCACGTCCCGCCATCGGCGGACTCGCATTGGCCATCGCGGTTATCGGCGTCTGGCAATTCAACGCGCGGTCGCTGTTAGTGAAGCCGGCGGCGGCCGTCATCCCGCCGGACGTGCCGGTCCTCGCTCCAGAGGATGCGGTGCACGCGGGATACGCCGGTTCTGATAGTTGTCGGAAGTGTCACGCGGCGGAGTTTGAAAAATGGCATGGCTCCCATCACGGCATGGCCGAGCGCAATATCAGTGCGGAGCCGGACCATCAGGCGTTTTCTCCAAAACAAACGCTCGTCCATGGCAAGGACACCTCCGAGATGTTTCTCGATGCCTCCGGTCTCGCGAAAATCCTCACGCTCGGACTGGACAAACAGCGTCATGTCTATCAGCCGGTGTGCGTCATCGGCCATCATCCGCTCCGGCAGTTCCTCATCCCCGCGCCCGGCGGCCGCATGCAGACCTGTGACGTCAGCCTCGATCCCGCTAACAACGAGTGGTTCGATGTTTACGGCGACGAGGAGCGCGGCCCCGGCGACTGGGGGCACTGGACCGGGCAGGGGATGAATTGGAACGCGATGTGCGCCGCCTGCCACAACACCCGCTTGCGGAAAAACTATGAACCTCGCTCCAACAGTTATCACACCTCCATGGCCGAGATGAGCGTGGGCTGCGAATCCTGCCACGGCCCGCTGAAGGAGCACGTCACCTGGCAGGACAACAAGCCACCCGTCGGCACGAGCAAGGATCCGACCGTGAAAAAACTCACGCGCGACCAGATGCTCGAAACCTGCGCCGCCTGCCACGCCCGCCGCGGAGAGCTCACAGGCGACTTGGTCCCCGGCGAGTCATTTTACGATCATTTCAGCCTCACCGTCACCGATGAGACCGACATCTATCACCCCGACGGTCAGGTGCGGGATGAAAATTACGAGTTCACCTCGTTTCTATCAAGCCGCATGCACGCCGTCGGCGTCCGCTGTGTCGATTGCCATGATCCCCACACCGGGAAGCGCCTCGTGCCGGGCAATCAACTTTGCATGAACTGCCACACCGCCCCGCGTGCGGATTTTCCAACAGCTCCTGTGATTGATCCCGTGGCCCACAGCCGTCACGGATCGGAAAGCTCTGGCAACCAATGCACTTCCTGCCACATGCCGGTCACCACCTACATGCAGCGCCACCCGCGGCACGACCACAGTTTCAGCATTCCTGACCCGCGCCTCACCAGGGAAACCGGCACGCCCAACGCCTGCAACCGCTGCCACACCGACAAGGACACGGACTGGGCGATCGGGGCCTATCAGCAGCTCTACGGAGAAAAAAAGCCGGACCGTCCCTCCCGAACGCGTGCGCTGTTAGTCGCAGCCGCACGCCGTGGCGAGCCAGCGGCGCGTGACGGCATGGTGCGGCTGCTAGAAAGTCCCGAGCTGCCCGCATGGAAGGCGAGTGCCTGCCGTTTGTTGGAGCGCTGGGTGAATGATCCCGCCGTCATGAATGTTTTGTTAGCCAGAACGGCCGACCCGAGCCCACTCGTGCGCGAGGCCGCTGTGAGAGCGCTCACTGCACCTGCCCGGGAAAACAACCGGAAGGTCCGCGATACTCTCCAACCCTTGCTGGATGATTCCATCCGCTCGGTCCGCATCGCTGCGGCTTGGGCGCTATGTGAATCGCTTGATCTCAATTCCCGTGCCGGAAAGGAGCTTGTCCACATGCTCGATTTGAATGCGGACCAACCCACTGGGCGCATGCAGCTCAGCCAGTTCGCCATGCGTCGTGGTGATCCCGCTGCTGCCGTCCGGCAAATCCGCAAGGCGATCGAGTGGGATCCCAATTCACCACCATTTCACCATGATCTCGCCATCCTCCTCAGCACCACGGGCGATGCGCCGGGAGCCGTGAACGCCATGCGTGATGCCATCCGCCTCGATCCCGAAAACGCCGAGTATTTCTACAAACTCGCCCTCGCCCTCAACGAAACCGGCTCCACCGCCGAGGCCACTGCGGCACTGGAAAAAACCGTGAAGCTCGATCATGGATACGCCCGCGCCTGGTATAATCTCGGCCTTGCGTACAGCGGCGGGAAACAACCGCAGCGCGCAATCGCCGCCCTCCGCGAGGCCGAGAAAGCAGACTCTAACGACGCGGAAATTCCCTACGCCCGGGCGACGATCCACGCGCAGCTCGGCCAGAAGCAGGAAGCCATCGAGGCCGCCGCGCGCGCGCTCCAACTCCGGCCTGACTATGCCGAAGCAAGGCAGCTCCTCGGTGCCCTAGCCCCTTAGGAAAAAACCCCAAGGAGCGGCGATACGGAGTCCGGCGCACCCTGGATAAGACGCGGCGCAGGGCTTGAAATTTCGTTCATCAGGCGAGAGGTTGGCTTTGTGCCAAATGAGTTTCCAGAAACCCCGCCGGGAGGGATCGCGCTGTTCGATCTTGATGGCACGTTGATTGCCTGGGACTGCCAGCTTTTGTTCCGTCATTTCATCCTCCGCGATGAGCCATGGCGGGGGATCTTCCTGCCGGTCTTCCTCGCGTTCCTGCCCTTGGCCGGTCTTCTCGGCGCTGGCGGGATGAAGCGGATTTTCCTATGCTACCTGCATCGCATGCCTCCGAAAAAACTCGCTTCCGCCTCGCGCGAATTCGCCGCTGCGATCATGCCGGCCATCTATCCGGAGTTGCGCGCGAAGCTGGAACGGCACCGGCGGGACGGGCATTTGCTCATCCTGGCATCAGCCAGTCCGGAGTTCTACGTCGCGGAAATCGGCCGCGAACTTGGGTTCGACCTGACGCTCGGCACGCCCGTTGAATTCCTCAATTTTTTCCCTGATCTGGAAAACCACAAGGGCAGCGCCAAAGTCCGCCGGCTCCAGCAGGTTCTGCCGGCATCCTATTTCCAAAACGGTCGGCTCATCCGCTGCCATGGCTACACCGACAGTCGCGCGGATCTGCCGCTGCTCATGCTGTGCGAAACAGCGACCGTGGTGAATCCCTCGCTCCCGTTAGAAGAAATGGCGTTGGAGGCTGGTTGGGAAACCCTCAGGCCGACGCGGCCATGGAAATCGAAGGCGGGATTCATTCTGAAGACACTCGCGCTCTTGATGGGAATCGGTCGAGACCCTGGCGGCGTCTATGGATCCGCGCCGGAATCTCACAGTGACACGCCGAAAAAATCGCGCATGACTTCCCGATAGACATCGCGCTTGAAAGCGGGCAGCCAGTCGAGATCGAACTCCAGCGGCTGGATCCAGCGGTAGGCACGGAATTCCGGCTGCTTTTGTTTCACGTCCACCTGCGGCGCATGCGGCTTGAGCTGGCAAAGGAAATACGTTTGCTCCTGGCCGTGGCTGCCATGCTTGCGGAGCTTTTTCCCGCGCGCGCCGACCGGATAGAGATAGCGGTAGCCGTCACGGCGGCCGATGATTTCATAGTGGTTCGCCTCGAGGCCGATTTCCTCTCGGACTTCGCGGTAGAGCGCGCTTTCATGGGATTCGCCCGCATCGACGCCGCCCTGCGGAAACTGCCACGCTCCCGGCATGGTCGAGCGTTCACAAATCAGCAGGTTCCCTTCCGAATTCACCACCAGGGCGGCGACGTTGGGTCGGTATCTAACCATGCCTGAAGATGCTCCTTCGCGAGCCCGCTGACAATCCTTAACTTTTCCGAATCTTCGCGGCGGATGCTGGCCAAACCCGGCGTGTCATGCCATCGTCCCGAGCATGTTCAAAAAACCTTGGCTCGCCCTGTTCCTGATCTTTTCCATCAGCTCTGCCGCGCTTCATGCTCAGGCGGATGCCACCGATGACGCCACCGGCCAGACGACTGCTCCGGATGCCGCCAAAACCGGCGATAGCGTGGGCAACAACCGCTTTTGGCAGGCCACACTGGCAGGCGGTCACTACATGGTGGCGCTGGATCGGATTGTTTCCGTGAGTCGCCATAAATACGTGCTCGATGGTGCAGTGATCGTGGATGAGGTGAATGTGGACACCGTCGGCGCGGCGCTCGTCCGTTTTTATTTCATCAGCCCGATCACCGACGGAATCAGATCCAACGCCGTTACCGAACTTGCAGACCGGGGCAAGGAACTCCTCGACAAGGCGGCCCAGCGTGGAGGCACGGAGATCCAGAACATGGTCGTAAAAAAATATCCGGAAACGACCCACGCCAAGATGATCGAGTATCGCCTGCTTTCGGAATCGGACCTCAACAGTCTTTATAATAGCGTGCGGAATGCCTGGGAATCCGGCAAGGGCCGGAAATTCGCCACCGCGACCAAATGATTTCCCCCGCACCCAATCCTCGTTATCATCACGCATGAGTTCGTTTGAAAACAAAGTGAAGGAAGCCCTCGCGAACCCGCAGAACCAAGGGGAAATCCAGGATGCAGACGCAGTCGGCACCGTCGGCTCGCCCGAATGCGGTGACATGCTGAGGATGTGGCTGAAATTTACCGAAAAAGACGGCAAGCGCGTGATCGACCGGGCGTCGTTCCAGGCGTTCGGATGCCAAACCGCGATTGCCGTGGCCTCGATGGCCACTGAGTTGCTGAAGGGAAAAACCGCGGAAGAGGCGAAACACCTGAGTGCACAAGACCTCACCGGCGATCTCGGCCCGCTGCCGCCGATGAAGATCCATTGCGGCCAGCTCGTTGAAGGCGCCTTGCGGAACGCGCTCGACAACGACGCCACCCCTGCGCCGCTGCCAGGTGCCTCCGGAACGATGGCCCCGACACTGGCATCCAGCCTGCATGGCAAGCCCGCCGGCAAGCTTCGCATCATTCCGCTCGATTGAGCGTCAATGAGGCGGGAGATTTTATTTTCCGGGCGGCGATAGACACCGTCACGCCACGCCGTTTCAAGGGAATCCCCAATCCATCTCCGTGTTAGAACTCAAGGAAGTCAGCTTCACCATCCGCAAAGAAGGCGAGGAGATCCCGCTCGTCGATCGGGTTTCCATCCGCGTGCCAAAGGGGCATTTCATGGCCATCGTCGGCCCGTCCGGATGTGGAAAAACGACTCTTTTAAAGACGATCGCCGGTCTCAATCCGGAGTCTGGTGGTGCGTTGTTCTGGGACGGAAGGGATTTGTCGCAAGAAGGTGATTTTTCTCCATCGGAAATCGGCTACGTCCCGCAGTTTTCCATCGCTTACGATCCGCTCACGGTTGACGAATCGGTGGAAGCCGCCACCCGCCTGCGCGTCCGCTCGGACAACACCGCGGAGCTGGATCACCGGATCGACCGGGTACTCGAGGAAACCGGCCTGAGCCCGATCAGCGACCGCCAGGTGAAGGTGCTCTCGGGAGGACAAAAGCGTCGTCTTGGCCTCGCGATGGAGCTTGTTTCCGATCCGAAACTCTTGCTCTGCGACGAGGTCACGTCCGGCCTTGATCCCCGCTCGGAGCGGGAAATCGTCCGGCTGCTGCATGATCTTTCGCGCAAGGACGGGCGCATCGTTCTATCAGTCACGCACTCGCTGGCCCATCTGGAACTGTATGACTCCATCCTCGTCCTGCACGAGGGGCGCGTCGCCTTCCACGGACCGCCGGAGCAACTGACGCACTATTTTTCCGTTAGTGATACCGAGGAAGTCTATCCGCGGTTGGCGACGCAGCCGTCCGAGCGCTGGCACACGTCATGGCAGAAACACCGTGAGTCCTATCAGAAAATGATGGACAAGAACCGCGCCCTGCTCATCGCCAGCGGTGACCTCCACGTGCCGGCCCCGGTCGAGGCGAATGCCGATACCGATGAGGACGCACTCCGGTTGCCGGGATTTTTCAGCCAGTTCGCCACGCTGCTCTCGCGCCGCTGGCGGATCTTTTTCCGCGACCGCGGGCAGGTGTTTCTTCAGCTCGCGATCATCATCATTTTCCCCATTCTGGTCACCGTCTTCAGCGACAAGGCCTCGGGAAACATCCGCCGCTACTCGGACACGCGCTCGGCCGATTTCGTCGCGGAAATCCAGGAAATCCAGAGCGTGCGCGCGGACCAGGCGAAGGTGGGTTCGGCGATCTCCGGCATCATCATGTTCCAGGTGGTGCTGCTTTCACTGATGGGGTCTAACAATTCTGCGCGGGAGATTGCCGGTGAGCGACCGATTTACGAGAAGGAGAAATTCGGCGGGCTCAGACCTTCCGCTTACCTCGCTTCTAAGATTGCGTTTCTCGCCTGCCTCGTCATCGCGCAGTCCTTGTGGATGGCGTTTTTCGTGAACTTTTTCGGTGCGTTCCGCGGCGATTTCATTCAGCATGCCGGTTTCCTGCTGCTGATCAATGCGGCGATGACGTCGATCTGTCTGGCGGTTTCTTCGCTCATGCGCACGGCCGAGCAGGCATCGCTGCTCTCGATCTATCTGGTCGGTTTCCAGCTTCCTCTATCAGGTGCGGTGCTCGCGCTGCCGGAAAACATCGAGGTGTTCACGCGCCCGTTCATCTCCGCCTACTGGGCGTGGTCCGGCTCGGTGGAGGCGCTGCAAACCCAGGTCCACGACGCGGTGAAATCCGTGATCGACACCAGCCTCTCTGCCCAAAACGCCTGCCTCTACACGCTCGGCGCACACATCGCCATCGCCTTCATGGCCACCTGGGCAGGAGCCCGCCGGCCGCAGTGGGACTGAGTGGATTTTCACCCTCGATTTCGCGGATTTCCTCCGTTATTCTCAAACCCTCACCTTCTTTTCACCCATGGCACGCCGCGCTAGCTCCAGTCTTCATCCCGGAATCATCATCGGCGTGATCGCCGCCATCATCGTGGTCGTCATCGCCGGGAAATCCCTTCTCGGAAAAAAAACCGCGGGCTTCGGTAACGTCGCCTCACTCCAGATCGACGAGCTGCTCGAAAACGGTAACAGCCTGCGCGGCAACGAGTATGTCGTCGAAGGCCAGATCGACGAAAAACTCCAGTGGACCACTGACCGCGGCCAACTGGTCAGCGTGCGTGTGGAATCACCTGGCGGCGATAAATTCGTCGGCATCGAGATCCCACCCGAATTCAACAAACTCAACATCGACGCCAAACAGAAATACGCCTTCCGCGTGAAGTTCAAACAAGGTGGCATCCCCGTCGCCACCGGAGTCAACCGCCTCTAACTCTTTTTTCCACCTTCCATGAAAACCCGCTTTCTGATTCCGCTCTGCTTCGCCGGACTTGCCCATGGCCAGGTTTACACGCCGCCGGCACCGCCCACCCAGCCCGCGCAGAAACCCACTCCCACGGACACCGCCCCGGCACCCGCGAAGGAAAAGCCCTCCGCCGGACCGCTCGGGAATGAAATCCCGATGCTCGATCCCGCCGCCGAGACGATCACCGTCGGTGGCGTCGCCATTCCGTTAGGTGACAACCGTCTGCTCAAGGCCCGCTTCGAAAAGTACCTCAGCCAGCCGCCCGAGAGCGACGAGGCCGCGGCCAAGTACCGAGCCACCATCACCCAGATCCTCGGCACCATCTCCCCCTTCAAGGACGGCGGGCCGGACCTCTACGCCGCCTTCCGCCTGCTGCCCAGCGCCTCCACCTATCCGGGCGACGCCAACCTCTGCGGCTCCCTCGCGGAATCCATCTACATGGCCATGCTCGCCAAGCAGGACATCAAGGGTCTCACCAAGCTCAACGACTCCATCGAGCAGGAAAAACTCACCATCATCTCAAGTGGTGACTGGGCCGCCCGCCATGAGAAGGACAAGCCGGCAATGAACGAAGCTCGCGACATCAAGGACAAGAGCAACGAGAGCAAAAAAAACGCTCCCGCGACCAATCCCGGAGCGGGAGTCAACTCCCTGAAATACGCCAATACCCTCCGCCGCATCGCAGAAATCGAGGCGCTCAAGAAAGCCAACATCGTGCGCACCGAGGCCGGCACCATCCGCACCAAGGCGCAGTATCAGGTCAGCATGGTCCAGTGGTTCGTCCAGCGCCGCTACGAGCACGTCCTGATGGCCGCGCGTTTCTACAACCAGATCTGGAAGGACGGAGACACTACGCTGCGCATCGACAAGGACTCGGATGTTTCCAAGTTGTTTTCCGAGTCGGTTGGAGTGAGCCCCACCGTCGCCTCGCTCGATTCCCTTTCTAACGAAGCCATCCGCGAGGTCGGAAAATATGTCGAAGCCTTCGACCTCATGCTCTCCCGCAACGAACTCCACTCCGCGTCGCAGCGGCTGATGGAAGCCTACGCGCTCGGCGAATATCTCGGTCCCGTGGCCACGCTTCCGCTCGAGAAAAAACAACGCGTCGCCCAATACGTCCGCGATTTGAACGAACTCTACGGCACCCTGCAGGCCCGTGATTACACGAAAACCAAGGAACTCGCGGACCGCCTCAAAGCCGCCGCCCGGGACTTCCCGTCCTCCAAGGTGGACAGCGCCATCGCCGCCTATACGCTCGCTTCCGATCTCGCGATCGAGGAAGCAAAGGCCCACTTGTTAGCCAAGGAAAACGACAAGGCCGCCGAAAAGGTCAAAGCCGCCACCGAAATCTGGCCGACCAATCCGAAGCTCAGCGAGTTCCGCAGCATGATCAACAGCGCCAGCGGACTGATCACCGTCCGCAATGACTTCGACCGCTTGTTAGGCGAAGGAAACTTCCGCGAGATCGCCAAACGCCAGTATGAGATCGCTCCCACCATTCAAGGCGACGCCAAGCGCGAGGACGCTTTCAAACAGATCATGACCAACCTCATGAAGATCGAGGCAGCGCTCGGCAAGGCGTCCGAGTTCAGCAAGGTCGGCCAGAACTATGCCGCGTGGGAACAGCTCGCCGAACTGCGCGAACAATTCCCGGATGATCCGAAACTCGGCCGCGAGCTGGAGTTGTTAGCTCCCAAGGTCGCCGATTTCACCCTCGCGCTCGACAAGGCGAAGCAGTTCGAAAATCGCTCGCCGAAGCAAACCGGCTCCGCCCTTTCATGGTATCTCAAGGCCCGCAGCATCTATCCGCAAAGCAACCTTGCCGACGGCGGGACGAAACGCATCATCAACGAGATCCTGGCCCCAGATGACAGCGGCGTGGTGAAAGACAGCTCCGGGCCGGAGTGATCCGAAGTCTAACGGACGTTTGCCTCCGTTTTGAAAACGTATCTTCCATCAGCCACTCCGACGTCTGATGGCACATGGTTCTTTTCGAACAGCTCGTAGCCTTCCTTGAGGTTCTTCCAGAAGTCCAGCCACCGGTTAGAGGAAGCAGCCATCATCCTTTCATCGGTCATCCGGAATGGGAAAACATGCACCCGGAAAAACTTCTGACCGCCCTGATGCGCGGCATCACACAGCGTGTAGATTTCCTCGATCTTCTCATCCGTCATCGCCAGGCAGCCGATGGAAATCCGATTGCCGTGGATCATGATGAAGCTGCCGGTGCGGCCAAGCGCCGTGTCGAACGTGTTGGGATAGCCGATGTTGAACGCGAGGTGGTGCCGGCTGTCCGGCTTCATCGCACCCGGTGGCACGTGATAGAAACCTTCCGGCACCTGGAGATCGCCTTCCGCCAATTTCGGCCCGAGGGTGCCCGACGCGGCTGCAATCGGATAGGTCCGGAACAAATCGAATCGTTTCGTCGCCCGGTTGCGGATGAATAATTCCAACAGGTTTTCCTCCTTGAACGCCCGAATGAACACAGGATCGCCGAAGACCAGACCCACCGCTGCCAGATCGCGTTCCAATCCTGGACGCACATTCTCCGCTGCCCTCGCGGCACGTTCCTTTCCTGGTAATACTTTGCCTTCGTTCATCTCAGCGGCGGCTGGCTTTTCCTTTTCCTTGCATGCGGCGAGCGAAGCCGCGCCCAGCACGCCGATGACCAGAAGGAGTTTCATGTGACAGCTTCCATCTTGCTGCCCTCCCGCGGATTGGCAAGGCTCCGGGCATGACATTGAAGCCGCTGGGCGATTCCGCATGGCTGGTGGCGTTTCCTCCTGGAACTCCGCACGGCCGGGTGGCGGGAGTGGCGGCAGCCCTCAGAAATTCGCAACCCGCTGGGGTGCTCGATGTGGTGGCGTCGTTCGACACGCTGGCGGTGCACTTCGATGCAGATGACGGATCGGAAATCCGGGACTGGATCCGCGAGGCGGCAAACAACGCAAACCTCATCGCACCGGACTCGTCCAGGGAAGTGGAAATCCCCGTCTGTTATGATGGCCTCGATCTAGCAGAAGTGGCGGCGCGCGTGGGATTGTCCGCAGCCGAAGTCCTCACATTGCACTCCGGTGCGACTTACAGGGTGGCTGCGGTGGGTTTTTCACCTGGGTTTCCCTATCTATCAGGTTTGCCGGAGCGCCTCCACGTGCCCCGCCGTGAAACTCCGAGGCTTAACGTACCGGCGGGATCAGTTGCGATCGCCGGAGGCCAGGCGGGGATCTATCCGTTCACCTCGCCCGGTGGCTGGCATGTGCTGGGAAGCACGGGGAAAATCCTGTTCGACCCGTTGGCCGAGCTTCCTTCTTTGTTAGGTGTGGGTGATCGCGTGCGATTCGTGCCCGTGGCCAGCATTAAGATTACAGAAAAAAAGGAGGCGGCGCATCGCCCAGCAACTGACCACTGCATCGAGGTGGTGCGTGCAGGTGGTCTGACCACGGTGCAGGACCTCGGGCGACCCGGTTTCGAAAGTTCCGGGGTTTCTCCCGGCGGCGCGGCGGATCGTTGCGCACTCAGGATGGCGAACCTCGCGGTCGGAAACCCTGAGGATGCGGCGTGTCTGGAAATCTGTGTCAGCGGACCGGTGCTCAAGTTTCATGGCGACGCGGTTATCGCGTTCATCGACGGCAGCGGTTACCCGAAGTCGGTGAATGCCGGTGAAACGGTGGACTTCACGAAACTGAACAGCGGCGCACGCGCCTACCTCGCGGTGTCCGGTGGAATCGAGGTGCCGGAAATGTTAGGAAGTGCCTCCACGGATCTGCGAGCGGGTTTCGGTGGATTTGCCGGGCGTGCGTTGCAAGCCGGTGATCGATTGAATTTCGGCGCGACGGGAAGGGTACCGCGCAGTGGGGCATGGCATGTCGGCCGCTGTGGTCGCGCCTCAGAGGTCGAGCTGAGGTTTTTGTCAGGCGTGCAAGACGATTGGTTTTCCGTTGAGGCGTTCCGGCGGTTCCGTGAAACAATCTATCAGGTCACGCCGCGGTCTGACCGCATGGGAGTTAGGCTTTCAGGCGAAAGCCTAGATCTCGCCACGCCACGCAGCATGGTTTCCCAACCTGTCGCCTGTGGATCGGTCCAGGTGCCGCCGGACGGCCAACCGATCGTGCTCATGGCGGAGCGCCAGACCATCGGCGGTTATCCACAAATCGCGCATGTGATTTCGGTCGATTTACCGAAACTCGCGCAAGCCTGGCCGGCGACACGGGTGAAATTTCGTGAAGTCACTTTGGAGCAGGCGGTCGAATTGAAAAGCCGTGAAAAGCAGGACTTTGCGTGGTTGCGAACCGGACTTGAACTTCTAAAATCATCATCATGCGACGCATCGACCTGAACGCGGATCTTGGTGAGGGCGGAAGCAATGACGCCGCGCTGCTCAATCTGGTCACCTCGGTAAACATCGCGTGCGGCGGGCATGCGGGAAGTGATGAAATCATGCGTCGCACGGTCGATCTCGCAATCGCGTCCGGTGTGTTGATCGGCGCACATCCGGGATATGAGGATCGTGAGAATTTCGGCCGTCACGAGATGGATCTGCCGTTTGATGAGGTTACGGACCTCGTCGCGCGGCAGGTGGGGAAACTCGCTGAGATCGCAGGAGACCGCCTGCACCATGTGAAACCCCACGGCGCTCTCTACAACCAGGCTCATAGAAATCCCGGGCTCGCCACCGCGGTGGTCGAAGGAGTGAGGATCATTTCACCGGACCTCATGCTCTACGCGCCCCCCGCAGGCGCGCTCGCCGCAGCGGGCAGGGCGGCTGGACTTGTCGTCCATGCGGAAGGCTTCGCCGATCGCCGTTATCGCGCGGACGGAACGCTGGTGCCCCGCAGCGAACCCGGCGCGGTGATCACTGATGTTGGAGAAGCCGTGCAGCAAGCCCTGGATCTGATCCGGGCAGGCCTGATAGAGACGATCTGCGTCCATGGCGACGGTGGCCATGCCGTCGAAATACTGCGCGCGCTTCGGGATGCGGTGAACCGGGCGGAATGACATTCCGCGGTCCTGTTCGAATCATCACGTGTTACACCATTCGGGTCGCCGCTTTTGGAATACGCTTCTGATGATCCTTGAGCGCCCGGATGATGTTAGGAGCGCCTTGAACCCGCAGCCGGATCCGATCGCAGGAATCTCGCACCCAGCGAAGATGTAAATTGCTCCGCTGGCGGCAGGAAACGACGGTGAACATCGCGCTGCGCTCCTCGTCAGCGCGGTGGATTTCGATCCGTTTCAGGAGCCCATACATTTGCGGATCTTCGAATCCCGAGTCGATGTTTTCCCGGATGCATTCAAAAAGGAACGGCAGATACTCCGTCTGCGTGCGGATGGTCGTCCGGCGGACGGGCGTGAATTCGCAGTCCAACTCCCGCAGGATTTCCTCGGAGCTGGCTTCCACCGGGCCATCGTATACCCTTTCGCAACGGCGCTTGAAAAACACCAGCAGCGCCCAGGCGACGGGTCCGGTCACGAGGACGCAGATGAAGATGAATCGGGAGAGCGCTTGCAATGGTTCCATCAGACCAAAAGGATGCTCCGGGCAATCCCAGTTGGAAAGGGGGAAAGTGGTGTGGCTCGGGGACCCCGCATAATTTAGCATAGCTCCTGCGTGGTTTAGCGCACGGGATGCGGAGCGTATCAACCGCATCGGCGCGATGGTTTTCGCCTGAATCGATGGCTGCTCCGAAAAAACCGAACCTGGTCTCCATGACCACCATCAACGATGATGGTTCGCGTTACATTCTTCATCCGGCCGATGTGAAGGGGAAATGGAACCTCTCCCGGCGCTTCATCGGCGTGCTGCTCATCGCCATCTACGTGTTGTTGCCGTGGATCCCGATCAATGGAAATCCGGCCGTTTTCCTCGATGTGGAAAACCGGATGTTCCACCTTTTCGGCCTGACGCTGGTGCCCCAGGACCTGTGGGTGATGTTCTTCGCCGTCAGCGGTCTGGGCTTCGTCCTGTTTTTCGGCACCTCGTTGTTAGGCCGTGTCTGGTGTGGCTGGACCTGCCCCTACACGGTGTTCCTCGACCATGTCTACCGCCGGATCGAGCGCTGGATCGACGGCGACGCTCCCGCCCGTCGCGCTCTAACCACCGCGTCGTGGAGTGCGGGAAAAATCGCGAAACGCGTCCTGAAGCACTCGCTTTACGTCCTTGTTTCCGCCGCCATCGCGCATGTGTTCCTTTCCTACTTTGTTTCGCTGGATCGACTCTACCGCTTCATGCAGAACGGCCCGATGGAGCACGCCACTGCTTTCGGCATCGTGCTCTTCCTTACGCTCGTCCTGTGGTTCTGCTTCGGTTATTTCCGTGAACAGTTCTGCATCATCATGTGTCCATACGGACGGCTGCAAAGCGCGCTAACAGATGATGACACCGTCAACGTCGGCTACGACGAGAAACGCGGCGAACCCCGCGGTGCGAAAGGCAAAGCGGAGGGCGACTGCATCGACTGCCGCCGCTGCGTCCAAGTCTGCCCGACCGGAATCGACATCCGCAACGGCCTCCAGCTCGAATGCATCGGCTGCACGGCTTGCATTGACGCCTGCGACGACATCATGACCAAAGTGGACCGGCCGAAAGGCCTCATCCGTTATGATTCGTTCAACGGATTTGCCGGTGGCAAGCGGCGTTTCCTGCGACCCCGCATTTTCGCCTACACCGCGCTTGCCCTGCTTGGACTTGGAGTGCTCACCCTTGTCGCCTCGCAGAAAGCCAGCCCGTTCAATGCCACGATCTCCCGCAGCGGTGGCGCAGGTTTCTACAGCGATGCGGACTCAGTTAGAAACATTTACAAGGTCCGCGTCTTCAACAAGCACAACCAAGCCTCCAACATCAGCATCCGCCTCGGCGAGGGCACACCGGAAGGTTACGAGCTAAGTGGCGCCGAGCAAACGTTCGCCATCCCACCGCTCAGCGAAATCACCCGCACCTGCGTCGTCATCGTGCCGCTGAAACACTATACCGGCATCACGGACATCACGCTCGAAGTCCATGCAGACCATGGCGACGTCCGGCTTTTGAAGACGACCCGCTTTCTCGGCCCCAATCCTCAACCGGTCCACGAGGATGATGAAAACAACAAAGACAAAGACTAACAAAAAATGAAATCCATCAGCGCATTCGTCTCACGTCATCCATGGCTTTATGTCGTGCTCGCCTTCGCCTTGCTGCTGAGCGCGTGGTCCGCCTTGATCTCCGTGGCGGTGAAATATTCGCCCCAGCAGGTCGAGATCAAACACTGATCGCCTCATGACCACCGTTGCCGCCCTCGTTGCCGGACTTGCCACCAGTTTCCACTGCGCCGGCATGTGCGGCCCCATCGCGTGCGGTTTCGGCACCCTGGCAAAATCCGAAGGGGAACGCCTCACCGCCGCCTCGCTTTATCATGGCTCGCGGCTGGTGTCCTACAGCCTGATAGGAGCGCTGTGCGGGGCGCTCGGCCAGCAACCGTTGAAGTGGTTCTTCAACTCGCCCGTCGCGCTGCTGCCGTGGGTGATGGTGGGTGTTTTGTTAGTCATGGCCTTGGGGCTTGATAAAAAGGTCCCGCGGCCGGCCATCCTCAACCGCTTCACGGCCCGCGCGCGGTTCAAGGCGTGCAGGCTTTCGGCCTTCGGCGGCGCTTCGGCGATGGGTTTGCTTACGCCCTTCCTTCCCTGCGGTCCGCTCTATCTGGTGTTTGGCGCGGCGCTGTTAGCCGGTTCGGCCGCGAAGGGCGCGGAGTTCACCCTCGCCTTCGGGCTTGGTACCGTGCCCCTGCTTTGGCTCGCCCAGCACCAGTTCCACCGCATCCGCGCGAAACTATCGCCACTCGCCATGGGCCGGATGCGCCGCGGGTTGGCATTCGTCACCGCGCTCATCCTGGCCATGCGTCTCCACGGCACGATCCCGGAAAGTTTCTATGGCGCAAAGCCAAAACCCGCCGTGAGCGAGCTGCCGTCGTGCTGCCATTAGAAACGAAGCGCTGACTTCCCGGCTCTTTGCACGATCATGAATGGGATTGCCAAAGCATGGGCGGTTGCTAGTTTTCCCACCCCTTGATCATCCAAAACTCACCCAAAAAAATCCTCGTCACCGGCGGTGCGGGCTTCATCGGTTCCCACCTCAGCGAGGCCCTGGTGGCGGCCGGTCATGACGTGGTGGTCCTGGATGATTTCAACGATTACTATGATCCCGCGGTGAAGGAAAACAACCTCGCCAGCCTTCGTGGGAAAGTCGAGATCGTCCGGGGTGACATCAGCGACGACGCAGTCGTGGTGGAGGTTTTTGCGCGCCACCAGTTTGACGGTGTATTCCATCTGGCCGCCAGAGCAGGCGTCCGGCCGTCGATCGCGAACCCGCGTTTATATTTTAGCACGAACATGGACGGCACCTTGAATCTGCTGGAAGCGTGTCGTCACCACAACGTCGGGTTTTTCGTCTTCGCATCATCATCATCCGTTTATGGAGTGAACCAAAAAGTACCGTTTGCAGAAACAGACCCCATCGAGCGCACGATTTCGCCCTACGCGGCGACCAAGCTGGCCGGCGAGCAAATGTGCTCTAACTACTCTCACCTCTTCGGCCTGCGCAGCGCCTGCCTGCGCTTTTTCACGGTCTATGGCCCGCGGCAGAGACCGGATCTTGCGATCTCCAAATTCACCTCCGCCTTGTTGCACGATCGCTCCATTGACCGCTATGGCAACGGCAGCACCGCGCGGGATTATACCTACGTTGACGACATCGTCCGCGGTATCCTCGCCGCTGCGGAATACACCGCGCGGTCGCCGTTTGAAATCTTCAACCTCGGTGGCGCGGCCACCACCACGCTCAACGAGCTCATCGGCCTCGTGGAATCCGCCGTCGGTAAAAAAGCCGTGATTCACGATTTGCCGGACCAGCCTGGCGATGTCCCCAGAACCTTCGCCGACGTCTCGAAAGCCGAAAAGCTGCTAGGCTATCATCCGATGACGCCGATCCGTGATGGCATCGTCAAATACGTCGAATGGCAGCGCGGAATGAATGTCTGAACAGCCTCGTCTTATCCATCTCATCCGTTAACTCACGCTCATCATGAAATTCACCGAAGTTGCCTTCACCTGTTATCCCGCGCTTGATCTCAACGCCTCCCGAGCTTTTTACGAAGGTGTGCTGGGTCTAACTCCCACCATGGAAACTCCACTCGAAGGGGGCGGCGGCGGCTGGGTCGAGTATGAACTCGGAGCCCACACCTTCAGCATCGGCATGGCACCCGGCTGGCTACCCAGCCCGGACGGCCCGAGTTGCGGACTCGAAGCCGAAGATTTCGATGCCACCATCACCACGCTCAAGGCAGCCGGTGTGGAGTTCAAGATGGAGCCCTTCGAAACCCCCGTCTGCCGGATGGCCATGGTGCTCGATCCGGCCGGCAACGTCCTGATCATCCATCAGCGCAAGCCGGGGCATCATTGAGCGTTCTCGAAGCGAGCATCAGGTTTTAAGGTAAGGTGAGTGTTCAGGCCGACATTCTGTCCGCCGAAACGCAGCCGACGGACAGGATGTCCGCGGCAAATAGCGTTCAGAATGAACGCGCTCCTGTTAGCTATGTGCGATCAGGACTCCCTCAACCCCGTAGCAATGGAAATCCGCGCCGCGCGGATGGCCGGGAACAGGCCGCCGACGATGCCGATGACCGTGGCAAAAAAAATCGCAAGGACGAGCAGCGCGGGCGTCACTTTGAACGCGAAGGTGACCTGACTGAACGTCTGCCAGTTAATCGTGGAAGCACGGTAGCCGTCGAATAACAGATAGGCGGCGCACGCTCCCAGCAGGCCACCGAGGATGGAAAGCAGCACGGACTCGACGAGAACCGAAAAGATCACCGGGCCGGTCCCGAAACCAAGAGCGCGCAGGGTGGAAATCTCGCGTGTTCGATCGGCGACAGCGCTATACATCGTGTTCAGCGCGCCGAACAGGGCGCCCAGTGCCATCAGGGAAGCAATGAAAACACCGATACTCGTGATGAACTGGGTGACCATGGTGGATTGTTCCTCGTAGAATTCCGACTGCCGCTGGACTTTCACCTCCAGCCTCGGATTGGTGGTCAGCGCGTCCTTGAAATCATCGAATGCGGAAGGGTCTGTTAGCTTCACATACACCGATTGGAAACCATCCTCGCGTTGATAGGCAGGCATCAGGACGTTCGCGTCCGACCAGATTTCAGACTCTGCGATCCCTCCCTTGGCGGTGAAAATGCCGACGACTTCCCAAACGTTCTGCCCCATTTTGATTTGTTTGCCGACGTCGAGGCCCGCGAATGCTCGTGCCGCTCCGGATCCCACGATGATCTCGTTTTTCCCTGTCTCGAATCGGCGGCCTTCGATCATCTCAATGTTTCCCCGCACGTCGAAGGCTCCCTGTTCCACGCCGCGGAATGGGACATTCGCATCGGTCCCGGTTGAACGTTTCGGCAGGTTGATGATTACAAACAGCTCGGCGGAGGTCAGCGGTGCACCGCCCGTTCGCGCGATCCCCGGTGCGTCGGAAATGGTTCTGGCCGACTCGCGGTCGAGGCCGCTGGTCATTTCGCTATCAGCTCCAGTGCGCAGGACAATGGCCACATCCGGCGAACCCGAGGCAGTCATCGCACTGCGGAATCCCTGGGCGATCGCGAGCACTCCCACCAGCACGCCGACGACTCCGGCAATGCCGACCGCTGCAGTCAGTGCGGCCGCCTTGCGCTCGGGGATCGTGCGCAGGTTGAACCACGCCACAGCGAACATTTGAGTGAGGAAGGACATGAAGTTGCCTTGTCAATGATGGCAGACCGGCTTGGGAATACCTTCTGCACAATCTAGATTCAGACAATCTCCAAATGCGGTGGTTGCGGTCAGACCACCCCTGCCGTTGAATCACCGCAGGATGCTTGAGCCCCTTGATCGGAAACTGCTGCGCGATCTGGCGAGGATGAAGGGCCAGATTTTCGCCGTCAGTCTGGTGATGGCCTGCGGGCTGGCCATGATGATCATGACGCGCAGCCTGATCATGACGCTGGAAACCACGCGCTCCGCTTACTACCAGAAATACGCGCTGGCGGACATCTTCGCCAATCTGAAACGAGCGCCCCTGTCTGTGGCCGACGAACTCGCCACGCTGCCGGGCGTGGCCATTGTCGAAACCCGGGTCGCGGTGGATGTGACGCTCGATCTCCCCGGAATCGCCGAACCCGCGACCGGCCACATCATTTCCCTGCCGGAAGACGGCGGCCCGCAGAAGCTCAACCGCCTGTTTCTACGCAAAGGCCGATTTCCCCGCACGGACGAGCGGCGGGAGGTGGTGTTAGGAGAGTCGTTTGCCAACGAAAACGGCCTCGAACCGGGTGATTCACTGGTGGCGGTAATCAACGGTCGCCGTGAGACGCTGAAAATCTGCGGCATCGGACTTTCTCCTGAATATGTCTTCGAGGCACGCGCCGGAGAAACCCTGCCGAATCACAAACTCTTCAGCGTCATCTGGATGAACTACCGCGCGCTCGCCGTGGCCTACAATCTAGACGGCGCGTTCAACAACGTCTGCATCGACCTCGCGCCCGGGGCCGCCGCTGAGCCGGTGATCGAGGAAATGGACCGCATCCTCGCACCCTACGGTGCGGGCGGCGCGTTCATGCGGAAGGAACAACCCTCCGCCCAGCGGCTCGACGACGAGCTGCGGGTGCTCACTTCTCTATCAGTCGCCTACCCGCTCGTGTTTCTCAGCGTGGCGGCTTTCATGGTGAATGCGGTGCTGGCCCGCATCGTGCGGTTGCAGCGCGAACAGATCGCGCAATTAAAGGCGCTCGGTTATTCTTCCCGACAAGTCGGCGCGCACTATCTGAAGTTCGTGCTGGTGATCGGCATTCTCGGCACCCTCATCGGCGGCGTGGCGGGCCGTTACCTCGGGGCCGGGCTGGTGAACATGTACACGTTGTTCTTCCGGTTTCCCTCGCTGGTTTTCCAAATGGACTACAGCGCGCTGGGCCTCGCGCTTTTTGTCAGTCTTGGAGCATCGGTGCTGGGAGTTCTAACGGTCGTATGGCAGGCGGTGAAACTCCCCCCGGCGGAGGCGATGCGGCCCGAACCACCCGCGGATTTCAAGCCGTCCTTGTTCGAGCGCATCGGCCTGACGAGGTTTTTCAGTCCTACTTTCCGGATGGCACTCCGCAACATCGAACGCCGGCCTTGGCAGGCGGTTTTCACCTCTAGCGGACTCGCATTGGCCACCGGATTGATGGTGCTGCCCGGTGCGATGGCGGACAGCATCGACTACCTGCTGACCTTTCAATGGAGCAGCCAGCAACGCCAGGACGTGTCGGTTTTCCTAACTGAACCGGGATCTGGCAGGGCCTTCCACGATCTGGAACACCTGCCTGGCGTCATCCGTGCGGAGCCGATCCGCAGCGTGCAGGCACGGCTGGTTTATGGCCACCGCCACCGCAAACTCTCGGTCACCGGGATCGCACCGGGAGCCAATCTCAACCGCCTGCTGGATGCTGATAGCAAGCCCATCATTCTCCCTGAAGAAGGTCTGCTGATGTCGGAAAAACTGGCGGAAGTGATCGGCGCGCGCATCGGCGATGAGGTGGAAATCCAGGTCCTTGAAGGGCGGCGGCCAGTCCTGCGCATTCCCATTCGCGGTTTGGTCACCGACTTCGCGGGGGTGGCCGCTTACATGGATATCTCCGCGCTGCGGCGGGAGATGAAGGAGGGCGATACGATCAACGGCGCCTATCTGGCGCTGGATCACAGCCGCTGGGACGAATTCATGAGGGAGCTCAAGGCCACCCCTCAGGCGGCGGTGGTGATGGTGAAACGCGACCAGCTCAGGGCCTTCCGCGAGACGACCGGCCAGAGCATCGGCATCCTCCGCACACTGTATTTCGTGCTGGCGACGATCGTGGCGTTCGGCGTCGTTTACAACAGCGCCCGCATTGCTCTATCAGAAAGAAGCCGCGAGCTGGCGACCTTGCGCGTCGTCGGCTTTTCCCTAGCAGAAGTGCGCGGCGTGCTGGTGGGCGAGCTGGCGATCCTTGTTCTGATGGCGCTGCCTTTCGGTCTGCTGTTCGGCCGCGGGCTGGCGCTTTTCATCATGTCTTCCTTCAGCACGGAAACGGTGCGGCTGCCGATTGTCATCCAGTCCCATACTTATTCCATCGCCATACTGGTTGTTCTAACTGCCTCGCTGTTATCCTTTACTCTCGTCAGCCGCATGATCGGAAAACTCGACATGGTAGGCGTGCTAAAGGCTCGTGATTGATCATTTCCGGCTGAGTCCTGAATGTGACGATTTGAGTTTGTTTGGAATATTCTCCGTGTTTCCCGCCTCTGGTTGGCATGCGAGGATTACGATTACTTCCCTTGTTCATGATGATCGCCGGATGCCAACCCATCGGTGTGGCGAATCAGGCGGGACTCAAGCGCCCCATCTTTGATTTCGGTGGGACCGGGACGCGTTCGTATGAATGCGGTCTCAGCAGTCGGTTAGAAACCGGCCGCGCCGGTTCGTCGAATGTCGCGGCCGGTGGATGCGCGGCCTGCCAATGAAACTGTTCCCATGAAAACCATCCTCTGCTCCCTGTTTTTCCCCATTTCCTGTGCCACCGCGGCGGATCTTTGGTTTTCCGGAGGACAGGAAATCGAAGTCACCGGTGAGTTTCTATCAGCTGATGACATTGATGTCCAGTCCTACCGCACGAGTTACTCTGGCAGCGACGGCCCATGGACCATCGAGGCGGGGATCGGCCACACTCGATATCAGGAAACCTATCAACCTGTGCTCTTCGGAACGAACGAGAAGCTCAACGAAGAAACCTGGCAGGGCGATCTCAGCATCACCCGGGAGTGGAGCGATGAATGGTCTGGAACGTTGACCCTCAGCGCATACGAAGGGTTCGCCGACTATCGCTCGATCTGGATTTCGGAATACTATCGGCAGCTTTTCGGCGCTTTTCCCGCATACGAGGAGGCGGATCCCAAGGGTCGTTCGATCGGCGCGGAAGCAACCTGGAACTATCTGCCAGGCTCGGGCAGTGCCAACATTTCGCTCAATTACGGGCGTGATCAAATCGCCCCCGGCTGGAGTTTCAATCCTGCTGCCGGAGTTCCTGAAGCAGGTGCGGAATGGCTCAATACAGTCTCCGTAGGCGCAACGGCGGAGCAGGCGATCACCCCTTGGTTAAAAACCGAGCTTGCTCTAACCGGGCGGCATACCACTGACCGAAAAACACGGGTCGGCATCAGGAATTCATGGGCAGCAACCGCCGGCCCCGTGGCATTCCGACTGAGTGGTGGCTACAGCGAGGAACCCCCTTCTTTCGACGCTTCCTACGCCAGTGCCGTCATCGAATGGAATTTCCTTCCTCAATGGTCCGCCCACATCGGCTACCGCGCCTATCAGGACAGCGGCGAGATCCAGACCTCGGGCTTCGACGCGCTCGCCCCGCCGGTAGACTCAACAGAGCTCTTCGGAGGCATACTGTGGGACCGCGGGGATCTGGCTGTTAGCGCGGGTGTCGGCCTCCTGAGCACCGACTACGAAGCTCTCTCCGAAGACAATGAGTTTTTCGGCAATCTCTATCGAGACCGCGACTGGCTCACTTTCCGTTTTGGAATCTCCTATCAATTCTAACATCCTACCGCGCTCAAACTATGAAAACCACGTTATCCCTCCTGTTGCTTGCTGCCACTGCCTGCGCCCTGCAGGCCGCCGCGCCCGCCGTCGGCTCCATTGCGGAGAACCGTTCCTTCGCCCGCAATAACGGAGTGAATTTCACCAACACGAACCTCGATGCTTATGAGGGGAAAATCCTTGTTGTCATGTTGATGACGCCCTGGTGTCCCATCTGTCAGAGTCATTCCCAAGCTGTGGGTGACGGAGTTCTCGACTTCTTCGAAAACTCGACGCGCGGCACCTTGCGGGGGAAAAACGACAGGGGCGTCCCGATCCACAGCATCCTTCTATCCACCGAGGAGGCCGCCCAGTGGGACAGTGTGAACGAATCGTTCTCCACTACCAACGGCTACAAACAATGGGGGCTGGATGCCAACGCGCAGCGGGGCAACCCCCGAACCATGTTAGGTTACTTCCGCGGTGGTTTCATCAATTCCGCCAACCTTTACGACTGGGGAAACGACCGGCGGCGGGTGGTGATCCTCAATCTTGTTAGGAACTCGGGGTCCCACTCCTATCGGGAGATCGTCCTCAACCGGAACACCTACAGCTCAAGTGACAATGCCTCCACCAGGGCCGCCATCAACGCAATCCGTCCTGCCGCCGTCATCACTGCGCCAAATATCACGAGCAACCCTGCTTCCGTCACCATCAACAGCGGCGGGACAGCCACACTGAGTGTCACGGCGTCCGGAACCACGCCAACATTCCAATGGTATGTGGGAGCCTCGGGCGTCACCACCAGCCTGGTCAGCGGTGCCACCTCCGCCACCTATACCACGCCGATGCTCAGCTCTAGCAGGACCTACTGGGTCAGGGCGAGCAACGCGTCCGGCAGTGACGATTCCACCGCCGCGACCGTTACGGTGAATCCGCCTCCACCCGTGACGAACTCGTTCTCCCAATGGCGATCCACCTATGTTTTTCCCTCGGGGAAATCCGGTCCCAACGATGACCCTGACGGCGACGGCATCCCAAATCTGCTGGAGTTCTTCCACGGTGTGCAACCTCTGCTAGCCAACTCAGGACAACCGCTGGTCACCCTCAGGAACAATGCAGGCAGCCTGGTCCTGATCTATCAAAGAGCCAAAAATCCGGCGGGCCTAACGGTCGATCACCAGTTCACCGACGATTTCATCCTCTGGACGGATTTGCCTGACCATACTCTTGGAATCGCCACCACCGATCAGGGGACCACCGAGGAAGTGACCGTCACGCTCCCTGCAAACTCAGAACCGAAAGCGTACTATCGGGTAAAAGTCACCGCTTCGTGATCGTCACGCGGTTCCTGCCAGACGGTGGTTGAGGGCGATGGAGCGGCGAAGGGCGCGCATGACATCGACGAGACCCTGGTGGGAAGAAGCGGCGGCGGCGCAGGCGGCGTTCGAGTTGGCATTGCGGCTGACATAGCGGCCGATTTCCGCATAAAGCTGGCGCATCTGGGTATCGAGCACGCCGCTTTCCGCGCGGAGCAGAGAGATTTCGCGGTTGCCATCGCCGATGACCTGAAACGCCTCCGAAGCACTGATGCGCCGGTCCTTTTTCTTCTCGTTGAGCTGGGCGTCCACGATGTCCACCTTGGCGTCACCCTCTTCGATTTTTTTTCCAATGCGGATTCGTTCGTCCTTGAGAGCGGAAAATTTCGCCTTCAATTCGGTCAGGCGTGATTTCACCTTTTCGATTTCAGCCTGGCTGGACTCGGACTCGGAGGATTCCTTGGTGAGGACTTCGAGTTTCATCTTGAGGCCATCATAGTTCCGGCGGACGTCGCGGGCGTGGGCGATGATTTCATCGCGTTCCTGAGCAAGTTTTTCGAGTTCGGTGAGTAGGGCGACGCGCTGATCGAAGAGTTCCTGGTGCACCTCGGGTGTGTTGTTCAGCACGAGGGAGCGCTCTTCGTGGGCGAGGTCGAGGCGGGCCTGGCACTCGGCGAGTTTTTTACGGACGATTTCGCGCTCCTTGATGAATTTCCTCAGGTTCCAGTATTCCACGGAAAGTTCTTCGATGCCCTCCACCTTCTCCCAAATCGCCGCGCCGAGCTGTGCTTCCGCTTCACGCAGGAGGTGCATCTCGGTGGCGGCATCGCCCATGCGCTGATTTCTGCGGTAGTATCCGAATGCCTGGGCGAAGCGGGCGATGTAGTAGCGGGTGGATGTCATGGGGGGAATGACTTACTTGGCGATCTTCCGCTGGAGGGCTTCAATCACGGTGAAATCCTCAAGCGTCGTCACGTTTCCTGAAACCTTGCCTGTGCTGACGAGCTCTTTCAAGAGTCGGCGCATGATTTTTCCAGAGCGCGTTTTAGGCAGGCCGGGGGCGAAATGCAGGTCGTCCGGCTTGGCAATCGCGCCGATCACCTTGCCGACGTGGTTGCGCAACTCGGCGCGGAGTTCTTCGGATTCCTCGAAATTGGCCTTCAGCGTGACGAACGCGGCGACTGCCTGGCCTTTCATGTCGTCCGGGCGACCGACCACCGCGGCTTCTGCGACGGCAGGGTGGGAAACGAGCGCGCTCTCGATTTCCGCCGTGCCGAGGCGGTGGCCGGAAACGTTGAGCACGTCATCGAGGCGGCCGATGATCCAGAAATTTCCGTCCTTATCGCGGCGCGCGCCGTCGCCGGCGGTGTAGAGGCCGGGATAGTCGGACCAGTAGGTTTTTTTGTAGCGGTCCTTGTCGCCGTAAATCGTGCGCACCATGGACGGCCACGGCTTGCGGATGACGAGACGGCCATCCTGGTCGGCTTTGCACTCGTTGCCGGCGTCATCGAGAATGGCGGCGTCGATCCCAAAAAACGGCAGTGTTGCAGTGCCGGCCTTGCACGGTGTGGCTCCAGGCAGTGGAGAGATGAGGATCGCGCCGGTTTCCGTCTGCCACCAGGTATCGACGATCGGGCATCGGCCGCCGCCGATGTGCTTGCGGTACCAGTTCCAGGCTTCCGGGTTGATTGGCTCTCCAACAGAACCTAGCAGACGTAACGAGGTGAGATCATGAGCGTCAGGAAAATGGTCGCCCGCCTTGATGAACGCACGGATGGCGGTGGGCGCGGTGTAGAAAATCGTGACGCCGTATTCTTCGATCATTTTCCAAAACCGCCCGAAATCCGGCGCGTTCGGCGCGCCTTCATACATCACCTGGGTGACGCCATTCGCCAGTGGCCCATAGACGATGTACGAGTGTCCGGTGATCCAGCCGACATCGGCAGTGCACCAGTAAACGTCCTCGTCCCGCATGTCGAAAATGTATTTGCAGGTCGAATACGTGCCGGTCAGGTAGCCGCCGGACGTGTGGAGGATTCCTTTTGGTTTCCCGGTGGAGCCGGACGTGTAGAGCACAAACAGCGGGTGCTCCGAGTCGAAACCTTTCGCGACGTGCTTCGACGAAGCGGTGGCCACTTCCTCATGCCACCACTTGTCGCGGGTCGGCTCCATGGCGATTTCATTGTTGCAGCGGTTCAACACGATCACGCTCTTCACGTGGGTGTATTTTGCCAGTGCTTCATCGACGACCGGCTTCAGCGGAACGACTTTTCCCCTCCGCCAGCCGCCGTCCGCCGTGACGATGGTGGTGGCACCGGAGTCCTCCAAACGATCGACAATCGCCTCTGCGGCAAACCCGCCGAACACCACATTGTGCACCGCGCCGATGCGGGCGCAGGCGAGCATCGCGATCGCCGCTTCCGGGACCATCGGCATGTAAATCAGGACGCGGTCTTTGGATTTCACGCCGTTTTTCAGCAGGACATTGGCGAATCGGCAGACGTCCTTTTGCAACTGGCCGTAGGTGATGATGCGTTTGTCGCCGGGCTCGCCCTCCCAAATGATCGCCGCCTTGTTCTTGCGGGCTCCGACGGCGTGGCGGTCCACACAGTTTTCACAGACATTGAGTTTTCCGCCGTCGAACCACTTGGCGAACGGCTCCTTCCAATCGAGCACC
>JANODE010000218.1:0-51994 GCA_031412525.1 Akkermansiaceae bacterium | reverse complement strand
GATGGGCTCACCGGGTTTTCCGCTAACGACGAGGTGCAGCGCGGATTTTTTCTCGGTGGGACGCGTGTTCTGCCAGAAACGACGGAGCTCCGAATCGAGTTTGGGATCGGAGGTTTTATAGAGTGTCTGGCCGGGTTTGATGCGGTCGAAATTGATGCCGCTGTACGTGAGATGGAAAATCAGGCGATCGCCCTCGATCACCCAGATGCGCGCGCCTTGTTCAAGGTCTCGATTTTCGCCGGCATCGAATACCACACCGTCGCCGGCTGTGAACGGCACTCCAGTTAGGTTTCCAAGCCGGATCCAGCCGGGGCCGCAGTCGGTGATGGTGCCTAGCAGGGGTCCGCGCTTTTTCCCGAATCTCCCGTGAGTGAGATACGGGTGGTTGGTACCTGCGAACCAGCCGGTGCTGAGGCCGCGGGAAAAGGTCATTTCGAGTTCGTAACGATCGGACGGGGTGATCGGCGATTCCGCGTTGGCCATTGCGGCGTCGAGTGCTTTCCGATAGACGCGGGTGACGGCGGAAACGTATTCGGGCGATTTCAGCCGGCCTTCGATTTTAAAGGATTTCACTCCGGACCTGACCAGATCCGGGACGAGATCGACGGCCGCGAGGTCCTGTGGGCTGAGCAGGTAGCGGACGGCACCGAGGTCACGGGTTTCGCCATCGACGACGATTTCATAAGGCATCCGGCAGGCTTGGGCGCATTCGCCGCGGTTGGCGCTGCGCTGGCCGAGGGACTCGCTGGTTAGGCATTGCCCGGAGTAAGCGACGCAGAGGGCTCCATGTACGAAGACTTCCAGCGGGGTTTTCAGATTCAAATGCTCGCTGTTATGAGCATGGAAGCGCTCGATTTCCTTGATGGAGAGCTCGCGGGCGAGGACGGCACGTTCCAATGGAAACAACGTCTCGATGAATGCCAGGCCTTCCGGAGAGGTGATCGTCATTTGAGTGGAGGCGTGAAGCTCGACGTTCGGAGCAACCGTGCGGGCGAGTTTCGCGAGGCCTAGGTCCTGAATGATCAGCGCGTCCACGCCGGCAGCGGCGATTTTCCGCAGCTGTTCTTCCGCGGCCTTCATCTCGCTGGTGAAAATGAGCGTGTTCATCGTCACAAAGCCCTTCACCCCGTGGCGGTGGAGGAATTCCATCAGCTCTTCCAGATCTGCCTCGATGAAGTTGTCCGCACGCAGACGGGCATTGAATTTCGGCAGGCCAAAGTAGATCGCATCCGCCCCGGCGGCCACTGCCGCCCGGGCGCAGTCCCAGTTTCCAGCCGGAGAAAGGAGCTCGGGAGTCGGATCGGTGGCAAAAGCGGGCATGCGGGAGTGAAGCATGTGATTTCACGAAGAAACAGCGGAGAAAATCCGGATTCGCCCCATCCCTCCCCCGAATGCGGGGTAAAATCTCTGTTGACAGATCCCGATTATCATATGATAAGTTGCCGCATGAAGAGAAACCCATCCTTCGCCCTTCGTTCGAATCCCGCTTTCACTTTGGTGGAGTTGTTGGTCGTGATCGTGATCATCGGAGCTCTAGCCGCGGTGGCATTTTCGGTCGGGCCGAAAATGATGACACGGGGCGACGCCGCGAAATCCGTGCAAAACATGCGGCAGATCGGCGCGCTGTTAGGGACTTATGCAGCCGACAATTCCTTGAAACTCCCTGCCCCGCGGGGTGATGTTCCCAACGGCAAGGGCGGCTTCGCCCAGCTTCATTGGCACGAGGCCCTCATGTATTTGGTCTATCCTGATCTCGAGGAAAAGAACCTCCATGACGACAAGTGGTGGGTGAACAACAGGCCCTTTCTTCGCAATCCGCTGTGCGACGCCAAGGCCAAACCCAATGCCTTTACTTGGTGGAATCCAGGCTATGCGATGAACCGGATGATTGTGGAGAATCTCGGAAAATCCAGCGGCGATTGGAATCCCGGCAAGGGCGGACCGCAGACCTATGCCATTCCGCTCAACATGGTCCCCGATGGATCACGGACACCGATCATCGCGCCACGCGGTGACTGGCACTTCACCTATGACACCACGGAAATCAAGGAAACCGGTCTGCAGGCATTCCTCGTGGACAAGGACATGCCGATTCTTTTCATCGATGGTCATGTGGAAACCATCGCGCTCAAGGAGTATACAAGGCGCGAGCTTTACAAGATGCCGATGAAGCCCTGAACGTCGGTTCAGGAAATACCGGTGGCCGCCTCGAGTTTGGCCCTCATCTCCTTCACGCGCCTCCGGGTGAGCGGATAACAAAGCATGAGGGCGGCCGCTCCGAAATAACAGATGGCAGTCGGGAGCAGGTAAGCGAGGCGGATTTTATCGATGACTTCGGGTGCCAAGCGGACGATCTGGGCACCTGCATCCGATTCGCCGCGGACGCCGGACCACTGGAGCAGATAGTTTCCGAAAAGCGCTCCCGCGGCGATTCCGCCTTTATAACAGATCGAAAAAACCGCGCTGAAGGTCCCCTCGCGGCGGCGGCCTGTTTCGAGTTGGTCGCTGTCGCAGATGTCCGCCATCATCGAGCCATTGAGCATCCAGCAGGCGCAGAGTCCGAGATTGGCGGGCAGGTAGGCGGCGAGCTGGAGATAGGGCGATTGTGGAGTGTAGAAGAACCAGCTTGCAAGATAGCCCGCTGCGCCGATGGAGAGACCTGCGGCGGCAAGGCGGTGTTTCTGAAAACGGGCGGCGAGGATGGAAAACACCGGTAGCATCGCGAGTTCGCCCAGCCCTTTGATCACTCCCACGTTCGCGCCGATGTCGCCGGAGAGGTCCTTGTTTCCACTGCAAATGTAGTAAATGTTCACATTGCTGTAAACGATGACGGCGCAGAACAGGCCAAAGTAGGTGAGGAATACCGCGCCTAGCAGAATGACAAAAGGTTTGTTGTGCAGGGTCTCGCGGATCGCGGCATAAAGCTTCAGTTTTTCCTTGCCCACCGCGACGGACGGGTGGCGCTCGCGGCAGAAGAGTCCCGCTGGCAGCGCGGTGAACAGGATGACCACGGCGATGATCACGCCGATATACCTCATGCCGAGCATTTCGTTTCCGCCGAACCAATCGCTGCGCGCGAACTTGTAGAGCATGGGCACGAGCAGCGACGCGGTGAACGCAGGCACGAGCCGGAATATGTAGAGATTCGTCCGTGCCTGATAGTCGGTGACCATTTCCATGCCGAGGGCGGAATACGGAATGACGAAGATGGTGAAGGCGACGTAAAACAGGAACGAGGCGATCGTCAGATAGATCGCGATGCCGGTAATTGAGAGCCCGGCAGGCGGCAGCCAGAGGAAGGCGAAAGTGATCGCCAGCAGGATCGCCCCAGCGACCACGAACGGCCTGCGGCGGCCCCAGCGCGTGCGCGCGTTGTCTGATAGATTCCCGATGACCGGATCAACGAGGGCATCGAAAAAGCGCGAGGACGCGAGGACCCAGCCGAGGATCACGGGATTGAGGCCGTAGCCCACCTGATAGATCGCGTTGGCCAGTGACGGCAGCGCGTTGTTCGCCATGTTTTCGCCGAACCCACCGAGCCCCCACACGGCTTTTTCCTTGAAGGTAGCGTCCTTTGAGGTGCCTCTGGAAGGACGTGCTGGCGTGGGTTTTTCACTCATGGACTTCTGGCAGGCGCAGTGGAGGAACGTGGCAAGAACTCGACAGGCAGACGCTGGATACGGGAGCTAACAGGCACGCCCGCCTCGATACGGTCGATGACGAGGTTCGCCGCGGCAGTGCCCATCCGATAAGGACGATGGCGGACCGTGGTGAGCGTGGGACTCAGCCGGCTGCCGAAGTCCAGGTTCCCGTAGCCGATCACCGAGAGGTCTTCGGGAATCCGGAGTCCGAGTGCGACGGCAATCTCATAGACCTCCTCGGCGACTTCATCCGTGGCGCAGAAAACCGCGGTGACGCCGCGAAGCTGGTCCAGAGTCTCTTTGATCTGCTCGAAGCGCGGCTGGGTGAACGACACCTCCACGGAATGCACTTTGACTCCGGGGTTGCCGCGAAGTGCTTCCAGAAAACAATCGCGGCGATCGCGCGACCACGTTTCCCCCGAGGGTCCGGCGAAATGGAGAATTTCCCGATGCCCGAGATCTAACAAGTGGCGGGCGATGGCTTCCGCGCCCATGGCTTCGTCGGACAGGACGGCATCGGCGCGGAAGGAATCGGGCAGCACGAAGTCGATCGTGACCAATGGCAAATCGCGTTTTTTCAACTCACTGATGTGGGTGCGGTAAAGGTTGGCCAACCACGGCCAGAGGATGGCGCCATCCACCCGCCAGTCGATGAGCCGCTCGATCTGCCGGAGTTCGCTGTTTTCCGCCGATTGCAGCTCACGGTGCTCGGACCAGAGGGCGAGCGGCACGTAGTTCCTGGCGATGAGGCCGTCATGAATGCCGTGGAGCACGTCCGACCAGAAGGAATCATTGGGCGGCACCATCACGCCGATCATCCGGGTGCGACCGGAGCGCAAGGCATGGACCAGGTTGTTCGGTCGGTAGCCGAGACGCGTGGCTGCCTCGATCACCCGGTCCACCGTTTCCTGGCTGAGCCCTTCGCCGCCTCGGAGTGCCAGCGAGACGGTAGTGCGCGCGACGCCCGCTTCCCGGGCAATGGCGGATTGGGAAACAGCTCGGCGATCGGATTGCGACTTCACGCCGCCGTTCATACACAGGAGTTGTGGTTTAGCCACGCCAGGAGTTCATCGATTTGACAAAACGCGAGGCCCGTCACGGTGTCAGCGCAGCCATAGTAAATGGCGATCCGGCCAGTCGGCGCGTCGCACAGCGCGGCAGTAGGAAAAGTCACGTTCGGGACATCGCCCACGCACTCGTAGTTTTCCCGTGGATTGAGCAAATAGGGTCTTGAGCGGCGGATGACTTTCCACGGCTCGTCGAGGTCCAGCAAAGCCGCGCCCCAACTGTAAAAATAGCCGTTACATGACAACAGGACGCCATGATAAAACACGAGCCAGCCCTCCGCGGTCTCGATCGGGATCGGCCCGGCACCGATTTTCAGATGCTGCCAACCGGTCGAGGCCGACATGACATGCCGATGCCTGCCCCAATGGACCATGTTCGGACTGGAGCTCACAAAAATATCGCCGAACGGGGTGTGACCGTTGTCACTCGGCCGACTCAGCATCATGAAACTGCCGTTGATTTTCCGCGGGAACAACACCCCGTTGCGGTTGAAGATCAGGAAGGCGTTTTCCATTTGTTGGAAGGTCTGGAAATCCTTCGTCCACGCCACGCCAATGGTCGGGCCATGATAGCCGTTACACCACGTGACGTAATAGCGGTCCTCGATCCAAACGACGCGCGGATCGTAGCCGTATTCCCATTTTCCGAGCTCCGGGTCGTTGCACTGAAATTCGATGCGCTGCGGATTGATGTTCCACGAAATTCCGTCGTCACTGAATCCGGCGTGGAGCTGCATGTCCCGCGCGGTGGAATCGCAGCGGAACACCCCGGCATAGCGGCCTTTGAACGGCACGACCGCACTGTTAAAAACAGAATTGCACTGGGGAAAAGGACTGCGTTCGATCACCGGATTCCCGCTGAACCTCCACACCGGGTGCGGATGCCCCTCCGGTTTTTCTTCCCAAGGCATGTGTGGGAGGGCGTCACCGACCAAAGTGGTTGGAAGGTGCGCGGGTAACTGCTCGATGACGGTAGACATGGTAAATGCGGGTTAAGGTGAATCGCCGGCAGATCGGCGGCTGGCAGCTTCGCCAGCTCGAATGAAGCAACGCGAAATGATTCAACCACCGATTTATCATATGGCAATCATTTCCTTCGCCGCAAACGCATGAGACGCGAAATTCAAGTTTCCCCGGTTGTTTCGTGAACAAGAAAGGCTCGCAGATGCACCCGAAAATTCGCTCAGACTTTCTTGACATCCTCAAAATTTATCATATGACAACCTGCATGAGTCTGATTCTGCGTATAGATACGCAGCGATCAATTCACTCGCAAAAATACCCAAAGACCAACAGTCCATGAAAAATCCAATCATCCCCCGGAGAGGAAATCTCCTCCATGCCTGTGCGCTCGGAATGAGCGCGCTGTTGCTGACATCCGCCCACTCCGTTGCTGAGGTAAAGCTCACCTTTGATGCTGACACCCAGGGAGTTTCGTTAGGAGGCAATGCCACTGCTCTCGCCCACAGCACTCGCTATGGTGGCAGTGTGGCCGTCACCGGTGGCCCCGGATTCAATCAGAACATGGCGTTCTTAAACCTTCGCAATGGCGGCGCGCTCCAAGCCGAACTGGAAGCCGCGATCGGCAGCGGAATCGGGTTCATCCGCTATACGGTTCGTGTCGAACAATCCGATTTTGTGGGTGGTAGTCCTGGGTATTTTGAAGGGATCTGCGTTGGCAACAGTTCGGCAGGATACGATCAGAATTTCGGCTCTGGACAGGGCATTTTCGGCACTCCTGGTTTTCCGCTTACAGATACTTTCAGCGTGACGGTCACTCTGCCCGTCACCGCGCTGGTCCCGCCCGCCACCGTCACCGGTGGCAATGGTGCGATCGAGTTCAGACCAAATTCCGATGGCGAGTATTATCAACTCCTCATCGGATTGAACAGCGGCGGCAACACCTACACCTCCTGCACCTTTTTCGTCGATGATATCACTGTTAGCGCAGGCGCGATCCCACCGCCTCCCGCAGCCTCGGCTTACACCTTCGACAGCACGATCCAAGGCTTCGGCCAGTGGCCTGGCGGAGGCACCGTCACCTATTCCAGCAACTTCGGCGGAACAGTGGAAATGGGGCTGCATACGTCTTATTGGAATCTATCAAGGGTGATCAGTAGCGGCACGCAACTGACCAACCTCCAAGCCTGCGTCAACCGCGGTGGCAACGTGAGTTTCGACATCATCGGGCCGGTGGGAACCCTTTCTAACAAAGGATTCTCGGTGACCTTGCAAAACACCACCAACTACAATTTCACCCAGGCGAATCCCCAATTGCCAGCCGCAAGCGTGCGGCCTTTACCCGGCGGCATTTACGAGATCGGACGGGTGAACGTCCCGATCGCAGATTACGGCTCGGGTCTCATCCCGTCAGGCGGCTACAATTTCTTCGTTGGATACAATCCCACCGCCCCGGCAGCTCCGCTGTTCATCGATAACGTCCTGTTCTCACCCTATTCCACTAACAGCGCCGCTCTGACGTTCGATGGACCGAGCCAACAGAATTTCATCGCTCTAGCAAACTCGACGGTCACTTCCGACGCAAATGGCGTAATGATCAACAACCCAGTCGACTATCAAGGTGGAGCCTCGGCGACGTTCAATGCAGCCAGTGCGGATCCTCAGGTTTCTGCAATTCATGCAAAACTCCTGCTCGCAGCCACCCGGGGCGGCGTCTTGCGCTACAAGGTGAAGAACATCGTTCTCGATGGTCGCACGGGGACTTTCACCGGGATGAACATCACCACGGCCTTTAACGTTCCCGGATACCCCCAGGACTACACCTATGTGGACCAATCCGCCTTCACGGAAGGTGCCGATCCTTCGGCGGATCCCGTGATCCTTGCGAGTGAAACCGCACCTGCCTTCCGCCGCACGGTCGAGGTGAACCTCTATCCGGAGGGATCCAGCGCCACCGACGGCTTCATCATCCCTCAAAATACCACCGATTATGAATTCCAAATCAAGGCAGGGTTGAACAACGGCACTGCGACATCGGCCACCATGATCCTCGATGACTTCGAAGTGATCGTCACTGGCGATCCTGAACTGATCTACACTCCGCCGTTCCCCAGCGGATCCGCCGCATACGTCGGGCGCGTGCTTTCCAACGCCCAACTCAACGGTGAGTTTTCCGCAACCGGACTGCCACCGGGTGTCACCATCGATTCCGTTACCGGCCTGATTTCTGGAACTCCCACCACCAACGGCACCTACAATGTGGTGCTTTCCATCACAAGCGCCGGCGTCACGGTGGTGAGTGACAGTTTCCCCTGGGTCATCACCGGTGCGGCAACTTCTGTGATTCCCGTCATCACCTCGTTCTCCATCACGGGAAACACCGCAGTGCTCAACTGGAGCGGGACGGGCAGCTCTCCTGTCACGGTCGAACGTTCGCTCACACTTGAAATCGGTTCTTGGTCACCAATCAGCACCAACGATACGGACGGCACCCACACCGACACCTCCGCTCCGGCCGGCAAGGCCTTCTACCGCGTGAGAGTGCCTTGAGCGGAACATCTAACCACCCACAAGCCGCCGGGACCTCCCGGCGGCTTCTTGTTTTCCACGATGAGCAAAAAGACCACTCTGATCGTTTGGCTGGCCATCCATTCTCTATCATCCTCCCAGCCGACTCTCGATTTTTCCGTCTCTAACGAAGGCTTCTCCGGTAATGGAAACGTCAGGGGCGCGAGCCTCCGCACGGCGGACACACGAAGCGGACGGTCTATCCGTGATCCGGGCCGGCTCAGGAAAAATCCCGGCGATTTTTCCGGCGATCTGATCAACGATTCACTCACCCGCGTCGAGCACGGCAGCGCTCGACACCGAGGCCATCGCCGTGGGTTTCACTGCCGTGCAGAACCTAACGCCCGCCATTGGGTTTTTCCGCCAGAATGCCGAACGCTTTTCAATCGGCCACAGCGCGGCCGACCTAACCGCTTCCGCCACTGCCGGGCGAAATGAAATTCTAACAAACCCTGGGCTTCACGGCCTGTTCAACCGCAGCCAGCTCGAGGCCATTGCTCCGGGCCAGCCGTTTCTCGCGCGCGATCCTGAATCAGGCCGATTCACCTTGAAACTTTCCCTCCTCCGCAGTGCTGAGCTGGACAGCTGGGATGCCATTACTCCGTCGGCGGTCCGGCTAGAGCCCGGAGGGTTCATTGAACTGGACCTCCCCGCGGCGGGCAATGATTCCTTGTTCAGGGTCAGGCACCCTGAGATTTTCACAAGGCTTTCGAAACCATCCCCGTTTATGGGGGTTTCCGGGTGGTCAATCCCACTGTCATGCTCCCAAAAGCCGAAAACTCATGGACCATTTTTGAAGCTGCGCACATGCTCAACCGCGCCGGCTTCAGTGGCGATCCCGAAGCCATCAAGGCCTTCCATGCCTTGGGCCGGGAAAAAGCCGTCGATTCCCTTCTCAATCCCACAGAGCCGATCGACGCCTTCCCCCTTCCTGCCTGGGCCAGCGAAGAGAACGAGCTCGCTGAGATGAAATCACGCGCCCAGCAACGTCGGGCGATTCAGAAATCCCTGCGCGGTCTGCCACCTGAGGAAGCCGAGATGAAACGCCGCGAGGCCTTCAAGGAAATCCAGAAAATCACCCGCGAGCATGCGCTTGAAGCCCAAGGCTGGTGGTTCCGCCGGATGCTCAAGACGCAAGCTCCGTTGCGGGAAAAGATGACGCTCTTCTGGCACGATCATTTCGCCACCTCCATCCAGAAGGTGAAGCAGCCCTACCTCCTTGTCCGGCAGAACGGGCTGTTCCGCGAGCAGGCATTCGGCAGTTTCCGCGACCTCACGCATGCCATTCTGATGGACCCGGCGATGATGCTCTACCTCGATACAGAGAGTTCGAAAAAAGGTAGCCCTAACGAAAACTTCGCCCGCGAGGTGATGGAACTTTTCACCTTGGGCGAGGGCAGTTACACCGAGCAGGACATCCACGAGGCAGCCCGCGCATTCACCGGCTATCAGCTCAGCCGCGCGACAGGCACGGTCACCCACAACAAGCGCCAATGGGATGAGACCGACAAGACCATATTCGGAAAAACCGGTCCATTCACCGGCAGCGATGTGATCAATCTGATTTTTGAAAAGAAGGAACCCGCACGTTTCCTGGCAAACAAGCTGTGGGAGTTCTTTGTTTACGAAAAACCCAGCAGCACCGCAGTTGAGGCCCTCGCCGACATCTTCCAAAAGGCGGATTTCAAGACCGGCCCATTGCTCCGCGAGATTTTTCTATCAAAAGAATTCTACTCCGAATCCGCGATGCGCTCGCAGATCAAGTGTCCGGTCCAGTATATCGTGGGACTTCTCAAGCAGCTGGAAATCACCACACCGCCAAACGGGTTTCCCATCGCGGCGGAACAGCAACTCGGCCAGGTCCTTTTCATGCCGCCGAACGTTGCGGGCTGGGACTGGGGTCAGGCATGGATCAACACCAACACGCTTCTCACCCGCTACAACCTCGCCGGATTCCTCACGAAGGGCGCCGGCAACCAGCAGGAATCCATGACCACCGAACGGGTGAAAACTCCCGGCATGGGTCGTGGGCCGAAAAACATGGGCTTCGGCTGGAAAGGACCGGACTACGAAAAAATCGCCCCGCGCCCGCTGCGTGCTAATCCAACCGACCTCGTGGACTCACTCACCTTCAGGTTTTTTCAAAACTCGCTGCCGGAAAAGGCACGCAGTTCTTTCACCGAATACGCCACCTCGAAAAAAGGCGTCGTTTTCACCAACAAGGAGGTCGGCGAACTCTGCCACCTCATGCTCAGCACTCCTTACTATCAGCTTACCTAATTCCATCATGAAAACACGCCGCGATTTCCTCCGCTCCACCGTGCTCGGCGCATCCGCCACATGGACGGTTCCGATGTTCATCGAGCGCACCTTCGGCCAGCTCCACGAAGGTGCCCGCGACCTCGCCATCCAGCCGGTCACCGGAAAGGACGACACCATCCTCGTCGTGCTGCAACTCGCCGGCGGCAACGACGGACTGAATACCCTCGTCCCCTATGCCGATGACGCCTATCACGCGGCGCGCCCACGGCTGGCGAAGAAAGAAAAGGGAATCATCAAGCTCAACGACCACGTCGGCCTGAATGCGGCGATGCCCTATCTCGGTTCGATGTTCAAGGAAGGCAATCTCGGCATCGTGCAGGGCGTCGGCTATCCGAATCCTAACCGATCGCACTTCGTCTCCACCTCCATCTGGGAAACCGCGGACACGAACAACCGCTCCAGCACCGGCTGGCTTGGCCGTTATTTCGACAATTCCTGCCCCGGAGCCGATCCCACCGTCGGAATCAGCTTCAACAAGACTCAGCCGGAAGCCTTCGGCGCGGACAAAAACCCCGGCGTCTGTCTCAATTCCCCCGAGCTCTACCGCTGGATCTACGGCGGCGGGGAAAAGGCTCAGGCCGAGGAGTTTTTCGCCGACCTCAACAAGCCGGACGACGATGGCAACGACGAACCTAACAACGGCGGTTCCATCGCCATGCCCGCTGGCGGTAAAGTCGGCGGCATCTCCGGCGAGGGAAATCTTGCGTTCCTTGAGCGCGTCGCCCTCGACGCCCAGGTGAGTTCGAAAAAAATCCTCGAACTTGCAGCGAAGCACAAAACGTCCGTGCAGTATGACGGCACTCCGCTCGCCCGAAATCTGAACCTCGTCGGCCGCATGATTGCCGGCGGAATGCCCACGCGGGTTTATTATGTCAGCCATGGCGGATTCGATACGCACAACCAGCAGGTGAATTCCCACGACCGCCTGCTAGGCCAGATGGACAGCGCGCTGAAATCCTTTTTCGCCGATCTCAAACAGCAGGGAAATGACAAGCGCGTCGTACTCATGACATTCTCCGAGTTCGGTCGCCGCGTTTCCGAAAACGCCAGCGCGGGCACCGATCACGGCAAGGCGTCCTGCCTTTTCGTTGCCGGCCCGTCGGTCAAAGGCGGCCTGCACGGCAGCCACCCGAGTCTAACCGATCTATCCGAAGGCGACATCAAGCACACCGTCGATTTCCGCAGCGTCTACGGCTCGGTCCTATCAGACTGGCTCAAGGCGCCCTCGATGAAACCGATCCTCGGAGCGAACTATCCGAAACTCCCGCTGGTCCGCATCTAACCTCTGCTAGAGCGGCCTTGCGTAGGTCGAACAGCGGTTGTGCCAGCCTTCCTCCCAGCGCTTCTCACCACGTTCCGGTGGCGAGTTCGCAATCCGGCGTGACAACACGCGTTTCGCGGCGGCAGCGAATTCCGTTGCGGCGGATGCACCTGTTGGGACCTCCTTCATTTCGCCCAACACCTGGAGGAGTCCCCATCCGCGGCCGTTGTAGCGCTCGGTAACCTGGGTGCCGTCGCCCTTGAAGTTCACGTAATCGATCAGCGCATACGTCCCCTGCGGCGTGGTGGACACCTTGCGGTAATTTGCCTCGATGCGCGCCTTTTCACTGCCCGGGGCCGCCGCCAGGATCTTTGGAAGCGCTTCACTCGACCGGGCGATGATGTAATCCGTCTGGAGGGTCACCGTCGCTGCCAGCCATTTGCGAAGACCGGTTAGACGCGGGCCATTAAAATCCTTCTGGAACTCCGCCTTCGTCCGCCACGGACTGAAGCGCTCCGCCCCCACCGCCGGGACGTCCGCGCCGCGCTGTTTTGCGAATGCCACGAACTGCGGCCAGCTTTCCTGAAACCGGCCTTTGAAACCCTCCGGATACCAGATGAAATGGCCGATTCCCATCGACGGAAATTCCTCGCCCGCATTCCAGGTCGTTAGTCCAGCCACGCTGCCCGCGCATTCGTTCTGCCAGATTTTTTTCCCGATCGCCGCCTTCTGCCCGGCGCTCAGGTTGCTCGCAGGAGGGGCCGCCGGGGCACACGCGGTGAGCAGGAGGGTGAACAAACAAAGAAAACGCACGGCTTGCATGGCACCACGCTACACTTAGCATTTCGGCAACCGCAAGCCCATGAACCGCATCCCTTGGGACAAGATCCTACACGTCAGCCCGTTCGACCTCGTAAAACTGTTCCTCACCGCGGCGATCATCCTGTTCGTGAACAAAATTCAGCTCGTCAACGATCGGCTCTCTGCCCTGCTCATCGCGCTGCCGCTCACGTCGCTGATGGCGATGATCTGGATGCATCATGAAAAACAATCCGCAGAGCGCCTCGCCAACCACGCTGAAGGCACGTTTTGGTTCGTGCTCCCCACCCTGCCGATGTTCCTGATTTTCCCATGGATGATGCGGAACGGTTGGGGCTTTTGGGCCAGCCTCGCGGCAAATTGTGTCATCACGGTGATCCTGTTCTGGCTGACCGTCGTGGTGCTCCGCCGCTTCGGGATCGACCTGATGCCGAAGTGATCTAAAAAAATTCCTGAAAATTCCGCGTGCGAACCAGATAAGACTTGTCAGCTACCCGGTTCTCTGGTTTGACGACCTGCCCGGCTACTCTCCGGAACCTTCCCAACCAATTGTTTTGAGCGAAAAAGACCCGCCCCTGCCACCCACGAACGTTATCCCGTTTGAGCAGGCAAAGCCGATTTCGCGATTTCCCGGTTCTCCTATGAAAAGCGATCTCCTCGATAAGGCCTCAGAAATTGTCAAAGACCCACTTGTTCTGGTCAATTTGGTCTCCCAGCGCGTGAGACAGCTCAACAGCGGACGTTCCCCGCTCATCCCCACCCGCCCGAGCATGGGCGTGGCTGACATTGCCCTCCAGGAGATCATCGAAGGGAAGATCAAGCTGGTTTTCAAAGAGGCTCCTTAAAGTCTCGTTTCCACTGCCACCGAGCATCCCCATGAGTGCGGAAATCGCCACCAACCGGAAGGCCGGGCGCGATTTCCACATCTTGGAAAAATACGAAGCCGGTCTTGAGCTCAAAGGCACTGAGGTCAAATCGATCCGCGCCGGGAAGGTCAACATCGCCGATGCGTTTGCCCGCGTCGAAAGCAACAACCAGATTTTCCTCTACGGTTGCCACATCCAGCCATGGCAGACCGCTGGTGATTGGTATAACCACGTCGAAAAGCGCCCGCGCCGGCTGCTGCTTCACAAGAGCGAAATCCTCAAGCTCGCCAATGCCACCCACGTCAAAGGCTGCACACTCCCTTTACTGCGGATGTATTGGAAAGACCGCCGCGTGAAGGTGGAAATCGGCGTCGGCAAAGGAAAAACCCATTCGGACCAGCGCCAGGACCTCAAGGAAAAGGTCGAACTCCGCGAGGCCGCTCGCGAGATGTCACGCTTCAATCAGCGCTGACCGCCTACACCATCGTCCTTGGGTTTTGTTCGGGATGGCGGGTCCGTCGGAGGTCTCGAAATCACCGCACCAGCGTCCGTTGGCTTGGCGACAGCAGGGCTGGTCGCGCGGAATTCTCCCTCACCCGGCAGTTCCAGCATGTTTGAAGGCATGCGCAACCCATCGTCCGGCGTGGCGGGGAGCTCGACCTCAGCAATCACCGGTTCAGGAGTTTTTTCCTCCTTTTTCGGCTTCACGGAAGGCTGGGCTACGACCACCGCTTTCGGAGCGACGCAGGAAACCAGCATGACCACGGCCCCCGCCAAAAATGTGTGTTTGAGCTTCACCATATCTTAAAAACCGCAGACGGAAAGAAAGCCCTTCCCCTCCCCAGGCGCAAGAACGAAGCAGCAATCTTCCGACATACTGGACCTCGCGAGTTCATTTCGCCGACTCATCAAAAAGCGGATCCGCCGGGGGTGGGGATTTTTTGCCCTTTTCAGCAAAAAGATAGGGTCGTAGCACAAAAACTCCGTCCCGTTTTTCAGGATCCAGCAGGAACCGGATCTCTCCGTCGTTCACCCAATCCGGAAGCATCCCACGATTGCTGAGGTGAATCTCGTAGGTGGTGGAAGGCACCCTCTGGCCGTTGATCACAATCATTTTGTCACTTTCCTTGAGGGGTTTGATCACTCCCTCGAACCGGGCGCCCCATGTGTTGAAAATCACCCGTCCATCCGGCTCTATCGAAATGAGGGCCACCCAATGACCGTTCTCGGATCCATTGGCTTTCACCGTCGTCATCTCCAACATCGTCGCATCGCTGCCGATCGTGTAGCGTGCGAGGTTGGCCGGACTCAGGTTGTGATCCTCCATGAATTTCAGCGTGGCCAGGTCGCCGATCTCCTCTTTGAAATATTTCACGAATCCTGCGCTTGCCTCGGCGGCCGAAGTTCCCGCGGTGTTGCGTGTGCCGCAGTATTTTGCGAGCTTCGTATGGACCCATTCCGCCTTGGCTTCGAAATCCCCGCGTTTCGGAATTTCCAGCATGTTCTCCTGATCCCACCAGAGGAGGAAATTGCAGAATGAGCTCGGAACGCAATCACTGGATTTCTGGCCCAGATCCCCTTGGTTGATGATCGGCAGCTTCGTCCGGTCGAGCACTGGCGTGATTTTGAATGCAGCTGCTTCGTCCTGTTTGCCGGGGCCCTTCTTGTCACCTGCGGCAGCCATTTTTGCTCGTTCCACCATCGCACGGTCATGATCACTGAGATTCGCCAGCAAAATCTGATAGACCCGACCCTGTTGGTCCATAAGATCGATCTTCGTTCCATCGGCTGAAATCCGCTGATAAGTGCCGCGGATGGATTTTCCGGATTTCCCTGACCACAGTCGTTCCGATTGTAAGTCATCCCCCCATGCCGACGGAAAAACTGCCAATAACAGGAGGTAATATCGAATTCGCACTGTGCTTTGAAAGCAAATAAACCAGCGTGGTGTCAAGGGGTGGCTCTTTCGAGAAAGCGTGCTGGCAGACTCCTCTCCAGCTGTTTTAAGATTCTCCCGTGGTCCAAACACTTACCTTGATTCTCGAAACCTCCACACCCCACGCGTCCCTCGCTGTGGTGCGGCCGGGAGGAGAATTCGATCAGCGGGAGTTTTCAAGCGACCGCAGCCACAATGCGGTGCTGTTTTCTCCACTGAAGGAGGTGCTTGACGCGAGGGGCGATTTGAAAATCGGCCTCGTCGTGGTCGGCAGCGGACCGGGGAGTTACAGCGGCACGCGGGTTGGCATCGCAGCGGCACAGGGCGTGGCTATTGCCGCCGGGTGTCCGGCGGTGGCGTTGCCATCCATTCTGGGGGTGCCCTCCGCCAAGGGCGGGGCATCGTGTCTAGCAATCGGCGATGCAAGGCGCGGCAGTTATTGGACGGCGAAAGTGGAAAATTTCGGCATGGTCGCTGAGCCGGAGCTGACCGATGCCACCGGGCTGGATCGCATCGTGGGTGATGCACTCGACGAAGGCCTGTCGGTTTTTTCATTCGAGGATCCGGCACGGTTTCCTCTATCAGCCGGACGGGTGGCACAGGTGAAGCTCGAATTTCCCGACGCCCGCGGACTTTGGAACGCCTGGCTGGCTGCAGAAGAAGAGACTCGGGCAAAGTGGTCGGCTGAGGTTCCCCAACCGCTTTATCTCAAGCCCCCGCACATCACACCGGCCAAGCGCTCGTGGTTGGTTCAGTCTTAGCAGGGAGCGCGTTCATTCTGAGCGCTATTTGCTGCGGACATTGTGTCCACAGCAGCCTCTTCAGCCGACAGAATATCCGACGCAAACAGTCATCAAGATGAAGACACTCCCCATCAAGCTCCACGCCGCCAGACGGTGACGAGCGAGGTCGTCCACTGGAACTTGCGCGCGGTCTCGCGGATGAGGAATGGTTCCTCCACCTGGCGCTCGAACGTAAAATGAGGCGTTAGAGATTGCTTGAGCCACTCGAACGTTCCTCCGACCGGCCAGTTCTCCGTCGGCGTGAATTCTTCCAGCCAGGTGCAAGGCGTAGCCAGCACGAGCTCGCCGCCGGGCATGACCAGCGTTGGCAGCCGGTCCAACAAACGTTTTGGCTCAGGCAAGCGGCAAATCAGATTCGCAGCGTGGACGCGGCCGAACGAGCCAAGGTCGTCAGGCAGATCCATCGCATCACCTTGGAAAAACCGGATTTTCGAGCCATCGATCCCGTCAGGAAGCCTCGCCTCCAACGGTGTGCTGATAGATGCTTCCTCGCGCCGTTCGTAGGCCAGCACGCCACCGTCGCGAAGGGTCTCTGCGGCGCGGATGAAGGCGTGGGAAAAATCGATGCCGACCACTTCTTCACAGGTCGCCGCCATTTCGAACGCCGAGCGTCCAACCGCGCATCCAAGGTCAAGACCCCGTGCGACCCTGGAGGTGGAAAAATGCGCCGGAGTCCGTTTCGCAAAATCAAGCGCCTCGCGCATGCCCGCCGGCCAGGCCCGGCCGGGTGGAAGAATTTCCTCCGCCGTCCCGAAATGGAACAGCAGATACTCTGATAGAATCTTATCCGACTCGTAGATGGCACTCATGAATTGCGGGCTCCGATGATTTGCTCCGCCTCGTCCGAGCGCGAATATCCCTTCTGCGCTTCTCTCAGGGTGACCCGGCCATCCTTGTTGGTGTCGTAAAATTCAACGATTTCCTTCCCGGTGTAATCCACCTTCAAGGGCGTGTTCTTGTGGCGGTTGATTCCGTGGTTCAGCTCGGTTTCCGTTAGTGCTCCATCACCGTTGTCATCCCATCGGTCGAATTTTTCCAAGAGTCCGATCATCTGCCGCTCGGTGCGGTTTTGGGGAACCACGGGACCAGGACCGCTGGAGCAGCTGACCGTGGCGATGACGAGAGATAGACCGAGGAGTTTCATTGGTGATTGAAGTTGGCGCAGGCCCCATGTTCGGGCAAGCTCTGATCGTCAGATGCAAATCCGAATTATCGTTGCCGGAAAGCCAGCACTCGCGTACGCCAAGGCCGGGGTGGATGAGTATCTGAAGCGTCTCTCGCGCTTCGGCGGGCATGAGATGATCGTCATCAAGGCGGGGGATCGCGACGATGTTTCAGAGCGGCTGCTAGAAAAATCCGCGGGCTGTTTCCGGGTGGCGCTCGACGAGAGGGGAGAATGCCTCACGACCCGAAAGTTCGCCGATCGCCTGGACTCCCTGGCGATGCGCGGTGACGTGAAAACCGTCGCCTTTCTAATCGGTGCAGCGGATGGTCATAATGAAACCCTGCGTAATGAGTGCGACCTGATTCTAACACTCTCACCGTTTACCTTGCAGCACGAGCTGGCACTGCTTGTCCTTTTGGAGCAGCTCTATCGGGTGTCCTCGTTGAAAAGCGGCTCGCCCTATCATCGTGATTGAGGGGAAAATCAGCGGCGATACTGGTTTTGCGGCATCATGCCGAACTGGCCCTGGCCTTGCCCTGCCAGCGGCGTGTTCCAAGGCATTTGGCTAGTCTCACTTGAAGGTCCGACCGGCTTTTTCTCTGTTTCGGTAACACATCCGCTCAATCCAAATCCGGCAACTAGGGTGGAGAGCATGAAAAACAGTTTTCGCTTCATGGGGCTGAACATAAAACAAGCTCCGCGGCATGCAAGCGCGCGGAGCTTGTGGGGAAAAATTTCGGGAATCAGTTCGAGGTCGGTGTCGCGAGGATCACCCGGTCACCCGGTTGAATGCGGACTCCGGATGCGAGGCTTTCGAGATCGATTTCCGCAATGGTCTGAGTTGGCTCGATCGAAGAAGGACGCACTCGGCCGATTTTGCGACCGTCACGCTGGACGAGGAGACTCGTCTGAGGGGTGAAACCCGAGTTGGAGCCGGCACCGATGACGAGGAATCCCCACTCTTGGTTGACGGCGGTCACGACGGCTTCCATCGAATTGCGACTGATGCGGGAGTTGCGCTCGACCCCACGGATGACGAGGCGGTCCATTTCGGCCCGCTTGGTGGCGAGGGTTTTCTCCGCGCCGGTGACGAGGGTTTGAAGTTCTTCAAGCTTCTTCCCCTTATCGAGCTTCGTCTGTTCGATTTCTGCGATCTTCTCAGGAAGATTGTCCAGAGTGACGCCACCACCGATGTTTTCGAGGGTCTTGTTGACTTCCTCGAGAGCTTTTTCGAGTTGGGTGAATTCTTCCGTCTGGCCTTCGAGTTCCTGATCGAGCTTGGAAACATCGCTCTTCAGGGTGGCATTCGCGGACTTGAGGGTGGAGATGCTTTGAGTGACCAATTCCTGCTTGTCCTGGGCAGCCACTAACAGGGCTCGCTCGTCCTTGATGTTCTTGTCGGCGACGTCGGCTTTGGCGGTGGTCTGCTTGTTGGTTTCAATGGTCGAGAGGCGTTCCTTTTGGATTTCTTGGAATTTTCCGGAAACGGTGAAGGAGAAGAAGGCGGCGCCACCTGCAACGATGATGGCGAGGAAATAGGGAATGGCTTTCATGGGTATCCTGAAGAGAGGGTTTTACGGATAATCCGTGGATCAGTTAGCTGCAGCGGGTTTGGACTCCTTCTGGCCTGGGACTACCTGATCGCCAACCATCAGGGTGACATCAGGAGCCAGCGAATCGGGAACGATGCTGGCGGAGGCGGTGCCGCTTTCCACGGCGGTGACTAGGAGCTTGGCGATGACTTGTCCGTCGCGGATCACACTGAGGGTGGAATTGGTCACCACGCCGGAGTTGTTGCCGGCGGCGAGAGTCACGAAACCCCAGTTCGGATAGATCGAGCGGATGCGGGTTTTGAGGGAGGTCAGCGACTCGCCATTGCCGTAGGATTTGAACTTCGCTTGAAGCGCTTCAATTTCGGAGGTGGTCCGGGTGTTCTGGGAGGTGAGATTGGCAAGGCTTGCTTCCGTTGAGGTGACTGACTGGCCGAGTTGTTCGATCTCCGCATTGAGGGCTCCTAACTTCGAGGAGAGTTCGTTGATATTTCCTGACTTAGGGGTCTTTTCGCGGAAGTCGTCGAGTTTCTCCTTGTTGGCGGCGACTTTGGTGGTCTTCGCGTCGAAGTCGGCCTTGAGCTTCGTACCGGTCGCTTGTTCGGCGATTTCGGCTTCGGAGAGTTTTGCGACTTCGGCTTCGACACCACCCCGCTCGATGGGGAGGGCAGCAAGAACAGCCTCGGCAGCGGTCAGGCGCTTCTGGACATTCTGCAGCAGGGATTTCTGGTTAGCCGTCTCGGATATTTCCGTGTCGAGGGCTGATTTGTTTTTGGTGGCAATGAAAGCCGCGAGGGCGAGTACAATTGCTGTGAGGATTCCGAAGACGTTGGCCATGGGTTTAAAAAAATGTGAACTTTGAATTCCGTGTGGGCAGACACTAGGAAGTCCCGATTGGCCTCCGCAATCCCAAAGTTTAAAGAGTTTTATCCCATGTGCCGCCTTGCATTTACAAAGCAGCCACACGAAGACATCGCTCTCCCGCCATCATGAAGTCCATCTTCCGCGTTTTTTCCTACCTGCGCCACTATCCGGGCCTCGCCAGTGCTCAACTTTTCTGCGCGGTGGGCATGACCATGGCTGTCTTCGTTTTCCCGAACGCGACCGGCCATGTGATCGATGAAATCATTCCAAATCCAGCGCGCCATCATGAGTTTTCCTTTTGGATTGGTTTGGCTTTGTTGGGTTTCCTGACAAAAGACGGCCTGAACTCGCTGCGAATTTTCATCAACAACATCTTCGAACAGAAGGTGATCTTCGACATCCGCTCGGACCTCTATGAAAAAATCCAGCGGCTGCCTTTGCAGTGGTTCGACACCCGCCGCACCGGCGACATCATGACCCGGGTGGTGGAGGACGTGACGAACATGGAACGCGTGCTGATCGATGGAGTGGAGCAAGGATTGATCGCCGCGCTGCAGGTGTTGGGCATCGGCGTGTTTTTGTTTTTCCTGAATCCGGTGGTTGCCGCGTGGGCCACCCTGCCGGTGCCATTTCTTGCGCTCGGTGCCTGGATCTACTCGACCCAAGGCCGTGATCGCTATCGCAACCAGCGGGATGCGGCATCGGATCTGAACGCGCTTCTTCACGACAATATCTCCGGCGTGCGCCAGATCAAAGCCTACGCCGCGGAAGGAGCCGAGCACGCGCGTTTCAATAGTTTTTCAGACGCACTTCGCGTCGCCTCGCTGCGGATGATGAAATGGTGGGCGATCTACTCGCCCGGCATGTCGTTCCTGCGGATGACGGGCTACGTGCTGGTCCTCGCCTTCGGCGGAGCGGCGGTGATGCAGGGCACGCTAACGATGGGCGATTTCACGAAGTTCCTGCTTTTTCTATCACTTTTCTACGAGCCCATCGACCGCCTGAACTCGCTCAACCAGATGCTTCTATCAGGTCGCGCCGCTGCAGACCGGGTGTTCGACATCCTGGATTCCGAAGAGGAGGCAAACTCGACCCACGGCGATAAGCTGCCGGAGAAAATCGCGGGGCACGTGCGTTTCGAAAAAGTTTCCTTCGCCTATCAGGATCAGCCGACGCTGCACGGCGTGACTCTGGACGCATTGCCCGGCCAGACGATCGCGCTGGTCGGGTCCACAGGGGCGGGAAAAACCACGGTGCTATCGCTGTTAGCCCGGTTTTATGAAGCCACTTCGGGCGTCATTTCCATCGATGGAACCGACATCAACTGCCTTGAAAAATCCTCGCTGAGGGACCACCTCGCTTACGTCACCCAGGAGCCCTTCCTCTTCAACGGCACCGTGCGGGAAAACCTGCTGCTGGCAAAGCGCCACGCCACCGACGCCGAGCTCTGGCAGGCGCTCGATGCCGCGCACGCCGATCATTTCGTGCGCGGACTTCCCGAAGGTCTCGACACCAACGTCGGCGAGCGTGGAGTAAAACTATCAGGCGGCGAGAAGCAACGGCTTTCCATCGCCCGAGCGCTGCTGAAGAACGCGCCGATCCTGCTGCTAGACGAAGCGACGGCGTCCGTGGATTCGGAAACCGAGCGTCAGATTCAGGACGCGCTTGACCGTCTGATGGAGAACCGTACGGCGTTCGTCATCGCACACCGGCTCTCTACGATTCAGAACGCCGACCGCATCTACGTGCTGGAAAAAGGCCGCGTCATCGAGCAGGGCACCCACACCACGCTGCTGGCGGAAGGCGGAAAATACGCGGAGCTCTGTCAGAAATCTTTCCTCGCGCAGGCCCCCTCACACGCCACCGAGGAACTGGCTGCCAATCATTGACTGATAGGTCGGATCGCTTTGTCGCAGCGTCTCGTGATTTCCATCCGCAACGATGCGGCCTTGTTGGAAAACCAGCACGCGGTCCGCGATGGTGATCGTGCTGAAGCGGTGGGCGATGATGAAGGTGGTGCGCCCCTTCACCAAGGCTGCTAGAGCCTGTTGGACCATCGCCTCGCTTTCGGAATCGAGCGCGCTGGTGGCCTCGTCCAGAATCAGGATCGGCGCATCCTTGAGGAAGGCCCGGGCGATGGCGATCCGCTGGCGCTGGCCACCTGATAGAAGGTCGCCCCGCTCGCCGACTTCCGTTTCATAACCCTGCGGCAGGCTGCGGATGAAATCGTCGGCGTGAGCACGTCTGGCGGCTTCGATGACTTCTGCTTCCGTTGCATTTTCGCGCCCCACGCGGATGTTGGAGGCGATCGTACCAAAAAACAGCGATGGCATTTGGGGCACCACGGCAATCGAGCCACGCAGATCTTTTTTCCTGAAGTCGCGGATGTCGATCCCGTCAAAATGGATACCGCCGGATTGCGGGTCATAAAATCGCGGAATCAGGTGCGCGAAGGTCGACTTCCCTGCGCCGCTCGGCCCGACGAGTGCGACGACCTGGCCAACCGGTATTTCCAGCGAGATTTCCTTCAGCACCGGCTCTTCACCATAGGCGAACGACAGGTTTTCAAAACGGATCGCCTCACACGGTGCCGTGAAGGCCTTGGGCGAAACGGCATCCGGGATCGTGTCCGGTTCGTTGGAAATGTGCTCGATGCGATCGATCGATGCGCCGGCCTGCCGCAGCAGCGAGTTCACCAAGCCGAGTTTTTTGATCGCATCCACCGCCACGAAGAGTGCGGCACCCATCGCCATGAAATCGCTCTGTTTCATCCCCCTGCTCACGCCGAGATAGAGGGCGAACGCGAATCCGATGGCTGACACCGTCTCGATCACCGGCGAAATCGCCTGGCGGTATTTCACCACCTTCATGCCGAGCTTGAACATCTCGTGGATGCGCTTTTTGAAGAGGGAAATCTGGCGCTCCTCCAGATTGTAGGCGCGGATTTCCAACGGGGCCTGGAGGCTTTCGGAGAGCGCGGCGGTGAGCGTGCCCCCTTGATTTTGCAGGGCCTTGGCACGCTTTGCCAGCTTGTTTCCTGCAGACCGAATGACCAGGACGCAGACCGGCACGGTGACGATCGCGATCAGTGCGATGAAAAAGCTATCGCTGGTGAAGGCATTGTACACGAGGTATCCCAGCGCCCCCAGCAGGGTGATCGGCTGCTTGATGAGGTCACTGGAAACGTTCGCCACCATTTGGCGCATTAGCGCGGTGTCGCTCATCAGCCGGGCCAGCAGATCGCCCGAAGTGTTTTTCTTGAAGAACGAGAGCGGCAGGCTTTGCAGCTTCACGAACAAATCCACGCGAATGTCCTCCAGCACCCGCTGCCCGGCGAACTGGATGAAATACGAGTTCACGAAATCCGCCGCCGAGCGGATCGCAAACACCAGCGGCAGCCACAGGCAGGTGATCAGCACCAGCCGCTGCTGCGGGAGGTCGCCCAGTTGCTCGCGCATCCATGTGTAATACCACTCGTTGCTGCCGCCGGTTTCCTTGAAGATCACTGGAAACACCACCTTGAGCATCATCGGCATTCCCGCGCCGCTCGCCAACGCGTAGATCGCACCCGCAAAGACACCGAGCGCGAACTGCCAGCGGACGGGTCGCAGGTATCTGTAATAGTGAAGGTAACGCATTTCCGGAGGCGGGGAGATTCAACCCACCGTCCGCATGCGGCAAGCGCGATTGTCACCCCCGGCTTTCGGCACGAATTCGCGCACGGCGGAAAATTTCTTAAGCTCGGAAAAACAAAAAATTTTACATCCAACGGGGTTGTCTTGGCCCAAGTCCATGTTGCACAAAGGAAACCCAAAGCCACGGATGTATTAATTATTCGGATTTATTTGATGTTAGGCAAAATAAGTTTGCTTTCGGCATACAATTCGGGCATTTGGCCCGCCATCCGCTTCACGGGAGGATTCGTTGCCCCGCCAGCGGCTCAAAAACCCCGATCACCCAATGTTCACTTTGAAATGCAAGGACTTACAAGCCAGTTTACCCATCCCAACGACACCCCGAAGGTGACGATTGCCGGGCGGCGGAAGGTCTGTTCCGTGGATTTTGTGGCATTTGCAGGTCCACGGCAGTGGGGTCGGCTGCTGGTGCTTGGGTTGCTTGCGCTGCTCTCCTTTTCCCGTGCTACCGCAGCCACCGCGCCGGATGTCATTCTCAATTGGAAGGCCACTGCCGATACAAATATCGGCTTTTACCAAGTCCGCTATGGCACCGCGCCGGGGACTTACACCAAGTCGCTCAACGTCAGCTATCGACTGCTCGCTCGGATCAGCGGACTGCAGGCCGGCACGACTTACTACTTTGCCGTTTGCGCCTACAGTCTCGGCGGCTTGGAAGGGGATCTGTCGCGCGAGGTCGTTTATACCACCCGGCCGCCGCCCAACAGTGCCCCGGATGGCTGGATCAGCGCGCCGGGCACCGGGGGCACCATCTATGCCGGGCAAACCGTCAGTTTCTCCGGCGGCGGCTACGATCCAGACGGGCAATCCATGAACTACCGCTGGAGCTTTGGCGCAGGATCCGGCATTCCAGATTCGCCGGCAGCCAATACCGGTCCGGTGCGTTTCGGCATTCCTGGAACTTACCGAGTCACCTTCAACGTCATGGACTCACTAGGTTTGGCCGATTCACAGCCAGCCAGCCTTCTCATCAAGGTGCTCGATTCCGCCACCACGGTCGTCCCCCGCGATGGCTGGAAACTGACATTCGTCAACAGCGAGGAAACCAACGGCTACGCCGCTACCCGCTCCTTCGACGGCGACCCGTCCACGTTTTGGCATACGAAGTTTTCTTCCGTGCGCCTGCCGAAGCCACCTCACGAAATCCAAATCGACTTGGGCTCGGTTCGCTACGTCAACGGTTTCGACTACCTGCCCCGACAGGATAGCTACAGCGTTGGAAACATCGGAGCATTCCAATTCTACACCAGCCTGGATGGCAGGAAATGGGGCAAGGCCGCGGCCACTGGATCATTTTCCAACTCCCCGGAGGACAAGCGGGTCAACTTCTCCTCCCGCCGCGCGAAATTTATCCGCCTCGTCAGCACCAGCCCCGCCGATGGCAATACGGATTGCAGTGTGGCCGAAATCAACATCCTGCAAGGGCCGCCGCCCAACATCCCGCCGGTTTCTTCCGCCGTCAGTGTTTCCACCAGTAAAAACAAGGCGGTCGCGATCAAGCTCAAGGGCAGCGACGCTAACGGGAATCCCCTCACCTTTCAGATCGTCAAGGCTCCCTCGAGCGGATCCCTCACCGGTGCCCCACCGAATCTCGTTTACCAACCGAAGAAAAACTTTACCGGCAAAGTCAATTTTACCTACCGCCTCAACGACGGCACCGCCAATTCCAAGGTCTCCACCGTCACCATTCAGGTGAAAAAACCTTCCGCCACCTCCTCCGCACCACCGCAGAAAACTCTCTTTGCCCGCTCCTCTCCCAAGGCGGAACCCACCGCTTCGACCGTGACCTCCACCACTGTCATCGGCGGCGAAAAATTCCTTGTGCTCACGATCGCCAAGCCGGCCTTCCCCGATGGATTCAGCCGCACGGTCCAAGTTTCTTCCAACCTCCTCGATTGGTTCAGCGGAAAGGTCCACACCACGGTCCTCCTCAACGATGAAAATTTCCTCAAGGTCCGCGACAACACCCCGATCGCCCCAGGCAAAAAACGTCACATCCGCCTGAAGACCCGCCCGCACTGAGCTGCCGGCCCATCAATCTCGCCGCTGCGGGATTTCCGCCTTGTCCCGACGCCCCACGGTGGTTTCCTTCACCCATCATGGCTGCGCCGCAAAACATCATCGCTCTGGTTTACGATTACGACCAGACCCTCAGCCCGCGCTACATGCAGGATGACGTGCTTTTCCCCGAGTTCGGCATCGATCCCGCGCAGTTCTGGAAAAAGTGCAACACGCTCGTCCAGGACCAGAAATGGGACGGCGAGCTCGCCTACATGAAGTGCCTGCTCGATTACCTCGGCATGGACAATGTCACCAACAAGCGCCTCAGCGAACTCGGCGGCGGCCTGCGCTTTTTCCCCGGTCTGCCCGAGCTTTTTGAACTCCTCCCCAAAGCCGCCCTCCGCCCCGAGCATGAACTCGCCGGCATCAAGGTCGAGCACTACATCATCTCTTCCGGCCTGAAAGCCCTGCTCGATGGCTCGCGGCTCAAGCCGTTTGTAAAAGCCATGTTCGGCTGCGAATTCGGCGAGGACTCCGAAGGCCGCATCAGTTTCCCCAAGCGCGTCATCTCCCACACCACCAAGACCCAATACCTCTTCCGGATCAATAAAGGCATGCTCGGCTATGACCAGGACGTGAACGACCACATGCCCTCCGACCAACGCCCGATCCCGTTTGAAAACATGGTCTACGTTGGCGACGGCCCCACCGATGTGCCCTGTTTCACCGTCATGATGAAAAGCGGTGGCCAAGGCATCGCCGTCTACAACCCAGAAGACGCCTCCGGCAAATCCTTCCGGAAATGCTTCCAGCTCTCCACCCACGCCGGCCGCGTCAAACACATCGCCCCCGCCGACTACCGCGAAGGCTCCCACCTCTGGCTCCTCCTCCAGGAAATGGTCACCGAAACCGCCGACCGCATCCTCCGGCGGCGGATCGAGGAACGCGACAATGCGACGGTGGCGGCACCGACGTTCTAACTCATCAGTAGCGGCGCGTTTGCGACCGTCACTAACTGAAAAACGATTCATTACCCTTGTCGTCCACACAGAAAACCAAGCCCCCTGAAAGATGGGTGAAAAACACGTTGTCGGCTGAAAATACATTTCTCGACTACCTCCGCGAGATCGGCACGCCAGGACAAATATCCATCGTCGTGTTTGTTGCAGGAATTATTTCTGCCGGAATGATTCACATCCGCAGATTGGGATTTCGTTACCGGATCGCATTCCTGCCATTCTCGTTCATTCCGCTGATGATTGGCATTTTCGGGTTATTCATGGGATGCATTCGAATCGTGGACGCGAGTAGGAATAGCACCGTTTTTGACACGCCTGGAATCTTTTATCACTTCGGGGAGGTTCTCCAAATCATGCCTTTAGCATCATTGGAAACCATTCTACTTTTAAGCATCTGCTGCTTCCTATTGATGAGCCAAGCTAAAGTGCCGGGCAAATAGAGCTGATATCTTCAAAGCGCGCGCCCGCCTTATTCCTGATTGGCCACGCGGACTTCGCTACCCGGCACCGGGCCAAAGGCCCATCAACAAGCCAGCCCAAGGCAAACGAGGAACGAGCGCCGCCCTGGGTCTGATGCAAAACCGAATTTCAAGCCCCAACGGGGCGAAACAAACACAACGCTCGTGATGACCGGTCAGTCCCAAACATACCGTTCATCCATCTCCACTCCATGTTTCCGGCAAAGCGCACGATACTCATCTTGGAAAGACGCATTCCGGTGATGCTCCTCCTGCGTCGCGCTATAGTCTCTGACAGCATCGACGTTCGACTGGCTAACGGAAAACGCGCCGTATCCGCCTTGCCAAAAGAAGTCATGGTATGACGCCCCCTGAGTCTTGATCCATTTCGATGAACTCTTCTTCGCCTCCTCCACCAGTCTGGCGATGATGACCGTGCGGGAAAGGTTGCACAGGATGTGGACGTGATCCTCGACGCCATTGATCAGGATGGGTTCGCACCCGATGTTTTGCAGCACGCCCGCCCTGATTGGCAGCCCCGAATTCGCGGCATAGCTTCGCGCCCTTCGATGTCAGACAAGACCCATTTCCACTTCACCGGTATCTCTGGCACGGCCATGGGTGCACGGCATCCTGTCTTGTCTTCTTGCTAGAAACCCTGCAGACTACCTCATGTGCGCGTCGTCATCGATACAAATGTCCTCGTATCCGCGTTGCGATCGCAGCAGGGAGCGTCTTTCCACCTGTTGCAAAAGGTGGGTTCCGCGCAGTTCCAGCCTATCATCTCCCCGCCGTTATGCCTCGAATATGAAGACGTCCCGCGGCGTCCGGGGCTTGTTCCAGGCTCCACGGAACAGGTCATCGGTGACTTCCTGAACTACATTCTCTCCGAGTGTGTGGAATGCCGGATTCACTTTCTATGGCGGCCCCATTTACCGGATCCTAAGGATGACCTGGTTCTGGAACTGGCTTTGGCGGGAAATGCACCCTTCATCATCACTCACAATACCAAGGATTTCAGGGGGATGGAGTCTCTCGGGATTCGGGCAGTGACACCGGATGAATTCCTGCGTATTTTATCCGCATCATGAGCACTCTGAGCGTCAACATTCCAGAATCGCTACGCCGCCGCGCCCAAGCGCTGGCGCAAGACGATGGGGTGCCGTTGGAACAATTCATCGCGACGGCGCTCGCAGAGAAAGTGGCAGTGCTGGATGCAGACGATTACATCCGCGAACGTGCCGCACGTGGCAGTCGCGAGAAGTTCGACGCCATTCTCGCCAAGGTGCCCAATGACGAGCCCGAGGAACACGACCGGATCTCACCTTGACCGGAGGTGCTTCGGGAAGTGGAACGGGACGTTATTCCTGATTGGCAGCCCGGAATTCGCCGCATAGCTTCGCGCCCTTCGATGTCAGACAAGACCCATTTCCACTTCACCGGTATCTGTGGCACGGCCATGGGTGCCGTCGCCGCCGCCATGAAACAACGCGGCTTCACCGTCACCGGTTCCGATGCGAACGTCTACCCGCCGATGTCGGATTTCCTGCGCGGCCAGGGCATCACGCTGACGGAAGGTTACCATGAAGAAAACATCCCGGCGGACACGGACGTGGTGATCATCGGCAACGCCATTTCCCGCGGAAATCCCGAGGCCGAGGCCGCGCTCGACCGCAAGCTGCTCTATCATTCCCTGCCCGAGGTAATGAAGGAGTTCTTCCTGCGCGGAAAACGCAACTTCGTCGTCTCCGGCACCCACGGGAAAACCACCACCTCGTCGATGCTGGCATGGATCTTCAAAAACGCCGGCCGCGACCCCGGCTACATGATCGGCGGACTGCCGAAAAATCTCGGCCACGGCGCGCATTTCACCGACTCGGAATTCAACGTGCTTGAGGGCGACGAATACGACACCGCCTTTTTCGACAAGCGCTCGAAGTTCCTCCACTACCTGCCGGAATGCGTCGTCGTAAACAACGTGGAATTCGACCACGCGGACATTTATAACAACATCGACGAAATCAAACTCACCTTCCGCCGCCTGCTCAACATCGTCCCGCGCGGCGGCATGGCTTATGTGAATGGCGACGAGCAAAACTGTCTCGACGTCGCCGAAAAAGCACCCTGCCCGGTCACCACCGTTGGCTTCGGAGAAAACTGCACCCTGCGCATCGAAAACGTTTCCTACGACACCGACGGCAGCTCGTTCACCCTCGGCGGCGAATCCTACACGGTCCCGATGACCGGCGAGTTCAACGTCCGCAACGCCGCGATGGCCACGGCCGCCGCGACATTCGCCGGGCTCACCCCCGATGAAATCCGTGCCGGCCTTGAATCGTTCGATGGCGTCGCCCGTCGTCAAGAGCTCAAGGGCGAGGTGAACGGCATCAAGGTCATCGATGATTTCGCGCACCACCCCACCGCCATCCGCCTCGCCGTGCAGAGCCTGCGCCAGCGCCACCCGGATTCGCGGCTGTGGATCCTGTTCGAACCACGCTCCAACACCACACGGCGCGCGGTTTTCCAAAACGAACTTGCAGAGGCACTCGCGCTCGCCAACTTCGCCGTCGTTTCTGCCATTCCGGACCTTCACAAGATCCCGGAAAACGACCGTCTCAATCCCGACAAGCTCTCCGCCGATATCGACCGCCTCGGCGGCAAGGCATGGTACTTGCCGGACCTCGAAACCATCATCGCCACCGTCACCGAAAACGCCCTTCCCGGCGACATCATCGCCGTGCTCAGCAATGGCGGCTTCGGCGGCATCCATCAGAAGCTCCTCACCGCCCTCGCGGAAACCAACGCCCTCACCTCCAAATGAACCGGATCGCCATCCTCCAAGGTCTCTTTTTGCTCCTGAGTCCGCTCACCCTCACTTCCTGCATCAGCAGCTCGAAGGTGGATGCCACCGGCGAAGGCAGCGTCGGCAAACAGCTCACCGATCTGGATGCCGCCTACCGCCAGGGCCTCATCACCGAGAAGGAATATCAAAAGCTCCGGAAGGCGATCATCAAGAAGAACGATTGAGACCCAGTGCCTGTAACGAAGCGATTTCGACAGCTCGGCTCTTGATCCTGATAGAGATCGCAGATGTTAGCCCTGGGTCGAGTCCGCCTTGCAGACGAAAACCCAGGGAACCTCGTTAATAGAAACATTCGACCCGGCAGTGGGTCATGGAGGTGCGGTGATCCGGGGGCGGCCGGCATTTCAGCACGCCTTTCAGGGTGCGGATTCTTTGAAATTTCCTATCCCGGGGTGGTCGTCGCTGTTGCTCCCCGACCCAGGGCTAATCTCTTGAATCCCTGCCGGGATGAAGAAAGCCGTCCAGATTCTATCAAAAATTGGAATGAACAAGGAATGCCGGCCGCTCAAGACCCGATGCACATCCTCGTCCGATAATCGAAGCCCACCTGTCCGTTCTGCTCGTGCCGATCAAAAATTTCCCGCAGCCCCGCCAACATGGGTTCGTGCTGCGAATGACTTTTTGCGGGAGCGTACGATGAAGAAAGCAACCGCCTTTTGAGCGACTCGAAGTCAAACGATTGCGAGTTAGAATACTCCCATGCGACGAAGTTTCCCTGGAAGAACAGGCGCATCCTTTCCTCGTCCGTTTTCTCATGGCGGATCGCCTGATAGTCGGTGCCGTAGGTCAGAAGCAGCCGCTCGTAATCGGCGAGAAACGGAGTCGCATCGAGCAGCCGCTCGTTCCAGATCAGGATGACCTTCCCATCCGGTTTCAGTATGCGGGAAAATTCCGCCCGCGTTTCCGGCACGTCGAACCAATGGAACGCCTGGGCTGCCACCACGAAATCCATGCTTCCGTCCGACAGCGTGGTGGCCTGCGCCTTGCCATCGACGCTGTGGAAATTCGGATAGTGATTCAGCAGCCGTTCCGCAGCTTCGCGCATCGCAGAATTCGGCTCCACGGCATGCACCACAGATCCTGCCCGAAGAAACAGCTCCGTAGAAATCCCGGTGCCCGATCCCACGTCCGCGATCATTGAGCCCGGGCCGAGGCCAGTTTCCTGCCGTAACATTTCCACAATCTCCTGCGGGTAGCCGGGCCGATAGCGCACGTAGTTTTCCACACGGTCCGAGAACCGATCTTCTGATTTTGGTGAGACTGCGTGGCTCATAACCGGAATCCTGCGGGCCCGTCGTCGTGTTCGCAAGGTCTGCCTCGGCCGTTTGCGTTCGGGTGGATCGGCCTTATTCTGCGGGATGTTATTCTCCGTTCTCGATCTGGCCCCGATTGCCGCAGGTAGCGATGCCGGACAGGCGTTCAGGAACGGCTTGGATCTCGCACAGCACGCCGAGCGGTGGGGATTTCACCGCTACTGGCTGGCAGAGCACCATAACATGCCGGGCATCGCGAGCGCCGCGACTTCGGTGGTCATCGGCCACATCGCAGGCGGGACATCAACGATCCGCGTGGGCTCCGGCGGGGTCATGCTGCCGAACCACGCGCCGCTCGTGATCGCCGAGCAATTCGGCACGCTCGAGTCACTCTACCCAGGACGCATCGATCTGGGCCTCGGTCGCGCACCGGGCGGCGATCAAGTGACCTCCCGCGCCCTGCGCCGGAATCTTGGCAACAGCGGCGATACCTTCCCTCAGGATGTGCTGGAACTGCAGTCCTATTTCCGCCCGGCGGCAAACAGGCAGGCATTGCAGTCGGTGCCGGGTGCAGGATTGCAGGTGCCGCTTTATTTGTTAGGTTCGAGTGATTTCAGCGCGCGGTTGGCGGCGGAGTTGGGACTCCCGTTCGCTTTCGCGTCCCACTTCGCGCCGGACTACCTGCAGACGGCACTCGCTCTCTATCGGCGGGATTTCAAACCCTCGGCAACAAAAGAAAAACCGCATGCCATCGTCGGCGTGAACATCTTCGCCGCCGATACAGATACCGCGGCACGGCGGCTCTTCACCTCGCTTCTCCAACAGTTCCTGAACCTGATCCGCGGAAATCCCGGCAAGCTCCAACCGCCCGTGGACGAGGCGGAAATGCGCTGGTCGCCTGCGGAGGACCTACATGTCCAGCGCATGACCCGCTATTCACTGGTCGGCTCTCCGGAGACGATCCGCCGGGGCACGGAGAAGATCCTTTGTGAAACGGGTGCCGACGAACTCATCGCCACGGCCCAGATCTTCGATCACGCCGCGCGGCTGCGGTCATTCCAGATTTTCGCAGAAGTGATGATGTCGTTAGATCAGGCTTCTCATGCGACCGAGAGGGCGTCCGGGGTTCGCGCTTCAGCGTGATCTTCCCGAAGACATTGCAGCGCGTTCATTCTGAGCGCGATTTGCAGCGGACATTCTGTCCGCGGGACCCTCGTGTCCCGCTTTTCATCAAACGCACCAGCCGCCGATGAGCCGCTCCACCATGCTCGGAACCGTCTCGGTGGCGGGTCCTTCGATGAGTTGATGGAACAGGGAGGATTTGTCCGTGCCGGCGAGGTTCATCTCGATCGTATGCGCGCCGTTGAGAGCCGCGGTCATGAAAAACGCAGCGGCTGGATGGACAACGGCGGAGGTGCCGATGGCGATGAACAGATCCGCGTCCTCGAGCCGGGTTTGGATGGAGTCGAGATGATAGGGCATCTCGCCGAACCAGACGATGTCAGGCCGCATGCCACCAGACTTGTGACACCCCGCACAACGATCAGATACCTGCAGGTCATCGCGGCACTCCGAAACCACGCCGCACGCTGTGCAGCGTTTTTTAAGAAGCTCGCCGTGGAGGTGGAGCAAATGTCTGCTTCCCGCCCGCTCGTGGAGGTCGTCGACGTTCTGTGTGACTAGCAGGAAGTCGTTTCCGAAATGTTCTTCCAGCCGCGCAAGTGCCGCGTGTGCGGCGTTCGGTTCGACTTCGGCAAGCTGGCGGCGGCGTTGATTGTAAAACTCCTGCACCAACGAGGGATTGCGGGCGAACGCTTCCGGCGTGGCGACGTCTTCCACTCGGTGGCCTTCCCACAAGCCGTTGCTGTCGCGGAAGGTTTTCAGGCCGGATTCCGCCGAAATTCCCGCACCAGTGAGCACCACGATTTTCATGTGCCGAGGGAATGGAATTGTGAACAAGCTGGCAAGCGGCGAAGGCAGAACCACTTAGCCATTCGGCATGAAAAAACTCTAATTTTTCGAAACAAATCGGGGTCCGCCGACGTTTTAATCAATGTTGCTGGTGTGATATTTTATGGGCGGCCACCGCTTCGCGTCTTGCGCGGCTCGGGGCGACGGCGGCCCACCGGTTCTCAGAAGGCGGCGGGAATTTCACCCGCCGCCTTCGCTTTTTCCATCGTAATCTAACCACTCAACAGCCGAGTTCGCGGCGCGAGTGGCGGTGGCGAAACAGCCCTGCATGAGATAGCCGCCGGTGGGCGCTTCCCAGTCGATCATTTCACCGGCGATGAACACGCCCGGCAGCTTCTCTAACATCAGTGAGCGGTTGGTCTCACTCCAACAGATGCCCCCTGCGGAGGAAATGGCTTCATCGATGGGGCGCGAACCTGTTAGTCGCACGACACACTGCTTTACCTCGCGGGCGAGCGATGCTGTATCATGATGGGATTTCTGCGAGAGAATGGCGTGCGCGGGTTCGCTGAGTTTCCACCTGATGCGGGCTTCGTGGAGGAAATCCTGTTTCACCGACTGCATCTTTGCGACGAGTTGTTCATGCGTGAAGGTCGGTTTGAAATCGATGACGATGGCCGGTTCCGGCATCGCGCGGAGGATGGCGCCGAGTTGATAGATCGCACCACCTTCGAGGCCGTAACGGGTGAGCATAAGCTCGCCGACGGCCAGTTGACCGCCCGCGCGGACGTGGAGGTTTTTCAGCGGTTTTCCTTCGGCGGCCGCGAGAACTTCCGGCAGCCATTGGTGTTCCCATCCGCAGTTGGCGGGCGCGAGCGGATTCTGGGCGATGCCGAGTTTTTCAAACATCTCCTGCCAGGCTCCATCCGAACCCGTCTTTGCCCACGACCCACCGCCGAGGGCGAAAATGATGGCATCTGAGGTGACAGTAATTCCGTTGTCAAAGCCGAGTTGATAGGGCGGGCCGGGTTCCAGGCTGACGCAGCGATGATTCATCTCGAACCGCACGCCCAGCCCGCGCAGCCGCTCGATCCAGCGGCGTAGCAGCGGAGCCGCCTTGAGCGCTTTCGGATAGACACGGCCGCTGGTGGCTTGGAAGGTCTCCACCCCTAGCGCCGCCGCCCATTCGCGGAGCGCGGCGGGATTAAAATCTAATAGCAGGTCAGCCCATATCCCAGTCGGCTGGTCCGGGCCCGAGTAGCGGGTGGTGAATTTTTCGAATGCCTCACCGTGCGTTAGATTCAACCCGCCTTTTCCCGCGACAAGGAATTTTCGTCCAACGGAGGGTTTTCCATCGAACAACACGACCTGCACGCCCGCAGAAGCAGCCACTTCCGCCGCGCGGAGGCCAGCCGGGCCGCCGCCGATGACGACGAGTTGGGAGTGTCGGGTCAAGGCGGCGAGACTGCCCGCTCGTCAGACTCAGTCAATCTTGAGATCATCGTAAGGCACCGCGAATCCAGCGAATCCGGCGAATCTTCAAGACCAACAGGCGGAGCCTGAATAAGGGATTCGCAAGATTCGCAAGATTCGCGGTTGCTTCCTATCTTGCCAGCACGGGGTTTTCCCCTGAATTTGGCCGGGTTGACACAATCGCGACCCGCCGCCATGGTGCGCGCGCCTGACGCTTCCATCATGATCTTTAAAAGTCTCTGTCGCCACGCCGGTATCGGCGCGAATTCCTACCTGCTCAAAACCAAGTCCGCAAAAATCGTGCTGGATGCGGGCATGCACCCGAAACACGAAGGCTCGGAGGCGATTCCCCATTACGAGTATCTCGAAGCCGGATCCGCCGACTCGATCATCATCACCCACTCCCACCTCGACCACGTGGGAACCCTCCCGGTTTTTCTCCAGGATCAGCCACAGGCAAAGGTTTTCATGTCGCCCGAGACTTCCGAACTCGCGACGGCGATGCTCCACAATTCGGTCAACGTGATGCAGGCGAAGCGCGTCGAGCATGGCATTTCCGAGTATCCGCTGTTCGAACATCGCGAGCTGGATCAGATCGAGGAATGCTTCGAACTGCGCAACATTGAGAAGCCGTTTTTCCTCGATCATGGCGACACGGTGAGGGCGACTTTCCATGACGCCGGGCACATCCTCGGTTCGGTAGGTGTGACCCTCGAGGCGGAGGGAAAACGGATTTTTTACACGGGTGACGTGAATTTCGAGCACTCGACGATTCAGAAGGGGGCCCTGTTTCCCACGGAAACCGTCGATGCCCTGATCGTGGAAACCACCCGCGGCGAGCAGGAACGCACACCCGGATATGCCCGCGCCGATGAGGAAAACGCGCTGGCTGAGGCGATTTCCAATGTCATCGCGAGAAAGGGCTCGGTCCTGATTCCGGTCTTCGCGATGGGCAAGACGCAGGAGGTGCTGGCGATGCTGCACCGCTTCAAAAAGGAGGGCCTGATCCCGAAAAAGACGCCGGTTTACATCGGCGGACTGAGCACGAAGATGACCCACGTTTACGATCGCTTCACCGATTCTTCACGCCGCCACCTCGCAGGATTTCGGTTTCTCAAGGACATGGAGCTCGAGGCCGGCAGCAAAAAACGCAAAGGCCCGATCCCGTTTCACCCCGGCTGCATCTACGCGTTATCCAGCGGCATGATGTCCGAAAAGACGGTTTCCAACAATTTTGCCCGCCAAGGAGTGCTGGAAAACGCCAAACACGGCCTGTTTTTCGTCGGGTACGCGGACCCGGAAACACCCGGCGGCAAAATCCGCACGGCGAAGCAGGGCGACTCCATCGTGCTGGATCCCGCCTATCCGCCGGTGAAGCTGAACTGTGAGACCCGGATCTTCGACTTCAGCGGTCACTCCACGCGGGATGCGATCGCCGACTACATCGTAGAGGTCGCACCCACCAAGGTTTTCCTCGTTCACGGTGACGATGGTGCGGTGGATTGGTTCCGGGGTGAGATTTCGCGCCGCCTGCCTGGCACGGAAATCATCGTTCCCGAGCCCGGCGTGGAATACGAAATCTAAAAGTCTCCTCATCCACCCCACCATCCTCTTGTCACTCGCGGGCAAGATGCCCACTCTCCTTGATTCAAACTCCCGTCCCGCCATGCTCGCCGATACCAGCTCCATTTCCATCCTCACCAGCGTCCTTCCGCAGATCGCCATCATCGCCGCACTTGCCGGCCTGATCGGCTGGTCCATCCGCGGGAAATTCAACAAGCCTGCCGCTGCAAAACCCGCTGTGGCCGCCGCTCCGCAAGCCAAGGACCGCGCGAAGAATCTTGAAGCCGCTCTGGAAAAATCCAAGGACGCCCTCAAGGCAATCCGCTCCGAGCATGAGGCACTCAAGTCCACCGCAGTTTCCGCCGCGACTTTGGAAAAGGCCAATGCCGAACTCGACGCCGCCCGCAAGGCGCTCGAAAGCGAAAGCAAACGCACGTCCGCCCTTGAAGCCGATTTAAAGAAGGCCCAGGACACCATCAGGAATCTCAACAGCCGCGCCAACGATGCCGACAAGGCACAGAAAGACCGTAGTTTCGCCCTCGAGAATGAGCTATCCAAAACCCGCCAGCAACTCGCCCAACTTGAAGTCCGACCGGACGACACCGCTGTCCTGCACACGGAAATCGAGCGTCTGCGTGAATCCGTCGCCGTTTCCACCCGCTTCGCCGGGGAAATGCGCAAGCGCGAAGCCGCCGCCACCGAAGCCCTGGAAAAAGCCCAGGCCATTCTGTCGGAAGTCGGCAACAACCCGCGCACAGCTGCCGTGGTGAGTAAAAAAGTCGGCCCTGTTGGGGATTCCGACCGCGTCGCCGCCGCCAAGGCCGAGGTTCTGCGTCTGTTGGAAAGCAACAAAAAAGCCGCCGCCCTCCCCATCCCTGCTGCCGCAGCTGCCGAGCCATCCATCCAACAAACGGAGACCGCCCCTCTTGCCATCGCTGCCACTGACATCGAGTTCTCGTCGCCGGCGCTCCCGGATGCCGAGACCCACCTCGCCGATGTCGATGCGGACCTCTCCACCGAGACCCAGGTTTTACCTTCCGACGAGACCCTCCCGGAAGCGGAGGTGGAGGCGGAATCTTTGCATTCAGAACCCGAGATGGTGAATTCCGATCATACGGAAGCTCCCCCAGCTCCGAAAAAAGCCCTGGTCCCCGCCGAGCTTTTTTCACTGGAGTGATGCCATCTTGTTGATTCGGCTCAACGGGTCGGGGCGGCGGGATTCGAACCCACGGCCTCCTCGTCCCGAACGAGGCGCGCTACCAGACTGCGCCACGCCCCGACTGATCGAGCGCTTCTAAATGCGGCAAAAACCGCGCCTTTAATTTCCCAAATTCGACCCCTCCCGCAAGCGGAAAAGTGATTGTGCCAAGTGGTTGCTGCGTCTCGCAGCAACGAAAATTTGGACCCCAGTCAGCCGGTCATCCGCTGGTGTTCAACCTCAGATGGACAGGATGAACGCAGATGAAAGAGGATGAAACGCCGTCTTCATCTGTGTTCTTCACCTGCGCGTATCGGTGTTCATCTGCGGTTGAAAATTCTTCATCTGACCGTATTGAGCGAGATGCCGTAACCACCATTCTGGAATCCCCCTATACCTACTTCCGCCTCAGGTATCGCCGCACGTCGTCGTGCTTGCCGATCATGTCAAAATAGAGCGTCGGAGGCGTGGTTGATGCGTCTTTCACGAATACCAGCCGGAGATCAAGGCCGCTCCGGCACTCGTAAATCCCACTGCTGAGATCCCGGATTCCCAAGCCCTTGTGCTGATGAGGCTTTCCGAACTGTCTGCCGACCTCCTGGATTTTCGCAATCAGCTCCTCCCGCTCCACAGTGGTCAATCCGAGTTTTTTGACAGCCCGCTTGAAAGCCGTGGTGGTCTGAACCTCACAGGAGACTGGAGCCGGAACCGGTTTTTCCTTGGGCGCGCTCTTTTCGCGCCCGTCCGAGGATTTCCTGGGCTTTGCCATTCAGTTGCGTTTCCGTCACTCCATATTCTCCCTCCGCATAAGTCAATTCGACAGGCCGAAGCGCCAATGTGCGAGTCCCGATGAGAATCGCGATCTTCTCTCCCGCCAAAGCTCGCTCGGTGACGTTTTTCCAGTCACGCCGCGCCTCACTGCTCGTCACCAGATGCACGGTTCCCGGAACCGTTGCCTTGGGAGCCGACTTCTTCTTGGAGTGGGGTTTGGTGGTCGCCATGAAAATTCTTCGGTTGTGAAAATCTTGTACAACTCTTTCACCCAGCGGTCAAGGCAGTGGAGTCGTTTCATGACAATTCACTACCGGTGAACTAGTAGGAACTCCCCAGCGTTGAGCGTCTGCCATCTTGCCTGGAGGGAGCCAATCGGCCCCTCCACCTCCCCCCGCTCCCCTGGGGGACGGGAGGGGAGAAGTCCCCTTGGGGATTTAGGGGTGCTGTGGGCGCGTTGAAGCGATTCGAAGCCATCAATTCGAAAAATCAATCTACATAAAAGCGGTGGCAGCGGCGGTAAGGAAGCGCGATTTCAGAGAGGAGCGTTGTCGCCGCTTGCCACCCGCGCCTTCTGCCTATTCATTTTCTGGAAGTGTGTAGCCAAATTCAGCCATTGCGTCTTCCCACGGTGCACGGATCTCAGGATCTGGGAAACCACCAGTAACCGTGGCAAGGGCGTCCTTGGCTCCGCTCTCGTTGCCAGCGTAGAATTCCTTGGCTGCTTTGGTGTATGCGGAAAGTGGACTTCTATGTGCAGCCAGATTGACCGAGGCTAACTGATCAAACTTATCATCCATCCCGAGACCTGCCACACAGAGCATAATCTTAAAATCGAGTAGGTCGCGAAAGATGCTCGATTCCTCTCCGGAAAGCTCCTTCGCTTCATCAAATGCTAAAATAGCCTCGTTCCAGTGCTTGGTGATGAACTGATTTTCGCCAATACTATAGTGAAATAACGCATTCCGCAGAGGTTTTCTGCGAGCGTTGGTCAAGCTATCAATCGCATTGTTAAATCCTCGCTCGCCCACAGGGCAACGAACCATAGGCTTGAAAAATTCCGAATCATCCAAGCCCGCAAGCGCGGGCCGGGTATTGCGGTTCGCGGGAAATTGCTTCACTGATTCTAGAGGCAGGGTCACTTTGCCTCTTGCAACGGTAGCTCGCTCACTCGCAAAATTGTGAGAATCGGAAACTTCACCTGATGTGGCTGTGCGTTCCCATTTCTTCCTGCATGAAATGCTGAAAAAAATAACGACAATAAAGGAGATGGTGATAAGCCTCTTCATTTCCTTGCAGAACTGTGTAATTAGAGCACCCTTGAAAAGTTAGTCTATATGCTTTAGGGCGGGTTTAAGTGAATTCGAGTGAACATGGAAGAAAAATGGCCCTTGTGTGATGGAAAATGGATCGTGAGAAGCCGGTCGATCCGGAGATTCTCGTTGAGTGGCTCAACAATCTTACGCGGCGCAAGGGGGATGCAATTAGCTCATTAGAGTGGCGAAATTTCAAAACGGGAAATTTGATGCAGTGAGCTATCCTTCTTGGTGATTGTGTTGGCCGCGTAATGCTCCGGCATCCCGACGGCAGGAAAACCCGCTCTCACGGCTGGATTTGGTAATGGATCATTTGCGGAGGTATCTTGAGGGAAAAAAGATCTAGGAAGCCCTACGCTCTCCCGGTTTTGTGGTCAAATCGCTAGCGCGTATCGTTGGCGACGAGGTGCGCCATTATACGGTTTCGTTATACGGTGAGGGTGCAGAAACAGGCAGATTCAGGATGATTCCGGTAAACATAAACTCCTCACAACCCGCGCATTTTCAGCGCCTTGAAGACCTAAGAGAATAACAGAAAACTCGAGAAAATTTGCCTTTTCTAGGCCCGAACGAGGCGCGCTACCAGCCTGCGCCACGCCCCGACTGCATCGAGCGCTCAAAACCAGCAAAAATTTCAGGAAAAATTTCCCAAATTCCGCCCGACCCACAAGCGGAAAGTGGTTGCTGAGTCCCGCCGCAACGAAGGTTGGACTCACATTGGCCAGCCAACATACACCGCGGCGAAACGACCAATACTGTCAGCATCGTTTGATTGAGTAAGAGGATTCAACCGCAGGTGGACAGGATGAACGCGGATGAAAAAGGATGGAAATGGCGTCTTCATCTGTGTTCTTCATCTGCGTGTATCGGTGTTCATCTGCGGTTGAAAAATCTTTAACTTACAGGATTGGGCGAGACGCCACAACCACGGTTATTCCCCTCGCGACTCCGCAGCATTTCAGCGGCTCACGGAGATACCGGCTGATCCACCGCCACGCGGAAAAATCCGTTCGGGGCGAGGGGTTGTGGGACTCGGACGCGGAGCCAGGTTCCGGGTTCTCCGGTGTCTGGTTCGGGTGGGTTGGTGAGAGTGGTCCATGGCATCAGGAGATCGCCGGAGGACTGGGCGAGGCAGCGGATGGAGCCGATGCCGGGTTCAAGCATGAAGCGGAACCAGAGGGAACCCTCGTTGTCCTGGTGGAGTCCGGTGGTGGGTGAATCGGAACCTGACGCGGGGTTTCCGCCGGTGGCGTATTCGAGGAAATTGGAGCGGCCATCGCCGTCGGCATCGGCCCCGGGGAGCTTTTGGGCGGGATCGGTGATGAGGGGGAATCCGTCGATCCAGGCGATGAAGGAGCCGACTACGGGAGGCTGGGAGGTGGTGAGTTTCGAGGCGGTCAGGCGGTTCCCCACGACGATGTGGGCATCCGCCAGATGGAGGGTGATGACTTGCTCGATGCCGGAATCGGAATCCGCGATGAAGACGCTGCCATTGAATCGGGCGACGAGCAGTTCCGCGCCGCCGGCCTGGGTGATGAGGAGGGAAATCCGCTCGCCGACCAACGGGGATTCTCCGCTGCGGATGCCCTCGCGGGCGGAGATTTCAAAGGTTCCGGCCGCGTTGTCCGCGCCATCGCCGACCGAGGCGGGTGATCCGAAGGGAACGAACGCGGCGGTGAGCGCGCTGGTGCCTGCGGCGGCGGTGTTGAGAAGATCATCGTCGGTTTTTCCCGGAAAAGCCCCGATGCGGACCACGCTGCCGACGGGCAGCGGCAGGCCGTTCCATGAAGCGAGCGGCCCGATGGGAGGCTGTTCGTCAGGCAGGCTGGTGACCACGACGGTGCCCGCCCGCAGGAGGGTGGTGGTGGCGAGGAGGAAAATGAGGCAGCGAGAAATCATGGCGGGGGTGACTCAATAAGCCAAAGTGACAGAGATCCGATAGAACGCGCGGCTTTCTCCGGGAGGAAGCTGGAAGATGACTCGCCCGTCCGTACGCTCAGGGTACGGGAGAATGCTCCAGTGCACCAGATCGGTGGTGGTGTGCAGGACAGGAAAGACGCCCGGCGGAAAATTCCGCGGCACTTTGATCTCCGCCGTTAGTGGGATTTCTCCTGGATCGGGCGATGAAGGGATGGGCGGCGATGGACTGGCAGGCAGATCGATGTCGCCCTCCACCCTGACGTAGCCGTCGGGTCCGCTGCGGTGGAGGATGAGCGTGGAGAGCATGTCGAGCGGCGTGATGGGGCCGTCATTTCCGTTCACGCCAATTTCGCGCCAGCGCTGGGTGTCTCCGTTCGATTGGAAATAAAACGGGCCGCGCCGCTCGCCGGTGGACGGTTCCTCGAACATGAGGATGTCCGCGGTTTTGGCGTTTTTGCCCTTTTGCACTGAGAAGTCTCCTTCGCTGTTCACCAAAGTCTGGAGGGATGCAGATAGATTGACGGGCAGGGAAAATACGTTGGCTCCATGCCGGACCGGCAGCAGGACCGGCTTTGATGCAAGGCCACCGGAGAATGCGATGCGAAGCGGGCCGGAAGAACGCCGGACGATGTAGAATCCGAGCGGATAGCGCATCACGGTCTTGCCGGCATCAAGCGCGACGTTTTTTTCCTCCCAGCGGGCGCGTGTGGAATGAAAGTAAAAGACCCTCTCCTGCTGGCTGGCGGCATCCCAGAGCACAATGTTGTCCACCAGATCCGCGTCGGTTCCCGCGGCCAGTCCGAACGGGTTGTTCGACCCTAACAAATCGGCAAGGTGTGGGTGGGGGCGGACTTGAATCTGGGTTCCAGGGCTCAGCCAAGGTGTTAGGTTTTCGGAACAAGTGAACTGCGATTGGCCGAACTGGGTGATGTCACTGATGAAACCCCGGCCGTTTCCAGTCAGCACGTGGAGGTAGGATGTTCTATCAGGATCTTGAAATGCACTGGTGGCCCCGATGCTGGATACGATGGCCGAGCTTCCGATCACATTGCTGACGAGTCCGACAAATCTCAGATCAGGCAACAACTGAGCCCCAATATACGTGCGGGCTGGTGGTCTGTTCGCCTGCTTTGCAGCGATTTTCACCGTGTAGATCCCGACCGGCTGGGTGTAGGCGGTCTCCGCGCCGTGGATGGTGTTTGTAAGGAATGCCGCCACCAGAAAGCAGGCGGCGCGGAGGTTTCCAGCGATGGCGGGGCGAGAGGTACCGGGTGCCGGGTTCACGTGGAAATAGTTAGGCGGCCGGGGCGGCGGGTCAAGCCAAGTCGCAGTGGGACAGGGCGACCTTACACGGGACGGAAGCTTGTTAGGAAATTCCACGGGGATTTCCATCGGAGTAACGGATTCCTGCATTCACCGATCAGTTGAATCGGGAAAGGACTTCAGCAGCGCAACGGTCGGCTTCGCGGAGGATTTCGGGTGCGGCAGTGAGGGTGCGGGATTTTTCCCAATCGTGAAAGCGGGTGAGAAATCCGGCGGCAGCCAGGCTTTCGATGCCCCGGAGGACGCGGGAGGTGCCGAGTTCGGGGACAGGCAGCAGGCCGGTTTTCGCGCCAGAGCTAAGGGCTTCGTAAATCATGGAAACGGAGTCTTCTGTGACCCAGGCCTCAGCAGCGGCTGCGAGTTTTCCGGGCAGCCAATCGGGCGTAGTATCCTGATGGGGGAAGATTTCGGTCTCCGGCATGGATTGGCGGATCGCGTCGAGGAAACCGGCGGGCGTGCGGCGGGAATCGGTGAGCTGCCAATGGCCCCTGGCGGTGATTTCCGCGAGGGCGGCGAGGAGTTTTTCGCTGTCCCATCCGTGGTTGGCGGACGGGCCGCCGATGAGGATGAGCTTGCCGGATTTTTCACCGGAAACGGGAGCCACCCGGTTGAGTGCGCCGCGGCAGATGAGGAGGTTTTCGCGCTGTGGGGGATTGGGAAAATCGTGGGACGGGCCGATGCAGAGGTCGAACCAGCTCATCGGCAGGCTCGGTTTCATCAGGACGATGCTGCGGGCCCGGTGCTTGCTCGCGAGCCAGAGAAGCGCCGGGTGGGTGGCGTGGCCGGCGGCGATGATGAGGTCGGGTTTCGGGAAACTTCTGCTGGCGTCGAGCGCGGATTTAATGCGGCGGACAATCCCTCGTTTTCCTGTGAGGGAAACCCGATGGACTTCGCAGGGCACCCGCCGGGCAAGCGCGTCGGCCAATCCGAGCGACTGGTTTTCATGGCCCGGTTTGCCATCGCAAAGCAGCCAGAGGATGAGCGGTTTTTTCAATTCGGTGGGAAGTGTTGACGGCCTCTGGTTTCTATTCAGCCCAGCGTTCCGCCCATTCCTTGGGCAGGCGCAGCGGCTTGCCGTCGGGCATCTGGACCAGGGCGAGACTTTGGCGGGCGGTGACCAGGGTGACCCCGTCGGACTCGCGGATCATTTCAAAAGCGCACCAGAAACGAGCACGCGAAACTTCATCGAGCCGGCCGCGGATGGTCAGCCAGTCGCCCAGCTTTGCAGGTCGCTTGTAATCCACCTCGGTGCGGGTGACGACCGGGTAAACCTGCGTTTCGGTCATCGTCCGCAGGTCCATTCCCATCAGCGCGGCGAGGCGGGTGCGGCAGGTCTCGATCATCCGCAGGTAGGCGAGATTGTGGACGACTCCACCGCAGTCGGTATCGAAAAACATCACTTCCTCACGGGTGTCCAGAGTGGGCGGGCGATCAGTCACAGACGGAAACTGGCGGAAATCGGCTGAATCTGCAATGTTCGCTTGTGGAGGGGCGTAGGAAATCTTTAACCTAACTGAATAATGCGGAAAAAATTTCACCTGCTAGGGGCTGCTGGATGGTTTCTCAGCATGTCGGTGCTCGTCTCGGCCGCAGATTTCGTGGCACCGGCGGAGGGGCCGGTCGCTTTCCGCCGGGACATGGTGCCACTCGATGCGGAGACCCAGGCAAATCTCTCCCGGCAGCTCGGTTTGCTGGCGGCCGGGCTGGATACTTCGACCGGCGCCGCGCGCCGGACGGCAGCGCAGATGCTGGCGCTCGCCACCGCGCTTGACCCCGCGAACACCGCCGCCCGCGAGCTTATTGCCAGTTTACAGGGCGGCACCCATCAACCGAATGCCAATCCGGAGGAGACTGCGAAATTTCAGGCGAGAATCTGGCAATACATCGGCTGGCTGGAAACCCCCGACGCCGGCGATCAGGGCCGGGCGCTGGCTGCCTGCCTGGCGGACGTGATCGCATTATCTGACCCCGATCACCCTCGGGCGGAAGCCATTTTAGCCGCCGGGGAACGTGGCGCGTGGGCAGGCTGGGTCCCTCCGGTGTCGGCCTACGAAACAAAGGCAGTGGCCAAAGACGAGCCGCTGCCCGACCCCGTCAAACCCGAGGCAAAGGCAGCCCAAATCACCCTCACCAAGGCCGAAGTCCGGACTCCGATGTGGCAGAGAGTGATGAAAGAAATCCCTAACGAGCCCGGCAACCATGCTCCCCCGCAATGGGCGCTCTCCTCCGCCCCCCTTCGGATGAACGCCCGGAAAGCGCACGAAGATTCCGAGGAATTCTCAGTGGTCTTCCGCACTGCCGAGGATGGCGGGAGTCTCCAGCAGCTCGGTATTACCATCAGGAATCTATTGAAAAAGCAGCACGGCGAGCTGCCCGCAGGGTGGGAGATCGTCATTAGCAGCGAAGAACTCCAGAAATCCCTGCTCTCAGGTAAACGTCAGTCCGTGAGTGCCGCCGCGGCCGTGCTTGCCAGCGCTGCGATCACCGGGCGAGAACCGGACGCCACGATCATCGGCATCATTGACGAACAGGGAGCGTTCAAGGTCTCGTCAGGATTCTGGGACCAGCTCGTTTCCCTCGGCAAAGGAAACGGCGGCCGCCTCGTTTTACCCACTGCCGCAGCGGAGTACCTGCCGTCGGTGCTGGCGCTCGAAAAAGCCCAGTTTTTTCTCGATTACGAGGTGGTGCTGGCGGCGGATTTTCAGGACCTACTCAGGCTGTCCGCCAAGACGCAGGACGAATCGACCGCGCGGGCGACCGTGAAATTTCAGGAAATCCGCTCGAAATCCGGTTCGCAACCCATCGGCCAATACGTCGCGAATACCTTTATCCGGCGTCGTCTCGCCGAGCTCGCGCAGGAGGCACCCTACCATTTTTCCGCCCGGATGCTGGCGATCCAGGGTGCCGGCAACCGCCCCACCCAGTTGCCTCACTCGGTGCTCGTGCCCGAGATGCGGCGGGCGATCGCCCCCGTCGAGTGGCTCGTGATGCAGCCGGAACGTTTTCCCGGACAAATCCAAAACGCAATCATTGAGAGAATCGCACAAACCTACGAAAGCTGCCGCAGCCAGATAGACGGCCTCGATCGATACGTGACCAAGGAAGACCGCGAACTTTTCCTGCGGGTGAAGGAAATGGTCGCCATCATCCGGACTCTGGAGCGCGCAGTCCGATCACGGGGTGAGCAGGACGTGATCATGGAATCGGTCACCTCTGCCAGGGAATTGCTCGTCGAGAACTACAAGGGAATCGCGGATTCGCTTGGGGAAACAACAGGAGAACACGATGGCGTGACGAATCCGACACCGTGAGGAAAAGTTGGAAACTTGCTTTTCCACATCGGATCCCTACCATCCTACATACGGTGAATCACGCACGAGCGGCCCAATTTTTCCAGACGACCGCGCTGTTGTTTGCGGTGGGTTTTGCAGTGTCCTGTGACTCGCCCCAGAAGCGTGGCTTGCGGGAACTCGCCAAGGTTGGCGTCGAGCCATCGGCAAAATCCCTGGTGCAAGCTGCACTCGATCAGGACGCAAATCGCATCGGCTGGCTGCTAGACGTCGGAGTTTACACCGAGCAACGCGACGCAAAAGGCCGTACCCCCGTTAGAATTGCGGTGGAGAACAGCGACTTGCCTTCCGTTTTCCGCCTTCTCGACGCAAAGGCGGACGTGAACGCCGCCACCCCCGACCGCGTCAGTCTGCTAGGCATCGCCGTGGCACGTGGAGAAACCGCCGTCGTGGAAAAGCTCCTCACTGCCGGCGCACGCACCGATGGACTGATGCCGGATGGTGAAAAAATCCTGCCATGGTCGATCCGCCAAGGCCGCCTGACGTTCGTGCGGGCGATGATGAAATCCGGCGCGGATCCCCACCTGAAGGATCGTTTGGGAAACCCGCTACTGCACGTGGCAATGGAAGCCGGACGACGCGATCTCATGGCAACGCTGATCGAGTTGGGGGCCGATCCCGGAGCCACCAACGCCACTGGCGAGACAACGCTCCATCTCGCCTTCCGCCAGAACTGGATCGATGCCGTTCCAAAACTCGCCATCGCCGGGGCCGATCCCAACGCCCGCGGACCGGACGGGAACACCTTGTTGGAAAAAGCTGTCGCCGAGGAAAACATGGCGCACATCCGGCTGCTTTTGAAAATCGGAGCCAACCCTAACCACCCGCCCCAGCCGGGAAAAAGCGCCACTCCGCTAGAACAGGCATTTGCTAACGGAAACACTCCACTGCTGGAACTTTTCCTCGAACACGGCGCTGCCCCCACGGAAGGAATCCCGGATGCGTGGCTCCGGCAGGCGTTTGAAAACCGCGATCACCGCACCGCCCATCTGCTGCTCCGCCATGGCGCGGACGCGTCGCGAAGAATGCCTGACGGGCTGCTCATGGTGGAGTCCGCCGTGCTCGAGCGCCAGGGGTCGTTTGTGAAACTGCTGCTGGACTACGGAAATCCCGCCGGTCTCGCCATGCCCCTCGCCAGCGCCCGTGGCGATCTCGACATGGTGGGCCTGCTGCTCGCATGTGGTGTCGATCCTAACAAAACCCTCATCCCCTCCCGCGAAACTCCGCTCAGCCTTGCGATCCGCCGCCGGCATGATTTCGTGGCCTCCACCCTCATTCGCCAAGGCGCCAACAGCCGACTCCGCCTGCCGGAAGGCCAGACCGCCTTCCACCTCGCTGTCGCCACCGGTTGCCCTCTCACCGTCAAGCAACTGCTCGACTCTGGGGTAGATGCGAACACTCCCTTCGCGCTTCCCGTTTCTCCGGATTTCCTCAAAACCGTTCGCCCCGGCGTGATGCGTTGGTCGTTGAAGAACGAACGGAACGTCACACCGCTCATGGTCGCCGTGGATGCCGGTGAAATCCAGACCGCCCGCTGTCTGTTGAAGGCTGGCGCGAAAGTGCACACCCGCACCCGGCCTAACAGCCTCTATCCGATCAACTACGCCATCCAGCGCAAGGATGTGAAGATGAGCCGCCTGCTCCTCGGCAAGGACCCGCACCGCGAGGAACGGCAGATCGTCATCAATCTATCAGAACAGCGCGCCCGGCTGCTCGATGCCAGCGGTAACGAACTCTTCACCACCAAAGTCTCCACCGGGCGCAAGGGCTACTCAACTCCCACCGGCGAGTTCGTCATCACGGACAAGAACCGCGCTTGGACGTCCACGATCTATCACTCCAGCATGCCTTATTTCCAACGACTCAACTGCAGCGACTTCGGTCTCCATCAGGGCGTCGTGCCCGGCTACCCCGCGTCCCACGGCTGCATCCGCGTCCCCGCCGGAAACGCCGCCAAGCTCTTCACCATGACCCAGGCCGGCGACCGCGTGAGGATCATTCCCTAGATGACGAAGCCCGCTGTTTCCCATAAAGCGCGGCCATTTTCACGAGGAGTTTTTCCAGTTCCTGATAGTAATCCTCCTCGGTCATCTGGGATTTCTTCTTGCGCAGTGCGTCCATGGCAAGTTCCAGTTTCGCCCGCTCCTCCTTCGCATTCGCGGAAAGCGGATCGGCGGTGGGAACATTCAGATAGATTTCGCGGGCCGTCGCTCCGTCCGCACCTTTCGTCGCACGGAGACCTTTGAAAGCGTCGGTCGAAGTGGGTTGGCCGTCGCCGTTGTCGTCGATGATGGCATGTTCCTGAAGCACGCGCTGTGCGTCTTCGTAAAACGCGCGGGTGTTGGATGAGGCCTGGAGTGTGGCTTCCAGAAGTGACAGCGACCCGTCGAGATCGAGATCGGTGGCGGGGTCGGTGAGGGCGTCGGCAAATTTTTCACCGAACCTCGAATAATTCCGTTCACCGGGACTGCGGGCCGCGCAAACGATCACGCGGTCTTTTCCAGCAAGCGGGGCGAGGAACGGATGACTGGCGGAAAAGAGATTCAGAATGACGAGTCGACGGCTGAACGGCTTGAGCAGTTCCTTCACAGCGGCGGGATCGATGTCTTTGCCACGCAGGTTGAAATTCGCGTTGCGCCCGTCGGAGCTGCCGTGGCCGATCCAGACCAACCACAGGTCATCGCCGGTTTTGGGGAGTGCGGCGAGGGATTTTTCCAGCAACGGCAAATCTCCATCAGCGGTTTCCTTTTCCACGCCGATGGTACCGGCCTTCATTTTCGCCTTTGCTGCTAGATTCTGCCAGGCGGTGCCCTGGCGGCGGAATTCCGTGTCGTAGTTCGCATCTCCCGGCTCGCTGACGACGATGAGCATGTCCCGCGCCGGCAGGTGCATGGCGGAAAATAACAGGAGCAGCGTGACGAAGAGCTTCATGGGAGTTTTTTCCAACGGCGCAGCGACCATTCGCCAATGAAACAGCCGAGCGCGGCGAGCAGCCAGGCGGAGGTGTTCCAAAGCGGTTCGGAGCGGGTTTCTTTCACGGGCACCGGCAGGTTTTTCAAACTGGCAACAAATTCATCGAGTCCTGAAATCGTTAGGACTCTGCCGCCGGTCGATGCGGCAAGCTGTTCCATCGCAGGCATGTCCGGGCGGATCGCGAGGTATTCGTCGCGCAGTGCGTTAACGACCCAGCCGGCCTGCGCGGCGAGCGCAGGCTTGCCCTCGGCGGTCCGAGTGGTGGCTTCTGCCAGATAAGAGCCGGGTTCGGTGGCGTTGTGAATGGCTTCAAGCGTTCCGGTCTTGGAAGGATGCGGACGGGGAGTGAGTTGGGTCCATGTGCCGTCGGGGCGGCGCACTCGGAGGTTAACGCCACCGGATTCGCGGGGTTGGAAATCGTCGCCTAGCAGCTCGGTGGTGATGGACTCGCCGGCGTCCGAGGATTCCGCTTTCACGGAGAGCGGGCGCGGCACGTCGGATAGAAGCCAGCGCGTCATTTGCCGCCAGGTTTTGTCCAGGTCGCGGCGGGCGGCCGGATTTTTCAAACCCCAGCTCCACAGATCGCCAATGGCGAGCACGGCGGTGTGCCCGCGGCCGTAGCGGCGGACTGCGAGCGCCGGGCTGGAGCCGTCGGCGGTTTCGAGTTTCCCGATTTCCATGGCTCCGGGGCGGATGTTGGCCAGGCGGTGGACGTTGGCGAATTCCGGCATCCGGTCGATCCGCTGCGCCTCTTCCTCCTCGGAGGCGCGGAGGCGCGCCCATGGCTCTAACCGCCCCTCGCGGGTCAGGTCGTAGCGACCGGCAACGGGCGCACCGGGCGGTGTCCCGGGGTCCAGATAGACCGGCAGCATCTCGCCAATCGGCGTGCCGTTGTAACCACCGGCATCGAGCGACTCCATCCCACCTAACATGATGACGCTGCCGCCGCGTTCGGAGACGAAGCGCTGGAGCAGCCGTTGTTGCTCGCGGTCGAAAAACGCGTTTTCCACGTCGTCGAGGATGACGGTGTCGAACGGAAACAGCTCGGCGGGTGTTTTGGGAAATCCGGCGGCGAGTTCGGTTGGGTCCGTGGTTTTCAGGCGGATGAATACCGGCTCGTCGAAGCGCTCGGCTTCCTCCTGCGCCTCGAAGCCGCGGTAGAGCGGATTGCTTCGCTCGCCCTGTCGGCTTCGGTAGTCGAACTTCGGCTCGCGGCGGGCGATGCGAATCAGGCTGGTCATACGGATGGATGGGTCTTCTTCCAAAGCACGCTGGAGGAACTTGTGTTCATAGTTCGGCCTGCCTCCCAGATAGAGCACGCGGTAAGGTCCGGTCTCGCGGTTCGCCGCGGCGGAGCGGCGGTTGTTTTCGAGAGTCGCTTCCTTGAGTTCGCCGGGGTTCTCCATCGTCACCTCGGCGTCTAGAAACGCGGCGCCGCTTGCTTCCGGTCGGACTTGGAAACGGACGACCGTGGTCATGTCATCGCCGGTGACGGGCAGGCGTCTTTCGCCGAGTTTTTTCCCGCCGTGTTCGTGAATGGTGGCCACGAAAGCTTTCCCTGTCATGCCACGCGCCGAGACGGTGACATCGACGATCAACGGCGCATCTTCAAACAACGTCGCCTGCGCGGTGACGATGGGAATGGATAGATCGAGCAGCGGCTTCTCCGGCGCGATGACCAGCGGGAACGTTGGCGGCAGGCCTTTGAGATCGGCAGTGCTGTCGGTGGGACTGCCGTCGGTGATCACCAGGATGCCGGCGAGCGGACGACCCTGATAGCGATCGCGCAAATCGCCAAGCGCTTGACCGAGCGCGGAACCAGGACCGTCGAATGCGAGCGGCGCGCCCGGCTTCGGCTGGCGCAGGCGGACATCGAAGCTGTAGAAATCGACGACGAAATCCTTGGCCAGTTGTTGCTGCCAGGCGGACGGCTCCGGAGTGACGATTTGTTTCAACCGGTCCGCCCGGGAGAGGTCGCCATTTTGATCCTTCAGCGTCATGCTGGCACTGTTATCCAACAGAATCGCCCAATGGTTGGTTCCCGGGCGGTTGAAGGACTTCACGACCTTCGGCTGGAGGATGAAAACCAGCAGCAGCGCGAGTCCGGTTAGTTTCAGTCCGGCGGCGAGCCAGCGCAGGCCGAGCGGCATCGACGGTTTCCCGCGGTAACTGAAATACAAGCCAACGGCGAGGGCGGCCAACACAATCAGCCCGGGGATGAGCCATTGTGATTCCGTCCAGACGATGGTCATGGGTGCGATGAAAGTCATTTTCCCAATTCCTCGAAATAGCGACGGACAATCTCGGTGTAGCGGTCCGGCACCGGATCGCGGCCGACCGGAGCGAGCGGATCCTCGCGGTCAAGTTCACGCAAGCGGACGTTTAATTCGGTGGCGGCCTCTGCGAGCGGGCGGAGGATTTCATTTTCGATCCGGGCCTGATCGGGCTCCTTGGAGTGGCGCTTGAAATCCTTCCTCATTTCGATGCCAGCCCGGCGAGCGCGGGCGACGGCGGATTGAGCTTCGGGGTCGGTCACGACCGCTTCCAAATCCGCCAGGCGGTCGCGCCATTCCTCATAACCGCCGCCGGTGATGGCGCTGCCGCCGCGGGTATTGCCGGAGCCCTGGCCTTGGCCGGGGGACCGGCCGGGGCCGTTTCCTTGTCCCGGGTTCTGGCCAGCGGCTTGGCCTTGACCCTGTCCGGGTTGTTGCCCATTACCCGCGGCCTGGCCGGGTTCGTTGCCTTGGCCGGGAGCTTCGGCTTCACCCTGTCCCGGTTGCTGGCCCTCGCCGGCTCCTTTTGGTTCGCCTGCGGTCTCGCCCAGCTGCTTCCCTTCACCAGGTGCCTGTCCTTTGTCCGCGGGTTTGCCGTCGGCGGCGGGTTTTCCGGGCTCAGCCCCGGCTTGTTCCGCGAGGCGGTTGAGCTCGTCGCGGGCATAACGGAGGGCTTGGGCTTCGTTGCCGAGAATGCGTTCCGCCGCGGTTTCGATTTCGCGGGTGAGCTGGGAGATTCCCGCGGTGGCTTTCTCCGCTGCTTTTTCGTCACCGGGTTGGCCGAGTTTTTCCAATGCCTGAGCAATTCCGTT
>JANODE010000217.1:0-9819 GCA_031412525.1 Akkermansiaceae bacterium | reverse complement strand
GACAGCATCGCCACGATATATCAAAGGTGGATCGACGTTCCGCGAAAAAGTCGCAACCGGCATTTCCCAAAACCACACTCAAGGCCTTGCCAATTCAAGGCTCAGGGCGAGCCATGCTCAGCCTGTGGGACGGCAGTGAATTCTGTTGAAACTTTCAAAGGCTCCGGACCCATGAGCTTTTGGTCGGCAGTTTAAACCCACTCGCTGCCACAAAATCTTTTGAATTCAAATCCCGCGATGCATCACCTCTGATAGGCGGATGCAGATTTGAAAGGATTATAGTAGCGGCTTTCCCGTGACGGCGCGTAGACAAATCCGTGGCGGTCCTTTTTCTCATCGATCGGCTCGAGCAGCGCTCCCCGGAGGCTGGCTTTTGCGTTGTATTCGATGAGCACTCGGGATGTGCCATTGACTCCCCACATATTGAAACCAGTCCCAAAGATCCCTCCGTTAGGGAAAAGCTCCGTGATCCCGGCCATTGCGTGAAAACAATTGATCGCAGTCCGATCCTTTCGCGTGAGGCGGTCATCCGCACGATATTTGATGGATCCTGCCTCCAGCAGGCGCAGGCGGTTCACTCCCATTTCGAATCCTTCCTTACTGATCTCGTAAGGCCCCCACATGCAGACCGCGTTTTTCACATTCACGGCGAGTTTGATCGACTCCTCCAGTGTGAAGCTTCTCCCCACTGACACCGGGCATTGGTTCCAGCTGGGGATGAGACGCGCACCAAAACCTTTAAAAACGCAAAGGTTCGGATTCTCCGCAAAGTCATAAGGCAGCCAACTGATCGTGAAGGCCTGAAATTGACGGTCCTTGTAGGTGCGTTTCGATATGCCCTTGACCAGCTTCACCTGCTTGTTGTCCGGCAACACCCGGATCACTGTCATGAAGGAGTGGGAGTAGCCGGGATCGTTGCCCTTGTTCTCATAGGCGAAAGGGATGATGAAATAGCGGTCCCGCGTGTTCTTTCCTTCGCCGAGCCGTGTCATGATCCCGACCTTGATACGGTCGGTGATCTGTTGATAGAGAGGCATCTCGTAGTTCGTGAAATCCGCGGGTGGCTTGACAAACCAACCGGCCCGGGCAGCTGGCGACAAGGCGGCTAACAAAATGACAGCCAGAAAAATCCGGCCGAAGGATGAAGGACGCCGGGCGGACACGGGAGAATCGTTCATGGCAATCGTGTGTAAGTAGGAATTTCAATGCACCCGAATTTCTATCGGAACGCGCGGCATTGTTCATAACGCGCGCCATTGGCGCAATTCAATTCCACCGTTCCCGACTTTGCTGCCAGACGCAGCAAACACGGTCTGTGGCCGCTCAACCCGGCGGATTGAGATTCTTGAGACCGTCGGCGGTGAAGTCGCGAGCTTCGTAGGTCACGCCATGTTTGAGCTTGGAGCCTTCGACGTTGGTCATGGAGCCTTTTTGCAAATCCTGGATGGTGAAAACCGCGGGGATGTTGCGGTTTCGGTCATCGTTCGCCACGTTCTTGGTATCGATCTTCCGAATAAGAGTGCCTGCCGACAGATACTTTTCCACGCGCATCGGGACGACCCGTTTTGTATCGATCCAGCTGCGCACCGTGCCCGATCCAGACCGCGATTCCAGCACCGAGCAGTTTACCTTGTTCACCACCTCGCCGCCGACGATTTTCTGGCTGTTCCAGGTGAAAAAATTTTCAAGAACATCTGCATAGGTCAGCGAGGTGCCTAGCAGTGATTCCTTCATTTGCGCGGAACCAAGAGTCCGCACCTTGTCGGGTGGTGTGAAAACAGCACCCGACATCTCACCGCCGGCCTGCTTGAGCAGCACGGCCTCCCCAGCGCGTTCCTTCGGCCAAAGCACCTGATAGACGACTTCCGTGGAGTTTGCCGTGCGGCGCTGTTTGACCTGAAGCTGGAGTGCGAACTTCCCGCCATCCGCCGCTTTTCCGTCCATCTTGACGCGAGCGTAAGAGGCGCCGTCCTGTTGGATTCCTGCGAGTTGGGCGGCGAGTGCTTTTCCGTCCGCTTCCTCCCCCGAGGCATGGGAAACGAGGGCGACCAGCGTGATGAGTAAAAATGGAGATTTCATGGTTTTTAATGGATTAACCCTGCATCGCCAGACTCGGCTTGAGCCGCGAACTGCGCCATGCGGGGTAGAGTCCACTAATGACGCCCACGATCACCGAGATCGCCACTGAAATCGCCATGAGTCGTGGACTAAGGTCCGGTTCCAGTAATCCGTGGATCGCTGGAAGGGTTTCCAGAACCTTGACCGCCACCGAACCGATCAACACGCCGAAGATCCCACCGAGAAATCCCAGCAGCGCGGATTCCAACAACACCATCCGGATGATGCGCGACCGCTTCCAGCCGATCGCGAGAAGAATGCAGATCTCCTGCTTCCGCTCGAAGACGGTCATCAGCATGGTATTCATCACTCCAAGGACACCCACGATCACAGCTAACAGGGATGTCCCCCAACTCATCGCGCTGATGAATTTGTAGGCCTGGCTGTTGCCAACGTTTTCACCTGCAGGCAGCGCCTTGGCTTCCGTGACCACCTGGTTGATTTCCGCGCATAAATTTCTAACCGTCTCCTCGCTTGCGCCGGGCGTGGCGCGGACATCAATCACATTGATCTGTTCCTTGTTGCCGGAAATGTCCTGATAGAGCGGAAGTGAAAGGATCACGGAGCCGTTCTCCACCAGCGCTCCGCCATCCACGATGCCGGCAACCGTCAGTTCGCGGGCTTCGATCTGGATTGGATCGCCGATTTTCTTCTCCAACACTTCAGCAGCGTTCTGTCCGAGCACCACGACCGGTTCCATCGCATCCTTTGGCATCCGGCCGGAGACCAGCTTCAGGTTCTGCCACGAAAATCCGCCCCACTCGCGGGAGGAAACGATCATCATCGATGAAGACTCGATGCTGGTGAGATCGACAAAAATTGCACAAACCGCCGCCACACCGGGAATCGCGGCGACTCGACCACGGACCGCGGCATCGAATGGTTTCGGCGCAAGGCCGCTGCCCATGGTGCTGACGACAATGTCGGTGCCGCGCGCCTGCATGCCCTTCGCCCAGCTTTGCTCGAAGCCTCGCGAAATCCCGACCAGGGCGACCACCGTCGCGATGCCGATGGAGATGCCCACGAGCGTGAGTCCGGTGCGGATCGGCCGCCGCAGAAGTCCGCGGAGGATGATGGTGAAAAACGTCATGAGGGCGGGTTGCTATCAGAAACGACGCGGCCATCCATCATGTGGATGATGCGTGAGGCACGGGCCGCGATGGACGGATCGTGGGTGATCAGGACCATCGTCATCTGGTGCTCCTGATGGAGGCGGACGATGAGATCGAGGATGTGGTGGGCGTTTTCGCTGTCGAGGTTGCCGGTCGGTTCGTCCGCTAACAAAACTGAAGGACTGTTGCCGAGACTGCGGGCGATGGCCACGCGCTGGCGTTCGCCGCCGGAGAGTTTTGCAGGGAAATGATTGAAGCGTTTTCCCAAGCCAACGGCCTCCAGCAGCTCGGTCGCTCGTTTCACACGCTCCGCTGCGGGACGCTCCGCTTCAAACATCGGCAACTGCACGTTCTCCACGGCGGTGAACGTGGGGAGCAGATGGAACGCCTGGAAAATGATGCCGATTTCCCGCGCCCGGTAGGTCGCCGCCTCCGCGTGGCCGGGGAGCGCTTTGCCGCGGTATTGGATTGATCCGCTGCTGGGTTCATCGAGCGCGCCGAGCATTTGCAGCAAGGTGGATTTCCCACAACCGCTGGGACCGGTGATGGCAACGAATTCACCCTGATGGACGCGAAGGTTCACTCCGCGTAGGGCCTGCACGCTACCCTCGTCGTACTCCTTTTTCAGATCGATCAGCTCATAGACGCAAGAACCGGCTGCATGGGAGGAACTCATGATTGCGGTTCGGAATTCCGGTTCCATTGAGCACCCACCCGGGGATCAGCCAGCGCGCGGAACAAATGCATCAACGCGTGGCGATAGCTGGGAAAAGGATGGATTTCTTCCGGGTGCTTTGGTTCAAGCTCCGTAGCCAGCCGCGGCAGCTCCGCATGCGGAAGGCCGACGTGGAGGTGGTGGAGGCCGTGATAGGGTTCGTGCAGGAGGGTGAAGGCCACCAGTTTTCCCGTCCAGTTGTCGGCGACGATGTTGCGGGTGCCGCTGTTGACCGTGCTGCCGGTTAGACCGACGTGTTCGATGTATTTCCGCCAGCTCTGGAGGTTCGCGGCGACGAAGGACGGGATGAAAAACATCCACAGGAAATAGCTCCAGATATCAAAATACCACACCGTGGAAACCATGGTGATCCAGACCATCACCATCAGCGCGAGTTCCTGCCAGATGCGTTTTCTAACCTTTTTGCTGCGGATCGGCGAGCCCTTGCGGAGGAAAGTGCGGAGAAACAGAAATGGCACGAAAAACAAGCCGCAGGTGAGTTCCACAAAGGCGATGAAAACGCGGAACCAACGCGGCGATGAGGTAAACACGAAGGGCCAGAGTTCCTCGTCCTTTTCCGTGGTGAAATGGGCGTGGTGCGACTGGTGCGACGCCCGGTAAAGGCTGAAGCTCATGAAACTCAGCATGCCTATCAGAACCCCGTCGAATTCGTTGAACGTCCTGTTCTTCCTCAGCAGGCCGTGGGAAGCCTCGTGAAATCCAACTGCCGCGCCGTGCATGAGGTGCGCGATCACCAGCATCACCGGCACCGCATACCAGAGCGAGAGCTCGTTCCATAGGATCACGAACATCCCGATTTCGGCGAACAAAGCCATGATGATGACGATCTGGAATGCCTGGCGACTGACCCAGTGCGGCTCATTGCCAGTGTCTGCGGGCAGCGTTTTCATCGGGTGGCGGTCATGAGAGTGGAAGCAGAGGAGGTGCGGCAGGCATCAGCGAGAGTCGTTTGATAGAGATGGTCGAGGTCCCCGACTTCCGCAAGGGATAATAGGTTGCGGCGGAACAACCAGACGACCTCAAGGTTTTCGCCATCCGCGGTGATTTCGCAGCCGAGATCGAAGCGGGCGGTGCCGGTCGAGCGCATCCGCAGCTTGCTGGAAATGCGTGGCAACACGACGTCAGGCACCGGATGATTCTGAAGAGCGAAACGCACGTCGAAAATCGAGTGTCGCCCGGTCACGTGCTGTTCGCCGACGAGTGCGGCAAGGTCAGCAAATGGTATCGCGTTGGAAAAACAATCCAGCGCGGTTTCTGAAACACTTTTCAGATGCTCGCTGAAACCCTGCGAAGGAATAACATGACCTCGAATGGGCACGACGCCGGCGAAGTAGCCCATCGTTTCGCGCACGGATTCCTTGTTCCGGTTCGCAACTGGCGTGCCGACCAGAATGTCGTGCTTGCCCGTCGATTTCGAAAGCGCCAGTTGGAACACCGCCAGCAGCGTGCTGAAAAGCGTGGTGCCGTGATTCACAGCGAGCACCTTCGCACCGCGGGCCAGATTTGCCGGAATCGCAGAAACCCAGCGCTCGAGCGGCTCGGAGTTGAGTTCGCGATTCCAGATCTGGCTCGATCCCGCGAGGTGGTTTTTCCAGAATGCCGCCCGACGTTCGATCTCTGCAGGTTGCCAGAATGCGCGTTCGCCGGCGGCCCATTCGCTGTAGGTCTGCGCGACTGGCGGAAGGGAGTTTTTCAAGCCCATCATGCCCACGGCCACGCTCTTTCGCAGTCCGGTTAGACCCATGACATAAGCCGTGCAAAGGTCCTGCACGAAAATTCCAAGCGACCAGCCATCAGCGATGGCGTGGTGGAATGAAAACGCGAGGACATGGTCGTTCGCGCCGCGTCGGATCATTTCCACCCGGTGGACCGGGCCTTTGAGTAGGTCAAACGGCTGCCGATAGGTCTCCTGCATCACTGCCTCAAGTTCATCGTGCGCTCCCAATTCGCGATATCCTAACACTGCCGCGACGGTCGTGCGGATCATCTGGAGCGGCCGCTCCTTTCCAGGAAGAAATGAAGTCCGCAATGCTTCGTGGCGGTCGATCACTCGTTGCAGCGCTGCCTCGCATTGTTCATGGGTGATCGGCCCCTTGATTTCAATGACGCCGCAAATGTGGTTGGCCGGATCGGCGACTGGAACTGGTGAGTTTTCCCACAATTCCCGCTGTGGCAGAGTAACCGGCTGGAGGCGGGCTTCCCCACTTTCCAGCCAGCGCTTGAACTGTGCTCTCGGGTCCTCCGGCATCAGTGAACGAGGTTTTTCCCTGCCGTATCATCCGACTCAGTCGTGCCGCCTAACAAGAGGTCGAGATCCTCGTCGGAAATCGAGTCGAGGTCGATTTCCTCGCTGCTGGTGGCCACTTCGACGACGGCGGGTTTTGCCGGTCCCTCAGCCTCGGTGCCCATCTGCTCGGCGATCAACGTGGCGATCTGGCCGATTGTCCGCGCCCGCATCAGGCTGGTGGGTGGCAGCGCGACGCCGACGGAGCTTTCCAGCATCGTCTCGATTTCCACGCCCATCAGCGAGTCGAGGCCGAGGTCGGTTAGAGGTTGGTCTTCGCGGAGGCTGTCCGGCTTCACTCGGAGCACCGCGCCGACAACGTCGCGCACGGCTTCCCCAATGACGCCGTTGCGATCCTCCGCCGATGCGGCTTGGATCCTGGCGCGCCAGTCGTTGCCGCCACCGACGGCTTCCTGGGTTTCCACACCTGCGGCGAAAATGCGTTCGACGAGCGGGTTGTCCTGCATGCCGCGGAACGATTGCCGCCATTTTGCCCAGTCCACGCGGATCGCGGACATCTGGGTGGAGTGACCCGTGAGGAAGGATTCCATCAATGAGGTGACTTCAGCGGGTGTTAGGGCTCCGGTGCCCTGGCGGGCGAGGAACTCGGCGACCCGCTCGTTTCTAGCAACATAGCCTTGGCCACCCAGCACGCCCCAGTTGATCGCCAAAGCGGGAAGTCCCAGCGCGCGGCGGTGGTGGGCGAGCGAGTCGAGGAAAGCATTCGCCGCCGCGTAGTTGCCCTGCGCCGGGTTGCCGAAGATGCTCGAAACGGAGGAGAACATCACGAAGCAATCAAGATCCAACTGCTTGGTGTTTTCGTGCAGCAACCAGGCACCATGCGCTTTCGGAGCCATCACCGTGCGGAGACGCTCGGCGGTTAGAGCTGAGAGCGGCGCGTCGTCGATGACCATCGCGAGGTGGAAAATTCCCTTCAGCGCGGGGATCTCGGCAACAAGGCGTTTCACGTCGTCCGGCGAGCCGATGTCCGCTTTAGCGACGGTGATGGAGATTCCCTGGCCTTCGAGTTTCGACACGAACTCCACCGCTTCCAGAGTGGAGGCACCACTGCGGCTGCTGAGCACGAGCTGGCGTGCGCCGCATTCGACGAGCCACTCGGCAAGCACCCGGCCGAATCCACCGAGACCGCCGGTAATCAGATAGGCCCCGTCGGGCTTGATAGAAAACGCGGGCATCGGCGGCTCGCCTTTGCGCAGCATGAAGGACTCGGCGAATCCGACGACGACTTTGCCGGTGTGCTTGCCACCGGCCATCAGGCGGAAAGCGGCATCGATCCGGCTTGCGGGGAACGAACGGAATGGCAGGGGAGTCAGCGCGCCTTTTTCTACCAGACCGGCGATTTCCGCCATCAGGTTTCGCGTTTCATCTTCGTTGCCCGCGAAAATTGCGTCCATCGCGATGACGTGGAACGAAGAGTTCCGGCGCAGTCCCCACAACGGGATGCGAGAGTTCATGTAGATGTCGCGCTTGCCGATTTCGAGGAATCGTCCGGACTCGGCGAGGCAGGAAAGTCCCATCGGAATCGCCTCGGCAGCGAGTGCGTTGAGCACGACATCGACGCCGCGGCCGTTGGTTAGCTCCATGACGGACTCCGCGAAATCGCCGCGGCGCGAGTCGATGACGTGCTTGACGCCAAGCGTTTTGAGCAAGGCACGCTTGGTCGGGCTTCCAGCGGAAGCAATCACGTCAGCACCAAGGTGATGGGCGATTTGAATGGCTGCCATTCCAACACCACCGGCACCGGCGTGGACGAGAATGCTCTCACCGGCTTTCATACGGGCGACATTGTTCAATGCATACCACGCCGTCATGAGGACGACAGGCAGCGTTGCGGCTTCCTCGTAGGAAAGGTTGTCCGGCATTTTCCGGACATCGGCGGCGCGGGCCAGTGAGTGGGTGGCGAGACCGAAAACGGCTAGACCGAATGCCTTGTCGCCAACTGCTAGATGCGTGACACCTTCGCCCACTGCAATCACTTCGCCCGCCACTTCGTCGCCGAAGATCCGTGCGTCGGCCGTTTCGGCGGGGTAAAGCGCAAGTGCCTTAAGCACGTCGCGGAAGTTCATGCCCGCGGCTTTCACATGGATAAGAACTTCGCCCGGCGCGCAGGCGGGAAGTTCGAAGGGGGTGAAACGCAGGCTGTCTAGCAGACCGCGCTCGCGGGATTCGAGGCGCAGCGGCACCGAGGCATCGAGACGCTGCTCGTGATTTTCAAACCCGCGGGTGATGCGTTGCACATAGCGGGCTTCGCCGCGCAGAGCGACTTCGCGTTCGGTATCCGCGTGGAGCAGTTCACTCCACAACAGTCCAAGATCGTTAGAAGAGGTCTCGCCCGGCAGGTCGATGCCGCGGCAGGCGAAATTCGGATGCTCGCCGAGGATGACCCGGAAAATTCCGATCGAAGGCGCTTGGGCGACGGCAGTGGCCCCCATTCCGACACCGGCCGGTTGAGCGCCGCGAGTCACGAGATCAATCCGCAACTTGGCAACGGCCATGGATTCTTCCAGCGCGTGGGTAAGATGCAACAGCGAGTCGATGCCCATCAGCGCGGTGTTCGTCTTTTCCTCGAGCGTCCACATCCAGACGATGCGTTCCGGCGGCGTGTCCTCGAGGAGCGCAGTGAAAAGTTGTTTCCAATCTTCAGGCTCGTCATCCCGGACGGTGAAATCGTCAGCTCCTGTCGCGGCGAATTTTTCACCCCGGCGGACGACTCGGCAATGCGAACCGGCGGCGGTGACTTGTGCGGCAATATCAGTTCCGAGTCCGGATTCATCCGCGAAAATGACCCACGAGGCCTCGATCGGCAGATCCGGCACGGGAGTTTCGGTAACGACTTGGCCTGCTTTCCGGCCGAGAAGACCAACTTGTCCTTCGCCTTCGGGACCTTGGAGACCGGGCATCGAAATGGTTTCGGCGAAACCGGCTTGTTTCATGGCGGACTCCCACTGGTCGCGCTGCATCAGCGGTTGATCCGGACGCAGATCGCGGTCGGTGAGGTGCCACCAACCTTGTGTTAGGCCGAAGACCGACTCGGTCCACAATTGCGGCGTCGCCACGTCCATGAACATCAATGTGCCCCCTGGCACTAGCAGATCGTGCAGCGTTTTCAGGGTGAAACGGACATCGGCAACAGCGTGAATGACGTTGGTGCCGACGATGAAATCATAGCTGCCGGATTCGAAATCCTGATCGGCAATGGGCTTTTCGAGGTCGAGCACCTTGTATTCCACCTCGGGGAAAGCCGCGAGTTTCTGGCTGGCTGTGGAGAAGAATCCGGCGGAAACGTCGGTGAAGGTGTAACTGTGGATGCCTCGATCCAGAAGAGGCAGGACTTGCGCCGCGAGACCAGCGGTGCCGGCACCCACTTCGAGAATCCGCAGGCCGCGGCCTTCTGGCAGATTGCGCGCGGCTTCCTGCACCGCGCAGCCGATGCTCGCCATCCAGTGACTGGAGAAGAGACCGTCACCGTAAAAGTGATCCAACAGATCGGCGTTGGTGCCGCCGAAGAGAACTTGCACGGCATCCTTCTCGCCGCGGATGATCGCGCC
>JANODE010000216.1:0-7382 GCA_031412525.1 Akkermansiaceae bacterium | reverse complement strand
CGATGATGTGACCAAGGCATCCGGGGTTTCACGGCGCTCGCTCTATCATAAATTCAACGCCCAGGTGGGTCGTTCCATCCAGGAGGAAATCATCCGCCACCGCTTGAACCTCGCCAAGGACTTGCTGGTGTCGTCCGACTTAAAGTTGGAGGCCGTCGCCGCCGAGTGTGGCTTCGAGGGAGCCGTATCGTTGAGCAAGGCCTTTCGATTCCATTTGGGAGTGGGTCCCTCGGCCTACCGTGAGAGGTCCCCTTCCAAATCGTGATCGACTGTAGCGGCGTGTCTATGACTACTTTTCCCCTGCGGGAAAAGTCGCTGACTTCCCGCGAGGGCGGGCTGTTCAAGCTCGGAGAATGAAGAGCGTTCGCGCATTTCACTGGCATCGACGCTCATCAGAACTCACTAAACGACCTCGATTCTGACGAAAAGGCGAGCAAGTTTAACCCGATTTTCGCTGTTAGCTGCTAGAAACGACTGATTTCGCCACCTGAGACGCTGGAACCCTTGATTTTCCATGGGTCACCTTCTAGAAATGCCTGTAGTGGAGACCCAACCCATAGACACCCTTACTACCCAGAGGTATGCTCTACCCCAGATCATGTTTCTGCGAGCGATCAAACGATTCAAGGACGGCAAGGAGCATCGCTACTGGAGGGTTGTCGAAAACCGCCGCGTGGCAGGTGGTCGATCCGTTCAGATGACCCTGCTCTATCTCGGCGAGATCAACGACAGCGACCGCGCCGCCTGGACACGCGCTATCGAAGCTAGCCCCGAAGCACTTGAGAAAATCAACGACGCCATCGTCAGCTGCGCAAGGCAGGAATCGCATTCCACAGACGATCCGCCCGCTTCTCCGCCCGACGAAACACCCCCGCCATCGGATTCCACAGAGGAGCTATCCGTCGATCCACCCGCTGCCGAGTCTAACGGCAAACTTCTCATCGAAGCCACCGCTGTGCGGATCGAATTGTTAGCATCAGCCAACCGCACGCGCGCCCCATCGTTCGTGGCAAAGCCTCGCAACGTGTGGAATTTGGAGCGAAAATCTCGGCCAGCCACGTGGACGGATACATGTTCTTGGAACGGTTTTCATGGGATGCCTACAATGAAACAGTCGACCTTGGCCCACAGGCGGAATCCTTCCGGCAGCGCTTCGGCCACTACCCGGCAAGTATCCATGCCGATAAAATCTATCAGACTCGGGCCAATCGAGCCTGGTGTAAAGAACGCAACATCCGGTTAAGCGGCAAACCACTGGGCCGCCCTCGGGAAATGACCAAAGAGGAGAAAACGCGGCAGCGACAGGATGAAAAAGACCGTATCCCCATCGAAGGCAAATTCGGCAACGTCAAACGCAAAGGAACTCTGCAACGAGTGATGGCCAAACTGGCGATCACTGGCAAAACCGTCGTCTCCATCGGCCTGATCGCATTGAATCTCGACCAGTGGTGAGGTTTTGCGTGTTCTGATACCTCAAGTCCTCACTTGGCTGATCACCACGGTTCTAAAACCAAGGACCACCGCACCCATCCGGAGCCTCTTGCCAGTTTTTCACGCTTACCGTCCGCGCACATTTTTGGTCGCGTAGCGAATTTGGGACTTTTTCAGGAAGCTCTAGTTGGCCAACAAGAGGAAACTGGGCGGCTGTGCGTCATCGAGCATGAGGATCTATCGCTGGTCCTCCTACCACTAAGCGGCGGAAACTGGATGGAGGTTGATCGTATTCCCGATGGATCATACGGGACATGGTCTCATGAGTCTTGAATCCGGACGCCTCGGCGATATCCGATAGCTTGCGGTCGGTCTCCTTGATCAACCGCAGGGCGTGGCGGAGCCGCCGCTCGACGATCTCATCGTGGATCGAGCGGCCGATGTGCCTGAGAAACGCATCGTGCAAGCGCCGTCCAGACATGGGAACCTTGGCGGCAACTTTTTCATGCGTGAGAGCGGGATCGGTGAAATGTCCCGCGATGTGGCGCATGGCGGCGGCGACGTGTGGGTGCTTCGCGACGATGATGTCAGTGGATTGGCGGGTATGGAGGCTGCCGCGTGGAATGCGCAGCGGCTCCTGGGACGGTTGCTCTCCATCCATCAAACGCTGGAGCAGGCTGGCCGCCTCGTAACCATGCTGGAACGCATTGTTGCCGATGCTGCTGAGAGCCACCGGCCCCAGCTCGCAGACCTCCCGCGAGTTGTCCACCCCGAGCAGGGCGAGGTCATCGGGGATGGAAAGATTTGCCATTTCGCAGGCATCAATGACCCAGCGTACCATCTCGTCCTCCGCCATCATCACCCCGACCGGGGCATCCATGCCGAGCGGCAGCGGCCGGACCAACCAGCCGGGATCGTTGCCAACCTCGCTCAGGTTTTTCGGAACCCGATGCAGGGAAAATCCGAGCCCTAGATCCCGGGCGGCCTGTTTGAATCCCTCGTGGCGCTCCTCATGAAAGTGATTCCTACTCTGCATCACGAAGCCCAGATGGCGGCACCCCAGCGAGGCGAGATATTCGGCACCCGCCCGGCCAATGCCCGGATTGTCCTGAAGCACGCGCGGCAATTCGACCGTGGGATCGTTGCACGACAAATCGACAATCGCACAGTGCAGGTGGGAACAGATGAAGGAAGTGAGCTTCCGGTTCCGGTTTGGAACATGCAGCATGGTGATGATGCCGTCGCCCTTCCACGAGTCCGGCAGCAGGCCGGTGCGGTAATAATGGGTGTCGAGAATCCAATTTGCCTCGAATGCGAATCGGCAAATCCCATCCAGCATCCGCTCGTCGCGGTAGCACGGCAAAAACAGGACTTGCCGCCGACTACCCGCCGACGGGCGGCCCCTTGATGGCGATGGATTTCTGGCGGCAGTGGCAGGCATCACAACGAGGACTGACAGAATACGCTGCGATGGCAAGCAAACGAGTAGGAAACGTCATAATCCGTCATATCATCGTCAAAGAATGTCATGTGAATGGAGTTTCATCGGAGGTCGTTGTAGTGAAGGATCAAGTCCAAGCACCGACCGCGTGACGTCAGCATGATTCAAAATCCCATTCTTCCAGGCTTTCACCCCGACCCGTCGATTTGCCGGGTGGGCGACGATTTCTACCTTGCGACCTCGACGTTCGAGTGGTTCCCCGGCGTGGCGATCCATCACTCGCGCGATCTCGTCCACTGGCACTTGCTGACCCACGCGCTGCGGGAAACGCGGCTGCTCGATATGCGCGGCGTGCCGAGTTCGGGCGGGGTGTGGGCCCCGGCGCTCACGCACCATGACGGCTTGTTTTACCTTTGTTATACCGTCGTCCACCAGCATGAGGCGGCGACCAAAGATACGCCGAATTTCCTAATCACCGCGCCTACGATCGAAGGGCCATGGTCCGATCCGGTGGCGGTGAATGCCTCGGGTTTCGACCCCTCGCTCTTTCATGACGACGACGGCCGCAAGTTTTGGCTCAACATGGTCTGGGATCACCGCCCGGGTCGGCATCCATTCCACGGCATCGCGCTGCAGGAATATGATCCACAAACCCAGCGTCTGGTCGGTAAATCGGAGATTATTTTCCGTGGCAGCGACATCCGGCTCACCGAAGGCCCGCACCTGTTCCGGCGGAATGGCTGGTATTACCTGCTCACTGCTGAGGGTGGCACCGGCTATGAACATGCGGTGACGCTCGCCCGGTCCCGCGAGCTACGCGGCCCCTACGAAGTCCATCCGGAAAACCCAGTCCTGACATCCGCTGGCCACCCAGAGCTGGCCTTGCAGAAATCCGGCCACGCCAGCCTGGTGGAGACTCCCGGTGGCGAATGGTATCTCACCCATCTTTGCGCTAGACCGCTGCCAGGCACGCAGCGTTGTAATCTAGGACGCGAGACCGCGATCCAACAAGTCGAGTGGCGCGACGACGGCTGGCTTTATCTAACTGGTGGCGGAAACCAGCCACATGAAGAGGTGCCGGGACCGAATCTACCGCGGCATCCGTGGCCGGTTTTGCCCGCTCGCTTGCCCTTCGATGCCCCGCACTACGTGACGCCCCGCGTGCCATCCGAGCGGGTCATCCGTGCGCCGGAAAAACTCATGCTCATCGGCGCGGAGTCGCTGGAGTCGAACTTCGAGCAGTCGATGCTCGCGCGCCGGCTCACCGCCCACCGCAGCACCGCCACCACGCGCATGCGATTCAATCCGGAGTCGTTCCAACAAATGGCCGGGCTCGCCGCTTATTATAACACCTGGCTTTTCCACTACTGCTATCTTTCCTACGACGAAGAACTCGGGCCGTGCCTGCAAATTCACAGGTGCGATGATGGCAAGTCGAGTTTCCCTCTCGGCGAAAAACCGATCCCAGTGCCGAAGGGTGAGTTGTATCTGCGCGCGGAGTTTCACGATTCCGATCTGCGCTTTTCCTGGTCCACCGACGGGGTTACCTTCCAGCCGGTAGGTCCTGCGCTCGATGCCTCGATTCTCTCGGATGACAACGGCGTCCACTGGGGATTTACCGGCAGTTTCATCGCTCTCGCCTGCCAAGACCTCACCGGGGCCAGCTGCGCCGCTGAATTCGACTTTCTCGAAATCATCCAAAATCCAACCTTGAATTCATGTCCAGCCCTCGTCTCAAACCCATCGAAAAAATCGGCTACGGCCTTGGCGACTTCGCATCTAATGTCGTCTTCCAGAGCATTCTGATTCTGCTTCCCGCTTTCTACACCGATGTCTTCGGGCTCGCTCCCGCGGCCATGGGTACGATGTTTCTCGTCGTCCGCTTGCTCGACACCGCGATCGATCCAGTGATGGGCGTGATCGCCGACCACACCAACACCCGTTGGGGAAAATACCGACCGTGGTTACTGTGGGGCGCGGTGCCCTTCGCGATTCTCTTCGTGCTCACCTTCACCACGCCCAATTTCAGTGGGACTGGAAAATTGGTTTGGGCCTACGTGACCTACTCCCTGCTGATGATCCTCTACACGATCGTAAACATCCCGTATTGCGCGCTCGGCGCCGCGATCACGTCGGATTCCCAGGAGCGAGTTTCAGCAAATTCCTACCGTTTCGTGCTCGCCACCTCGGCGGGCGTGTTGATCGCCTTTTTCGGCCCGAAACTCATCGCATACTTTGGCAATGGCAACGAGCAGGTCGGCTACCCGTATGCGATGGCGGTTTTTGGACTCCTTGCCGTGATCGCCTTCGTCGGCTGCTTCGCCTACACCAAGGAACGGGTTGTGACGGCCGCCCCGAGCAAGGGTGCCTTGAGCCTCGATCTTAAAAGCCTGCTGCGGAACGACCAATGGCTGGTTGTCGCGATGCTTTTTCTGGTGCTGCTGGTGGCCATCGTCCTGCGCGGTGCCTCGCAGGTATATTATATGAAATGGTTCGCCGGGCGTGCCGATCTCGTGGCCGCCTTCCTCACCACCGGCACCGTCTGCCAGATGATTGGTGCCGCCTTCGCTTCGCCGTTGACGAAAAAAATCGGTAAAGTCCCTGCCTATATCCTCGTGCAGGTCATCATCTGCGTAGGCTCGGTATTACTCTATTTTACCTCTGCCTCGAATCTGGCACTCATTTTTGTGCTCTTCGGTGTGGTGAATTTCTTCGTTCAAATGGGGGCCCCCATCCTCTTCTCGATGGCGGCCGATACGGTGGAATACGGCGAACTGAAAACAGGTCGTCGCGTGAGCGGCTTGCTTTTTTCCGGTGCTCTTTTCGCGCTGAAAATGGGTGTCGCCATCGGTGGTTGGCTCGTCGGCATCGTCCTCGCCACCTACGGCTATCAGGGCCAGGCCGAAACGCAAACGCCCGATGCCATCCACGGCATCGTGCTTTCGTTGACGCTCTTCCCCGCCATCGGGCACCTGCTCCTGATCCCGATCGTCTCCTTTTACCGGCTCAACCAAACGCGCTGCGATGAAATCCGCGCACAACTCGACCAAATCGCCGCTCGCGCCGAAGCGGAGAGCTGATCCCAGAAAGGAAAATAACAAAGGTCTTAACGACAAAATTTACCACTGATTGCGCTGATTTTGACTGATTTGACTGAAAGAATTTGGAGCCATTTTACTCACCGTCTGGGTGAACGGGTGCTCCTTCCCAACCTCTTAAAAATCAGTTCAATCCGTGAAATCCGTGGTTACCAAATTCCTCAGTTTAAACTGACGCAACCCAACTACCAAACCAGCACCCCATGACTACTACAACATTACTCCCATTCATCGGCGCCGCCCTGCTGCTGGCACCCGCCACCGTGCGGGCCGCAGAGAAAGTTCCCGCCAAATTCGAACCACCCGCCGGCAAGGTCCTCGTCTTCGTGGGTCAGGACAACGCCTCGGTCGGTGGAACCGAAAAATTCACCAACGGCTACGTGGACAACGTCGGCGTGCCCGGCGGCATCACCCACTATGTGTATTTCAGCGAAGGCTGGACGAACGGTTTCAAGCGCACCTATGCCAAGGGCAGCGTCGCCGGACTCAACACCGAGACCGAATGGGCCGCCGGACCGATGCACCTGAAGGCTTATCTCGATTCGCCGAAACTCGCTTCATGCGTGATGCATGTCTCGATTTCGATGGAAGGAAACTCGGAAGACAAGGTGGCCGACGGCTCCTTCGACCACCTCATCGCCGAGTTTGTGAAATTCATTGCCGACCATCCGGAACATCCGTTCCTCATCCGGATCGGTTACGAATTCGATGGCGGTTGGAATGGCTATGACCCGGATAATTTCAAGAAAGCGTTCCGCCGCATCGTCGATGCGCTGCGGGCTGCCAAGCTGAAAAATTTCGCTACCGTCATGGCATCCAGCGGCTCCGAACAGCAAGGGAAATGGGAAAAATACTGGCCTGGCGACGACTATGTCGATTGGGTGGGGTTTTCCTACTGGGGTCAGGCAAAAAATGAAGCATCGCATGCGCTGGCATTCGCCCGCAAGGTCGGCAAACCGGTATTCATCGCGGAGTCCACGCCGCGCGGGATCTTTTTCGACAAGGGAACCCCCGACGAAATCTGGGAAAAATGGTTCGAGAAGTATTTCAAATACATCAACGACAACATCGATGTCATCCGCGCCGTTTCCTATATCAATGCCGATTGGGATGCACAAGACATGTGGGACGGCTGGGGACAAACCCGCATCGAGACCGCGCCGCTGATCAAAACCCGCTGGTTGGAAAAAATGGCCGAGCCGCGATTCGTGAACGCCGACGACAAGCCGTTCGAGGTGATTGGCTTCACCAAACCCTAGGCTGTTTTCACCCTCGACCGCGATGTGCCGGTGGTGGTGGAGCGGATGGCCGGGTTCCGCGAGGCAGCGCTGGCCGCCGGATGTGCCTATCAAATGATCGATTACACGGATGAGAAGAACAAAAGAAAGGGGCGGCAGTCGATGATTCGCTGG
>JANODE010000215.1:0-56678 GCA_031412525.1 Akkermansiaceae bacterium | reverse complement strand
GGCACCGGGGAAAAACTCGTCTCCGGTGAGGTCGATGGAGAAACGTGGCGGCTTGATCGCTATAACACGATTCAGGAACAACCGGAGGCCCCGCAACTGTCCGTGGCCGAAGCGCACGAAATCGCAGCGCTGGCCCGTCGTTGCGAAGTTGCCTGCCGGAAACCCCAGGACATCGAATGGGCCATCGACCCTTCCGGAAAACTCTGGCTGCTCCAGTCGCGCCCGATCACCACCCTCGCCCTAACACCCGATCCCGACGACACCCTCCGCGTCTGGGACAACAGCAACATCGCCGAGAGTTACGGCGGCGTCACCACCCCGCTCACCTTTTCTTTCGCCCGCCGGATCTACGAATCCGCCTACCGCGAGTTTTGCAAGCTCATGTCCGTTCCAGCCGACCGAATCGAGCGTTCGGATGATATCTTCCCGCAGATGTTAGGACTTATCCGTGGACGGGTTTATTACAATCTCGTGAGTTGGTATCGCGTGCTCGCGCTGCTTCCCGGATTCCAGCTCAACCGTGGATTCATGGAGCAAATGATGGGCGTCCGTGAGCCGATGCCGGATGAGATCGTCCGGCAGATCGTCGCGGAAAACTCCGGCAGCCGATTTGCCGATGGTCTCGCCCTCCTCCGCACGGGCTTCGGTCTGATCCGCCAGCTAACAGGCCTGCGGCAACAGATCGCCCGTTTCCAAATCCGCCTCGACACCGCGCTTGCAGCTCCGCCCATGCCGATCGCGCGCATGAGCGGTGAGGAACTCGTCGCCCACTACCGCGATCTTGAACGCCAGTTGTTGAAAAAGTGGGATGCCCCGCTGGTCAACGATTTTTTCGCCATGGTCTTCTACGGCATCCTTCGTAGTTGGTGCGTGAAGTGGCTGGGCGATTCATCCGGCACTTTGCAGAACGAACTCCTGCTGGACGGCGGTGACATCATCAGCGCCGAACCCCCGCGACGGATCATGAAAATGGCGGCACTCGCCGCCGAATGTCCCGGCCTGTCAGGAACCCTCTCCGATCCTGAGGCGAGCGCTGATAGAAAACTCGCCGCCCTCGCACAGGCACCCGGACTCGCCGTCGAATTTGAAGCATATCTCACCGATTTCGGTGACCGCTGCCTTGAGGAGCTCAAGCTCGAAAGCCCGACCGTCCGCGACGATCCCGCCAGTCTACTGTTGTCTATCGGCGCGATGGCGGGCCGTCCTCCGTCTCTATCAGCGCCGTCCGAACCACCTGCCGATCATTCCCTCAGGCTGGGCATGATCAGGAGGTTCATCTTCCGTCGCGTCCTGCGGCAAACGCGCGAGCGGGTTTGCTCACGGGAGAATCTCCGCTTCGAGCGGACCCGTCTGTTTGGCCGTGTCCGCAGCATTCTCCGCGCTCTTGGCCATCATCTTCACGCGGACGGCCTGTTGGAATCTGCGGACGACGTTTTCTATCTGGAGCTGGGCGAGGTCCTCGCCGTGTGGGAGGCCACTGGCACCACCGGCAACCTGGCAGCCCTCGCAAAACAACGCCGCACCGAATTCGCCAGTTACCAGAACACCGAAGCCCCTCCCGATCGTTTCGAAACCCGGGGTCCGGTAAACCGCCACGTTCGATTCGAAAGCACCCGCCCTCCGGAAACCACCGAAGCTTCCCTCACCGGAACCGGTGCCTGCCCCGGCCGCGTGAAAGGAAGAGTCAGGGTGGTGCTCGATCCGCGCGGCGCCCGGTTAGAGCCGGGCGAAATTCTGGTCGCCCGCCAGACTGATCCCGGCTGGGTGGTCCTTTTCCCGACGGCCGCCGGACTGTTAGTCGAGCGCGGCAGCCTGCTTTCCCATTCCGCCATCGTCTCGCGCGAACTGCGCCTACCCTGCATCGTTTCGCTGCCGGGAATCACCTCCACTTTGAAAACCGGGGACCTTGTGGAGATGGACGGCGCCCTTGGATCGGTGAGGATTCTGGAATCATTAAATGATGGCGTGGAAACACAAACGAACGTAGTTGGGTCCCATGTTTGAGCAAGCAATCAGGATTTCCCGGCGATGCATGATGTTAGGGCTCGCCATCCTGAGCCTGTCGGGAATTTCCCAAGGCCACACGATGAAGCAGGTGCGGGCGGAAATTTCCGCTGCAAACGGCGGTTGGGACGGTTCGGTGTGGTTGGAGGCGTGGGCGCTGTATCCGGAGGACGGGGCGAAAATACCTCCTGGAACTCCGGGTGATCCGAAGACCGCGGGAAATGACTGGGTGGACAAACTGGATGCGTCGGACCACAAGGTGATGCGGGATGTGGCGGCGGAGTTTCTATCGGAGACTTTCGTGCTGACTTTGGATGGCAAGCCGTTGAAAGCGGAATTCACCTTCCCTGATTACAAAGGGGTCGAACAGCCGGTTTTGAAGGAAAATGATGATGGCAATTCCTTGGTGAGAATCGACCTGCGCGGAAGATTTCTGGGAGGAGCGTCAGGTGCCCTGGAGCTGACCTGGCAGGATGACGAGGACGAACCACTGGCGCTGGAAGTGAAAACGCCGGAGTTGAAATTGCTGCGACTCGCGCCCAGGCAAAAGCCGGTGGAGTTGATGATGATAGGAGCTGATGGAGCAGTGACGGAAGGAAAAGAGTCGTCGCTGGTTTCATGGATTGTCTAGGGCTTCCGGCACATTTTGCCGTTAGGGTTGGATCACATTTGTTTCATTCTCGGACTGTTTTTCCTCCAGCCGAAATGGAAGCCGCTGCTTTGGCAGACGAGCGCGTTCACCGTGGCGCATTCGATCACGCTGGCGCTGGTGGTGTTGGGTGTTTTCACAGCCCCTGCGAGAGTGGTGGAGCCGATGATCGCCCTGAGCATCGCATATGTGGGAATCGAGAATTTATGGGTGAGGGAATTGAAGCCTTGGCGGGTGGCGCTGGTATTCGCGCTGGGGTTGCTGCACGGGATGGGTTTTGCCTCGGTGATGAAGGAGTTGGAATTGCCCGAGGGGCAGGTCATCGAGCCGTTGCTTGGATTCAATTTGGGAGTGGAACTTGGACAGATGACGGTGCTGGCGGGGGCTTTCGCGCTGACGTTTTGGTTCTTGAAGAAGCCCGGGTTTGGGATTGTCAGGAAGGTGGCCTCGGCGATGATCGGGGCGGTTGGGCTTTATTGGACATACGAGCGGATTTGGGGTTAAGCCGAGCTGGGGTTCGCTGGCCATTAAGCGGAAAAGTCGGTTCTCGCAATCGATGGCAAGGGGGTTGTCAGATCTTCAAGTTGGCCTCACCATTTCGCTGCCGATGAGCATCTCCGAAATCCAGCAGCGTGCCGAATTTTCTGCGATCCGTTACGCGCAGTGTTGGGAGGATTCGCGGTTGTTGACGAGTGCGCTGAAGCCCGCAGACCGGCACTGCCTCAGCATCGGCTCGGCAGGCGATAACAGTTTTGCGCTGCTCGCTGCGGGTGCGGCTTCGGTGACGGCGGTGGAGATGAATCCCGCGCAGATCGCCTGCATCGAACTACGGCGTGCGGCGTATCTCACACTGGAATATCATGAGTTTCTCGAGCTGATAGGCTCACGTCCGTCGAAGCAACGCACGGAATGGTATCTTGCTTGCAGGGTTGGGCTGCCGATCGAGGTGAGGAATTTCTGGGATGCAAAACCGGAGGCGATTGAAAACGGCATCGGTTCCGCCGGGAAATTCGAGCGATATTTCGAAACATTCCGCAAGCGGGTGCTGCCGATCGCACACGAGCGGAAGGAAGTTCTCTCCCTGCTAGAGAGCCGCCAGCCAGTGGAGCGTGAAGAGTTTTATAACAGAATCTGGAACAACTGGCGCTGGCGATGGATCTTCCGCATCTTCTTTTCCCGTACGGTGATGGGAGCGCTCGGGCGCGATCCGGAGTTCTTCAAATACGTCGAAGGATCCATATCGGACCGCATTTTGGCACGGACCAGGCATGCGCTGGTGGAACTGAATCCATCGGAAAACCCGTATCTGCACTGGATTCTAACGGGAACTCATGGCAGGTTTCTGCCGGAAGCGCTGGAGGAGGGGAATTTTGGAATGATTCGGAATGCGTTGTTGGATGGGCGACTGGTGGTTGCGCATGCGTCGCTGGAAGCTCATCTCGCGCGGTTTCCGGAGTGTCACTACGATGCCTTCAACCTGAGCGACATCTTCGAGTACATGAGCGAAGACAACACCCGCGTCCTGTTGGAAAGGATCGTCGCTTCATCCAATCCGGGCGCGCGGCTGGCTTACTGGAACATGCTTGCGCCCCGATCGCGGCCTGTAGTGTTAGGGCATGTTTTGATGGAATGCCTTGAGGAGGCGGATTCGCTTTTTGCTACCGATCGCGCGTTTTTCTACAGCCGCTTCGTGGTGGAGGAGGTGGTTTCGTGACGTTGCGTGAATGGCTGGCGGTGGTGTCGGTGTTGGCCGGGCTGCTGGCCGTGGTGCCCGTCACCGGCTGGATCACACGCTGTCTGGCCGTTCCACCGGAAGTCGCCAGGAAATCGGTGCATGTGCTGATGGGGCTGGCTTGCTCGACGTTTCCGTGGATTTTCGACAGGCCACTGCCGGTGTGGATTCTAGCAGCCATGGCCACAATCCCGATTCTGCTGCTGCGCCAGGTTCCCGCCCTCAGAACCGGTGTCGGCTCCGTGCTCCACGGGGTGGGGCGCCCGTCATTCGGCGAGGTGCTTTTCGCCCCGGCGGTGGCGGCGGTTTTCCAATGGTCTGCGGGTGATGGCTTTCTCTATCTGATACCCGTCCTGATCCTAACCGTCGCGGATGCGGCGGGTGCGCTTGCGGGAACCCGTTGGGGAATGCGTCGCTATGCTTCTGGCGGGGGAGTGAAATCCGTAGAGGGTTCGGTGATGTTTTTCCTCACCGCCTTTCTGTGCGTGCTGATCCCCTTGGTCTGTGGCGGTAGAGTGGATTTTCAGCGCGGCCTATGGATCGCGCTCATATTGGCGACGCTGGGAATGATGGGTGAGGGTTTTTCGGACCGGGGTTTCGACAATCTTGTGCTCCCGTTGGGCGGGGTCTTCGTGTTGCAGCGTTTGCTTGAGCTGGAAGTTCCATCGCTGGTCGGAAGAATGTTGGTGCTGGCTGCCTTGTTGTTTCTGGTGCTCCGGGGATCGTGTTGGTCCACGCTCAGCGGGGCGGCATTGTTAGGCAGCGCGATGCTCGGCTATGCCTGTGCGGTGCTGGCAGACTGGCGGTTCGCGCTGCCGCCTTCCGCGGTGTTTGTCTGCCATCTCTTCACCACTCGGAAACATGGATTGACCGGCGTTTTTGACCACCGGCTGGACGCGGTTCTATCACATGCGATTGCCTGCCTGCCGTGGGTGATCGCAACACAATCGAAATGGATTCCTGTTTCAACTGGACTCGCAGGAATCTCGTTCGCAATGGCGACGCAACTCGCAATCCTCGACACGGCGACGCGATCGTGGCTGGAGGGCGTGTTTCTGAAGCCAATGCGTTCAACGTTGAAAGGTTGGCTGCTGGCGGCTTTGCCCGGCCTCATCTGGTTCTGGCCGGATTACCGTCCGCTGGCGATGCCGGTGGCGCTGGGACTGATCGGCACATTGATTTCTGTCGGTGCCTTCAAGTGGATTGCTGAACATTACCGTGGCCACGAGACCGGGCTTTGGATCATCAAGGGCGGTCTTGCGTTGGTCGGCTCGCTTCCAGCATTATGCATTATCCGATGAAACCGCCGTCTGCGTTGATTCATGAAGGTCCATCGATCCCCAACATCGATCTGGCGGATGGCTTGGTCCTCCCGGACGCGGAGGATGCTGATGCCCTTGTGTTTCTGATGGGAACGTCTGGAAAAGTCGTAGCCCATGTCGCACTGTGGTGGAACGGAACGCCTGTTTTGAATGGTGCCAGGATCGGCTCGATCGGTGCGTTTACGGCGACCTGCCCAGGAGAAACAGCGCTTCTGCTAGACGCCGCCATGGAGCGACTTCGTCAGGCGGGCTGCGTGACGGCGGTGGGACCGATGAACGGCAATACGTGGCGGCGTCACCGCTTCGTGGTTGATTCGGACGGACGAGGGCCATTTCTGTTGGAACCGCGGAATTCGGAGGCGTATCCGGAGTGGTGGCGTGAAGCTGGGTTTCGTGAGCTTTCCCGCTATTCCTCCTCCTCGATCGCATTGGATGGCGCGACAACGGTGCCGCCCGCACTGAAAGATCGGTTGCTAAGTTCAGGAGTGTCGATCCGGAGGCTGGATAGCTCGCGTTACGACGAAGAACTCCGACTGATCCATGCGGTGAGTTTGAAAAGTTTCTCTAGCAATTTCCTCTACACGCCGCTGGAGGAAGAGCCGTTTCTTGATGCCTATCGCAATGTCAGGGAGCGGGTGGACCCCGACTTTGTTAGAATCGCCGTGCGTGGTGGAGTTCCCTGCGGATTCGTCTTCGGCATCCACGATTGGGAAGCTTCGGCCCGTGGTGAGCAGCCGGCGCTGATCGTGAAAACGCTCGCAGTGGACCCTGAATCGCGCTGTGCTGGATTGGGTAGCCTGCTGGTTGACGAGCTGCATCATATCGCCCGGGAAAAGGGTTTCACGGAAGCAATCCATGCCCTGCAATATGAAACCAACACCTCTCTGAAAATCACCGGCCGCCATCATGGCCGGGTGTTCCGCCGATACGCGCTTTTTTCGAAGCCCCTATGAACCTGGCGTCCCTGCTGATAGATAGAGCCATGCTGCATCCGGAGCGGCCTGCCTTGATCGATTCCACCAGTGGCCGGGATTGCACGGTGACTTTCGGGGACCTGGCGCAACGGGTGGCGGCTGGAGCGGGTCGTTTGGAAGCAATGGGACTGAAGCGCGGGCAAGTGATTTTGGTTTTCCAACCGGTATCGATCGAACTGTATGAACTCTTGTTGGCTGCTTTTCATGCGGGAATGAGGGTGATGCTGGCTGACCCGTCGGCAGGCCGGGAGTTTCTATCACTTTGCTGCAGGCGGATGATGCCGGACGCGTTTTTCGGTTCATGGAAAGCGCAGTTTCTGCGGCTGGGTGTGCCAGAGCTGAGGAAAGTGCGCTGTTCCATTCGGACGGGGCACTGGTTTCCGGGAGCGCGGGCATGGAAAACGCATTCAAACGCGACGGCCATCGCGGACGTGGAGGACGATGCTCCGGCGCTCGTCACATTTACCAGCGGCAGCACCGGAGTGCCGAAAGCGGCGGTGCGTTCGCATGGATTCCTGTTAGCACAGCACGAGGCATTGTCGAAGGCGATGGATTTCCAGGAGGGTGAGGTGGATTTGATCACGCTCCCGGTTTTCGTCCTGGCGAACCTGGCATCCGGTATGACCAGCGTGCTGGCGGCGACGGACTTGTCAAAGCCCGGTACTCCGGATGGGGCGGCAGTGGCAGCGCAGAGCGCCCGACACCAAGTCACCCGCTGCGCGGCATCGCCAGCGTTTTTTGAGGCCATGATGGGGAGATTGCCGGTTTTTAAACGGGTTTACACGGGCGGGGCTCCCGTATTCCCGGATCTGCTGCGGCGTCTCCAGCGAGCGTTGCCGGATGCGGAGATCCATTCGGTCTATGGTTCCACGGAAGCAGAGCCGATCGCCCATCTATCAGCCGCTGAGGTCACGGAGGAAATGCTTTCCATCACCCGATCCGGTGGTGGGTTGTGTTCCGGCGTGCCCGTCACTGAGCTGGAACTGAAGATCATTTCCGACCGTTGGGGTGAAGTGTTAGGCCCGCTGGCCGACAATGCTTTTGATGCGCTTCTTGCTCCATCCGGCGAAGCAGGTGAAATCATTGTGTCGGGAGATCACGTGCTGAATGGCTATCTGGGAGGAATCGGCGATGAGGAAACGAAAATCCACGTGGTGGACCGGGTCTGGCATCGGACGGGCGACGCAGGATGGCTTGATGCGGAAGGTCGCGTCTGGCTTCTCGGGCGCGCGGCCGAAAAACTTCCAGCAGTCGGTTCTCTAGCAGGACTACCGGCTGCTGCGCTCAGCTATCCGTTTGCCATCGAATGTGCGCTGAGGGAGGAGTTTCCAGGGATCCGGATGGCAGCCCTGAACTGGGATGGAAAACGGGTGTTGGTCGTGGGCGGAAAACCGGACGATGGGCGCAAAGCAGCGATCCATCATGCGGCTGATCGATTTGGAATGGAAGAGGTGGTCTATCTGAATTCGCTGCCACTCGACCGCAGGCATCAGGCAAAGATCGACTATCCTGCGCTCCGGGAGGAGTTGCAGAAATTAAAAGGATTGGGGCCGCCGTGAGAAAGCCGGATCGAGTCGCTGGTTCTATCCGCCAGCCCTCTCGACCGGAGCAGGCTGCTTTTTACAATCCAGGATGGGATAGTGTTTCGCACGTCTTCCAAGGGATGATCGAAGTGCGTTTTGGTCGGGCCCGATGCCGGCTGACACCACGACAAACGTCCGCTGTGCCGGCGGATCTTTGGGGGAGCGGGGCAGCACGGTGACCGAACTCACACCTGCTAGTTTCTCAAAGCACTCCCGGACAGTGATCTGGCGGCCCGAACAGCCTGTGTCGCCGACGGTCACTAGGATCGTTTCGCCCTTCAACCCACTGATGCCAATCAGGAAGGCGAAAAATGTAGGCGTGCGGAGCATCTGGCGACTTCAGATGGCAATCGGTTCAGGCGATGACTTCCTTGTGGAAGGTTTGCCAATCGTCGAGATTGTTCAGATTGATGGCGTCGAGGATTTTCCCTTCGTCCGGGATGCCGCTGGCGCTGAGGATCGCAGTGCGGACCCCGTCGGCGTGGTGGTAGCCGGTGATGGCGGCGTTGAGTTTCGCGACGGCGGCGGCATCGAGCGAGCCGCCGGATTGGGCGAGGACCCATGCTTCGCATTCGGGATAAGTCGGTTTGCTCCCGGCGATGAAGCTTTCGAAAGCGCCTTTATCCAAGCCGAGGCCGTCGAGGACCATCTGGTCATAGCCTTGGCCGCACGACGGATAGTCAGGATGAAGTTTGCCGGCCGCACCGAGCGAGGCTTTCTGCCAAAGGCGCGGAAGGTGAAGGACGCCGAGGGGGCCTGCGGTGCCGGAGCTGATCAGGGGAATGAAGTTGGACATAGTGGATGGTCGATTGAGTTGCGGGGCGATTTCCTGATGAAATCGCCCTCAAATTCATCTGCTTGTCCCGGCGGATTGCAATCCCTTGTTTGGTCGAAAATGAATTCGCGAGATTTTTCTCGTTTCATCCCTGCCGCTTCCGTCTCAAATCGCCTCGCCGCAGCTTGTTGCGGGAATTTCATCCCATCATCTCACCGCTATGTGGAAAGGCCGCTTCTCCCAAGACACTTCGTCGCTCGTCCAGCAATTCGGCGAATCCATTTCGTATGACTGGCGACTCTATCCGCACGACATCGCAGGGTCGATCGCCCATGCGCGCGCCCAGCGGGTTGCTGGCCTGCTAACGGCCGAGGAATTCGACCAAATCGAAAATGGCCTGCAGGAAATCCTCGCCGACATCGAGGCCGGGAAATTCGAGTTCAAGACCTCCCTTGAGGACATCCACATGAACATCGAGTCCGAACTCACCCGCCGGATCGGCGCGGCGGGTGCGAAACTCCACACCGCCCGTTCCCGCAACGACCAGGTCGCCACCGACACCCGTCTTTACGCCCGCACCGAGATCGACGGCCTGCTCGACGCCATCACCGGCCTGCAAAAGGCCCTGCTCGACCGCGCGGAAAAATACGCCGCCACGGTCATCCCCGGCTACACCCACCTCCAGCGCGGCCAACCGGTCACCGCCAGCCATCATTTCCTCGCCTACGTCGAAATGCTCGAGCGCGACAAATCCCGCCTCGCTGACGCCCGCAAGCGCCTCAACATCTCCCCGCTCGGCTCCGGCGCGCTCGCTGGCTCCACCATCAACCTCGACCGCCACGCCATCGCCGCCGAGCTCGGCTTCGACGGCGTCACTAGCAACTCGATGGACGCGATCGCCGACCGTGACTACATCGCCGAAGTGCTGTTCGTCATTTCGCTTTGCGGCGTCCACCTCTCGCGCCTCAGCGAGGACCTCATCCTGTGGTGCACCGCCGAGTTCGCGTTCGCCTCTCTATCCGACGCGCACACTACCGGCTCCTCGCTCATGCCGCAGAAGAAAAATCCCGACGTCTGCGAACTCACCCGCGGCAAGACCGGCCGCCTCGTCGGGAATCTGATGAACCTGCTAGTCGCCGTCAAAGGCCTGCCGCTCACCTACAACCGCGATCTCCAGGAGGACAAGCCGCCGCTGTTCGATTCCTTGGACACCTTGAACCTCATCCTCGCCGTCAACACCGAGATGATTTCCGCCATGGAACTTCGCGAGGAAAACTGCAAGGCCGCCGCTTCCGATCCCATGTTGTTAGCCACCGACCTCGCCGACTATCTGGTGAAAAAGGGCGTCCCGTTCCGCCACGCCCACGAACTCGTCGGCAAAGCCGTCGCCCAGGCCATCGCCACCAAGACCCCGCTCGATCAACTCGACCTAACTGCCATCGATCCGGCCTATGGACCGGATGCGAAGAACGTCTTCTCACTGGAAACCGCTCTCGCCGCCCGCACCAACCCAGGCGCGCCCTCCATCGCCAATGTCACTGCGGAAATCGCTCGCTGGAAGGCTGGGTTGGCAGGATGAATCAGCGCCGAATCACATAGTAGTAATTCTGCAGATCGTGATCGAGTTGGTGCCGTTCGATTTCTCCGAAGCCGGCGTTGTGGATGAATTCCCGTGTCATTTCCTCACCCCACATCGCGCCGACGCCGAGGCCGCCTTGGGCGAGGGAGACGGTCATGCAATGCGAACAGGAAATGGTGTAAAGCAGCGTGCCGATCGGATGATCCTTGTTCTCCGCAACGTTGCTGGAGCTGCCGATGTCCTGCATCAGGAACACGCCGTCCGGCGAAAGCGCGCGGTGAATTCCTGCAAGCACGTGGTCGGGGCGGGCCTGGTCGTGAATGGCGTCGAAGGCAGTGATGAAGTCGAATGCCTGCTCGGGAGCGTCCTGATGGAAATCGGATAGATCGCGGCGGGCGAAGGCGATGTTGGTGAGTCCGAGGGCGGCGGCCTCTTCGTTTGCCTCGCGGATCGGTTTCTCTCCCAGGTCCCAGCCGGTGAATTGGCTGTTAGGAAACCGTTCCGCCATTTTCAGCAGCGCCTTGCCCCGGCCGCAGCCGACGTCGAGCACGTCGATGCCGTTGTGCAGCGCCAAGGTGATGCCGGGGATGAGCGGCAGGACGTGATCGAACAGCGGATCGACCACGGATTGTTTGCTATCGAGCACCATCAAATCGTGGAAACGCGGATAGGCGGAGTAAGGAACGCCGCCGCCCTTGCGGAAACATTCGACGAGCTGGTCCTCGACGCTGCCGACCATGGTGATGTAGCCTGATAGATGGGCGATGCTGTCGCCGGCGGAGGTGAGCAGGGCGGCGTGGGCGGGCGGGAGATGATAGATTTTTCCCTTATCGTCGCATTCGACAATGCCGCCGCAGGTCATGACGCCGAGCCATTCGCGGACGTAGCGTTCGTTGAGTTCAGCAGCCTGGGCGAGTTGGCTGCTGGTGGCTGGGCCGACGGCGCGCAGGGCTTCGAAGAGCCCGGTGCGGTGGCCGATGGAGACCATCGACGCGAGTGCGCCGTGATTGAGGATTTCGAGGAAACGATTGGCAAAGGCGTTGGTGGCCTCGGCGCTGGGTTGTTGGATATCACAAGCGATGCACATGGTGGTATGGGGTTGATGTGTGATGAGCATCACCCGGAATCTGAAAATCCGTAAGCTGTCAGAACTACGGTATTTGCCCGCAAGGACTACCGTAGCCAGCCGCGGGACGCTGCGAGGCGCACTGCTTCCGGGCGGGTGCGGCAGTCGAGGCGCTGGAGCAACCGGCCGACGTGCATCTCCACGGTGCGCGTGCTGAGAAATAAACGGTCGCCGATTTCCTTGCTGGTCAGGCCGTCGGCGAGGAAGCGCAGGACTTCGATCTGACGGGGTGTTAGATCGCCGCAGCGGGATTCGCTGGCACGGAGGCGGGCGAGGATGGGGCGCAGGCCGAGGCGCGTCGCGGTATCGATAGCGTCGCTCAGCGCGGGCGAATCGATGCAGTGATGTTTTTTCCGGCACTCGATCCAAACGCGCTCCAAGGGCAGCTTCGCCTTGTCGATGAAAGCGGTGGCTTCTTGAAACAGTCGGGACGCTTCGGCGGGGTTTCCTTCGAGCATCGCCTGCTCCGCAGCAAGTGCGAGTGAGGCGGCACGGGTCTCGGGGAGATCGTTGCGCAGGAGGATTTTCCCGAAGATGTCGATGCAGTCGCCGAGGCGGTCGGGATGGCCGTTGTCCGCATAATGCGCACCGGCGAAAAAGAGGCCGGGAATGGCGTCGTGCAGGTCGTCGGTTTCCCGCCAAAGGGCGCGGATCTCATCGTAGGCGGCGGTGGCGGATTCGGGATCGCCGCTGGATTGGTGGCCGTAGGCGGTGCCCCAGAGGGCGAAAAATTCGAGGTGGATCATGCCCTCGGCACGGAGGTTTTTCAATGCCTCGCCGAGGTGACGCAAGGCAGGACGGCGCTCGCCTCGGAAGGAGGAAATCATCCCGCAAACGCAGTCGGCGATCGCTGCCAGGCCGCGATGAAGATCTTTCCCCGCCAGCACCTCGCGGGCGGTGACGAGCGCATCCTTCCAGTCACCGGTGCGGAAACAGGCATAGGATAAACAACTCATGCAAACCACCTCGCCGCCGATTTCCGTTTCGCGGCAATAACGGATGGCGATGCTTTGGTTCTGTTTCTCCGCTTCATAGTTTCCGGCGTAGTCTGCGATGTTCGCGCGGCGGCGATAGGCAATGGCGGTTTGCTCGGGCAATTGGTGATCGATGGCGAGTCGCATGCCTTCTTCGACCCAGCGCGTGGCGTTTTCCTGCTCCCCGGACAGCGCGGCTAACAACCCCTTCCAGCCGAGCATCTCCGAGAGGATCGCGGGATCAGCGGATTTTCTGGCAGATTCTTCCGCGTGAACAAACGCCTGCCGCGCGGCATTGATCCGCACGCGATGGCCGAGGAAGTCCACGTAGGCCATCCAATGACGATAGGCCTCGGCAGGTGACAGTTCGCGGCTGGCAATTTCCGCAGCCTCCAAGAGAATCGGCCCGGTCTTCACGGGGTCGGATAGAAGGGCGGCAAGTTCATGAAGCGCATCGACCCGCAACGGATGGCGGCCGGACTCCAGAGCATAGGCGGCGAGTTCCTCCCAGGCACTGCGTGCGGATTCGGTGTCGCGGGCATTGGTCGCGCAGCGCGCCATTTCGCGGAGCACGCGGACGCGGTCGGCCGGAGCCTCATCCCATGGCCAGATGGCAAGAGCCTGGCGGATCCAGCGGAGCGCCCGGCGGTAGTCGCCGTTCGCGCAGGCGGTTTCCCCTGCCTTGTTCCAGTGGGCCCGTGCTTGGGGAAATTGTTGGGCAGCTTCGAAATGAACGGCGATTTCCTCGGCGGGAAGACGTTGTTGTGACGCGGCTTGGGCGAGAGCCAGGTGGTGATTCCGGCGGCAGGACCAAGTGATGGATTTCAGGATTTTCCGGACTTCGGCTGGATTTGTAAAACAAGCTACCGTCGGCTGCGGGCCTTCGATCCATTTTCGGGAATCAAACTGCTCTGCGATTTCCGCTTCGGTGATTCCCGAAGCCCGCAACAGGGCGAGCGAAAACTCGCGTCCGAGCAATGCTGCACGCTCGGCGGCAGCAAATTCCGAGGCGGGCGATGACGGCTTGCGCTTCATGGCGCAGACTTTCTTCCGCATCTCCGGGCAAATGGCAAGCCGCAGGAAAATCCCCCGTTGGCAGGGGGACTGCCTCGACCTCGACAAACAAAAAGCCGGTCGCAACTCCCACCGGCTCGTCATCCTTCATCTTCCTGCATCCAAACAGCAAGTCACCACCTCGACGAAGGCCGGTATCTGCTTCGCAGCAACCTAATAGGAGGAGGCCCCGCCGGACTCTGGCGCAACTACATCCACCTCGTGCGCATTGAAGTTAGTTTCCGCACCCTCAAAAGGTGATGCGCTACACCAAACCCGAGGAAATCCATCACGTCCTGCTCGACCAACTCGGCTTGACCCTGCCCGCCCAGCCCCCGCCCGAAATACGAAATTCAACATCTGAGGTGGAGACCTTTTGAGAAAATGAGCGTAATTTCAACGATCTGGATCCGAAAAACCCACTAACAGCAAAAGTCGGGCGAGACCCATTTCAAAACCAGGCAACCGTCTGAATGAAATTTTGTTTCATCGGTCGAAAACGGAGCGGGATTAATCCTTGGCAAGCAGGTCCGGAAAGCTAGCTTCGCGTGATATGTTTCTGCCAGATCGCATCCGCCCCCATGGATGAATTGAGGATCTTCGTCTCGTCGCCAGGGGATGTCGCCGAGGAACGCGCGCTCACCGGGCGCGTGCTGGGCCGTTTGGCCGGCGAATTTTCCCGCCGCACCCGGCTGGTGCCCATTTTCTGGGAGCACGAGCCGCTGTTAGCGACCTCGACATTCCAGGACCAGATCGTTTCGCCATCGGAGGCGGACATCGTTGTCTGCATCATCTGGTCGCGCTTGGGAACGCGCCTGCCCGGCCAGTTCCGGCGTGCCGATGGATCGACTTACGCCTCCGGCACCGAGTATGAATTCGAGATCGCTGCGGAGGCCCACAAGGCGCACGGCAAGCCGGAGCTGCTGGTCTATCGGAAAACGACTCATCCGGTGGTGGACTTGCAGGACGAGCAGAACGTGCGCTCGCGGCTCGACCAGAAACGCGCGCTGGACAGTTTCATCCGGCATTGGTTTCACAACGAACAGGAAGGCACGCTGGTGGCCGCGTTTCACCCGTTCGAGCAGCCTGTGGATTTTGAGGAGAAGCTGGAAATCCACCTGCGCAAACTCATCGAATCGAAGCTGCCGCCGGGAAAAGCGCTTGCTGAAGCCGCGCCGCCGAGTTGGACCGAGGGCTCTCCATTTCGCGGCCTCGCAGTCTTCGAACCCGAACATGCGGCAGTGTTTTGTGGCCGGAGCAAGGCGACCAGCGAGGTGGTCGCCGCTCTGCGCGAACAGGCGCGGGCGGGCTCGGCGTTCGTTCTAGTCACCGGCATGTCAGGTGGGGGGAAATCGTCGCTGCTCCGCGCGGGCGTGCTCACCCTGCTCGACACTCCCGGCGTGATCGAAGACGTGGCCTTGGTCCGCCGCTGCCTCATGCGACCGGGCGACGGTGGAAAGGATCCGCTCATCGGCCTCGCCGCCGCGCTGCTGCGGCCCGGTGCTCTTCCTGAAATCGCGCGCGTGGCAGAACTAGCAGATGGCGACTCCGCCGGCCTGGCCGCGAAACTGGCCGCGCGGCCGGATGCCGCCGCCGCGCTGGTAGGCGAGGCTCTTGTGCACGCTGCCACGGCATTCGAACGATCAAAAGGACTCACAACCACGCCGCGCGCGCGGATCGCTCTGGTGATCGATCAGTTGGAGGAAGTTTTCACTCACGATCCTGATCCCGCGCGCCGGCAGGCCTTCATCACTGTTCTAGCAGTGCTCGCCCGCAGCGGCCGCGCGTGGGTGCTCGCCACCTTGCGCAGCGACTTCTATTCACGGCTGGAGGAAATCCCGGAACTCATCGACCTCGCGCGCGGCCACGGCACCTATCAGCTCCCCGCGCTCGTTCCCGCGGAAATCACCGCGCTCATCCGTCAGCCCGCGCAAGCTGCCGGACTCGCCTACGAGGAGGATCCCGTGAAAGGCCGCCTCGACGACGTCCTGCGCGATGCCGCCGTGCGCGATCCCCGCGCGCTCCCGCTGCTGGAATTCACCCTCGAGGAACTTTATGGTCGCCGCACGGACGCCGGACTGATGACCCACTCGGCCTATCAGGAGATCGGAGGCATGGAAGGCGCGATCGCCCGCCGCGCCGAGGAAATTTTCAGCCATCTGGACGCGGAGGCACAAGGAGCATTCGATGCCGCGATGCATGATCTCGTCGGCCTGGACCGCGCCGAGGGCGACCCCGCCACCCGCCGCTGGGCGGATCAGGAAAAAGCAGGTGCCCGTCCGGGAGCCAGGGCGTTTCTCGACGCCTTTCTAGCAGCCCGTCTTCTCGTCGCCGATCTTCGCGGCACCGGTGAGGACGCCCGTCCCGCTGTCACGCTTGCGCACGAAGCCTTGCTAACATCATGGCCGCGGCTTTGCGCGTGGCTCGAGGAAAACCGCACCTTGCTGCGGGCCCGCTCGCGCGTCACCGCCGCCGCCGCCCAATGGGAGCAGGAGGGACGTTCTGCTGATTTCCTGTTAGCCGGAGGAAAGCCGCTCGACGAAGCGCGCACCGTGCTCGCCGCCCTGCGCGACCGCCTCAGCGAAGTGGAAGTCGCGTTTGTCGAAACCTCCGCCGCCCAAGTGGACGAGCGGGACCGCGAACTGGGCGACATGCGCGGGCGTCTGGAACTGATGGATGTCAACGCCGTGCGCCAGCCGCTGGCGAACCTTTTCATCACGGGCGGCCTTGGCGGCGCGGTGGCTTCCACCGTCGTTTACCTGCTCATCCGGCGCTCACCCGCCGATCCACCGTTGGTGGGGATCATGGCGATCTGGGTCGCGTTCGTGCTTCTGATGGGCGGAATGGCCATCATCACCCTGCGCAAAACCCGCATGCCGAAAAGCCTCGTCTCCGGCCAAATGCTGCTCACCTGGGGGATGATCGCCGTGGCGTGTCTCGTGAACGGTATCAACAACCAGCTGCTGGGAGTACCGCTCAACACGCTGGTGTGCTCGGCCGCGCTTTTTCTGGCCATCGGATTCGCCACCACCGCCGGCGTGATCCAGCAGAGGCTGTTGGTCGCCTCGCTTTTCCTAACAGCGGGCAGTCTCGTTCTGGCCTGGTTGCCCGCGCACGCGATGCTGATTTTCGGCGTCCTCTGGGGTGTCGTCTTCACCGGCTTCGGCATCTGGCTCCGCACCGGCGGAGGCGGCGGTGCATTCGGCGGAAGCGGGGAAAAGTAGTCCAGGACTTCAGTCCGTTCTTCCGAGAACGAACCAAACCCCGTCTGGAAAACGCCCCCGGCCGGGCTTCATCATTTGGTACACCCCCCTCCGGCCCGAAGAAGCGGTTTGGAGGAGATCAACCCGCTCTTTTCCGCAAATCACTCCCCCAACAGCTCGCGCAAAGCATCATGCGCGGCCGGTTCGTCCTTCCCCACTGGTAGGTTCCTGACTAGTTCGGCAACCATCTTCCCGCCTTCTCCTTGATAGGTTTTGAGGAACTCGGAAAAATCCTCGCTCGCCTGCTCGTTCGCATAATCACTCACCACCCTGAGAATCAATACCTTCACCTTGGTTCCCTGCAATGCGCTTAATAAACCGAAAGCATTCATCTCTACGATCTGTGCTTTGAATTCTCCCGCCAACTCTCCGCGCTTTTCTGCGGATGCGATGAACGCCTCCCCGGAAACCAGTTTCACTTTATTCATCGTGCTCCACCTGCCGGACGGCCATTCGTCAGGGTTCTCATCAATCGTGGTCTCCGCCTGCTCTGATGGGAAAATCCTTCCACCTTCGCCTGCTCTTCCTTGTTGCCATGCAGCCACCACTTTCACCTTGAACCAGTCACCCCGTTTCACTCCTTCGCCGATTCCCCCGGCCGGCCCTGTGGAGATCACTCGATCCAAAGGATTCAGTGCCAGAACACGGGAAACGGTGACCGCCGTGGCTACGCAACCGGATCCCATCCTTGCTGCTAACACCTTATGTGGCCCCACGCGATACTCGTTCATCACTGTCCCGCCTGCCAGAGTAACTGAACGCGAGGGCGTTCCAACAATTGACTCAAAGCTGGCCTTGTCCCCGTCCAATGCATAAAACCAACCGATCGTCCCTGCATCAGCATTTTCTGTCAGGGAGCACAACACAAAACTAACTGTAAGAAGGAAAGATTTTGTCACAAACAACAGGAGGAAATATCTTGTCATGGGATGATAGAACTGTCATTCGTCTAACCGTGCAAGGAATCAGTCGTAGAAAGTTTGTTATTTCGTCAGGCGTTCTGATCGCCGGGGTTGCAGCCCTGGGCTACAACCTCGTACCACGGAGATCAACCAACCGCGGCATGATTCGCTTGCTTCCTGTCGAAGGTGTCACTTACTCGGAATCCTTCACCCGTTTCATGGAGCGGGCGAAGTTTGACTCGGTGCGGGACGCCATCGCATCCATTCGTGACCATTCGCTTCCTGTAAGCGTAGGCCACGCCAACGCAAACGATCTTATTAGCCCTCTACTAAGGGCGCCTAGTTCGATGGCTTGCAAAAACCGCCGCCCCGGGAACTCCCGGGCGGCGGAACATTTTCCTGAAGTGAGCGCTGTGGATACCTTTGAAAGCAAAGGACCGAATCCGCGTTCGTAGATTTTCTGCACTTGTTGCGAAGCAGTAGCGATGATCGCTTGTGTCCCTTCGTCCAAGCAACCAACCCCAAAGTTTGCATGCCCAAAACCACCCACAAAAATCGCAAACGAAGATCCGCAGCGGTGAACCGTCCGCCAGGTTTTTCTGGCGCGTTGGGTATAGCGCGCGACTTATTGGCACAGGGAAAGTATGAAGAAGGATTGACTGCCCTCAATCAATTGGCCGCTTCCACAAGAAATACTTCCAAACAAGCCAAGATCCTTCTTATAGTCGGAGAGTCCCAGACAAAACTATCCCGCCATACTGAAGCATCTGCGGCTTTTTCTAGAGCGTCTCAATACGCCAGCCAGGCAAAGGATTATGATTTACTGGTGCGAGCCGGGGTAGGTCAAGTTAGAGCATTGCTCCGCTCACTCCGGACAGCCGCGGCAGGACTAATTGCCAATCAACTGATTGTTGATATTGCAGTGGCCCAGCAACAGATCGATGCGATTCTGAATCTCAACCCAGTCCAACTCGCGGCTCAGGGGAATGTCACCATCCCGGCACGTCCACCACGTGCTACGGTGGTGCTGACCAAAATTGCTGCTGTGTTTGTGGAATCCGGGCTCACAGAAGAAGCTCGTGTGTATCTCCAACAGGCGATCCAACTCTCACCCAACGGCGCTTCGCGTGCCCGTCAGGCTCTTGCCAAGCTTGCGTTGGCTGCTGATGAGCCAGCTTTGGCGGAACGCTACGCTCGCGAATCGCTTCTAATGGGGCGGTTTCAATCAAAAACCGTTGCGGCGTGGCAACCCTACCTTGATGCTCGCGCAAGACAGAACCTAGTCCCAATTCTAGAAGCCGATGTACTAGCTTCGTTCAAAGCCAATACGGAAGGGCGGATTGCCGGCGCGTCGATACTTTCTATCGTTCGCATTCTCCGGATGCATGGTGATCCTCAATGGAAGGTCCTTGCCGCATCGGCAATTTCGTCACCTACTTCCGATGTTATTATAACTATGGAGTTGGAGAAAATTCAACTGGCCGATGAAAAACTAAGTAATGCCATTGAGCCAAGCCCAATCGCGGCCCGTGCATTGCGTCTTTTTTCTGCCCAAAACACCTCTCGTCAGGAGCAGATCGCGCACGCAAAAGCATATGTCCGCTATTCCATTTGTGCCGGCGATATCCCAAATTTCAATGCGATTTCAAGTTTAGCTGTATCACGATTTGGTATGAGCCACGGTATCTCTGTCCGACATGCAATGGCGCTGGGTGCTATTGACGGAAATAGTTACGCCATGGCGCGCGACATACTTGTCACGTTGAAATCTGAACTGGCAGAATCCGAAGCTTGGGGAAGAGTTACTTGGGCGCTCGCACGCATGGAAGCTGGTTTAGCTCACAATGCAGAAGCTTCTGGCTATTATATGGAGGTTGCAAATAGTGCTTCGACCCCTGTTCGTTTCCGGATTCAAGCTATGCTTCTTGGGTTTAGGTATCTGACCTCGTCAGATAATAGGAAGATAACAACATCAATGGTTCAATCCGCCCGGGAACTTATCGAGTCAATTGTGGATTACCGTGTTGGTTTCGAAGCCGCACGAAAGATTGCGGTTGCAGGGGCGGAATTTTCTTGTTTGCTGGAAGACCTCGTCGACCGTTCAATTGCATTGGCGGACGACGCTTTTGAAAACGCATCAACGCCTTGGCACGCGCTGACCATTTTGGACTACTCTTGTAGAAAACTTCAATGCAACGTCATAGGTCGACCTAATGAGGTAGTCATTCGTTGGAAAAAACTAACGAATCAACAGAAGCTTGAATTCAAATCTGTTGGAGGTTCCACGTGGTTCGAGTATTTATCAACAGTTTTCAAGTCCTTTGTGTCTTTAGGGCGCGATGTAGATGCTCTAGGTCTGGCTTCTGATGTAATCGATCACGACAAATCCTCTCCGGAGGGTTACGTGATAGTAGGTTCCGATTATGCGCTCTGGCTTCTGAATCGTGGGCAGATGGCGCAGGCATTCGAATACTTTGGGTGGATTGCTTCCGAAGTTCCGAGTCATCGGCGTGCAGCCTTCGCGCATTATTGGCTTTCATTAAAAGCCCTGAAGGCGGGAGATCACTTTTCTGCAGTGAATTCGGCACATTCTGTCGGTCGGTGCTTTTCAGGTTCCCCTAGCCTTCGCTCGGAATGGGAATTGGATGCGCGGGCAGAACTAATTCGTTCCGATATGTCAATTGATGCGGTGGTCGCAAGGTGTTTCCGCTATGATCGGGAGTTTCTTAGCCAGATGAAATTTGTAATTGAGGAGGATTTGAATACGCTATGAATATCAGATCAGTGATAAATTTCGGGAGGCAAATTTTATTGGTTTTAATTTATTCTTCCTTTGCTCCGGTTATGATAATCGATACCAAGGGACAGGTTCCGGATGGAGATAATGATTTTCAGATCAAGTGGTTCGATAAAGATGGGCATATAAAGGATCTTACTGATTCGTCGGAGACAATGATTGTAGGGGCCAATTGTGCTCTCAAAGCGGTAGAAACGGGGACATCAAAAATAAAGACAATCAAATGGTCCGGGCCATCGCTCAAGATTTTCAAAAAATATCACCCAAGTGCGGCTGAAGCAAAATTGATAGAGATAGCTGATTCTGATAGAAAGAGTGTGAATTTTAATTTCTACTGGGCAGAGGACTCAGATGCTGAGGCAAAAGTTACGGCCAATGTCATTTTTACAGATGGCACTACAAAGGCACATTATTCGATCTTTAAGGTATTGGCCCCAAAAATTGTAGTAACTGCAAAAACCACAGCATATCTAATTGATGACATTATGGCAGATGGCGGAATACCTAAGTCAGGTAAATGGATGGTTTTTGGTTCCTATTCGCAGGCTAAGGCAGGAATTGAGTTTACGCGGACTGTATTTCAAGAGCCGGCCGGATTTGAGGGGGGGGAGCGGGGAATTTGTACAAACAATACTGAAAAACGATGGTCGGTTTGTAACCGTAAGAAATAAGAAATATGTCGAGAAAATAGCCAGAAAAGACGGCATTCCAGTTACTGGTATTCTAGATACTAACTATCCATATAGTGAATCTGCAACAAAAACTGAAGACTCTCCAGGGATTTGGTTGGGTGCGTTTGTGCTGGTGGATGATGATAGGTTGCAGGCAGTCCATGATCTTACGTTTAATATGTATTATCTCTATAAACCAAAATGGGGAGCAAGTCCAAATTGGGTTCCAATATATGTAATCGGCTGGAAGACCGAAGGAACTGCGGCGGGATCTACTATTCATGAAACGGTACCATTCGACCCCGGAGAAAATGATACGAAATGGAAATGGTATTCCGACTCATTTCACATTAATAATCCCGGCTGCTCGAAAGATCCGGTGGGGGCTAGAACTACTGTTCATCCTGAATGGAATATAAATATATCAGAGGCCGAATTTGTGGAAGTGAAATAGTAATTAATTTTTATGAAATCTCATTTTAAGAAGAGAAAGACTTGCGAGGTATTTCTAATTGTGGGGTTGATTTTTCTTGTCGCGAACTGCAGGCTGACGGCGGCTGGTGAAGAAGGGAATGTCCCCTTAGGGGTGTCGATTGAAATATTATTGGATAAAAGCGAAGGGCGTGGTCGCCCTCTCGTGTTCCTAAAAAATAATACTGATCGACAAATTCGATACATGTCAGTTGGGGTTACTCGTGGCTGGAGAATCAAGGTGTTCAATATGAAAGGGGAAGTGATCGGAGAGGCGGGTTTCGAGCCTTTCAAGGGAGGAAGTGTGGAGTTCATTAGGATAGAGCCCGGAGGGGAAGTGAAATCACATTTGGATGTCCGATGGGGAGTTTTGAAAAATAAAGACATACCTGAAGTTTGTCGCGTGGAGATTGAGACACCTCCTTTCGAAGGTGAGGGCGGAAATTTGTCTGCAAAAGTGGTTACTCCGATGAAACTTCTCGATGAAGAGGAGCGCCCGGCTGGTGGCCAGCGTTAGTCTCTGATATCAGTGAATCGGGGTGGGTCCTTTGATTTCAATGTCCCTGACGCTTGGCGGCCCAGCGGCTTGAGGACGGTTTCCGCTCCGCGCGTTCCTCCGGTGCGAGGCCTGCCACGGAAGCTTGCTCCAGTTCCATAAAGTGACTTCTTTGCAAGTCGAGCCCTACAGGTCGTGATTGAAAAACGCGCCGTAATTGGCGCTTGGATGCCGCGCTGGAGCCTTCCAATCTCCCGTCCCCGGACGGGCCACACCGCAGGATTTTAGACGATTGCCGGACCGCACGCCGCTGAATCCGCGAGGTGCCGCGCACCCTCATCCTTTCCGATAAAACGACTCCGAATCATGACCATCGACACCCCTCAAAATCCCGCAGACACCGAGGCGCTCGTGCGCGAGGCCTCGCACTGGATTCATCCGCTCCGCAGCGAGATCGGGCGCTATCTCATCGGCCAGAGCGACCTGGTGGACCGCCTGCTGATTTCCCTGATGGTGAAGGGCCACATCCTGCTGGAAGGTGTGCCCGGGCTGGCGAAGACGCTGGCGCTCAAAACCCTCGCCTCGCTGGTGAACGCGAAGTTCAACCGCATCCAATTCACACCGGACATGCTGCCCGCCGATATCGTGGGCACGGAAATCTACGATCCCCGCGAAGCGCGTTTTCGGGTGAAACACGGACCGGTGTTCGCCAATTTCATCCTTGCCGACGAAATCAACCGCGCGCCCGCCAAGGTGCAGAGTGCGTTGCTGGAAGCGATGCAGGAAAAGCAGGTCACCATCGGCGAGGAAACGTTCGCACTGCCATCGCCGTTTTTCGTGCTCGCCACCCAGAACCCGCTCGAACAGGAAGGCACCTATCCGCTACCGGAAGCCCAGCTCGACCGCTTCATGATGAAGGTGATCATGGACTATCCGACTGAGGACGAGGAAATGCGTGTGCTCGATCTGGCTGGCACCACCGAGGACATGCCCTCGCCGCAGCCGATCGTCAGCCTTGAAGCGATCCAACAGGCGCGGACCGTCGTCAACGGCCTCTATCTGGATGAAAAAGTGAAGCGCTACATCGTCCGCCTCGTGCACGCCACGCGCCGGCCGGACGAATACGGCGTGCACATCGCGCCGCTCATCCGCGTCGGTGCCTCGCCCCGCGCCACCATCAACCTCGCCCTCACCAGTCGCGCCCACGCCTTCCTCAACGGCCGCGCCTACGTCACACCGCACGATGTCAAAAGCGTGGCGATGGACGTCCTCCGCCACCGCGTGACCGTCACCTACGAAGCGGAAGCGGAAGGGCTGAACAGCGAGCAGATCATCTCGCGCATTCTCGACGAGCTGCCGGTGCCTTGAAGAAGTTGATAGTTGAGAGTTGATGGTTGATAGGAAGAAACTCTCTTTCTCTTCCTCTTCTCTCTCAACTATCAACTTTCAACTCTCAACCATCAACTATTCCAAATGCACAAGCCCAGCACTCCGATCAGCGTGGCCGATGAGGCCCGCGCGGCGGAAATCCTTGGCCGCGTCCGGCGGATGGAAGTCCGCACGAACCGGCTGGTGGACGATTCTCTAGCAGGCCGCTATGCCAGCGTTTTTAAAGGACGCGGCATGGACTTCGACCGGGTGAGGAATTACGTGCCCGGCGACGATGTTAGGACGATCGATTGGAACGTCACTGCTCGGACTGGCGATCCGCATGTGAAGCTTTTCACCGAGGAACGCGAGCTGACGATCCTACTGATGATCGACGTCAGCGCTTCGTCGGATTTCGGCTCCGTAGTCGATTCAAAACGCGAGCTCGCCGCCGAAGCCGCGGGCGTTCTAGCAGCCTCCGCGATCCGCAATCGCGACAAGGTCGGGTTGATTCTTTTCAGCGACGCCGTGGAGCTCTACATCCCGCCGGGCAAGGGTCGCATGCACATCATGCGCTTGATCCGCGAGACCTTGTATTTCCAGCCGGAACGCTCCGGCACGAATATTGCGCAGGCCCTGGACTTCGCCAATCAGGTGATCCACCGGAAATCTGTTATTTTCCTCGTCTCCGATTTTTGTCTTGGCGCGCCATTCGACGAGCGCCTCGCGAAGCTCCGCAACAAGCTCCAGGTAACGAACCGCCGCCACGACGTGATCGCCGTTTCAGTAACGGATCCGCGTGAGGAATCGCTGCCAGACGTCGGCCGCATCCGCGTGCAGGATGCCGAGAGCGGGCAGGTCGTGGAACTGGACACCGGCAGCAAAAAAGTGCGTGAGGCCTACGAAAAACAATCGCGCACCCGCCGCGAACTCACCGCAGCGAAAATCCGTTCGCTGGGCGTGAATCTGTTGGAGTTCGTCAACGGTGAGAACTGGATGCCGGAGCTGATGGCGTTTTTCAGGTCCCGCCGCCAGCGTTCGGGCTGAAATTTTTCTGCTGCATGTCTGTTACTGTGTTCACCTCCGGCATCCGGAAAACGCGTCGTCTTTTCGCACACGCGGCGGTTTTCTGCTGTCTGCTCTCCACTCTATCAGCCCAAACGCCCGAGACCGAAGACATTCGCGGACCGCGCGGGTTGGTCGAGATTCCGGTGGCGAAAAAAAGACCCGTCGCGATTTGGTGGGGAATCGGCGGCGGCCTGATCGCCGTGGCGGCGGTCTGGCTATTGATGAAAAAACTCGAAGGCGCAAAACAGCGGAAAAGCCCGCCCGCGCTTGCGCTGGCATCGCTAACAGAACTTGCCTCCACCCGCGAAGCCCTTGCCGCCGAGGCGTTCGCCTATCAGGCAGCGAAGACCGTGCGGCAATACATCGCCGATCAATTCGGAATCGCCGCGCCGCGTCGGACAACGGAGGAATTTCTCCATGATCTCGCGAAAGATCAAAGCTCATTGCTCGTCAGCGAGAGCGACCATCTGCGGGTGTTTTTGAAATCCTGCGACCTCGCGAAATTCGCAGGCACCAATCTCAGCATGGGCCAGCGGGATGAACTTCTCAATGCCGCGCGCGGCTTCATCGAGACCACTTCCGCTCCGGTGATCAAACTGAAAGGAGGGGTGGCATGAACGGTGACTATCAGTTTCTGCATCCGGAATTTTTATGGCTCCTGCTGCTTCTGCCTGTCCTGGCAGTTTGGAAATCCCGCTGGGGCCGGCCGGTCGCGGTGAAGATCCCAAGCACCGGCGACGCGGAGGGCATCGGTGCCAAACCGCGTTCGAAAATCGGCGGTTTCATGTTGTTGCTAGGTTTGCTCGGAATGGCACTGTTGATCCTGGCTTTCTCGAGGCCGCGTCTGGGCAAGGGATCTTCCGAGATCGAATCCAGCGGCATCGACATCATCCTCACACTCGATGTTTCCGGATCGATGGAGGCGCTCGATTTCAAGCTGGAAGGCAAACCGGTCAACCGCCTTGAGGTGGTAAAGGACGTGGTCGGCAAATTTGTCGGCCAGCGGCCTAACGACAAGCTCGGCATGGTCGCCTTCGCCGGTCGCCCCTATCTGGTCAGCCCGCTGACGATGGATCACGAATGGCTGGCGAAACGGCTCAAGGAAGTGAAACTCCATCAGATCGAAGACGGCACGGCGATCGGTTCGGCCATCGCTTCGTCCGTCGATCACCTGCGCGATTCACAGGCGAAATCGCGCATCGTCATCATGCTGACCGACGGCGTGAACAACGCCGGTGCCGCCAACCCGCTCACCACGGCGGAAGCTGCGAAGGCGCTGGGGATCAAGGTTTACACCATCGGCGCAGGAACCCAGGGCGAGGCTCCGTTTCCGGCACGGGACATGTTCGGCCAGCCGACATTGCAGATGGTGAAAGTGGAGATCGACGACAAGATGTTGACGGACATCGCCACTGCCACCGGCGGCCAGTATTTCCGCGCCACTGACACTGATTCGCTCGCCCGCATTTACGAAGAGATTAACAAACTCGAAACCACCACCCGCAAGCTCAAGAAATACCAGCAATACGAGGAACTCTATCTGTGGTTCCTCATTCCCGGCCTGCTGATCCTGCTGTTGGAACTGATCCTCAATCAAACTCGATTCCGGCGTCTGCCATGAACTCTAACATACAACAAACGATCGAAAGCAACTCGCTGCAATTCGCCCAGCCGCTGTGGATCGCCGTGGGCGTCGTGGTTTGCGCGGCCATCGTGCTGTTATACGTCCGCTTCGACAAACGCCGCGAATCGGATCTGGCGAAACTGATCCACCCACGCTTCCGCCAACGCTTGACGGAAGGCTTTTCTCCGGCGCTGCGGAATTTGAAACGGGTGCTCTGGCTCCTGGCCGTCCTGTTGCTTTTCACCGCGATCGCACGACCGCAGAAGGGCTATGAATGGCACGAGGTGAAGCGCAAGGGCATTGATATCCTGTTCGCACTCGACACCTCGCGCAGCATGCTGGCGGAAGATCTAACACCCAATCGTCTGGAGCGCGCACGGCTGGGCATCATCGATTTCGTGGATCGGCTGGAAGGGGATCGAGTGGGGCTGATTCCTTTCGCGGGAAGTGCCTTTGCGCTTTGTCCTCTGACGTTGGATTATGATGCGTTCCGTGAATCGCTGAACGCGATCGATACGGATCTGATCCCGCGGCAGGGCACTGATCTCGCCAGTGCGATCAAGGAGGCGGAGCGGCTGTTCGATGAAAACGGCAACAATTTCCGAGTGCTGATCCTGATCACCGACGGCGAGGATCTCGAAGGTGACGTGATCGATGCGGCGAAAGCGGCGGCGAAAAAAGGCATGGCGATTTACACCGTGGGCGTTGGCAGTCCCGAAGGTGCGACGATTCCCCAGCAGCTTAACAACGGGCGGATGGACGTGGTGCGCGACGAGGGTGGCAAGGAAGTGCGGACGAAGCTGGACGAGTCCACGTTGAAAAAAATCGCAGACGCCACCCAGGGACTCTATGTTCCGTTAGGCCGTGGTGCCGAAGGACTGGACCGGATCTATCAGGAGCGGCTGCGGCTGGTGCCGAAGAGCGAGCTGAACCAGCGGATGGAACGCATCCCGCTCGAGCGCTTCGAGTGGCCGTTGGGAGCGGCGATCGTCCTGCTGGTGTTGGAGTTTTTCATCTCGGACCGCCGGCGCGCCAAGAAAGCAAGGCCACTGCCTTCTGCGGCACGGCGGGTGAAAATCGCCCCGCAAACGACGGCGGTGATCGGATTGGGATTCATTCTAGCAGGCGCTTCATTGTCCCGCGCGGCAGAGGCTAACGACATGCGGAAAGTTTACAACGCTGGCACCGAAGCGTATGGAAAAGGGGATTTTCCAAAAGCCGCGGAAACCCTGAGGGCGTCGTTGAAGACTCCGGACCTGTCACTCCAGCAGCGGGCTTATTACAATTTGGGCAATACGCTCTATCGAACCGGGCAGGCGTCCCTGGAAAAGGACTCTGAGGCGACGATCAAGACGTGGGAGGAATCGGTCAAGGCCTATCAGGATGCTCTTTCACTGAATGCGTCCGACGCGGATGCCGCCTATAACAAGGCGCTCGTGGAGAAGAAACTCGAGGAGCTGAAGAAGCAGCAGAACAAGGACGACAAGAAGGACGACCAGGACAAAAAAGACGACAAGGATCAAAAAGATCAAAAGGAGAATAAAGATTCCAAGGACGGGAAGGACGGTGAGCCGAAAGACGAGAAGAAGTCCGAGGAGGGGAAGGATCCGAAAGAGGAAAAGCCGAACGAGGGCAAAGACGGCAAGCCGCAGGACGAAAAGAAGCCTGGGGACGGTAAGGAGCAATCGGGGGAGGACAAAGACGGCAAGGATCCGAAGGATGCCAAAGACGGCAAGCAGGAACAAAAACCAGCTGAACAGAAGGATGGCGAGAAGCAGGATGGCAAACAGGAACAAGCGCAAATGAGCAACGAGCGTGCGCAGAAAACCGAGATGACTCCCGAGGAAGCGCGGCAGTTGTTGGAGACGCTTCGCAGTGACGAGAAGACGGTCATCCCGATTCCCCAGCAGCCGCGCTCGCGATTCCTCACGCCCGACAATTCAACGAAAGGAAAAACATGGTGACGCCATTTCATTTCATTGGAGGCATTTTTAGAAGCACTGCCGCAGTTGTTCTAACATCCATCGCGCTGGCTGGCATTTGCGCCGCTGCCGAAGTAGAGGTAGCGCTGGACCGTGAGACGGTAATCGCAGGCGAAGGCGCGATGCTGAGCGTGAGTTTATCCGGCAGCCGCGTTGGGCAGCCGCAGATTCCCGCTGTGGAGAACCTCATCGTCCAACCCCGCGGCCGCAGCCAGAATGTCCAGATCATCAACGGCGTGACGACCGCCTCGCTGACCTACAACTATGCCGTGGGCTCGAACACGCCGGGCGAATATCAGATTCCTTCATTTGAGGTGACCGTCGATGGCCAGAAACTCAGCACGAAGCCGCTCAAACTGAAAGTGCTCGCCAACACCGCATCGCAGCCACCGGCGGGCATGCAGAACCAGGCGACCAACCCTTCGGCAGGACAAAACAACACGGCTGCAGAGGATCAGTTCGGATTTCTAACGGTTGAAACGCAGGCCATTGATCGCAAGCATGTCTATGTCGGCGAGATCGCGCCGGTGCGCATCCGGGCCTGGCTTCCGGCGGATTCGCGGGCGGAGCTGCGGAGTGGTATCCGGCCGGAAGGGCAGGCGTTCACGCTGCATAATGTGAGCGAAAAACCACAGCAGACGCAGGAGATCAAGGATGGCAAGCGCTGGCTGGTCGTCACCTGGTATGGCGCTGTTTCCGCGACGAAGGCAGGCACCTATCCGGCGTCTCTATCACTTCAAGCGCATGTTGCCGTTAGAGAGGATTCCGCACCGAAGCCGCGGCGCAGGACGGGCGGGCCGTTTGATGATCCGTTTTTTGACGATGCCTTTGACCGGATGAACGCGCGCTACATCGAGAAGGACGTCACCCTGGCTTCCCGTGATCAGCAGATCGAAGTGCGGCCGCTGCCGGAGGAGGGGAAACCGGAAGGATTCGGCGGTGCAGTCGGCCAGTTCAAGCTGGAATCTGCGGTCATCCCGCCCACCTGGCACACCGGTGATCCGCAGCAGATCACCGCGCAGGTGAGCGGCGCGGGGAATTTCGCGCTGGTGGATACTCCCGATCTAACACCGACGGCTAACTGGAAAAGCTACAAGGGCAAGGATGAGTTCACCGCCGGCGATGTGGCATCGTTTTCCGGCAGTAAAAAATTCCAGTTCAACGCCGTGCCGCGCAAAGGCGGCGAACAGGAGGTGGGGCTGACGTTCAGTTATTTCGACCCCAACGAGGCAAAATACAAGACCGTCGCCATTCCATTGCAGAAAATCCAAGTGGCGGGACAGGATCTGATAGAGGAGAAAAAGACAACGGTCGCCGAGCCGGAAAAAGCGCCGAAACCGGCAGACAATCTCGTCGGACAGAAATCCGCTAACACGCCGACACGTTCTCTAACCGCGCTGATCCACCGACCGGCTTTCGGTTCCCTCCTCTCGCTGGCGGGCGGGCTGCTGGTGTCCGGTGCTTTGTTAGCACTCCTTCGCAAGCGTCTGAGCGACCCTCGCCGGCTGGCCGATGCCGCGATGGAAAAGGCGACTCGCGAGGCCCTCAAGGCCGCAGGAGAGCGCGCCGCCGCCCACGATGTTTCCGGCTTTTTCGCCGCGGCGCGGCTGGCGATTCAACAACGCCTCGGCTCGCTCTGGAACCAACCCGCGCAGGCGATCACCTCCGCGGAAATTGCCGAGCGCATTCCTACGGATTCGCCGGTTGCTGAATTTTTCCGCGAGGCGGATCTGCATGAGTACGGTCGCCAGGCCGCAGGCGAGATGTTCCCGCGCTGGCAGCAGTTGCTCGATCAGGCGCTCGCTTCACTCACTCCTTCCACCCGCTGAGATGCACGTGAAATTTTCCAGAATCGTCTTCGGGCTGCTTGCGCTGATGTTCAGCTCGTCGGCCGCGTTTGCAGGCATTGATGATGCTAACAAACTTTTCCAGAGTGGGGATTTCCCCGAAGCTGTTAGTTCCTATCAGAAAATCGTCGATACGGAAGGTGCAAGTGCGGCGGTGCTCTACAATCTTGGCAACAGCCACTATCGGTTGGGACAGTATGGACCGGCAATCCTCGCCTACGAGCGGGCGAAACTCCTGACTCCGCGCGATCCCGATTTACAGGCGAACTTGAACCTCGCGCGCAAGGGGGCGACGGTGTTCGACATCAGCGCGCTGGACCCGCGTTTGGAAGCGGTGGTCGGCTATTTCAGCTTGAACGAATGGTCGTGGCTGGTGGTTGGCGCGGCGTTGTGGATCGGGGTTCTATCAGTGATGACTGGATTGGTTAGATTTCCAAATGGGATCGCTCGGAGGGTCGCGTTGGCAAGTGTCATTTTTTCTGTCATCCTGATTGCGGCCGGAATTGCGGCGCTGGTGCTGCGCCGCAACGAAGTAGGGCGTGGGATCGTGCTGTTGAAAGAAGCGCCGATCCGTCTTTCGCCGTTTGAAAAGGCGGAAACCGTCGGCACTCCCGGCGAGGGAAGGATCGTGCGCATGGGCGCGAAAAACGGTGGTTATTTTTACGTGGAGGTTCCTGGTACGGAACTACATGGATGGATGTTTGAAGCGGACGTGGCGAAGATCGTACCGTGAAAATGGAGTGATGGACTTCAGTCCGTTCGCTGCTGTTGAAGAACGGATTGAAGTCCTGGACTACTTTTAAAGATGAGGCTTGGAAGGCGCGGTGCATTTCCGCAGGTTTTTTCCATGCGAACAAAAGCCATTTCATTGTTGGAGGAACTGACGCAGGCCCACTCGGTTTCCGGCCATGAGGACGAGGTGCGGGCGATTTTCGTGGATGAGCTGGAGGAATGCGGCGAGCTTTCGACGGACAACAACGGCTCGGTTTTCTGCGAGACGGCCGGCAACGGCCCGCGCGTGATGGTGGCCGGACACATGGATGAAGTCGGTTTCATGGTGCAGAACATCACGCTGGAAGGCTTCATCCAGTTCGTCGCGATCGGCGGCTGGTGGGAGCACAACCTGCTTTCCCAGCGGGTGGAAATCCTTACCCGCAACGGGGACAAAATCCTCGGCGTGGTCTCCTCGCGTCCGCCGCATTTCCTGCCGGAGGCGCAGCGCAGGCTGGTGATGACGATCGATCAAATGTACATCGATATCGGCGCTGATTCGCGGCGGGACGCGATCGAGGAATTTGGAATTTCGCTAGGCGATCCGATTGCGCCGTGTTCGGAGTTCACGCCGATGGCGCGGGATGATTATTTCATGGCCAAGGCGTTCGACAACCGGGTGGGCATGGCGGGGGTGATCCAGGCGGGGCAGATTCTAGCACAATCCAAGCATGCGAACCGGCTGATCCTCTGCGGTACGGTGCAGGAGGAGGTCGGTCTGCGCGGGGCGAAAACAGCGGCGAATTTCATCAAACCGGACGTGGCGATCGTGCTGGAAGGACCGCCGGCGGACGACACGCCGGGATTTTTCCGACCGGACAGCCAGGGCAGGCTCGGCGGCGGCGTGCAGATCCGGATGTTCGACCCCACGGCGATCACGAACCCACGGCTCGCACGGCTGGCGATCGACACGGCGCGAGAGGTGGGCATTCCCCATCAGGTCACGGTGCGACGCAGCGGCGGCACGGACGCAGGGTCATTCCACCAGGCGAACGAGGGGATTCCGAGCATCGTGCTCGGCGTTCCTGCCCGCTACATCCACTCACACAATGCGATCATCGACGTGAACGACTATTTGCACCTGCTTTCACTGACCGTCGCGCTGGTCCGCAAGCTCGATGAGGAAGCGGTCGAGGGACTGGTGAGCTACCTCTAGGTTTGGCTTTTTTTACTGGCGGGGGCTTTGGAAATGGGCTTTTGTATGGACATGAATGTTAGGAAATTGCAGGTGGGATTGGTGATGGTGGCGTTGGTCAGTGTTTCCGGCTCGATCCGCGCGAAAGCGGACCTTCCATCATTGGACGATCGGAAGTGGGTGGGGTGTTTCGCTGCGCTTGAAACGAAACTATACGAGTTTTCGCTAACCACCCAAGGCAAGGGAAAGCTCGAGGTGATTGGAAAAAAAGGCACGCCTATCGGACACACGCTGGGCATCTCCATCGAGTTCCTCGTCCAGGAAACGCTGCCGGACGGCAAAGTGGTGACGAAGGCCGTGAGGGCGGACACCCTGGAGTCTCCTCAACCCGCAACGTTGAAGCCCGAAAACCTCGTCATTCGTGGGAAAGTCACCGGTGATGCAGAATTCGAGGCCTACCTTACCGAGGCGCGTGGCACCATTTCCGTGGGCGGGAAACTGCTTTCACCCGGAACATTGACCAAAAATCCGCTTCGTTTCGGCATCCGGGTGAATCTTCCGAATGCCTACCCCTATGAAAACGGAAAATCTGAGGAAAAGGACAGCAAGGCGGATGCGAAAAAGGCAGCAAAAGCCCTCGAGGAAAAAACTAAAAACGACCGGCTGCAATTGAAGTTTACCGACGGCAAAGCCCGCAAGCAGTCGCTCACGGAGGCAGTCGATGCGTCATCTGCTGAGGTCAACGGACCGGGGATCAGCGCACTGAGCTGGGAAGTCAGCACCTTCCAGGATAAAAAAATCCTCCTTGTTGCTTCGGAAAACTCCGTGATGAAGCTCACTAACGGCACTGCAAAGCCAATGAATACAGGTTTTGCCGTCACTTGGACGCCAGACCTCGCAAAGGATCCTGATACAAAAGCCCGCCTCACGATCGACGTGAAGTGAGTGCCGAGCCAAAAAGTGCAAAGGCACTTTTTTGTTCGAGTGAACATCTTTTTCTTGCGTATTGCGTTTGGAGCAGTCAGACAGATGGCAACTCCAAACACCGCCATGGCTGCCAAACAATCCTCTGAAGAATCCGCAAACGAAAAGCTCAACGAAGCCCGCAAACGCAATCTGGACCTCGCGATCTCGCACATTCAGAAGGAGTTCGGTGAATCCGCCATCATGCGCCTCGGCGATGATCGCTGCGTCGATGTCGATGTCATCCCGACCGGCAACTTGCTGATCGACCGCGCTCTTGGCGTTGGTGGTTTCCCCTGCGGCAGGATCGTCGAAGTGTTCGGCCCGGAGTCCTCCGGTAAAACCACGTTGACGCTTACCGTCATCGCCCAAGCCCAAAAACGCGGTGGCTTAGCGGCCTTTATCGACGTCGAGCACGCCCTTGACCCGCAGTATGCACGCAAGCTGGGCGTTAACATGGACGACCTGCTGGTTTCCCAGCCCTCATCCGGTGAGGAAGCCCTCCAGATTTGCGAAGCGCTCGTCCGTTCCAACGCCATCGCTGTTATCGTGCTCGACTCGGTGGCCGCCCTGGTCACGAAGCAGGAACTCGATGGTGAAATCGGCGATTCCACCGTCGGCGCCCAAGCTCGCCTGATGAGCGCTGCCATGCGGAAGCTCACCGCTCTCATTTCGAAGGCACAGACCTGCTGTATTTTCACCAACCAGATTCGCGAGAAAATCGGTGTCATGTTCGGCAATCCGGAAACCACTCCCGGTGGCCGGGCGCTCAAGTTCTTCTCCTCCGTCCGCGTGGACATCCGCCGCATCGGCGCGATCAAATCGACGGATGGCACCGTCACTGGCAACCGCACCAAGGTGAAAATCGTCAAAAACAAGGTCGCCGCGCCGTTTACCGAGGCTGAATTCGACATCATGTATAACGAGGGAATTTCATCCACCGGCTCACTGCTCGACTTGGCGCTGGAAATGGAAGTCGTCCAAAAACGTGGTTCCTGGTTCAGCTACAACGGCACCCAACTCGCCCAAGGCCGCGATGCGGCGAAGGAACTTCTCAAGGGCGATGCCGCTCTCTACGGCGAAATTGAAGTAAAAGTCAAAGAAGGCCTCGAAGCGAAAAAGAAGAAGTGATCGGCTCAACTGGATTACAGAATTCATTCCGCCCGCGTTGAGAACTGGCGAAAAATTCAGCTTTGATCCCGGTAGGGATTGCGGAGGGTAGCCCGGGGTCGAGGAGCATCGCGACGACCACCCCGGGTTCTGGTTGCACAGAATTTGCACCCTGAAAGGCGTGCTAGAGTTGTCGGATATCTTCCGACATTGCGGATTCCTGCGATCCTGGAAGGGTGTTGTACAGAACGCAGATCTCGGGTGCATCAGGCAGTTCCGGCACGGCTTTAAGGGTGCGAATTTTCCGGAATTCTTTTCCCAGGGCTGGTCGTCGTTATCGCTCCTCAACCCCGGGATAATTTCTAGAATCTTTTTAGGATAAGGATTTGCAGAGATTTACGGAAATCTGATTGCCGATCATTAAGGCAGTAAAAACATCTCCGCTCTTCGGGTTTTGGCGCTTCATTTGCAGCGGGGCTCAGCGGTTTCTAATTGCCTCACGGTATTGCAGAAATTTCCTGTCCCGCTTCACTCAGATAGGAATCGAGTGGCGCAGTGGGGATCTTCCGGAGACCTGCGATGACAGCTTTGGCGTTAAAAAGCGAACCCGCAGCGTTGGTGTGGGTGCCTTTGTCGGCGAAAAATCCTTCCACCGTGGGCTGATCGAGTTTTCCGTAGGCGCGACCGATGCTCTCGGCGAGGTCGAGAAAAACCGCACGTTCGGCTTTGGCGACGGCCTCGATGTAGCCGCGGAATTCCAGCCAGTCGGGAACGAATTTCCCATCGCGGTCGAATTTCTTGTGTGGGATGGGTGAGCAGAGAATGACCTTGGCTTTTTTCCCACGCGCGGTGCGGGTCATTTCACGAAGATACCAGCCGTAAGAATGGACTTCCTCAGTGGTGCCGTCCGGTTTGGTAATCTTTTGGGTTTCATCACCGATTCCCTTGATCGAACCGCGAAATTTTCCTCTTTCATCCAGCGGACCGACGTCGTTGTGGCCAAACTGGATGATGATAAAATCGCCCGGCTTGAGGACGTCGAGGATTTCCTTCCAGCGGCCCTCGGAGTAGAACGTGCGTGACGATCGGCCGCCGATGGCACGATTAACGACGTTGATTTTTTTAGGATCGAAGAAATTTCCAAGATCCTGTCCCCAGCCACGAAGAGGTGCGTTTGAGCGGACGGTGGAATCGCCGGCAATCCAGAGCGTGGGGAGTTGGTTCGCAGACGAGTTTTCCTTCGATACGGTTTTTTCATCGACGACTGGTCGGTCGTCCTGGCTGGAGGCGGGCAAGGCTCCCAGAGCGAACATCCCGCAAAGGGTGGCGAGTAATTTGCGGCGAAACGAAGATGGGTTCGGGTGCATGGCCCGTGAATTAAACCGCCTGTCGGGAGGGGAGTCCATCACACGAATGGGTTGCTCCGCGGGGGTCTAAAACTTGGGACTTGGAACGGAGAGGGCGGGCCGTAACATGCGGCGCATGTCGCCACTGGGGTTGGATCTGGTCATCATCGGAGTTTATTTCGCCATCATCATCGGCATCGGCGTGCATTTCAGCCGGAGGAACAAGGATGTGTCGGAGTTCGCGCTCGGCGGGCGATCCATCCCGTGGTGGGCGGTGCTGGCGTCGATTTTGGCGTCGGAAATCAGTGCGGGGACATTTTTCGGGACTCCGGGCGAAGGATTCCGGTTGCGGAATTACACCTATGCCCAGCTCATGGTGGGATACCTGCTGGCACGGCTCGTGGTGAGCGCGGTTTTCATTCCGGCTTATTACAAATACAATGTGGTGAGCATCTATGAGTTCCTGGAACTCCGCTTCGGCCCGCGCACGCGGCGAATGGCGAGTGTGATTTTCCTGCTCACCCGCTCGTTGGCCAGCGGATCGCGGCTGTGGGTGCCGACGCTGCTGCTGCTGGTCATCTGGGATCATCTCAATCCGGGAAATCCGCTTGGAAACTGGCAGCAGTTCTGGTTCACCGGCGGCGCCCTCGTGGTGATCACCATCCTAACAGCGGCCTACACCGCGGTCGGCGGGATCAAGGCGGTCATCTGGACGGACGTGCTGCAGATCCTGGTGCTGTTCGGCGCACTCGGGTTTTCCGTGTGGTATCTGCTAGGGCACATTCCGGACGGTTGGATCGGCGCGAAGCAATACCTAACCGGTGCGAGCGATTTGAAACTGTGGGAGTGGAAAGGGGATGTGCCGGCGACTCCGGCTTTCGAGGCGAAATACGGTGCGACGTGGGGGGCCATCAAGAGCGTGCTGGAAAGCGAGTTCACCGTCTGGGCAGCCTTGTTCGGCTCGCTGTTTGTAACGTTGGCCACCCATGGCACCGATCAGGACATGGTGCAGCGGATGCTGACTGCCAAGAACAAGCGGCAGAGCGCGGTGGCCACGATCCTATCAGGTCTTGCCGACATTCCAGTGACCTACGCTGTTTTAACGATCGGCATCCTGCTCTCGGTTTACTACGGCAATATTGTTAGCGACCCCAACCTGCCGATGACGGCGAAGGGGCCCGACAACACGCGGATTTTCCCCTACTTTGTCGTCGACGTGATGCCGGGCGGACTGCGCGGGCTTGTCATCGCCGGGGTGTTGGCGACGACGATGGGTTCGTTGGGCACAGCAATGAACTCGCTCGCTACAAGCTACTCGCGTGACTTCCATTTCCGTTGGTTCAAGACACCGGATGACGATCACGCGCGCGTCCGCATCATCAAGCTGAGCACGGTGGCGTTCGCGTTGATCCTGATTTTTGTCGGACTCGCGACTGCTTTTGTAAAGGCACACAATCCGTCACTGAGCATCATCGGGATCATTCTAGGCAGTTTCGGTTATACGTACGGATCGCTGCTGGGGATTTTCATCGTCGGGCTCTTCACCAAAACGCGGGGCAGCGAGAAGGGCAATGTGATCGCCATGATCGCCGGCATCATCGGCGTGGCGTGGTTGAGCAACCTCCCCAACGATGTTTGGAAAATGATCGCGGGCTCGGAACTGTATTCGAATTTTGCATGGATGCCGGTGATTGAGTTTCCCTGGCGGATCATGGCCGGAACCTTGCTCACCGTCGCCGTCGCGCTTTCCTTCAAAACGCCCGCATCACGCCAAGCCGCCACGCGGTGATACGGATTCCGTCGTATCTCATTGATGCAGACGATCTAACCGGATAATGATGCGTTCTGCCTTGCGAACCGCACGCCACCGATCTGAAATATAACGGAATCGTCACATTGCGAATGCTTTGTTTACAAGGGAATGCGACGATTACGTCAAATGGCCCACGCTGATACTTCGGGGAACTTAAGCAAAGCGACCGTCAAGTTTTTAAAATTTTGATCCGTGGAACCCTTGTGGAATACGGCCCCCGCCAGTCAAATGTTAGAATCGTTTAAAAAGGTTTTCCCTGAGACTGGAGGGATCTCCATCTTTGGTTCCTCGCCGCGTTGCGCCGCTCATGGGAGTGGAACGACGGAGGGTAAAACCAATTTTTAAAAAGACCGACCAACAATGGAATCCGAGGAAGTGACAATGCGGGAGATGATGGAGGAAGTGGGGGAGTTTGCGGCGGATGATCGCGGGTGGGATGGAATCTGTGAGGCGCTGCGGGTCATGGTTAGTCCGGATGCTTTCCAGCGCTGGTTTGGCGCGGCGCGCTGGATGGGGGTGGAGGATGATGTGGGCTCCATCACGGTTCCAGGTGAGATCCATCAGGTCTGGATTGAAACCAACTATCTGCCGGAACTCACGATGGCGGTTAGCGGAGTCTTCGAAGATGTGCGCGAAGTCCGCGTCACTGTTAGCGAGTCACTCGCCAGCGCCGACGGCGGACATCACCAGTCCGCCCGATCCCATTCGCGTCCTAACAAGGCAGCGACCCTCGAGGGTGAGGCGCTGGAAAAGCGGATCAAGGTCGCAGGTCTGAATCCGGCGCACACCTTTGCCAGCTTCGTGGTTGGAACTAACAGTCAGTTCGCCCATGCCGCCTGCGAGGCGGTCGCCAAAAAATCCGGCCTCGGTTACAATCCGCTGTTCATCTACGGCGGCCCCGGCCTCGGCAAGACCCACCTCATGCAGGCGATCGGCCATGAGCTGCTCCGCCGCCAGCCGGGATCGCGCGTGATCTATCTGACATGCGAAAAGTTCACCAATGAGTTCATCGATGCCGTCCGCCGTGGTGATATCGAAAAATTCCGCCGCCGCTATCGCAGTTCAGACGTTCTGCTCATCGATGACGTGCAGTTCATTGCCGGCAAGGAACGTTCCCAGGAGGAGTTTTTCCACACCTTCAACACCCTGCTGGACGGTCGCAATCAGGTCGTCCTCACCTGCGACAGACCTGCCTGCGAGATCAAGACGCTAGAGCCCCGCCTCGTCTCCCGTTTCGAGTGTGGCCTCACGGTGGAAATGCAGCCGCCGGAAATGGAAACACGGATGGCCATCCTCAAAAAGAAGTCACTCGACTGGAAAGTCCGCGTGGACGAGTCCGTGCTCCGTTTCCTCGCTGAGAAAATCCGAACCAACGTCCGCCGCCTCGAAGGTGCGTTGATGCGCGTCGCCACCTATGCCTCGCTGGCCGGTGAGGGGGTTTCAGTGGAAAAAGTCGAACATCTGCTGCGGGATCTCATCCGTGAGGAAGCCAGCCGGCAGGTGAGCATTGATTCCATTCAGAAAGCCGTCGCCGAACATTTTGACGTCCGCCTGGCGGATATGACCAGCCGCCGCCGCCCGGCAAGCATCGCATTTCCCCGTCAGATCGCCATGTTTCTCAGCCGCTCGCTCACAAAAGGCTCGCTGATGGAAATCGGCGAGGCATTCGGTGGACGGGATCATGGAACTGTCATCCACGCCTGCAAAAAAGTCACTGAGCGACTCGGCGACGAACCGGGCTTGAAGGAATCCATCGCCCGCATCGAATCGCAGCTTCGGCGCTAACTGCCGCCCGCTGAGGAATCTTCACAGAAGGCTTGCCAAGGGGCAGTGAAAGCGGAAACTCCTCCGCAACAACCACCCCGGTTTTCCACCCATGAAGTTCCGTATCTCCAAGGAAGCATTTCTCGACGGCCTGCAAAAGGTCCAGCATGTCGTCAGTTCGCGCACCACGCTGCCGATTCTCTCCAACGTCCTGCTGGTGGCAAAGGATGGCCGCATTCAGTTCACAACCACGGATCTTGATGTTGGGATCACCGGTTCCGTCGAAGCACAAATCGAAAAGGAAGGAGCCACCACGCTGCCTGCCAAACGCCTGGTGAGCATCATCCGCGAGCTCCCCGCCAGCGAGGTGGAGGTATCCGTCGATGCGAAAAACCACGCGTCCATCCGCTGCGGCCCGTCCTTTTTCAAAATCATCGGCCTGGGCGAAGCCGAATTCCCGCCCCTCCCTGATTTCGAAGGAGCCAAGGTTTTCAAAATCCCGCAGGCCACCCTCCGCGACGGCCTCAAAAAAACCTCCTACGCCATCTCCACCGATGAGACACGCTACGTGCTCAATGGCATTTTCACCTCCTTCCGCGATGGGAAAATGACCCTCGTCGCCACTGACGGCCGCCGCCTCGCGATGGTCGATGCTGACCTTGAATTCCCGGCTTCCCACGAAACCGACGTCATCATCCCGACCAAGGCCGTGCAGGAACTCCAGCGCCTCCTCGGCGATGCCGGCGAGGTCATCGTGAAACTTAGCGACAGCCAGATTTCATTCACCGTCGGCGACAGCCTGCTCGCCAGCAAACTCATCGAAGGAAACTATCCGAACTACCGCCAGGTCATCCCCGGCGACAGCAACGAGCGCGTTGTCATCTCCCGCGAGGCCCTGCTCGAAACCGTCCGCCGTGTTTCACTCCTCTCCTCCGACAAGTCGAACTCCGTCAAGCTTGTCTTCAGCGAGAACCACATCGAAGTCACCGCGAATTCGCCCGACGTCGGCGAAGCGCAGGAATCGATGGACGTGATCTATCAAGGCCCGCCGATGCAGATCGCCTTCAATCCCGAGTTCCTTCAGGCTCCGCTCCGCGCCCTGGACACCTCGGATGTCTATCTGGACCTCATCGACGAAATGAGCCCAGGCGTCCTCCGCATCGAAGGCACCTTCCTCTACGTCCTCATGCCGATGCGCGTGACAAACTGACGGGAGCCACGCATTTCTAACATGAGCCTCCGCGCCTCACGGTCCGGAGGCTTTCTGTTGGACGGCTCGCGAGGTTCACTCGGCCAATCCGTAACTTCATTTTGTGTCCGGGCAGCGGCACTGATTCTGAAATTCGCGTCCATTGATGATAAGTTTTCACCATTCAAGGTCGCTTCTCTTGAAAACGCTTTCAATTTGACGCCGTCGCACCGGGCTCCCACGCTCTCCACCTCCGCCGCCGCCTTCACGCGCTCCATCCCGTCATGTCCACCGCAGACCCTTCCCAAGCCCCGCGCCAAACGCTGCTCTGCCTCAAGTGGGGCGACCGCTACAGCTCCGAATACGTCAACCGGACCTACGCCATGGCCATGCGGAACACCTCGCGCCCGCTGCGCGTCGTCTGCTTCACCGACGACCCCACCGGCATCCGCGAAGAGGTGGAAGTGTTCCCGATGCCGGAGTTCGACCTGCCGGAGCGCATGCGCTTCCACCCGTTCCGCCGGATGTTCATTTTCACACCGGAGCTCGCCGACCTCACGGGAAACGTGCTCCACCTCGATCTCGACCTGCTCATCACCGGTTCCATCGACGCGTTTTTCGACTACCGGCCGGAGCTCGATTTCTGCGTCTGTGAGAACTGGACGCAAATCGGTCAGGGCATCGGCAACATGTCCGTCTTCCGCTTCCGAGTCGGCGCTCTAACCAAAGTCTGGGACCGCTTCCGCCCGGACCCGATGGCGATGATGGACCTCTATCGGAACAGCCAGACCTTCGTCTGCCGCACGCTCGGCAAGGTCGAGTTTTTCCCCTCCGAATGGTGCCTCAGCTTCAAGCACTCGCTCATTCCCCGCTGGCCTCTCAACTTCTTCAAGACCCCGGTCCTGCCCGAGGAAACCAAAGTCATCGCCTTCACCGGCAAGCCCGACATCGACGAAGCCACCCGCGGCGAATGGCCCGTGAACAAGCCTTGGAAAAAGCTCTACAAACACGTTCGCCCCACGCCGTGGATCGCCGAACACTGGCGGTGAAATTCACCTGACATGAAATCAACCGCAGGCAAAACGTTCGCAGTTCTATCAGGTTTTGCCGTGAGCTCGGTTGCAGGTGCTGTCGCCGGAATGGGTGGGGCACAACTGGCAGGCATGAAAATGCCGCAAAGCGCTTCATTTGACCTCAGTCCTCTGATTTACGCCTTTCTGGGACTGGGTGTTAGTGCCACCGTGTTCCTCATCCTCGTGGCGATCCTGACGGCCCGCCGTAAAACCGACTTCGCTGGTAATGTGATCGTATCGGGCATCGTTTCGATCGCGATCGCCTTCATCAGCGGAGTGGTGGGATATCCCATCGTCCAACACAACGGCAGGGCGAACAGCCTGAAGGCCAGTCAGTAAGCGGCCAGTCCCGCAGGTTTGGAGTCAGCAATGGACGCCATGAAGAATGGCAGCGACCGTTCTCCGCAACGGTCTAGCGAATGCAGGGCGAATGAATCAGCCGAAGACCGCCACGGAGGTCGGTCCCTGCCTTTGCGCACTCATCATACAGTTCCCCGAGAAACCGAAGTTTCTAACCGCCTCCGCTTTCTCCAGCGCCGGATCAGCCATTCCGCGAGGATCACGTTCGGCACGAAGCCGAGCCAGGCGACGATTCGATAGACATCCATCGGCCGCGGCTCGAAGGCGAAGACGATGGCGAATTTCCACGCCCGCAGGGTGATGGCTGATAGAGTGAGCGCGTAGCTGCGGATCATCCACTCGCGGTGCGCTGCCCATTTCCGCTGGAGCACCGTGCGCCAGCCCATCGCGGTGGTGGCGAGCCAGAGCAGGGCGAGCGTGGCGAAGGCGATCCGCGAGAGGAGGCCGCCGTTCGCATAAAACGCCATGATCAGGCTGGCCGGGCCGGTGATGAAACAAACGCTGAAGACATACACCCTGCCCATCGTGCGGTGGACGGCCGGGTGGTTTTTCAGGATCGATGGCGCGAACTGGGTGAAGCCAGCTAACAACGGCAGCATGCTGGTGAAAACGTGGATCCAGAACGCCGCCTCCCAGTGGACGATGCCGAGGTATTGTTGTTTGATCTGGAGAAATCCCGCGTCTCGGCGGACCGGCCAATAATCAAGCGTGATGCGCGCCATCAGCACGGTGAAAAACGCCAGCGCCAGCCACAGGCAGACGCCCGCGATCTTGCGGGCGGTGGCAGGTTTCGGCGGTGGATTTTTGAGCATTGGCTTGCAAGGACAGCGGGTCCTGTGGGTATTTGTTTCAGATTCACCACCATTTCAAACCATGAAACTCACCCCCTCCTTGCTCGCACTCTGCCTTCTGGCTTCCAGCGGATCATTGCACGCCCAGAGCGCCGAGCCGAAAAGCTACGCGGGCGAAGACGAGGTCAACGCCGCGCACGACCACGCGAAGGTGATGCTCGGCACCTACGTCGGCGCGTTTGGCCAAAGGAAAATTACCATCTGCCTGGATCGCGTCATCGGAAATTCCGTCACCGGCTACAGCATCGTGGCGGGCAACGAACGGGCCTTCAGCGGATCGTGGTCGGAAATCCAGGGCGACTTCACCGTCATCGCCAAGGAACCCGGCGACGACAAGGCGGACGGGGTTTTCCGTTTCACCTATCTGACAAAATCCAAGTCGCTGCTCGGCGAGTGGGAAGCAAATGACAAGAAGATCGGCACCCGGAAATTCGAACTGCCGGCGCGGAAATTCAAATACGATCCCAAGGCCGGCAAGTATCCCGGAACGTCCACCAAGCTGCTTAAAGAGTCCGACGTCGAAAACATGAAACCCGCAGAGCTGCGGATCATGCGCAACGAGATCTACGCCCGCCGCGGCTACAGTTTCAAACTCGCCGACATGCGCGAACACTTCGACAAGCTCGACTGGTACATGCCGATGGCCGTGGACATCACCGCGAAGCTCACCAAAGTCGAAAAGGACAACGCCGCGCTCATCAAGCGCTATGAGAAATACTCGGAAGAGCACTACGATGCCTTCGGGCGTTAGAGCCTAGCTCGTCGAAAAGAGCGGGGACCTTACTGTCCCCAGCGAAAGGCCGGACATTGCGAATTGACCGCATTGCTAGCATTGCTTACTTTGCACTCATGGGAAGCACTCTCACCATTCGAAATCTCGACGAAGGCGTGAAACAAAAACTCCGCCTCCGCGCCGCCAGCCACCAGCGCTCAATGGAGGCCGAAGCCCGGGAAATTCTCGCCACCGCGGTGGCGTCGCAGGAAGCTTCCGCGCCCCCCCACAGCCCGGAAGAAATGCGCAAGCGCATCCAATCCGTCATCGGGATCTGGAAAGATCAAATGGGCGGGAAAACGACCGACGAAATCATGCACGAACTCAGGGGCGATGACTGAAGCCTCCGCCTTGGTCGATAGCAACGTCATCATCGACGTCATCGGACAGGATCCTATTTGGATGCCTTGGTCTGTCGAAGCCCTGAATTCATGTGAATCCGCGTGGATCAACCCATTGGTTTTTGCAGAACTCTGCTACGTCAGAAACTCCCCCGGCGAGGTCGAGGATCTGTTGTTCCGTCTCGCACTCGGCTATCGCGAGCTTCCAAAAGATGCTCTCTTCCTCGCGGCGCAGGCCTACAAAATCTACCGCCAGCGTGGCGGCACCAAGTCAGCACCGTTACCCGATTTTTTCATCGGTGCCCATGCTGCCGCCCTCGGCGTCCCCATCATCACTCGGGATGTCACCCGCTATCAGACCTACTTCCCCAGCGTTGCCCTGATTTCACCTTGAAACGCCACGCTTCCAAGTCTTTTCCCTTGTAACAGATTCTCCCAGAAAAAACTGCCATTCCGATTCCATCCTCGTTAGGCGTACACACGTGCATCCGGTCGAAGCCTACCTCACCAGCCTCCACGCCTCCCTTGGCGCGGGCACTCCTGAAACCGCCCTCGCGAACCTCCTCAACGCTGTCGGCACATCCCTCAAGACGGAATTTGTTCTAACCTGCTCGGTATTCAACGGCATCTTCCGCCACCCAGCATTTCTGATCACCCCGCCACTCCTCGTCTTCCGACTGGCCTTCTAGCAGTTTCTTGAGTTCAAGCGCCACCGCCATTCCCAGAGCGGGCGGCACCGAGTTCCCTATCTGGCGGAATTTCGTACATTGGCTTCCTGAAAAAACCATCCCCGCAGGAAACCCCTGGAGACACGCCGCCTCCTCTACTGTCAGCCTTCGCATACGCGCTGGCACTTCGGATACCGGTTTTCCCTCCGCTTCCAGGTGAGAGTGGTATTCCACGATCCAAGGAGCAGCGCCTGTTTCCAGTGCCAACTGATCGATAATCGGTGTCCTGTTGCCTCCCATCGAAGCGGGCAATGTGAGTGCTGCCGCCTCTAGGTCAACTGGCCTGCCCTGCCCGTTGAAAAGCATACCCGCATAAGGACTTTTCCGCATCACAGGAGTCTTAGCCGCAGACACTTTGGCTTTGCAGACAGAGTCATTACCCGGCTCTCCGTATGTGGGCAGTGTGGTGAGCGCTTCCCTAACTGTTTTCCTCACCATCAGCTTCACCGGTAAGGGCATGGTTTTTTCTTTCGCACCCACAAGAAACATTCGCTCCCGCATCTGGGGCACTCCGTAGTGCGCGGCGTTCAGAACCATCACCCGGCATTTGTATCCGAGGGCTTCACCCTTCGCCTCCAGCGCTTCAATAGTCCCAGCCCACCTGCTGTTTTCCGCTAGCGATTTCACGTTCTCCATCACAAAGGCTGCGGGTTCCAGTTCTTCAACCACACGGAAAAACTCCCAGACTTGTTTGCTGCGGGGATCGTTGGGGTCCATTTTTCCCGCCACGGAGAAACCCTGACAGGGTGGCCCGCCGATCACCACATCGACCGAACCTTTCGCAGGGAGAACCGCCTTTGAAATATCCCCGCAGAAAATCTCCGGCAAGGGATGCCCGCGCCTTTTCAACTCGTTTCGGTAGGTTTCCAGCGCAAAGGGATCAATGTCATTCGCCCAGATTGTTTGAAAGCCCGCCTCCCCGAATCCCAAGTCAAGACCCCCGCAACCGGTGTAGAGTGACGCACATTTCATTATGCCGATTTAGCATGAGCTCCATTTTTAGCAACCCAAATAAACTGGATTCTGCGATGCCTGCATTTGTGTCACAGGAAACCTTCGATGAAGAACTCGGTCGCACGCTTGCAACCCACAGGCGAGATCTCGGAATCTCTCAGGACTATCTCTCTTCAAGCCTCCGAAGAGACCAGACCTTTGTATCCAAAGTGGAGACGGGGAAACGCTCGATCACTTTGTTTGAATACATTCGTTGGTGCAAAGCTTTGAACCTAGAGCAACCCGTCGTTCAAAAAATCCTCTTAAAATTGGAAAGCCATGTCGAGTAGCCTAGCACTCCTGCCTTTGGAAGAAGGCAAACTGAACGAAGCCATCTCCTCCGCGATCACCGCAATGGAAAGCCAGGGCTTCACTGCGGACGAAGCTCGCCTGAAACTGGAATCCTCTTTTGAAGAATGGCTGGATAAAGACGGAATGGCTGAAGCCTTGCCCCCCGAAATTCACCCGCTTCTATCCGAAGCCTCCTGGGCGTCCAGAGTCACAGCCAACCCACATACGGCCTACAAAAACCTCGTGAATAAGATCGCTGGTAAACATTCGCGAACCAGAAGGAAAGCCGCCATACTCCTTTCCCGATTGCCACAAATCATACTTCTAGCTGAAGAATTTAACAACTCACCTGCAAGAATCGCCCGCTTACTGGGTCCCACAGACGGTCATGGCCGCGTTAGTTGGAAGTCAGTAAGGGTCATCCTCACGCACTTCAAAATCAGCAACGATCTAGATGAAACGCTGATAGCTGCGCTTTTAGAAAGCGACCGCGCACTATCTGCTGAAGAATTTGGAGACGCAGATGCAGCAGCTATTGTCGATCTGATATTCCGCCAAGGAGTTACATTGGGGCTGGATTTGGAATTTAGTGCCGCCCTAGAAAGGCTCTTTCCCCCAATCCAAGGACAAGCCTTCATCCCTTATCTCCAGATGCTGCTTTTTGTTTCCGTAATCGATCACTTCTACGACCATCCTTCGGAATATCTTTATGCTTTCAAACCCAGAGGTGGTGTCGCCAACCTCATCTTCGGCAGTTTTCCCTCGGAGCTCGCCCCCACCGGAAACCCGATGCTGAATAATTCCAAGGCGGTCAACAGGCTTAGTTACGATTGGGCTGAGTCACGGGATGACAACAAGGACCAAGCTGAAGCGCTAGTGGAAGTAGTGCTCGCTTTGTCCTCCTTGTCATACACCGCAAGGAAACAACTATCCGGTTCCATACGCCGCGGCATCTTCCGCTTCATCGAGATTAACACCCCTGCACCTGTCTCATTGCAAGACACCGCTACCACAGAAGATGTGTCGAAATTTCTTCGCGCGGTCGCTGGCTCGCCAACCAACACCCGTGGAATCATCGAACAGCGCGTGACGGACTTCCTCGGAGTTATGAAACATCAAGACACGGCATGGCGCCCACGTGGACTCGGTGATCCTGTCAATGCCAGCAATACCTCTTCCCGGAAACTTGGGGACTGCGATTTCCAAAATGCCGCCACACAGGTCTGTCAGGCGGTAGAAGCCCATGCCGGTCGCCTCTCCGACGTATATTTACATGAACATCTCCGCACTCTCCGTCTCAATTTACCAAGACGGCTTGATGAATGGAGCGGGATTTCCGAAATAGCAGAATGGAAGCTGGAAGTTCTCTTTGTCGCTCATGAGAATGCCCTTTCTCAAGATCGGGATCAGCCGGAATTAGTAATTCCATGCGATATTCAGGTGACAACGTTCGCAGAAGCCTGTGAAGAAGTGATCGGGATGGCTGAAACGAGACAAGGTGTAGCTGTCGAACTATTCAACCGATGGATCGTCCAGCCTCTTAACGCACCAAATACTCCTCACTCGGTGAAGCAGAAAGCAATCGAATTGTTTGCGCTCAGTTAGCGCGACATTTAGAAACACAAGCGAAAGATCGACAAATAACTACCACCGGCAAAAGAGGCGCAGGCTTCCTCGACATCCACCTCAACGCCACCACCCGCTGGAAAGACGTCCCCGAACCCGTCTGGGCCTACACCCTCGGCGGCTACCAGGTCCTCAAGAAGTGGCTCAGCTACCGCGAGTCCGCCCTCCTCGGCCGCCCCCTCACCAGCGACGAAGCCCAGCAATTCACCCACCACGTCCGCCGCATCGCCAGTATCCTCGCGCTGCACGGGGAGCTGGATGCCCACTATCGGGCCAGAATTGGGCTGGAAAAAACACCTTCAGTTTCAACAATCCATGATACCCTCCCGTCATGATCACCACCTTCGATGACATCCGCGAAGCCGTGTTGCACCTTCCCAAGGGCGACCAGATGCGACTCCTATCGCTGGTTGCTCTGGAAGTGGCCGACGCCCATCCGGGCATCGATTTCCAGGAAACCATCTGCGGTGGCGCGGCCCGCGTCATCCGCACCCGCATCCCGGTCTGGCTGCTCGAAGCCCTGCGCCGAGGCGGCCGCACAGACGCCGTAATCCTTGCCGACTACCCAACGCTCACTGCCGAAGACCTGGCTAACGCCTGGAACTACGCGCGCAGCCACCGCGAGGAGATGGACCACCAGATTGCCGCGAACGGAGATGATTCATGATCGCGCGGCTCTATTCTAACGAAAACTTTCCCTTGCCCGTCGTCGCCGCCCTTCGCGGATTCGGCCATGACGTGCTGACCTCCCTCGACGCCGACAAAGCCAACGACGCGATACCCGATAATGAAGTGCTCCGCTACGCAAGTGCAGACCAACGCGCGGTGATCACCCACAACCGCCAGGACTTCATCCACCTTCATCGCCTCCACCCCGATCACCACGGCATCATCGTTTGCACCGTGGACACGGATTTCCCGGCACTCGCCGCCCGCATCCATGGCCACCTCGAAAAGATCGATTCACTCCACGGCCAACTTCTAAGGATCAATCGTGGCAACTGAGGAAGCCGGCCCCACCCTTCGAGCGGATGCCCATAATCCGGTTCCGATTCCCGAATTGCGCGCCCCCTTCGAACCTCGGTTCGGCCACTTAGCCGGAGCGAGCGACCCGCCGCGACCCGCCCTGCCACCTCTTTCAACTGCGATATCGCAGTCCTCAAGTGGAGAGGGCCCTCCCGGAAGCTCAATTGCGCATCGAAAATCTGCCACCTCTCACGTCGAAACTGCGCAGCTCCATTTCAAGGCCTCTCCAGTCCAGTTCCGAAGTAGGAGGGAGGACTTGGGAAGTGGGTACCCCCCACCTCGGAAGTGGGGTGATGGTCATTCACATCTCACAGTCCAGCCAGACACTGCGAAATCGAGGTTTGCCCTTTCCTACATCTTCTGGAGTGGCGGCGGGTGGTAGTTTGCCGTCATCGCTGAGGATCAAAACACGGCCGTCCTTTTCGTCCCCGAAAACCAGAGCCGTTTCCGGATTTAAGTCGAGTAGATCCACCTTCAGATCCACAGGTTGCGTATCCTCCCTGTTTCCGCTCCATAGGAATAACCTCGGCGGCAGTGCGTCTGGATCATCGAAACGGTCACGATAATCTCCGGCGAGGATCAAGTAGCCCCCGCGCCATTTGACCATGTCCCGGAATCCGAGCCCCTTGAGAAAGAGATGAATCGGATCCCCTAGAATCGCCCGCGCGTCGGTGTGAATGATTTCTTGTGGGTTGGTAAGCGGGACAATCAGCCCGTTGTTGCCAATGATCGGATTGCGAAAGCCAATGTAGAGCTCGTCGCCAGCGGCACAGAGTGACTCGATATTGAAGCCGTCTTTTTCCTTCGGAGCCTTTGGAGCCTCGATATACGGCTGGAGGAATTTGGTCCGTGCGTCTGCCAGAATGTCTTCCAGAAGATGGGTGTATGGCCTGCCCACGGTCTTCAATGTCGTTTCCGCACCGCTCCCCGTGATTTTCGTTGCGAAGAACACCCGCCTTTCCGCACGGGATTTGCCCTTGTTGTTGTTTGCGTGGGAACTGATCCAGAAAATGGTATCTCCGATCCTCGCAGCCCCTTCGACGTCCGCTTCCTTGTAGGTGATGCCATCGTCATCCAGTTTTTTGGGGAACGGTTCCCATTCATTGAGGTTCGCGAGAACGGAACCTGTGTGTCCGTCCGCAGTGGAAAACAGACGCAGGGAGTTTTCCTCATCCGTCGCTGCGACAAAATGAGCTTCCCCGCTGGGGACACCTGCGGACCCATCGAGGGCACCGTAGTGAAAGATCGGTGGAGGGATGGTGAATTTCATGATTTCATCGGCAATAGGCCGACTGGCGGAGGTTGCGAAAACGGCCAGAACGGAACTTCGGAACAGTTAGCAGCTCAAGGTGTGATTACAGCTGGCGTATCGGAAGCCTGCACAAAACGCTCCGCCAGCTCCGCAGCGAGCGCCTTGGCACCCGGAACATTGACCTTCGCCGCAGCCTTGATGGAATTGTATACGGTCAGACCTGTCACATACGCCTCGGAGCCCGCCGCCAGATTCGTGTCCGATACCTTTTCATGCAGCGAGGCCAACTGCATCTCGATTCCCTGCAGGCGGAGCGCCAGGTCATAGTCCTTCTGCATCGCCGGCACGTTCACATAAGGCGGCACAAACTGAGGATTGTTCGCTGCGATCTCTAACGCCTTCGAGACGAACGACTGCGTCGCGCTCCCCATCTTCGGCAAAGCCTGCCGCTCCTGCGCGGTCAGGTTGATGAGGAAATCGAGGTTCGTTTCAATCTGGGTGATCGCCGTGAAGACAGCGGTGCGCTGGGTATCAGTAATGGCGGCGTCGATGTTGGTGTAGGGCATGGTGTGTGTTGGTGGTGATGATTTCGATTATGAGCCCGGCGGAGTTGGACCGGGAGTTTGGCCGGTTGTTTGGCCGGTTGTTTGGCCGGTTGTCTGGCCGGTTGTCTGGCCGGTTGTTTGGCCTTGGCGAATGCGCGCGCTCCCAAATTCCACCATGGAGGCGAATAGGGTGGGATCAGAGCCCGCAAGATAGCCGAAGAAGGAGAAGATTCCGGCCAGTCTGAAATACTGCATCAGTTGTGCTGTCGGGGATCCTTCGAGGATAAAAGACGAACCCGCGGCAAAAAGGATGCCGGAAACAATGACGAGATAGACCACCAGTCCTCTAAGCCCCGAATAGCCAGGGTGCTCACGCAGATAGTTCAGCCGCTTACGGTCCCGTTCGGCTTCCGAGGAGAAATCTTCCGCCGCATCAAGAGCATCCACACGCTTCATGAGATTTGTCAGCTCCCCCTCATTCACGGAACAACCACCGATGAAGGCAGCAAGGATGGTCAATAAACAGATATTCAGGGGGAGGAAGGAAATCGAAGCCATTAAGAACGCAAAAGGCGACGCCGGCGCTTTGTCGTTAGATTGATCTGCTTTCAGTACCGGCGCAGGCTGCCTTTTTTCGACTGCAGGTAGAGCCGGTTTTGCTTCCTCTGTGTTGGTGCCACTGACAGGGGCGGCCTCCAATTTCTGAACAAGGAGATCTGAGAAGTCCTTGAGTAGTTTCTCATCTTCTTCACTTTGTTCGACTTTTTCAGGCGTCCAACCGAGCTGTTTCCTGTAGTCTTCCGCGGGGATCAGAACACCAACCGCAAGAATGCAGAACCAACCCAATGCCGCGAGGAGGCCCGGAAACAACCATTTGGGCCGGGCATATCCTTCCAAAGGTTGCTTCGCCTCTGAGCCGGGCTCGTGCGGCAACTGATCAGGTGGCTTAGGAATAGCCGGAGAAGCTCCAGCGTCAATTTCCAGCGCGGGGTTCTGATCTTGATCAGGGACAGGGGATTGATCCATGTTCTAGAGTTATGGTTAGGAAAGAAAAAGGGGAGGAAACCGAGGGAATTTCGGTCAACGCACGATTGCGATTTCAAAGTGCATGCCATCGGGTCGGTCCTTGAAGTGACCGCCCCAGAAGAATCCCCATTCGTTGGCGATCTGGACGAGTTCCCGCACGCAGCCGGGTTGGCCAAGAAGAGGGGGACGTGCTCCGAGCGGGTTGGTGGAGGCGTTGATGTCGAACGCGCTTCCGTAGGCGTGGTTGCTCAGGACTCCAATTTTGCCGCGGACGAAGCGAGCCACATAACCGCCCTCGTAGGATTTCACCCTGTCGAGCAGCCCAGCCGCCTCCCATGCGTTCCAAACGCCTTTGAGCTGATCCGCTCCCTTTTTGTGGAACTGGATAGAGGCGGGAGCTTGGTTGCCCAGCGCTTTGCGGAGCTGGGGTATCGGCACGGATATGATGTTCTGCTGTTTCCAGTTTCCCAGAACCCGGATCGCCTCCTTGTTTCCGTCAACCGGAGCATGGATATAGTCGAACTTTCCAAAGATCGCGGCACGCGCGTTGCTTCCAACGAGAGGTTGGAACGAAGGGCGTGCGGGCCAATCAGAGCCTGACTGGTCGCTGGCGGGTTCCTCAATCAGCGCGAAACCTTTGGCGGCTGCGGCGAGGAAGGTTTGTCTCCCGGCAACTCCATCGACCGCCAGACCGTTCGCTTGCTGAAAGAACTCCGTGGCAGTGCGGGTTTTCACTCCGAAATCACCATCGATGACTCCGACATCAAAGCCCTGCCCAACGAGAAAAGTCTGCCATGCGCTTACAAAAGCACCACGAGAACCTTGGCGAAGCGCTGGAATGGTCGGGAATTCGGTGCCGGTTGCGAGTAGCACCGGCGCGATATCAATAGACGCGTCAGAAGCCGGGTAAACGGTGGATCCGGCGATGGAGAGACCCTCGGCCTGGGGTTCGGGAAGGAATCGTTTCGAGAACTCCAACGCTTTGTTCCAGCGGTTCAACAGCCCTTTCCAAAACGGGCTGCTTTCGTCGCGCTTCCTGCGTTCGTAACTTTCCCTGGATGATCGGAGACGGTTCAACAGGCCGTGTGGATTCACAGAGGCCGCCTCAGCAGCCGCCCTTGTGACAGCGCCGATCAGGCCATCCTCTTTTACTCCGAGAGCGATCTGAAAAATGCGTGCGGCGCCGCTAGGTCCCCGGTTGAAGCAGGTGTCGCGGAGATAGGACTCAACGGCAGGAATAGCGCTCCACGAAACTACGACATCGGTGTAACTTGCGATGTAGTCTCCAGCGAGAGCTTCCGCTTTCGCATGCTGTCCGGAATTGATCAGTGCCGCCAGTGCGGCGCATTCCTCGGGGTGGTACTTGTCATTGATACCAGCGATCTCATAAGTGCCGCCGCCATCGCCTGGAGGCAGCTTGTAGATTGAGATCCGGCCTTTGTTATCGCGCCTTGCCTCAAAATCGACAATGGCGCCAGCCATCATGCGGCGTTGTTCAGGTGTGCTCATGGTGAATTGGATTGGTTGTTGTATCTATATCAAATTGCATGGAGTTATCTCGGATTTTTCACTTACCGATCCCGAAACTTAATCCCAAAGCTGAAAAGATCTCGTCTTTTCCGGACGCTTGATCGAACGTAATTCCATGGCTTGCGAAGACTGAGAGTTTCTCGTCCACCTGATACTCCAGCAGGGCCGAAACACGGTCGCTGTCAGAACTATTGTCCGCATGTCTACGGATATACTCTGCGGAGATCGAAAAAGGCCTCTCGTCGAAAGTGATGAGAAGGCGTGCTCCGGCATCAAAATAGGTGTCATTTACTCCCGGAGATCGGTCATCAAGGAAACGAACCAGCCCCATATAAGAAATCTGATTTCCGCCGGTATCCGGGGTGTAAGACGTCACAAACCACGCTCCTGTTTTGGCGAACTCTCCGCCAGTGTAGTCCTTATCCTCGAACTGGAAAGAGGTGGCGGTGGCGAAGGAAGCGTTCCAGCCTACCCTGCCTTTCACCATTTCCGTTATCATATCATTTGCCAGTTCCCTTCTCTCAGCGGCCGACGACTCTCTTTGCATTTTGTACCAAGCTAGTTCTTCCTCGTCGGTGAGTCCTTGGGGAATGTTGCCGGACACACGGCCAAGTTCGGCGTGTTTGTCCCTGAGGGTATTGAATTTTTTGGTGGCGGGTCCCCTTAGAATGTCGAATGCAAGCCCGATAGAGACCTCGGCTACATCATCTCCTTTCGCGTTCTCAACTTCGTATCGGGCACCGGAAAGGCTGAGCGTCTGTAGAATTACATCTACTCCCGTCCCGGCTTTGTAGAAATCCTCGCCGATGGAGTGACTGCTCCACCAGTAGGGCTTCGTCTCGAAAGCGAAGTTGCCTCCATCCGAACCTCCGAGTAGCGAGATGCCCAGTTCTTTAGCGCCTGTTGGTCTAGCAATGTCGGTGGGGGCGCTGTCCGATAACGCTAATGCTGGTGCACCTGCCAAGGAAATACTGTCTAAGGTAAGCGGTGATCCAGATGCTTCCTGTGAGTGGGAATTTCCGCACAGGAAAAGCATCGGAGATAGAATGTAAAAGATACGTTTCATTTTATGAAATAATGAATTTTCCAAAAAAGGTCTCCTCTTCCCCATCATTTGATGGAGTCTTGTAGAGAGTTTCGGTCTTTGGTGATGCTCCGCCATCAATGGTGATCTCGACTTCCATGCGGTTACTTGCTGGGCTAATGTCAGTTACGTTGACAAATATCTTCATGGTCTGCCCCTCCCAATCTGAACCTTTCCCCAAATTTTCAAAAGGGTATGCGCCCGTATGCCTTTCGACATGGCGAATTTGTTGATTCCCACGATAGACGTCGATCGAGCTGTCCATGGCATTCTTCACATCAACGGTTAGTGATACCGTTTTGTTTCTGTGAACGTTATAAGGCTCTCTAAATATTAGTTTTTCTGACATTTGATTATATGTGTTTGTATTTCTAGGCTAAGGGAAATTTGTTCCGTGGTTCAGAGGGACAGGTTGTTTTCTGTTCAAATGCGTTTCACATTGGAGTGCCACCCGTCTGCGTGAGCTTTGCACTGGATTGTGTGGGGGAGTTCGTATGGTGGCTTTCGGAGCGGGGGGTGCGGCGGTGTGATGAATTGTGATGCTGTTGATCCACGCGGAAGACGACGCGACCTTCGAGATACTCCGCAAGCGAGGCGGGAGTCCATACTTTGCCTATGTTTTCGAATTCGATGGTGTTGTCGTGTGGGTAAGTTTCCGATTCATCAGAGGGATGGGGCCTGGCATGGGCTTATTGCTCGGCCAAACTCAGTTGGGGGCGTAAGGTTCAGGCCTTTCGGCGTATCATCAGCCTGCGACGAGACTGAGGACCGGGTGCGCAAGGCGGGTGGGGATGACATTTCGATCCATATCACCTGCGAGGGTGAAGGTGAGGTCCTTGATGAATACCGGATCATCGAAATACCAGCCGTGGGAGATGGGATCGACGACGGGGTTGGTGGTGGGGTGGGCTTTGAGGAAGCGGGCACCGCAATCGACGCCGACGGCTTTGGCGGGTGCGTCGGCGGGGAGTCCGACGCGGCCGGCGCGGGGTGCGACTCCGACGCGTTTGACGTTGGAGAGTTTCAGGACGCTGTCGTAGGGATTGTAATAGTTGGTGAGGCGGACGCAGTGGCGATAGAGGGAATTGGAACTGGACGAGCTGTCGGCCATGTCCTTGGAGGCGACGTCGGCGGCGACGTAGCAGATCTGGCTGACGCTCCAGTTGGTCTTGGCGATCTTGTCGCGGTCGTCGGCATCGTCGAAGGCTTCGCGGATGATGAAGCCACCGGTGGAGTGGGCGAGGAGGTGGAGATTGATGGTACAGCCTTTTTTCACCAAGGCGGCGAAGGTGGTGATGCAGTCGTCCACCAGTTGGAGGGCCACCCGGCGGGCGTCGCTGCGGTCTTCGAGGTAGTTCGCGGCGTTGCCTTTCGCAGGCCAGTCGAAGCTCAGGACTTCTCCCTTGTATCCTGCCTTTTGCAGGCCAGTCCGGATGCTGCGGTGGCGTTTAATCAGGTCGTCCTGGGTCACGTTGTAGCCGTGCACGAAAACCACGATGTCCTCACATTTTTGTGCGGTTGGCGTTCCAACGACTTCCTCGATGAAGGTGGTGCGGTTGATCTGGTGGGAGGGGGCGGGATTCTTTTTGTCGGGGACCTTGAGGAAGCGGGTGGGTCCGGGTTCGCTAGAGAACGAACCGCCTTCGATGGCACGGGTGCAGACAATATAGTCGGGCATCGGTAGGGAGCGCAGGGGGGAATGAAAATTGAAGAACGGACGTGGATGCCTGTGTTACTTCCGGGAGGGAGTCTGTGAGGCGGGGGGAAGTGGGGGGTACGAGCGGGGAAGAATTCCAAGACGCATGCCTGATAGTGGATTCAAAACAAAGTGGGTGGAGAAGTGCAAGGGGGTGGCGTATTCAAATTGGGAACTGTGGTTAGGGAGGGTGGATAGTTGGGATTGCTGGAATATTCCGGACTGATGAGACGCAGGTGATAGATTGGATCTTGTTGTACCGGGCGGGGTGGATGCGTCTGAGTTGCTGGGTTGGAAAGAGTTGGTGCGAAGTAGCAGTGTCGCGAGATGCACCGGTCATGGGTGGGGTGATCGGAAAAGTTTTGGGCCTATTTTTGCAAAGGCTTGCCGTTCTGGTAGAGAGTGGATAGAGGATGCTCCCGAGTGAGGATTGTGCGACCAGGGCTGAGTTGGCGGGTATTGTTCCCTTCGCAGGGTGACTCGTTGTGTCTGCAGCGGGTGACGTTGCGGTGTGGCTACCGGGTGAGTGAAATTTCGGCGGAACTGGAGTGCACGCGCCGCTACCTGCATGTGGTTTTCATGAGGGACGTGGGACTGCCGCCGAAGGAGTGGATGAGCCGCGAGCGGATGGTGGTGGCGCGGCGGATGCTAACGGGGGGGAGGGCGCCGGAGGAGGTCGGGGAGGTGTTGGGATTCGCGACGCAGAATAATTTCAGGCGGGAGTTCCGGGATACCTACGGGGTGCTGCCGTTGCAGTTTCAGATGGAACGGTGGGGGCGGGATGGGGGACGGGGGAGGTTTGAGTTTTGAAATGAACGGCGAATCCTAACATCAAACATGGGGCGTCTAACATGGGACTTAGGGGCAGATTTAGCCTCCGGCAGGAAGGGACCTAATGGTGCAATGTGGGCAAAAGGTCGAAAATGGGTGGACCGTGGGGCTGGTTTGGCGGTGGTTTCGCGATGCATTGGCTCAGCGGCAGGAGGCCACAGCCAGTGCGAACGCACATACATGAAATCGACAGGTGAAAGTCCGAGTCCTCCCGAGACGAGCAACGGGAGAGCAGCCGAAGGCAACTGCGTCGTCGCGAGGCGGGGTGGAGAGCAGCCGGAGGCGGATCCGCGGTCCCAAAC
>JANODE010000214.1:0-2916 GCA_031412525.1 Akkermansiaceae bacterium | reverse complement strand
GGATCGTTGATTTCACTCCACTCGGTCATCAGCGAGTTCACCACCTGGAAATTAGGGAAGCGTTTCTGGAATCTCTCCAACAGCTGGATCGACCACATCGGCGCGTGGCGGGTGAAGACGTCGAACCAGAACGTCATCGGCATACGACGGTAACGGATATTGAAAACCTTCAGGGCGCTCTCCACCCGCAGTAGCGTGAATCCGCCGTTGCCGACACGGGGGCGGTCCACCCACGGCGAATCTTCGCACTTGATCCACGGCGGGCCGACGTAATCGAGATCCGTCCGGCACCACTCCTGCAACTGGTCGGAGAACGCCAGGCTGTCGAGGTGATAGAAAAAGACAAACTTGTAGTCATCGAACTCGCGGTAGAACGAAGGATGGTTCAGCAACCTACCGTGGGCCGCCGCGGAACCAAAATACTTCTTTTGGAAGCGCTTGATCCGGAAGCCCTCGAAATTCAGCTCAAGGCCGTCGGGAGCGATCAGAAACTTGTCGTAATCGCCGAGATGATGCTGCAACTGTCGCATCGAGATTTTTTCCTCTTCCGTGAGCTCAGAACGGTTAGAAAGCGGAATCAGGATTGCGACGTCTTTGGACGGCGGATACTTCTGGCGGAATGGCGGCACCAGCGCATGGGTGACGGCATGTAACAATTTGCGCGTCATTTCACGACCTCCATCAGGGGCCATGCCCGGTCGTTGTCGTTGATCACCGTGACCGGCAGCGGCCACTCGATGCCGAACGCGGGATCGTCATAACGCAATCCCACCGCGCAGCCCGGCGTGTAGTACTCGCCCATCAGATAGAGCAGTTCGGCTCCGTCGGTGAGCGCCTGATTGCCATGGGCGAACATGTCCGGCACGAAAATCGCACGGCGGTTTTCCACGCTCAATTCCACACCGAGATGCTCCATGTAGGTGGGCGACTCCGGACGCATGTCGATGATCACGTCCCAGACCGCGCCGCTGATGCAGCGGATGAATTTCGGCTCGCTGGCGGGCGGAAGCTGATAGTGCATGCCACGCAGGGTTCCCTTTTTGTAATTATGGGAAATGTTCGCCTGCACGACACGCGGACAAATCCCGTGTTCCTCGAATTCCTGCGCACAGAAAGCCCGCGCGAAAAATCCGCGCTCGTCCTCTTTCCTGTCGAGCTCGACAATGAAAGCGCCTTTGAGTCTGGTTTCGTGGAAAATCATCGGGGGGGAGCTGTTTTCCGCTAACAACGCTTAGTCGAGGATCTGGACCTCAGGAATGGGGACGACGAACTTGCCACCCCATTCGCGGATTTTGGCCATCTCGCCGCTGATCTCCTTCTTGAGGTTCCAAGGCAGGATCAACACGTAATCCGGTTTGGTTTCGAAAATCTTTTCGGGACCGTAAATCGGAATGCGGACGCCCGGCATGAAGTGATTTTGTTTGTAAGGACTCTTGTCCACCACGTAGTCGACAAGGTCGTCGCGCACACCGCAATAGTTCACGAGGGTGACGCCCTTGGCAGCCGCACCGTAGCCGACAACGGACTTGCCAGCTTCCTTGGCCTCGATGAGGAACTTGAGGAGCTTGCGTTTGGTGGATTTCACTTTTTCGCCGAACGAGGTGTAGGTCACCATGTTAGTTAGACCAAAGTCAGTTTCCTGCTTGCGCATTGCCTCAACGCGGTCGGTGACGACAGTTAGGGGCGATGTGCCTTCGGTGTGGCGCGCGAAGATCCGCAGCGAGCCGCCGTGAGTCGGAAGTTCCTCGACGTCGAAAAGCGTGAGACCATGATGGGCGAACATCTTCTCCACTGCTAGAAAGGAGAGGTAGGAAAAGTGCTCGTGATAGACGGTGTCGAACTGGTTCTCGTCGATGAGGCGCTGTAGGTGCGGGAACTCGAAAGTGATGACACCCTCCGGCTTGAGAGCGATCTTCAGGCCGCCGATGAAATCGTTGATGTCAGGGACGTGAGCCATGACGTTGTTGCCCATCAGAAGATCGGCGGACTTGCCGGTGGCAACGAGTTCCCTGGCGGTTTCCACACCGAAGAATTTCACCAGACTCGGAATCCCCTTCTCTTCCATGGCAACTTTCGCGACGTTCGCCGCTGGCTCGACACCGAGCACCGGAATGCCTTTGGCTTTGAAGTGTTGCAGGAGGTAGCCGTCGTTGCTGGCAATCTCGACGATTTGGCTTTCCGCGTTGAATCCAAAGCGTTCGGTCATCATCTCGCAATACTTGCGGGCGTGTTCGACCCAGCTCGTGGAGAAGCTGCTGAAGTACAGGTAATCACTGAAGATGGCGTCCGGCGATTCGAAGCTTTCAAGTTGCGAGAGCAGGCATTTTTCACAGATCCACACCTTGAGCGGGTAGTGTTTCTCGGAGTTCTGCGCGTCTTCGAACTTCACGTACGAGTTTGCCATTGGGGACATGCCAAGGTCGCACATCACATGGGCGAGTGGTTCGGCACAAAAGCGGCATTCGGGAGAATGAATCATGATAGGTAGAAGTCGGGGTTTCGAGGGAGTCACTCCTTTTTCAGAACGTGGTCTTCCAGAAGAAGTCGTTGTCGATCTGCTCGGTGCGGATGAGGTATTGAAGTTGCTTGAGACGGGTGAAGCCGCGTGACTCGAAATCCTCCTTGGTGAAGTCGATCTGTTTGAACAGCTCGTAAAACTGTTGGGCACCTTTCGGCACGTCCCAGTCACAACTGAAATCCGGCAGATGTTTCGCCAACTTGTCGAAGCTAACGCGGTAGCTGCGGTTGTCAGCACCTTGCGTGCCGAAGGTGGTCTCGCAGCCGGGAAACGCCTTGGCGACGATCTCGGCGATTTCGCGCACCCGGTAGTTTTGAGAGTCCGAGCCGATGTTGAGGATTTCCCCGTGGATCGCATCGATCGGCGCTTCTAACGCACAGGCGATTGCCTTGGCGATA
>JANODE010000213.1:0-1904 GCA_031412525.1 Akkermansiaceae bacterium | reverse complement strand
GCAGGGCTGAATTCACGCTGCTTTTGCGCAACTGCGCGAAAAGGGCACATGCGCCCGGGGCGACTCGGGGATTGCATGTGACCACCCTTTTCAGGAGGGCGACCCTTGTCCCTGCGCAGCCTGCGAGAGCGGGTTATTCAGACGGTCTCTTATGAACTCGGCGGCATCCTGATTGCCACGCCGCTCTATGCGTTGGTCTTCTCTGCATCGCTAGATGGCTCGCTCGCCATGATGGCCATGCTGTCAGTGGCCGTGATGCTGTGGTCCCCACTGCATAACACGGTCTTCGACGTCATTGACCTGCGCCTGACCGGGCGAGTGGCGAGTGATCGCCCGCACAGGCTTCGCATTCTGCATGCCGTCTCGCATGAGGCGACGTCGCTGATTGTGACGGTCCCGCTGCTGATGGTCTTTGGCGGGCATTCCCTTTTCGAAGCTGTTGTTGTCGACTTCGGACTGACCGCCCTCTTTGCCGTTTATGCCTATATTTTCAACATCTTGTATGATCGTCTGCGGCCTGTGCGGCCCAGACGGCTAAAGGAATGATCATGCCTCTTGCCGGAAGCTTTGCCTATATCGACATGGTTGAACAGAACCAGACCCGCCCGGGATTTGAAACCTTTGGCGTGCACATGATGCTGGATGGCTACGACGCCGACCCCGCTCGCCTTGCTGACAAGGCGCTGATCGCCACCCTGCTGCATCGCATCCCGGCAGAGCTTGGGATGCACACGATCGCGCCGCCGCAGGTGGTGGAAGTAGGCCCCAAAAACCGCAAGGGTCCGGGCGGGATCTCCGGGGTGGTGATGATTGCGGAAAGCCATCTGTCCTTCCACACCTTCCCCGCCCGCCGTTTCCTCACCGCGGATATCTACACCTGCCAGAATGATCTGGAGACGGGTCGAATCACGCTGCTGCTTCAGGAGGCATTCCTGATGAAGGACGTGGACGTCCACGTCCAGCGACGCGGCTTGCGCTATCCGCAGTCGAACCTCGTATGATCAGAGCCTGTAAATCTCGCCGAACTTCGCCTCGAGATAGGCAAGGAACGGCTCCGCCGTCGGCTCTTCGCCCGTGGCATGGATGATCGTCTCCCGCGGCGGGCGGAGCGAGCCGTGGCGTTGTACGGCCTCATGCAGCCAGGCTGTGACTGCCGCGGCGTCCCCGCGCGCAAGATGCGCCTGCCAGTCGGGAACTGCCTGCTTCAGCGCCTTGAACAGGCATCCGGCATAGAGGTTGCCAAGGGAATAGGTCGGGAAATAGCCGAAGGCACCCGAAGACCAATGTACATCCTGCAACATGCCTTGCGCAGGACTGGGCACTTTCGCCCCGAAATCTTGCAGGAATCGAACATTCCACGCTTCTTCCAGATGCTCCACCTCCAGCGCACCGCGGATCAGGTCACGCTCCAGATCAAAGCGCAGCATGACGTGCAGGTTGTAATGCACCTCATCCGCCTCGGTCCGGATGAAGCCGGAATGGACGCGGTTCACGGCGGCGTAGAAATCATCTGCCGAGGCGGTCCCGAAATCGCCCATCCGCTCGCGCAGCTTGGCAAAGATGAAGCCGGTAAAGGCCCGGCTGCGGCCAAGCTGGTTTTCGTAAATCCGGCTCTGGCTTTCGTGCACGCCCATCGACACGCCGGTTCCCAGTGGGGTCAGCCCATAGTCGCGGTCGATCCCCAGCTCGTAGCAGGCATGGCCCACTTCGTGGATGGTGGAATAGAAGCAGTTCAGCGGGTCCGTCTCCACCACTCGGGTTGTGATGCGCACATCCTGCCCCGACCCGGAACTGAACGGATGGACCGAGAGGTCAAGCTTGCCGCGGTTCCAGTCGTAGCCGAAAGCCGTGGCCAGATCGCGTGCGACGGCCATCTGGACCTCCGCCGCATAGTGCCCGGTCAG
>JANODE010000212.1:0-2525 GCA_031412525.1 Akkermansiaceae bacterium | reverse complement strand
CGGCGGGCGCCTCAAGCGCGTGGCGAAGTATCTCGATGATGAGACCTTCTGCATGACCTATGGCGATGGTGTGAGCGATGTGAACATCCCCGAGAGCATCGAATTCCACAAAAAGAACAAAGCGCTCTGCACTCTAACTGCCGTCCAGCCTCCAGGCCGATTTGGTGCGTTCTCACTGGGAGAGAACGACGCCAAGCTCTCCTCCTTCCATGAGAAACCCGTGGGTGACGGGGCATGGATCAACGGCGGTTTTTTTGTTCTTGAGCCTGGCGTCCTTGACTACATCGACGGTGATCTAACCACATGGGAAAAAGAGCCGATGCAGAATCTTGCCAGCGAGGGCAAGCTCTGCGCCTTCAAACATGGCGGCTTCTGGCAGAGCATGGACACGTTGCGCGACAAGATGGTGCTGGAAGAGCATTGGGCGTCGGGCAACGCGCCATGGAAGCTCTGGTCCAAATAGTTCCGATCATTTAACAGAATCCTTTAAATGGCGACTTACGATTACGCAGTGATAGGTGGAGGCATTGTTGGCCTCTCCACGGCCATGCATGTTGGGAAGAAATTTCCCGGCGCGAAGGTGCTACTATTGGAAAAGGAATCCTCGCCTGCCCAGCATCAGACGGGCCGTAATTCCGGCGTCATTCATTCCGGCATCTATTACAAGCCCGGCAGCTTCAAAGCCCGCTTCGCCCATCAGGGTGCGGTGAGCATGGTGAAGTTCTGTCAGGAACATGACATCGACCACACTGTCTGCGGTAAGGTCATCATCGCCACGAAGGAAAGCGAACTCGCTCAGTTGGAGAACCTCTACAAGCGTGGTTTGGAAAACAATGTGCCCGTGGAGAAAGTTTCCGCAGAGCGTGTCCGTGAGATCGAGCCGCACGTGAAATGCATCGCTGGCGTGCTGGTGAAATCGACCGGCAGCACGAGCTACAAGCAGGTTTGCCAGAAATATCTGGAAATCGTCGAGGCCAACGGCGGCGTCGTGAAATTCAACACCGAAGCCCAGGATTTCCAGGATAGAGGTTCGCTGAAAATCATCGAAACTAACAATGGCGACTTCAACGCGAAGTTCGTCATCAACTGCGCCGGCCTTTACAGCGATCGCATCGCCCGCGCTTCGGGCACCGATCCGAAGGCGCAAATCGTTCCCTTCCGCGGTGAATATTACGAACTCATCCCCGAGCGCCGGCATCTGGTCAACACTCTAATCTATCCGGTGCCGAATCCCGACTTTCCTTTTCTCGGCGTCCACTTCACCAAAATGATCGACGGCAGCGTGCACGCAGGCCCCAACGCCGTGCTCGCATTTGCCCGCGAGGGTTATTTCAAGACTGATTTCAACGCCCGCGACTTTTCCGAGACGATGATGTTCCCAGGTTTCTGGAAACTGATCAGCAAGAATCTCGGCGAAGGCATGAAGGAAATGCACCGCTCGTTCAGCAAGGCCGCCTTCACCCACAGTCTCCAACAGCTCATTCCGGAAGTCCGTTCCGAAGATCTAGTCGAATGCCACGCCGGCATCCGCGCGCAGGCTCTAACCAACGAAGGCAAGCTCGTCGACGATTTCCTCATCATTCCCGGAAACCACGCCATGCATGTCTGTAACGCTCCTTCACCCGCCGCGACCGCGTCGCTTGAGATCGGCAAGGAAGTCGCCCGCCAAGTGCCCGCCGTTGGTAATGCGGAGCGCGTGCTAGTCGCCGCCGGAGTCTGATACCAATCACCCCCCCACCAGAAAACATGAACATACTTGTCACAGGAACCGAAGGTTATCTTGGCGCGCTTCTTGCACCCGTTCTCATCGAGCGCGGCCACGGAGTCACCGGAGTGGATGTCGGCTACTATCGGTCCGGCTATCTCTACAATGCGAAAGGCGACCAGCCGAAAACCATCATCAAGGACATCCGCCACCTCACGTTAGAAGACCTCAAGGGCCACGACGCGGTGGTCCACATGGCGGAACTTTCCAACGATCCAACCGGCGAGCTTGCCCCGCACATCACTTACGAAATCAATCACAAGGGTTCCGTGCGTCTGGCGAAACTGGCCAAGGAAGCCGGTGTCCGCCGCTTTGTTTACATGTCCTCCTGCTCGGTTTACGGCGTGGCCAATGGCGACACGCCGGTGAACGAGGAAACTCCGACCAATCCCCAGACAGCCTACGCGATTTGCAAAACCCTCTGTGAGCGCGACATCCTGCCGCTGGCTGACAGCACGTTTTCTCCCGTGTTTTTCCGCAACTCCACCGCCTTCGGTGCGTCGCCCCGCCAGCGCTTCGACGTGGTGGTGAACAACCTCAGCGGCCTTGCCTGGACCACCAAGGAAATCAAGATGACCTCCGACGGCACTCCTTGGCGCCCACTGGTCCACGGCCTTGATATCGCCAAGGCAATCGCCTGTGCGTTAGAAGCGCCGATCGATGCGATCCACGGGGAAATCCTCAACATCGGCTCGGACTCTCAAAACTACCGGGTGCGCGAAATCGCCGAGATCGTCGCCAAGGCGTTTCCCGGCTGCGA
>JANODE010000211.1:0-37212 GCA_031412525.1 Akkermansiaceae bacterium | reverse complement strand
AACTGGCGGGGCGCGCGTTTTTCCAGCTTCGCGAGGGCGGCGGGATCGGGCGCGGCGTCCAGCACGGCGACGCGGCGGGTTTTCGCGGAATTTTCCTCGGAGCGGACGCCTTCGGGGAGGACGGAGCGGATGACGGACTCGATGCTGGAGGCGTAGTAATGCGCGATCCAATCGGCGGTGCGGAGGAGGACGGGCGTGATGAGCGGCTCGGGATCGATGAGGGATTCGAGCTCGCGGAGGGCGAAATCCGCCTGCTCGGGCAGGACCACGGAAAGCACGGTGCCGGTGGCGGATTTCCGGCGGAGCGGGATGCGCACGCGGCAGCCCGGGAGCACGTTGAGACCTGCCGGAATGGCGTAGTCGAAGACAAGTTCGGAGGGTCCGTCGATGAGGACGCGGGCGTTCACTGCGGCAGAGCGTGCCCGCGGGATGGGAGCTGGCCAAGGTTCATTTCGCGGGATGAAATGCCATGGCCGCGGTGATGTGGGATCGGCTGTCGGAATAGGTTGCCTGACTTGCTGGAGGAGTTAGCGTGCGAGGAATGAGTGGAGGAAAATTGTTCGGCTCTGTCGCCACGCTCGCGTCTGCGGTTGCAATGTTTCCTTCGAGCTCGATGGCTCAGATTCCGGTAGGAATCGAAGCGGCGCGGGGGATGTTTCTGAAAGGTGACTATGCGGAATGCCTGGAACTCAGCCGACTCGCCAGGCCGAATGACGTCGATTTCCAGGCGTTCGCATCATTGGAAATCCGCACCTTGTTGGAGACCGGGAAAATCCCCGAATCTCTCACGTGTGGCATGGCATTGTGGCGGCGTGCGCCATTCGACCCGGAGCTCGCACTCGCGATGGCAGCGTCGCTGCGCGCGAACGGCCAGCCGGACCCAGCGCAGGCCGTCATGGAGCGGGCATTGCAAAGAGATCCGCCGCCGCCGTTCGCCGGTGATTCGCGTGGGACGGTGGCTTACGGTCTATTGTTGCTAGAGGCTGGTCTTGACGCTAAAGAGGTGCTCAACCGCTATCTGGAGCCCGCGAAAAAAGCAGACCCCGAGGCCCGCGATGCGTATCTGGCGATCGGTCGGTTGGCCCTCACCAATCATGATCGCGAGCTGGCAGGGGAAAATTTCCGCCAAGGGCTGAAGAAGTTCCCGAATGATCCGGAGTTTCTGCTCGGCATGGCGAAATCGGGATTGGAACTGCCAGAAGACCAACGGAAACCTGATGAAGGAATTCTCACCTACGCCGACCTCGCGCTGCTGGCGAATCCAAAATTCCCCGCAGCCCTTTTGTTCAAGATAGAGCAACTCGCGGGCCGGAAAAATTTCAAGGAAGCAAAAGTGACACTCGAAAAGCTGCTCGCAGTGAACCCAGCCCATCCCGAAGCATGGGCGCAATCGGCGGCTCTCGCCTTTCTCGAAGAAGACACCAAAGAAGCAGAAAAGGCGCTCAAGGAGGCGCGCAAATTCTGGCGGAACAACCCTGCGGTATCGAAAACCGTCGGAGTCACCCTCGCGGCGCACTATCGGTTTGCCGAGGCGCTCGAATTCCTTCGCCAAGCCAGTGAGGAAGACCCTCGCGACCCGTCGATCCGGCTGGAACTGGGTTCCAATCAACTCCGCTTCGGGCAGCTGGAAGAAGGTTGGGAAAACGTGGCGATCGCCCACGATGCCGATCCCTACAACGTCGCCGCGTTCAATCTCATCACCCTGCGCGACAAGCTAAAAGGCTACCCCGTCCGGGAAAAAGACGGCGTGCGGCTGCGCATGTCGCCGGAAGACATGGCGGTCTTCGGCGACCGTGCATTGGAACTCGCCGTGCGCGCCAAGCGGACCCTCGCGGACAAATACAAGATTTCCCTCTCCCAGCCGGTGATGGTGGAAATGCTGCCCCGGCAGGAGGATTTCGCGATCCGCACCTTCGGGCTGCCGGGCGGCGAGGCGTTTCTCGGGGTGTGTTTCGGCCCGCTCATCACGATGACCAGCCCGCGCGGACGACTTGGCCGGGCGAATTGGGAGGCGGTGCTGTGGCATGAAATGGCCCACACCATCACGCTCGATGCGACCCGCCACCGGATCCCGCGCTGGCTCTCGGAGGGCATCAGTGTTTACGAGGAGCGGCAGGTGGATTCGGGCTGGGGCCAAGGAATGACGGCGGAGTATCGCGAGCGCTTTCTATCGGGAAAAATGCCGGACGTCGTGAAACTTGACGAGTCCTTCGCAGGCCCGGACATCATGTTCGGCTACTATCACGCCTCGCTGGTGGTGGAGTTCATTGTCGGGCGCTTCGGGATCGAGGCAATGCACTCGCTTCTAGCAGACCTCTCGGCGGGGAAACCCTTGGAACAAGCACTCGCAAAACGCACGTTGCCGACCGCCGAACTGGAAACCGCCTTCAAGGATTTCGCAAAAAAACTCGCCACCGCCTACGGACCCAACCTTGACTGGTCGCCGCTAACCGACGCCGAATACATCGCTTACCGCGAGGACCCGGCGGCATGGATCGCCACCAACCCGAAGCGCTACGCCGCCACCATGATGTGGGTTTCCAAGCTGATGGAGGACAAGGACTGGAAACAGGCGAAGGCGCAGTTGGAAAAAGTCATCGCCGCCGAGCCTAACAATCGCGAGGAATACAACCCCTATCAGGCACTCTCGCTGGTCTGCCGTGGTCTTGGCGATGAAGTGGGCGAACGCGCCGCCCTCACCAAGCTCCTGCAAATCGACGCAAACGTCTCGGAAGCTTCCGCCCGCTTGGTGGAACTCAGTGGCTCGCTTCCTGCTCCGGAACAGCTGGCCACCGCCGACCGCATGCTGGAAACCAATCCATTTCAAGAGCAGGCCTACCGCAAGCTGGCCGCCGCCGCGAAGGAAACCGGTGCCGCCGGACGCTCCCGCGAAGCCTTCAAATCCCTGCTTGCCCTGGAGCCTCGCGATGCCAGCCGCCTGCACTACGAACTCGCCACCCTGCTGCGCGATTCCGACCCCAAGGCCGCGCGGCTGGAAGTCCTGAAAGCTCTGGAAGCAAACCCGCGTTTCGAGTTGGCGTTGGAATTTCTCGTTCGTCTGCCACCGTCGCCATGAATCATCGTTCCATCATCCCCGCTGTGTTGTTGCTTGCATTGAGTCCCGTGGCATCCGCCCAATACTCGCGACGAAACCCGACGGGCCTGCCTGCCGACCGCAACGGCGTGGCAAAGTGGGAAAACGACCCGCGCTTCCCGGACGACACGTTCCGATTCGTCCGGCTTCGTCCTGAAAACCATCGTGCATGGGCGACCGATTACCCGGACAGCGACCTGAATTTCTCCTTCCGGCTCCAGCAGATGACATCCATCCGCGTCAATCCCGAGCCGATCATCGTCTCCATCCTCGATCCGAAAATGAAGGAGTGCCCGTTCCTTTACACCATCGAAACCGGCTCGCTCGAGTTGATGGATGAAGAGGCACAGCTTCTCCGCGAGCATCTCCTGAACGGCGGGTTCCTCATGATCGACGACTTTTGGGGCGAATATGAATGGGAAAACACGCGGCAGCAGATGCTCAAGATTTTTCCTGATAGACCGATCGTCGATCTCGAACTCGATCACCCGATTTACAGCACCGTTTTCCAGCTCAAGGAAAAGCCGCAGGTGCCATCCATCGAGTACGCCATGAGCGGCCGCTCCACCGGGATCTTCTACGAAAAGGGCGGCAAGGACGTGCACTATTACGGCATCTTCGACACCAAGGGCCGCATGATGGTGATCATCTGCCGCAACACCGACCTCGGCGACGGTTGGGAACGCGAGGGCGAGGATCCGTTTTATTTCAAGGAATTCAGTGAGAAAAAAGCCTACCCCATGGGCATTAACATCATTGTCTACTCGATGACCCACTGAGGAAAAATTCATGATTACAGCAAACAGCCCTCAATCTTCGGAAGAAGCCATCGTCTATCGGATCGCAGAATCGAGAGACCGGATCAAGCGCGAGCTCGCCAAGGTCATCCGCGGCCAGGACGAGGTAATCGAGCAATTGCTCATCGCGCTTCTATCCAGCGGCCACGCGTTGATCACGGGCGCTCCCGGTCTGGCGAAGACGCTGCTTATTTCCTCCACCGCGCGCTTGTTCCATCTGTCATTCAACCGCATCCAGTTCACGCCGGACCTGATGCCCGCCGACATCACCGGCACGGAAATCCTCAGCGACGGTCTGGACGGCGGCAGGCGGTTGGAATTCGTGAAAGGTCCGCTTTTCGCCCACCTCATTCTCGCGGACGAAATCAACCGAACGCCGCCCAAGACGCAGTCCGCGCTGCTGGAGGCGATGCAGGAACACCAGGTCACCGCCGCCGGCACGCGCTATCCGCTGCCCGAGCCTTTCTTCGTGCTCGCCACCAAGAACCCGGTGGAAATGGAAGGAACCTATCCGCTTCCGGAAGCCCAGCTCGACCGCTTCATGTTCGACATCAACATCGACTATCTCAGCGAGGATGACGAAGTCGCCGTGGTCTCCAGCACCACCTCCAAGCGGCCAGAGCCGATCGAAGCGCTCTTCACCGGCGAGGATCTGCTGGCGTTCCAAGAAATCGTTAGACGAGTGCCCATCGCCGAGGAAACCGCGCGTTATGCCGTGCGTCTCGTCGGCGCGTCCCGCCCTAACCGCGCCGGCACGCCGGACTTCATCAACGAGTGGGTGAACTGGGGTGCAGGCCTGCGCGCCGCGCAATGCCTCGTGCTCGGCGGCAAGGCGCGCACCTTGTTAGCCGGTCGCACGCATGTCACGCCCGCCGACATCCAGGCGCTCGCCCACCCGGTGCTCCGCCACCGCGTGCTCACGAATTTCCGCGCCGAGGCGGAAGGCATCTCGCCCGACGCCATCATCGACCGTCTGCTCAAACACGTCCCACTGCCCTGATGGATCCGGCCCCGAAATCCCCGCGCAAATCCTCCTTTGCCGATCCCGCGGCGTTGATGCGGATCCGCAATCTGGAATTGCGCGCCCGCGCGGTGGTCGAGGGATTTTCTAAAGGCCTCCACCGCAGCCCGCGCCACGGGTTTTCCGCCGAATTCGCGGAATACCGGTCGTATGTGCCGGGCGATGACATCCGGTATCTCGATTGGAAGGTGCTGGCCCGCCGCGATCGTTGTTTCATCAGGAAATTCCGCGAGGAAACGAACCTTCGCACCCATCTGTTACTTGATCTCAGCCGCTCGATGAGTTACGGCTCGCTCACTTACACGAAACTCGAATACGCCCGCACACTGGCCGCCACGCTCGCGGTGTTTCTCCATCAGCAAGGTGATGAGATCGGGCTGCTTACCTACGACGAGGTGCCGCGCGACTACCTGCCACCGCGTCACCGCAGCGGGCATCTGCATGCAATTCTCGCGGCACTCGGGCGTCCCGCGTTGGGGAAATCCGCAGCGCTGCATTCGCCCGTCGAAGCGATCCTCAGTCGCGGTCGGATGCGTGGCTTGATGTTTGTGATTTCGGATTTCCTCACACCGCTGGATGAGTTGAAGGGGCCACTCTCCGCGCTCGCCGCCTGCGGTCATGATGTGACGCTGCTGCAAACACTCGATCCCGCGGAAATCAGTTTCAATTTCGACAGCTCGGTGAACTTCGAGGATCTCGAATCCGGGCGCGTGTTCCCCACCGACCCAACCAGCATCCGCGCCGGTTATTTGAAAAAGTTCAACGCCCACCAGCAGGGGCTCAAATCGCTTTGCGACACGCTTGGCGTCATCCACCACTTACTGCCGACCAACCAACCGCTGGAGTCCGCGCTCCACACCTATCTATCCGACCGCCTGGGCCGTGGCCAGCAGGTAGCCCGCACCCGCAGTCATTGAAAATTCTCCATGGCCTTTCTCGCTCCCTTGTTTCTAGCAGCCCTGGCCGCCGTCGCGCTGCCGGTCCTGCTGCATCTGCGGAAGAACCGGCCGAAGGAAACGATCGCGTTCTCCTCGCTGATGTTCCTGGAGGAAAATCCACCGGTGACGAAGACACGCTCGCGGCTGCAGGACATCCTGTTATTGATCCTGCGCTGCCTCGCCATCGCGCTGCTAATCCTCGCCTTCGCCCGGCCGTTTATCCCCGCCAAGGACAAACCCGCCGTCAGTGCCGACGGCGCGGCCATGAATTTCATCCTCATCGACAACAGCGCCAGCATGCGCGGAGAGCCATCGACTCAAGCACTGAAAATGGCGGAGTCGTTGATCACCGGACTTCCCGACAAGGACTGGATCGCAGTCGCAACCTACTCCGACCAACTGCGCCCCTTGCTGGATCCCGAACGCGCAAGGACGGTGCCCGCGGGCGAACGCAAATCGTCCGCGATCGCCGTGCTTCCGGCGGTGAAAGCCGATTGGAGGTCCACCAAGTTAGACACGGCACTGCTCGCGGCTCTTGCCGCTGCGGGTGACGAATCGACGCTGAAGATTCATCTCATCGGCGACCTCCAAATAGGCACCACCCTCGAACGCCTGCGCGGCGAGATCTGGCCCGGTGCAGTGCAGATCATTCCCCACCCTGTGACGCCCGAAGACGGCTGGACCAACGCGGGCGTGCGCCTGCTGCCATTTGAAAACCAAGTCCAGCGCGCGCGGGTCTCCAACTCGGAAGGCTCCGCGAAATCCGATTTCACCCTCGCTTGGGGCGATTCTAACGCGCCTGTCCAGATCTCCGTGCCACCCGGAGAAAGCGCGGTGCTTGAAGCACCGCCGAATCTTCCCGCCGAGGGGGAAATAGCTCTAACTGGCGATGATTTCACTTACGACAACGAGGCCTCATGGGTGACACCCGTCCGCCCGGCCGCGCGGGTTTGGTTCCCGGATCAAGCCGCAGCAGCCGATCCCACCGAGGGCGCTTATTTCCTCAACCGTGCCCTGCAATCCACACCGGACTACGAAGTGAAAATTACCGCAGAGCAACCGAAGGAATCACCTGCCCTCACCATCACCAGCGGGAAAGCCGACGTTGCCTCGATTTTAAAAGCAGGCGGGAATGTGCTTTTCACGATGCGGGACGATGCCTCTGTTAGCTCCATTGGCGGGATCCTAGGAATCAAAACCGGCGAGGCGCGGGAAGCGACGGTGAAGGATCATGCGGTGCTTGGTGAAATCGATTTCAAGTCCACGGTATTCTCGCCATTTGCGGATGCGCGTTATTCGGATTTCAGCAGCATCCGGGTTTGGAAATACCGGGTGCTTCCGACGGATCTGGCGTCGAAGGGCAATGTGTTGGCACGCTATGATACCGGCGATCCGGCGTGGGTGAGTTTCAGCGTGGGAACGGGAACCCTCCACGTCCTAACCACCACCTGGCGTCCGGCAGACAGCCAGATCGCCTTAACCACCAAGTTTCCTCCGCTGCTCCACGCACTGCTCGCCCAGGCAATGAACGAAACCGGCGGGCGCGGCCCGGTGATAGTCGATGATTCCCACGACACTCCCGGCATCCATCGTAGCGGTTCCACAGTGGTTTCCGTGCAACTCGATCCAGCCGAATCCGAACGCACACCTTTGCCGGAATCGGAGTTGCGCGCGCTCGGCCTGCCGCTGGATCCGCCGAAGGACCTTGCGCGCACCGCCGAGATCGCCAGGGAGCTTTCCGATGCCGAGCAGGAAGGCCGCCAAAGGCTCGGCTGGTGGCTGCTGGTCGGTGCCGCCGTATTTTTTCTCGCAGAAACCCTCTACGCCGGATTCGCCGGTAAACACCCAACTCCCGTCACGCCATGATCGAGAAACTTCACGCCATTCTTGGAGAAATCGCCGCCCGCCGCCAACGCCAGCGATTCCATGTGGGACTCGCAATCACCTGGTGGCTCGCGTTTTTGCTCGGTCTGGTGCTTTGGAAAAACGGAGTTCCGGCGCGAACCTTTCTGCCGGTTCTTGGGGTTACAGTTTTGTTAGCCACCATTGGAATCTTTTTATGGAGTCGTCGTGGTATGGGTGATCCCCGCCGCATCGCGAAGGACATCGAGCATAAACACCCGGCACTTCAGACAGAATTGTTAGCCGCGCTCGATCAGAATCCCGATCCGGCATCCGGCTCCCTCTCGTTTCTTCAAAGCCGGCTCATCCTTGATTCATTGGCGACGGCACAGCGTGACCATTGGCTTGATGTCGTTCCCCGCCCACGACTCACCGCCCTGCGTGCGCTTCACCTGGCGGGAGCGTTTCTCTTCATCCTCGCGGCGTGCGTCATGTTGCTTCCCCGCGCCGCGAAACCGCAGGTGGCGGCTGTGAAAAAAGAACCCGCCGCCGTGATCGAAATGGCGGTGGATCCCGGCGACGTGGAAATCGAACGCGGCAGCCCGCTCACCGTCCAAGTCCGTTTCGACAAGGATGCGCCCGCGACAGCGACGTTGGAGATCACCGACGAGACCGGAATTCGCAGCATTCCACTCGACCGGCCGTTCACCGATCCCATCTATCAAACCCGCCTCCCGGCCGTCGACGTGCCGATGACTTACCGGGTGATTGTCCCCGAAGGAGCGAGCAAGGTTTACACTGTCCGCGTGTTCGAGCTCCCTGCGCTGAAGCAGTCGGAGGTCGTGCTGCATTTCCCGGAGCATCTCGGAAAACCCCCTGAAACGATTAAAAATCCGACCGCCATCCAAGCCGCCGAGCGCACCCGCATGGAACTCTCGCTCGTGACGAATCTCCCGGGACTTTCCGCCACGCTCGTCGCAAAGGGCCGCGAGCCGCTCAAACTAACAGGCGACTCCGTGAACCACACGATTTCCGAAATCCTGACTGAAAGCGTGCGCTACGAAATCGTGCTCACCGACAGCGCCGGACGCCGGAACCACCGCAAGGATATCCTCGACATCAAGGTGATTGCTAACAAGGCGCCGGTCGTCGAGGTGGTGCTTCCGCGCAAGAACGAGAAGGTCACTCCGATTCAGGAAGTGCGTCTGGAAGCCCGCATCAAGGACGATTCCGGCATCCTCGCCCATGGCTTGCGATACACGCTGGATGGCGAGAAGTGGCAGGAAATCGAAAGCAAGCCAGCTCCGGGAGAAAAGCAGCCGCTGCTCTCCCAGCTCGTCGATCTCGAAGCCGCCGGAGCCAAGCCGAACGACGTTCTCATGTGGAACGCCTGGGCGGAAGACCTCGGGCCGGACGGCAACAAACGCCGCGTCACCGGCGACATCCATCTCGTGCAGGTGCGAAATTTCGACGAGGAGTTCTATCAAAGGGCATCCCCACCCGGCAGCGGGCCACCACCACCCGGCGGAGACAGTTTGGTCAAACTTCAGACGAAAATTCTCAACTCAACGTGGAATCTGCGCCGTGACCACGCGGAGATTTCCAACACGCCGCCGCCCGCCGCCGAGCTCGACACGCTCCACAAGTCGCAGGAAATCGCCATTGGGATGGCGAGCGAGTTGGAAGCCGAGCAGACGGATCCCGCTGTCCGCAAATTCGTCACCGACGCCCGGCTGGCGATGAAAGACGCTTCGGCGTTGCTCGCCGAAGCCCACTCAAAGACTTCCGCTGTCCCGCTCGAACCCGCTATCAGCCACGAGCAGGCGGCGTTGCGCCATCTCTATCAGCTCATGAGTTCCAAGACCATGATCATGCAGAGCGAAGGCGAATCGTCGTCACCGCCCTCAGAGGACAGCCCCAAGGAAGACCTCGATTTGAAGCCGTTGGAAAATCCCTACAAGGCCGAGAAAACCGCCCAGCCCGAACTTGCCCAAGAGGCAAACGAGGCGATGGAAACGCTCAAGCGGCTCGATGAACTCGCCAAGCGCCAACGCGATCTCAACGAGGAGATGAAAGCCCTGCAAATGGCGATGAACGATGCCGACACGCCCGAGAAAAAGGCCGAGATCGAGCGCCAGCTCAAACAGCTCCGCGACCAGCAGCGCGAACTGCTAGCCGATGTCGACAAACTCCAACAGAAAACCGCGGAGTCCGCGCCGCCCGAGCAAAAACAAGCGCTCGACGAAGCACGCGAGAAAGCCCAACAGGCGAACGAGCAGCTCGAAGAGAAAAAACTCGGCGACGCGCTGGCCGCTGGCCGCCGCGCTCAGGAAGATTTGGAAAAACTCCACGACGATTTCCGTGAAACCAGTGCCGCCAAACTCGCCGAGCAACTTCGCGACCTGCGCCAGGACGCCCGTGATCTTGAGGAACGCCAGCGCCAACTCGCCGAAGCCACCCCGCCCCTCGAAGCGCCGAAACAAAACCGCCTCGGCGAGACGAACGATTCCCAGCCGGACGTGACCCGCCAGCGCGAGGATTTCCAACAACTCGTCGACGCCCTCCGCGAAACCGCAGAGACTGCCGAGCGGGCGGAGCCGTTAGTCGCCAAGGACCTCGGCGAAGCGCTCCGGCAGGCGGACCAGAATGGCATCGCCCAAGCGTTGGAAAAAATCGGCCAACCGGGCGACGAAAATGCCGCCGAAAAAGCCACCGAGGGAATCTCCAAACTCACCCGCGAAATCGAAACCGCGGCGGAACGCATTCTAGGCAACGAAGCACAGGCCCTCCGCTACGCCCGCGACGAGCTCAACCGCCTCGCGGAACAAGCCGGAGCCGAACCCGGAAAACCCGCCGCCGCCGGCAAAAAGCCGGGCGAAGGTCAGGCACCCGGTGAAGGCAAGCAACCGGGCGAGACCGCAGGCGAATCCAAAAGTCCTGGCGATGGAGAGCAACCCGGCCAAGGTGAAGGCAAGGAACCCGGCCAGACCGCGGGGAACGGTCAACAACCGGGCCAAGGCGAAGGAGAAACTCCCGGCGAAGGTCAAGGGCAAGGTCAGGGCCAGACCCCGGGGCAAGGAAACGAACCCGGTCAGACCGCGGGGAATGGGCAACAACCCGGACAAGGCCAGGGAGAAACTCGAGGCGAAGGCCAAGGAGAGGGCCAAGGCCAAGCCGCTGGCCAGAACCCGGGACAAGGAAGCGGCCCGGGCCAGTCACCCAGCCAAGGCCAGGGTGCCGGCAATGCCCGCGGCGGCAGCGCCATCACTGGCGGCGGCTACGAGGAATGGCGCGATCGCCTTGCCGACTTGGAAGCGGTCGTGACCGATCCCGAAGCCCAATCCGCAGTCGCCCGCGCGCGCCGGGCCGGTATCGAAATGAGGAAGGATTTCAAGCGACATTCCAAGGAGCCCGACCAGGCCCGGATCGCAAATGAAGTCCTCCGCCCTCTCGCCGAGGCCGCCACCGAGTTGGACGCTCGTTTGCGCGAACTCGATCGCGAGGATCCACTTGCCCCGGTCGGCCGCGATCCGGTGCCGGACCGTTACACCGAGATTGTCCGGCGCTATTTCCAGGAATTGGGGAAATGACTTTCATCGCACCCATGACCATCGTCTGGACGGAACAACAATGGCTCATCCCCGGGCTGGTCGCGCTGGCCGCCGTCGCCATCGGACTTTATTTCAGTTACCGCCGGAAGCCGTCGATGCCGGTAGGGCTTCGTTGGCTCGCCGCCGGTTTGAAACTAACCGGTCTCGCGCTGCTGCTGGTTTTCATCCTCCAGCCGAAGGTCGTGAAATCCCTCAACCGCCCGGGAACCAACCATTGGGCGATTCTGTTGGATAACAGTGCGAGCATGACGCTCAAGGATCAGGACGGCGACCTCTCCCGGGCGGATCGATTGAAACAAATCGTCACTTCGGAGCCTTCCGCCTGGCAGCAACAACTGGCCAAGGATTTTGTTGTCGATTCTTATAGCTTCGACGTCCGCCTTCGCCAGCCGAAGCCGGGCACGCCACTCGCGTTTGATGGTCCCGGCTCCGCGCTTGGCCAAGCTCTCGGCGATTTGCGCGACCGCTATCAGGGTCGACCCCTTGCTGGGATTCTGGTGATCACCGACGGCAGTCCCACAGACAGCACCGCTGGACTCAAAGGACTCCCGCCGACATTCCCGCTGGTCATTGCACCGGAGAAGCCGCTGCTCGATCTATCCATTCCCACCGTCACCGCGCAGGCGACGTTGTTCGAAGATGCGCCGTTGATTGTCGATGTCACCGTCTCGGCACGCGGCATGGCAGGAAAAACTTTCGTCGCCACCGTCCACGAACACGGCGGGAAAAAACTCGGTGAAAAACGCCTGCCCGTCACCGGCGATGACATGACCACGGTCGTTCGTTTCCAAGTCCGCCCGGATGCGAGCGGCACCGCATTTCTCGACGCCGAGGTGACGATGGAAAACCCCGGCGAACTCAAGGAAGCGACCCTCGAAAACAACCGCCGAACCGCCGCGGCGAACCGCGAGACCGGGCCTTACCGCGTGCTCTATCTGGGAGGCCGGCCGAACTATGAACACAAGTTCCTCCAGCGCGCTTTGGAAGAAGACCCATCCATCCGCATGACCAGCCTGATCCGCATCGCCCGGCGCGAGCCGAAGTTCGACTACCGCAGCCGCCAGGGCGAGAGAAGCAATCCGCTCTATCGCGGCTTCGAAGCACAGGAGGAGGCCGAGCGCTTTGACGAGCCGGTGTTCATCCGTTTGAAAACCAAAGATGCGGGCGAACTCGCCGCCGGATTTCCAAAAACACCCGCCGAGCTGTTTCCCTTCGACACCGTCATCCTCGATGATGTGGAAGCCGCCTTTTTCGACCGCGAGCAACAACGGCTGCTCCAGCGCTTCGTCTCCGAGCGCGGTGGCAGCGTCATCATGTTAGGCGGAATGGAGTCGCTTGACGTTGGTGGCTACAACGGCACCCCGATCGGCGAAATGCTGCCGGTCTATCTGGACCCCGGCACGCCGCCCGGAGCGCCCGTTGCCGGCCGCTACGACCTGACGCGGGAGGGCCGGTTAGAACCATGGGCACGGCTGCGCGCGACTGAAGAGGAAGAGGCGCAACGGATCGACCGGATGCCGGAATTTGGCAACGTCCACCGCTTGGCTAACATCCGCCCCGGAGCCATGGAAATCGGGAAACTCGAAACCGCCGACGGCTCCAGCCCGGCGCTCGCCGTCCGCCGCTACGGCCGCGGGCACACCGCAGTGCTCGCCATTGGCGATCTTTGGAGCTGGGGACTGAAGAATCCGGCTTCCCGCCGAGACCTGGACAAGACCTGGCGGCAAATGACGCGCTGGCTTCTATCCGACGTGCCGCGCCCGCTTTCCGTGAAAGCGGAGTCCTCGGACGCCGGCGAGTCGATCACCACCGAGCTGCTAGGCGAGGATTTCCAACCCCGCGAATCCGGTGCCGTCAACCTGCGCGTGCGGCGACCCGACGGGACATGGACCCAGCTCACTCCCCGTCCGCATCCTTCCAAGAGCGGAACCCTCGAAGCCATTCACAACGCGACCGAACCCGGCCCCTATCTCGCGGAAGCCACCACCCGGTCCACCGAAGGCAAGCCAGCGCTCGCAGCGCAAGCCGGCTGGGTCGTCAACGCACTGCGCGACGAATACCTCGCGATCCGCCCGGACATCCCCGCGATGGAACAACTCGCCGCATCGACCGGCGGCCGCGTCTTAACACCCTCCGGGCTCGATGAATTCGTCGCCAGTTTGAAAAACCTACCGATCCCGGTGAAGGAAACCCGTTCCGAACCGTTGTGGAACACATCCGCGTGGCTCGTCGCCGCGCTTGGGTGTTTCATCGGGGAATGGTCGCTGCGCCGATGGAAAAAACTCCCATGAAGCTCCTTGTCACATTTCTCTTGTTAGCGCTCGCCGCTTCTTTGCCGGCGCGAGACATGCTCATCGTCGTCAGCGAGCCGGGAGATGCGAACTATGAGCCAGAATTCCGCCGCCAAGCCACCGCCTGGCAGAATCTCGCCGCCCAGGCTAGCATAGAGGTCCGGACGATCGGTGTGGGAAAGGAATCCGCCGATGGTGACTTGCCGCTGTTGGAAAAGTCCCTCGCCGCGCTCCCCAAGACCGGCGACGACCTGTGGCTCGTCTGGATCGGCCACGGCAGTTTTGACGGGCGCAACGCGAATTTCAACCTACGTGGAAAGGACATCGATCCCGCCGCCGTGAGGGAGCTGCTCAAGCAGTTCACCCGTCGACTCGTCATCCTCAATCTTTTTTCTGCCAGTCATCCGTTCCTCGCCCCTCTGGCCGGAAAAGACCGCGTGATCGTCTGCGCCGCCCGCAGCCCCGGCGAACGGAACTATTCGCGCTTTGGAGGGAAATTCGCGGACGCCCTCGCCGACCCCGCTGCCGATCTTGATCTCGACCGGTCGCTCTCGCTTTTAGAAGCCACGCTTTACGCATCATCCAACACCCGCGCGTTTTACGAAGGCGCCCAGCGGGTTCTTCAGGAACATGCCGTCATCGACGACAATGGCGATGGCAAAGCAACGTCCACAGATCGATTCAAGGGCCTCCGTTCCGAAGTGGGTTCAGATGGTGCGCTTGCCCGTGAAATCTATCTACTCACGGCCTCCGCCGATCCGCTATCACCGCAAGCGAAGGAAGCACGCGCGAAGCTCGAAGCCTCAATCGACGCCCTCCGGCAGCGCAAATCCAAGATGAAGGAAGATGAATACTATATGCTGCTCGAGTCGATCCTGAAAGAGATGGCGATACTCTACGGCAAGTGACCCGGACGTGATTTTGAATCTGCAGGTTAGAAGGTCCAATTGAACGACATCGTCCCGAAGAGCTGGCCTTCGTCCTGTCCGTCGAACTCTTCCGTCCGGTATACCAACGCATAGGCCATCTTGGTGTTCTTGATGTTGAATGCCACGCCGGCACTCAGATCGGCGACGAACAGTTTGCTGTCGACCGAGTGGCTTTCGTCAAAGGTGTTCCCATCGAGGAAGATGTCCCGCCCCACCATGCGTCCATCGACTCGGGTGAATAAATACATTCCGAGGTCAAAGCGGGAACGGTCTGCGGCTTGCGAGCCGTCCACCGGATTGGAGGTGGTCGAGCTTGTTCCGATCGCCGCGGTGCCGAAGTCGTCGGGGAGGTTCAGCCCGAACCGCAGTTCCGTACCCGTGTTGGCGAAGGTCCTCACATTACCCAGCACAAGCCCGGCGTGGGGTAGCACTTCCCAGCCGAAGCCACTGCGGTTGACTTCCCGGGGAAACCGCCAGGTGCGTTCGTAGCCGAGCGTGATTCCGATCTCGTTGTCGAGTTGGTTGTCCCAGCCCAGCGGACTGTCGAAATTGCGCAAGTTGTGGATCTTGCGCTGGGTCTCTTCCGCGTAGGACCACGGCCCAACCACGCCGGCGTTGAGCACGAGTGAATTGCGCACCCGTGCATCCTTCCATACGATGCCGAGTCCTAAATATAGCCAGCCGGCGTAGGGGCGGTCATCCTCGATCAACGCGGCTTCGTCGGTGTCCACCGGGGTATAGATGTTCTGTCCGAAGGAAAAGATGAGGTTTTTCTGATAGTCCTTCTGGTTGATATAAGGAATGATGTTGAACAACGGGAGTAGCGGATTGGCATAAGGACTATCGCTCCATTGTTCGAGGTCCCGGGAGGCCCAACTGATTTGGGCACCGTTGGTATAGTGCTCGTCTGTTCCGGCGAAGAGATCGTTCTCGAAATAAATTCCCAAGGTGCCGCCCGATGAGTCCTGATCCGCTGCATGGACCGCGGAGTGGGAAAGGATCGCCAACAACATGGCGGCGGCGGGCTTGACGGACGGTGATTTGGTATTGATGAGCGTGTGTCTGGTGGCGGGCCCCGAAAGAAACGGCAGGACCGGTCCGCTGCGCCTGGGCGAGTGACGGATTCAATCGACTTGAGTCCATTCCCGCAGGCGTGCGGAAACCTCGGGGGTGAATGGCCGGAGTCAAGCGATCTTCGGCCTAACATTATATAGCCTGCAAAGGTAGGGTTTCACCCCATGGATAATTCCTGCGGGCTCGATACAGTGAATACGCATTATCGTTAGGTCGCCGCCTGACCGAAGCTTTTTTACGCGCGCATTCCCCACTGTCGGTTGATCTAATACCTAACTGCCTATGGACGGGCGCGGGAATCCGGATCATGCGTCACGGTAACACTCACCGAGGCGGGTGAGTTTCCCCTCGGCGTCGAGAAGTGCGCTGGTGCCGAGGGCTTTGTCATCCGGCTTAGCTGAATACCATGCATACCTTTCGACAAAATCGAGGCGATCGAGCCGTGGAAGAACCTGCTCCATGAACCGCAGGACCTGGTCCCGGCTGAAGCGGTTTTCCGTGACGCTTTCCGCGGTCCAGTCACCGACGGCGAACTCCGTGATCCAGATCGGCTTGCCGTAGAGTTGGTGAATTTGCTCCAAGCGTTTGACCAGCGAACCTGCATCAGCCCCGCCGTAGGAGTGGACGCAGACGAAATCGACCCGCAATTTGCGGACTTCCGCTTCCTTCATGAAGGCTTTCATCCATTCCTTGTCGGGATGCACGCATCCGGGACTTCCGAGCCTGAGTCCGGTCCGCTCAAGCACCGGCCAGGCTGCCAGAGCTTCTTCCACGGTCATGTCCGCCTGTTTTTTCTGGTCCGGCTCATTGAATCCTAACAATTCGTTGATGCCGGCTTCCTTGGCGGCCTTGGCGGCGTTGCTCACGGTTTCCTCGTTGCCGTAGTATTTCCAGATCATCGGGACGAATTCCACATTCTCCGGCCTGTTTTCGGGGATGCGGTGATTCCAGGTATAGTACCACTTGGCGCGGAGTTCCTGAATGGCGCGTTCCCAATCTTTAGACCGGGTGGTGATGCAGAAACCCTTTTTCGATGATCCAGGCGTGGTTTTCCCAGAAGCCTGTATGTCATGGACCGGTATAAGTCCGGCGAGCGCGGCGAGCTGAAGGAAATGGCGGCGATTCATGATTGGTTAGTTGGTTTTGTGAGGGGGCTGACCGGCGGTGATCCCGGCGAGCATGGCGGTAAGTTCTTTCAGTTTTTCCGGGTTTGTCAGGGCGAGGTTGCGGGTCTCCGCGGGATCTTCGGTAAGGTGATAGAGCTGCGGTTGCGAATCGTTGCCGGAGCGCATTTCTTTGATTTTCGCCGGCCCTTTGTGGGATGGGATGTATTTCCAATCGCCCGCCCTCAGGGCGAGACCGGAGATGCCTTCCTGGACGATGAACGGCCTGCCAACCTGCGATTTGCCGAGCAGGACATCGATGGCATTGAGGCTGTCACCTGCGGGGACCGGTTGGCCGGCGAGGGTGGCGAATGAAGCAAGGAAATCGATCTGCGAGTTGGCCGCCGCTGAGACGCCGGGGGTGATTTTCCCACGCCAGGAAATGATCAGCGGCACGCGGGTGCCGGCTTCGAGTTTGGAATACTTGCCGCCGCTGTAGGGACCGGCGGGCTTGTGGTCGCCGATTTTTGCTAGGGCGCCATCGTCGTATCCGTCGCCAAGCACCGGCCCGTTGTCGGCGGTGACGATGATGATGGTGTTATCGAGGAGATCGAGCTGCTCCAGTTGGGTCATGACGGCACCGACGTGGTCGTCGAGCTGGGCAATCACGTCACCGCGCGGACCATGCGGGGATTTCCCGGCGTAGCGCGGAGCGGGAACCCGCGGCACGTGTGGCTCGTGGAGGGCGAAGAACAGGAAGAATGGCTTGGCTTTCTCCCTTTCGATGAATGCGAGAGCCTCGGCGGTGAAGCGGTCGCCGAGTTCGTCGTCTTTCCAAAGCGCCGCCTTGCCGCCGGTCATGAAACCAATCCGACTCACACCGTTAGTGATCGTGTCGCTGTGTTGGTCATCGGCGCCGAACTTCAAAAGATCCGGGTTTTCGCGACCGGTCGCCCAGTCTCCGACTTTTTTCTGATAGCTGACCCGGATGGGGTCCGCCGGATCGAGGTTCAGCACGCGGTCGTTCTCCACATAGACGCTCGGCACGCGGTCGCCGGTAGCGGCCATGATGAAGCTGTGGTCGAAGCCGACTTGGTTGGGGCCGGTCTTGATCGCGGCATTCCAGTCCACCGGCTCGTCGGAGGTGCCGAGACCAAGGTGCCACTTGCCGACCACGCCGGTCCTGTAGCCCGCGCTGCGGAGGATGGACGGCAATGTCGCACTGCCCGGCGGAATGATCAACGGGGCGTCTCCTGATAGGATTTTGGCGCCCTTGCTGCGCCACGGGTAGTTGCCGGTGAGCAGGCCGTAGCGCGATGGAGTGCAGGTGGCGGATGTCGCGTAGGCTGCGGTGAAGCGCAGGCCTTGTGCCGCGAGTCGGTCAAGATGGGGTGTCTTGATGGTGGTGGCGCCGTAACTGCCCAGGTCCCCGTATCCCAGATCATCGGTATAGATCAGGACGATGTTGGGCGGAGCTGCGGTGGCTGCCAGGAGCGACCACAGCAAACAGAGCGGCATGCGGAGCATTTTTAGAGGGTAGCCTGACGGCTCATTCGAATTTCCGGTGCCCTGATTTTTCCGGTCATGGCGACGGCGAGTGCGGCCACCCATCAAATCCGTTCCGACATAAACCGGGTTTAGCTCATCGTCGCTGGCCACAATCAATTTGGAGGTTTGGTGCCAAAAAGCCTTTCCGCAATAGGCGGGCTGAGGATCTCGACATGGCCGTCAAGGAAGACAAAGGCTGCTGTCTTACTTGGGAACCAGTCGATCTTATTGGTGCGCTCTGGTTTCGTCTTCGGGAGGGGTGCGTATTTATTACCGTCTACCTTCGTAAATGAAGCCCAGCCATAGGTCATGTAGATGATCTTGCTTGGATCGTCGTACTGAGAAACTTTGAGGTATTTATTCCAATCGGTGACATTAGTATTAAACGCGAATGGAACAAAGGAACACGTGTCGGAGATGGCACCAACCCCTTCGCCCTGAAAGGTTCCCTTCATCAGATTGTCCTGCGTGCCGAAAAATGAGGTCACGGCCCGATTGAGAGCTTTGGAGGACGTAGTGTCGTTCTTCAAATCAAGATCGGAGAATAGGTTTGGCGCGATTGCTCCCCAGAAGCTGCCAGTAACCCATTTGCCGTTCATTCGCGGAGAACCTTGGAAGTTCACGGTCATAAGATCGCCGTTGTTTTCCATTGAGTAAGCCATGCAAGCCATGCTCGTCTGATTCAACGGACTGAGCGCCTTCGCTTGGTAGGCCTTTTGCTTGATTTTGCCGGTCATGACAACGACGAGGGCGGCAAGGACGATAACGATCGTGATCACGACCAACAGCTCGACCAGGGTGAAGCCTCGGGCAATTCCGTCGCTCTTCGGTGAAACGTGTAATTGGGTCTTTTTGTGTTTCATAAAATAAGTGGTTTACTGATCTGGGATTTCGTCTCCGCGCCGGGTATTATCAAGGACTGCCGAGTCGGCGGATTTCATCGTCCGAGAGCGCGCGGGGGAAAATCGCCAATTCATCGATGTGACCGACGAGTCCGCGTGCTTCCATCCGGGATTGGTCGAGATTTCCGTTCAGGCGGCCCACGAAAATCATGCGGCTGTCCAACGGCATGGCCCCCGCAGGTTCACGAGCGACCACCACGCCATCGAGATAGAGCGTGACCACGTCCCGGTTGCGGGTGGCAGCGATGTGATGCCAGTGAAGCGGGCGAACCTGCATGTTCCCGTAAACCTCGACCCCACCGTCCCAGGCGGGTGGGTCCCGCAGCGCCGCATGGAGGCCAGTGCCGCTGAAGCCGAACCTGCGAAAGGATGCATAAGACTGCAAGACGAACGAGTGGCCCTGGCTGCCAAGATCGTATCGCGACGCGGAGATCAGCGCGAAATTCTGCAGCCACGAAAACTGCGCGAACAAACTGATGGAAAAATCTCCCTCCAGCATTGTTTTCGTTTTGCTAGGGATTTGGAAAAACTCCGTCTGAACCCGGTGACTCAGGTCGCCCGAGTGGTTCCCGCCTTCCTCGGCGGTGATCGTGGCGTTGGCGACTGCCTGCAAGGGGACGGCGCCCGGCAATTCATTGGCGACCTTGGCGTCTTGAATCGACTCGAAACGCCAGTATCCCACCGGACCCATGGCCATCACGTCCGTGGCATAAGATGACGGAATGTTCAGCTTTGGGCGCAGAGGCTGTTTGATTTCCGGATAGGAGTCACCCGATTCCTCGATTGTAAGCATGGTCTGGCTGGCCGGACTGATCCGGACCGATTCATTGGCGACGAGTTGCTGGGTGCGTTTCACCTCACCGATGGAATCGAGGAGTGAGACGTCCGCCTTGCCCTCGAAAACCCGGCAGGTGCCGGTGCCATCAGCATGCACTAAGGCCGCGAACTCGGTGCCGAGATCCACCACATCGAAGGCAGGGGATTCCAGTTTGAAGCCCTCGGCGCCTTCCGGCACGCGCACTCTGGCCCGCCCTTTGGTGAGGAGGACGCGGTCGTGGCTCAGCAGCGACGCCTCGAAGGGGGCATCGAGTGTGACGGAAACTCCATTGAGTGTCTGGAAGGTCATCCACCCTTCGGTTTGTGAGATGACTCCAGGCTTGAGATAGGAACCCGTCTCGAACCCAGCTTCCGGGGAGGTGCCGATGACCACCGCCACGGCCGAAATGTCGGCGGGTTCGGCAGGTTCGGCAGGTTCGGCAGGTTCGGTGGGTGTTCCGGCGAGTGCCGGAGCGACCGGGCTTGCCTGCCGCGTCATGAGCATAAATCCACCCGCCAGCAGCAGCGCCACCGCGGCGGCAAGGCCCCAGACGGCGTTACGCGAGTGCCACGAGCGGTGCTGGACGGATTCGATCCGGCTCATGGTGACGGAGGCAAACGAAGACGTCTGTGCCTCGTTATCATCCGCGAGATCCAAGGCATCGAACAAGGCGAGCCAGCGTGGATTCGCGTCCGCGGCGGCCCGGGTCGCACCGAGCGTGGCGACCTGCTCGGCGAACCGGCGCCGCAGCGCGGGATCCTCGTCGAGCAGCCGCAGGAGGTCCGACTGCTCGGCATCCGACAGGCCGCCGTCGAGCCAGCCTTCGAGGAGTTTGGCAAGAGTGGTTTCCGGTTTCATGGTGATCCTTTCATCATGCATTCCCTCAACTGGTGGTTGGCGCGCAGTTGGAGCATGTAAATCGCGCCGCGCGTGGTGTTCAAGAGCTTGGCCGCCATCGAGCCGTCCTCACCCCGCAGGCGGGCGCGGATCAACTGCCGCATGCGTTCCGGCAGCTTCTCGACGCAGTCCATCAGGTGTTTGAGCGGGTCGCGGCCGGTTTCTCTCTCGATTTCGCCGAGCTCGATCTCGATTCTTGTCAGGCATTCCTCGCGGAACCGCTCGTTCGCCTTGTGGCGGCGGCCGGTCGACCGGAAATGGCCGAGCACGCGGTGCTTGGCGATGCCGATCAGCCATGCCTCGAAGGATTGCCCGGTCTGGAACTTGGACAGTCCGCGGAATGCCGCGATGAATGTTTCCTGGGCGAGATCCTCGGCATCCGCCGAATTCTGCACCCGTGCGTGGATAAACGAGCGCACCGAGAGCCCGAATTCGCCCACCAGGCGCGAGAACTCCTGGGAATTCCCCGCGAGCACGGTCCGCAGCACATCGGCGATTTCCTTTTCGTCCATCACAGCGTTTATGCCGCGGCGGCGGCGATCTTTCGATTTTTTCTCATCACCCGGGTTTTTTGCATTCGTGTGAGATTCGAGAAGCTCCGGCCTATGCATGTCGGATACGGGATTCTCAATTTCGCCCTGATGGCAGACTGCGAGAATCGCGAATTTCCGTAAAATTTGCAATCCATCCTTTCATGCCGTCTTCATCCCGCAAACTCCTCAGACTTCTGGCGTTGCCCGTAACCCTCGCCGGGATGCTGACAGGCTGCCGCGAGGCCGGTCTGGCTGACAGTCCGCCGCCGCCCACCGCCATCCCGGTGCGGGTGGACGCGGCCACCGGCATGACGCGCGGCGGCCAGCCCTATTTCGTCAAAGGTGCCGGCGGCAGGGGCAGCCTCGAACAACTCGCCGCCCGCGGTGCCAACTCGATCCGCACTTGGGACACTCACGGACTGGGCGCCACCCTCGATCACGCCGAAAGCCTGGGACTCACCGTGAGCGCCGGCCTCTGGCTGGAGCCTGAGGCCGGATGGTTTTCCTATGAAAACACCGATCACTGCGACAAGCAGGCCGAGCGCGTCCGCAAGCAGGTGATGCTCCATCGCGACCATCCCGCCCTGCTCGCCTGGGGCCTTGGCAACGAGGTCGAGGGCGACGGCACGAATGCCGCGTATTGGCGGCAACTCGACCGGCTCGCCCGGCTTGTCCGCGAGCTTGATCCGGCGCACCCGACCTTCACCGCCATTGCCGGCATGAATCCGGCCAAGGCCGCCGGCATGGACGCCCACGCTCCGCACCTCGACTACGTGGGCATCAACACCTACGGCGCCATCTTCAGCCTGCGGCGGCAGTTGGGTGAGCTCGGGTGGAAACGTCCGTGGATGCTCACCGAGTGGGGACCGCGCGGATTCTGGGAGGTCCCGAAGACCACTTTCGGCGCGCCCCTTGAGCAGACGAGTTCGGAAAAGGCGGTGATGATCCGCAAGGCCTATCAGAATGTGATCACCTCGGGCGGCGGCTGTCTCGGCAGTTATATCTTTGTTTGGGGTTGGAAGTTCGAAGCCACGGCAACCTGGTTCGGGATTTTCACCCACGAGGACGAGTCCACCGCTACTGCCGACACGCTTCAGGAAATGTGGTCCGACACCCACCCTGCCAACCAAGCCCCGGCGATTGAGAGCCTGAGAGGTGGACCGAAATCGCCCGTGGCGCCCGGCGCGACCTTCGACGCGAGCGTTCAGGCAACTGATCCCGATGGCGACGCGCTCGTCTGGCACTGGTCGCTGCTGCCGGAGATGGAAGGCCACCACTCGGCTGACCGCCCGCCGATGCCCGCGGCGGTGGACGGCGCGATCGCCAGCGCCGCGGGAGACCGCGTCTCGGTCGTCGCACCTGGCAAGGCCGGCATCTATCGGCTGCATGTGTGGGTCAGGGACGGCAAGGGCCACGCCGCCACCGCCAACGTGCCCTTCAAGGTCGATTGAAACCGTGGCCGCCCGCCGGACGTATCCTCATAACCCAACCCGTTTCCCAAATGATGAAAAACCCCGTTCTCTGGCTCCTCCTCGCCTGCTTCCCCTGCGTCACTCAAGCCGCCCCGGACCAACCTAACATCATCATCGTACTCGTCGACGACATGGGCGTGATGGACACCTCCGTGCCGTTTCTCACCGATGCCTCCGGCAAGCCGCAGCGCCATCCGCTCAACGATTTCTATCGCACGCCGAACATGGAACGCCTCGCCGGGCGCGGGATCCGCTTCAACAGCTTCTGCGCCATGAGCGTCTGCTCGCCCTCGCGTGCTTCGATGCTGACCGGTCAGAACGCCGCGCGCCACCACACGACGAACTGGATCAACCCCGCGAAGGACAATGCCGGCCCGCAAGGCCCGCCGCAGTGGAACTGGCAGGGGCTGAAAAAGTCCGACGTGACGCTTCCGGCCCTGCTGCGCGGCAAGGGCTACCGCACGATTCACGTGGGCAAGGGGCATCTGGGTCCGGTCAATTCCGAGGGGGCGGACCCGACCCGTCTCGGCTTTGACATCAACGTCGGCGGGGGCGCCCACGGGCATCCTGGCAGTTATTACGGAACGCAAAATTACGGCGCGCTCAAGAAGGTCGGATCCTTCGGGGTTCCGCATCTGGATAAATACCACGGCACGGAAACTTTTCTAACCGAGGCGCTCACGCTCGAAGCCAACGCGCGGATCGGAGAGGCGGTCAAAGACGGCAAACCGTTCTTCCTCCACTTCGCCCACTACGCCGTCCACTCGCCGTTCGACTCCGATCCCCGCTTCGCCGCCCATTACAAGGACTCCGGGAAAAACGCCAAGGCGCAGGCCTTCGCCACCTTGATCGAGGGCATGGACAAGTCACTCGGCGACCTGCTGGACCAATTGGAAAAACTCGACGTCGCGGAAAACACGCTGATCTTTTTCCTCGGCGACAATGGCAGCGACGCACCGCTCGGCGATCCGCACGAAGCCGCTTCCTCCGCTCCGCTGCGTGGCATGAAGGCCACCCACTATGAAGGCGGCACGCGCGCGCCGCTCATCGTCGCCTGGGCCAAGCCGGACGCGGGAAATGCCTTCCAGAAACAACTCCCCATTGCCGCCGGAGCCGTCCAGGGCCAGCAGGCCGCCGTCCAGGATTTGTTTCCCACCGTTCTCCAGCTAACAGGCATCCAGCCGCCGAACAACCACACCGTCGACGGCATCAAGCTCGACACCCTGCTCACCGGAAAACCCGATCCCGGCCGCAAGGAACAATTTCTCATGCACTACCCGCATGCGCATCGCAGCGAGTATTTCACCACCTGGCGCGATGGCGAGTGGAAGGTGATCTATCATTACGTGCCCTCGAAAAATTCGGAAAATTCCCGCTATCAGCTCTATCATCTTAAGGAGGATCCGTTCGAACAGAACAACCTCGCTGCGAGCAAACCCGAGGAACTCAGCCGGATGATGGGCGGCCTCGCCGCCGCGCTCGAACAACACCATGCGCTCTACCCTGTGGATAAGGACGGCAAGACGGAGCTGAAGCCGCAGGTGCCCTGAAGCCCGTGGCGGCTGAGGAGCCACGACACTTTTGTCGTGTTGGCGGATGTGGGGCCGATGGGAAGAGCTCCGCACGGGGGATCGCCACCTCATTCGCCATCACCACATGAGTGTGGTGCCTCCCTCAGTTCTCCACGCCCATGACTCGGAATAACATTCTTTCACTGCCGGTCGGGAGGGTCGCGGTGTGGTAATTGTAGCCGGCGGGTGCGCCGGTTTGATCGGGATCGAGAATCGGAGCAGGCGTTGCGGGGACCCAAGAACCGTCCGCGAGGGTGGAGCTTTGGGTGAGCGCGTAGGATGCGCCACTTTCAAGTTGCAGCCAGCGAAGGACCAAATTGTTGCCGCTGGCAGTGGCGGTCATTAGCGAGCCGTTGCCGGTGATCGGGGAGCTGCCGAAGAGGAATTCCTAAAGGTTGGTGAAGCCGTCGCCATCGGCGTCTTGGGTGCGCCCATCCAGGCCGCTGGTCATTTGGGCCTTCCAGAGGTCGTAGGGAGCGGTGCTGGCGACGGCGAGGAATCCGCTGGCATTGAGGACGAAGGGGCCGCTGCCGCCGTTCACGGTGATGAGGCCAAGCTGCGCGGGCGTCAGGCCACTGCTGGTGGTGCCGAAGCGGAGGGAAACATCGGGGACGAAGGTGCCGGTTAGATCGAGCGTGCCGCCGGTCCAGTCGATCGCGCTGCTGTTGGCGAAGGCGAGTGCGGCACCGGTGCCGAGATGGATTCTCGCGGTGGCGGTGACATCCAGGGTGCCGACGGTGTCGGTGAAGATGGCCGCGTCCAAGGTGGCGTTTCCGATAGAAACCGCAGTGCCGGGGAGGACGTTGCCTGCGCCGAGGGCCAGGGTGCCGGCATTCACGCGGGTGGCTCCGGTGTAGTTGTTCGTGTTCGAGAGCGTCAGCGTGCCGGTCCCGGTTTTCACCAACGAACCGCTGCCGCTCAGGACGCCGCTGTAGGTGGTGCTCAAGCCATTGTTGCCGATGGAAACGGTGCCGCTGCCCAGGGCCAGATTGCGCGAGCCGGTTAGGGCGCCGAGCGTGGCGTTGAGGTTGTTCAGGTTCACGGTGCCGGCGTCGGCCGCGTTCATGTCGAGGGTGGCGTTCTGCATCGCGAGCGGGTCGCCGATTTTCAGAATGCCGAGGGCGGAGCGGAAACTACCGTTGAATGAATTCGAGGCATTCAAATCGAGCGGGCCTCCATTTGCGATGACAGTTCCGTTGCCGGTGACGGGGCCGGAAATGGTGTTGCCCAGAGAGCCACCACCGGCGAACGAGGTGAGCGTGAACCCGGACATGGTCACGGTGTTGGATAGCGTGATGCCCGACGTGCTGCCGTCCGCGGATAGAGTGGAATCCGCTGTGACGGCGACCGGCCCGCTCCAGTTGATGGAGCGTCCGGCACCGCCGCCGACGCGGAGGATGCCGCCGTTCAGGGTGAGGGCGTTGGCGAAGGTGTAGGCGCCGCCCGTGGCGTAAAGGGTTCCGGCGTTCATCACGACCGGGCCGCCACCGAAAGAGGTGTCGGTTTTCGGATAGATGCCGCCCGCGCCGTTATGGGTGGTGCCTCCGCTGTAGGTGTTGTTGCCGGTGAGGGTGAGGTTTCCGGCACCGGTTTTGATCAGGGCGAGCGTGCCGCTGGTGTTCTGGAAGGTGCCGCCGAAGGTGCTGGTGACGTCGTTGCCGCCGACGGTTAGAACGGCCGCCCCGCGCGTGTTGTCGATGACGCCGGTGCCGCTGAGGCCGTTGATGGATTGGGTGGTTTCGTTCAGATCCAGGGTGCCGTTGATCGCGGGGCTGAGGGCGGCGGCCCCGCTGGCGAGCACGCCCGAGACGCCCGTTTTCAAGGTTCCGCCGCTGGCGATGGTGATGGCCACCGTGGGAGCGATGGGAGCGCCGGCGGAGACGCGGCCCGCGCCGGCGATGTTGAGTGCGGACGCGCCTGAGACACCGCCGTTGACGTAAAGGGTCCGGCCGGCGCCGATGTTCCAGTTTTGGATAGCACTCAGCAGGACCGGCGTGGTGAGGGTGAGGTCCCGGGTGGCGGCGGAGAGATCGAAGCCGCCGTGGCCGAGGGTGTGGGTTCCGCCGATGGAAACCGCGCCGGCGGGGTTCTTCACGCTGACGCCGGCGAGGTCGAAGTTCTGGTTGAGGATGGTTCCTAAATTCGTGGTCGAGGAGCTGTCGAAAATCACCTGCTCGCCGGTGGACGGGACGGTGCCGGTGGCCCAGTTCTCGGCGACGGTCCAGTTGGTGCTGGTGGTTCCGGACCAGGCTGGCGGGGGCATGGGCACGATGAAGCGCCACTGCACGGAGTCCGTGATGTCGGAGGTGGCCACCAGGGTGTAGGTGGGCGCGGAGGTCGAATTGTCATAGGTCATTTTCAGCCGCTTGGAAGTGGCGGGGTGGTCGAGGTAGTGCCAGCCGTGCTGGTCCTCCGTGAGATACCACTCGACGGCACTTCCGGTGAATCCCGCGGGGTCGAGGACCACGGTGGTGCCGTTGGTGCTCAAGCGGCGGCCGTCGTTTTGCGAAACGAGATGATAACGGTTGCTGGCACCGGCGGGGACGAGGGTCCAGTGGGTGACCGGGGTGTCGTTACGGATGTTGCGGGCGGCGGCGGTGCTTTGGCCGGGGTTGCTGGCGAGGCGCTTGCGGGTGCTTTTGTTGTGAATGAAGTATCTCTTGTCGGGGCGAATGGTGGCGTCGCCGTCCCACGCCGAGTAGAGTTTGCCGAAGGCGGTGAGCTTGCCATCCAGATCGATGGCATTCGAGCGCGGGCCAACCGGGCTCCACGGATTTTCGGGGGCGGGTGAGGGCGGGTTGTTAGGATTGTCCGGACCGGCCTCGCTGAAAACAAACAGGGCGTATTTGTGAAGCCACGGCAGGCTCTCGGCACGCCAGATGAACTCGGCGAGGCAGTTGTAGTTGTCCTCCTCGGTCCAAGTGCCGGTGCCACTCCAGTTTACGAAGGAAAATTCGGTGAGCCAGACCGGGCGACCCCAGGTGTTATAGCCCGAGAGCAACGAGTTGATCAGGTTGGTGGCGGAGCCGCCGCTGGGGCCGGGGTAAAAGTGAAGGGCGGTGTAGTCCACGCGGTAGCCGAGGGTGTTGGCGTTGGTGTAGAAATCCGCCAGCCAGCCGTTGCTCATGCCGGCGGGGACCGGGCTGACCAGCGGCATGTCCATGGCCAGGAGTCTGGGCCAGAGCGTGACGGCGGTGTTCATCGAGCGGGTCGGGCTGAAATCCTCGGTATTGGTATTTTCGAGATCGAGCGAGTTTCCCGATTGATCGACCTTGTCCGGCTCGTTGAAGCCTAGCAGGTGAAGCGGGTGGCCGGCGGTGCGCCAGTCGGAAGAGGAGCTCCAGGTCGAGGCGGCGGTCGTGTCGAAATTCCAGTTGAAATTGCCCCACTGCATGGGGTGGAACAGGGCACCAGCAGGCAGAGGGGTGGAGTTGGCCAGCCCCCAGTTGTAGGCCCAGTTGGTGTTCGTCGCGGTGGCCACGGTGGTTCCGCCCACGCCCTTTTTCGGGGAGTGGGTGGAGATGCTGATCTGCCAATTCTGGGTGGCGGAGCCGTTGCGGACGTTCTGCACGAGCGGGGTTCCGGGAGCGGTGGCTCCGCCTTGCGTGTCGATGGCCAGCCCGCTCCACGGGTTGATCAGGCAGAAGTGGGTGGCACTGGTCCGGGAGAGGATCCAGTCCTGGTCGGGCAGGGCGGCGTAGGGCGCATCGAGAAGGGGCGCGCCGGGGGCTTTGGACATCCGGGCACCGGAGAGACACAGACCGGTGGCGCGGTTGCGGAGGCGGTAGGTGCCGTTGTCGAGGTTGAGCAGGATTTGATACTGCCTGTCAGCAAGCGTGAGACTGGATTGATTCAGCGTGGGCACGCCATTGCTCACGGCGATTGCCTGGCCGGCGGCGGCGTTGGTGATGAGGTGGAAGGCATCGCGGTAGTCGTCGAACTTGGCGGTCAAGGGCGGCAGGCCGGTGACGCCCGTGCCGAGCGGGTAGCCGAGATTGCTGCGGTTTGCGGGGAAGATGCACAACTCGCGCACCGAGGTGGTGCCGGGATTGGTGAACTCGAGCAACAGCCTGCTGGTGGTGACGGGGGTGGTGAAGGGGATGACGAGGGCGGGCGAGGCGTTGCCGGTGACTGCTGCGCCGGGGATGGCCTGCCATGCGGAGCCGTTCCAGTATTTGAGCTCGAAGGCCGCCAGCGGCACCACCCCGGAGGAGCCGGAATAGAGATGGGCGCTGCCGATCTTGGTGCTGACGCGGAGGTCAATTTCGAGCGACTGGATGCCGGCGTTGGACGTCTGCCATTTCGAGGCCTCGTTGACCCGGCCGTCCACGGCGAGCAGCGCGAAGTTGCCGGGGGAGCGGTCGGTCGCGGTCGCGGGGCGCTGTTCGGCGAGGTTCAATGTTACATCGGTGCCGAGCGGAAAACCGCTGCTACCATTTGGCGGATACAAGGCCAGTTCGCGGACCCGCAAGGTGTTGTCGTTGCTGAAAACCCGGAACGCGGAGGCCGTGACGGGAGTGGTGAAAACGATGTTGCGCTCGATGTTGTTATTTCCGGTGATCACCGCGCCGGGCGCGTCCACCCATGAGGTACCGTTGAGATACTGGATTCGGAAGGCTGTCTGGGCGTTGGTGTCATCCACACCGGTGAAGACCTGTGCGCTGCCGATTTCCATCGGAAAAGGGAAGTCCACCCGTGCCCAGTGTTGTCCGTTGCCCGAACTCTGCCAGCGGTTTTCGTTGCCGGTATGGCCGTCGGTGAGGTAGGACGCGAGGCGATAGGTAGCGGCGGAACTGGTCATGGCGGGCTGGAATTTCGCCAAGTTCACCCGCTGCGGCGCGACGATGCCGGCGACGCTGAATTTCGGGCCGCTGGTGGATTCGTAGGTGAGAGGGCCGGTTGACGCATTGGTTGTTTTGAAACGCACCTTGCCATCGCTGGTGCCATTGACAGGAGCCACCTGAATCAGGAAGCGAGTGCCGGTGATGTCGAGATCCGCCGTGACGGGCGTGTCGAAGGCGAAGACGTATTCGCCGTTGGTGGAAAACACATACGCTCCTGTCACCGACCCCATGCTCACATCATCGCCGCCACCCACCGCCTCGTCCATGCCGAGGTAGGTGAATGTCAGGGTGATGCTGGTGGCCGTGTTTTCGCTAGCGACATTTGCCGTCGCGAATCCGAAGCCGGAAAGAGTGACACGCGACCGCCCTTGGTTGACGTTCAAGAGCCCGGCGAAACTCCGGTTGTAAGTCTGCACCGCCGCTTGTGCGATCGTGACGTCGCCTCCGCCGATCGCCGCGTCATCGACGAAAAACGTCGGCCCGAGAGCTGATGTCACATCGCCAATTCCGATCGTCGCGGCCGGTGCGGTTTGCGCCGATGCGATTAGTGAAAGTGCCACGAGCCGTGTCAGTGCAATGACCCGCAGGAAGCGAGGGAGTGGAGATTTTTGAAATTGCACGTGTTGGCTCACTGGGGACGGGTGACCGGAGTCGCACGGGCTTTTTCGAGCAGCCCGGCGAGGCGTTTTGAAACTTCCGGCTCCTCGGCACTGAGGTTGGTGACTTCACCTTTGTCGTTTTCCAGGTTGTAGAGTCCTGGCTTGGCCGGGGTTTCTGAATTCTTGCTGGCCCCACTTTTCCAGCCGTTAGCAGTCCTCAGGTCCGGGATGTATTTCCAGCTCCCCTGGCGGATGGCGAGGTCGCCCTTGCCGCTCATGAGGATCAGGTGGTCCCGGGGATGCGGGTTGGTTTTCCCGAGCAAGGTGGGAAGCAGGTTGAAACTATCAGGCGCGGCATCGGCGGCGAGTTTGGCTCCTACGATCGCGGCAGCGGTGGCGGGCAGGTCGATGAGGCTCACCAGCTCGTTAGATACACCGGGTGGGATTTGTGCGGGCCAGCGGGCGATGAGCGGCCCGCGATGGCCACCTTCCCACAACTGCGATTTTTCCCCTCGCCACGGACCGTTTGGCTTATGTCCCTTTTCATCCATGACGTAAGCTCCGTTGTCGCTGGAAAAGATCACCAGGGTGTTTTCTGCCAGGCCTAGGCGCTCGAGGGTTTTCATCAATTCGCCGACGGACCAGTCGAGTTCGACGAGGGTGTCGGCTCGTTTGCCCAAGTCGGTGGACCCGGCGAAGCGGGGAGTTGGAATGGCGGGCGCGTGCACATTCTGCGGCGAGTAGTAGAGGAAAAACGGATTTTTCTGATTGCGCTCCACGAAGGCGATCACTTCCCGGGTGAATCTATCCGTGAGTTCGGCATCCTTCCATTGCGCCGCCTTGCCGCCGGAAACCCAGCCGATGCGCTGGCCGCCGGAAGAAAACTTTTTCAAAGGACTGTCGGGATCAGTCGGCGCTTGAAAGGTGTATTCAATGGGGTCGTTGGGATCGAGATTCAGCACCCGATGGTCGCGCACAAAAACGGTGGGAATCCGGTCGTTGGTGGCGGGAAATCCGAAAAACTCATCGAAGCCGATTTCCAGCGGCCCGGGGGAGAGATCCTTGTTGTAATCCGGCTTCGAGTTGCCAAAGCCGAGATGCCATTTTCCCACCGCCGCGGTGCGGTAGCCTGCGGATTTCAGGATCTTCGGTAGGGTGACGGCACCGACGGGGATGAGCAGCGGTGAGTCACCATTCGCCACACCCTTGTCGAGACCGACGGCATTCACCCGCCACGAATACTGGCCGGTGAGCAGCGAGAAACGGGTGGGTGTGCAGACGGAAGCCGAGGCGTGGGCGTCGGTGAATCTCATCCCGTCGCGGGCGAGGGCGTCCAGGTTGGGCGTTTTAATCTGGGTGGCGCCATAGCAACCCAAGTCGCCCCAGCCGACATCGTCGCTGAGGATGACAATGATGTTCGGCGGACTTTTCGGTTCGGCGGAGACGAGGCCCGTCAGCAATAACAGGGCTGCGAGGCATCGTTGATACACCCGACGCGGGGACTGATTTACAGTCATGGGTCCGCCGGCTAGGCAGGTGGTGGAGAGCACTCGGGATTTCATGATGGGTTATGAAAGCGAAGCCGGGACATGACTTCTGAATGGAATGGGCCGGTCACCGGAGATTCTCACAAAAAAGTTCGATGCCCAGTTGCCTGACGAGTCGGGATATGAACCGCGGCAGGTAACATTTTTTGTAAATTTTAATGAACTTGCCTGAAGGTCCGGCATCGCTAAGGTTCCAGCGTTCCTACCCCACCCATGTCCGTCATTTTCACCATCCTGCAGGTCATTCTGTTGATTGCCGTCGTCCTCACGATCTTCAACATCATCATTTTTGTCCACGAGCTGGGGCACTTCCTCGCCGCGAAATGGCGCGGCTTGCGAATCGACCGGTTCCAGATCTGGTTCGGCACGCCGATTTGGAAAAAAGAAGTCAACGGCGTGCAATACGGCCTCGGCTGGATCCCGGCGGGCGGCTTCGTCGCGCTGCCGCAAATGGCTCCGATGGAGGCACTCGAAGGCGGCAACAAAGATGGCAAACCACTTCCGCCCATCACGCCGCTGGATAAAATCATCGTCGCCTTCGCCGGTCCGCTTTTCTCGATGCTGCTTGCGCTGCTTTCTGCGGTCGTCGTCTGGGGTGTCGGAAAACCGAAGGATTTCATCCCGACCCAGATCGTCGGCGAGGTCGTCGAAAACAGCCCCGCAGCCAAGGCGGGGATTCTGCCAGGTGACAAAATTGTCAAAATCAACGGCCATCCGGTGGACGGATTCGCCGGCTCGCTCGACAGCATCACCGAGAACATCATCCTGAGTAAGGGGCAGCAAATCGAGTTCACGGTGGAGCGTCCCGGTGCCCCGGCCCCCCTGAATCTTGTTTCCGAGTTCCAGACTCAGGAAACCAAGTGGTTCCAGCGCGGTGGCTTGCGCCAGGTCGGCATCGGACCGGAGATCGACCACATCGAACTGGGATCCATCGCCAAGGGCAGCCCGGCGGAAAAAGCCGGCTTCAAGGAGGGCGACCACCTGATCTCGATGAATGGCCAGGAATTCAAGGACAGCGAAAATGCGGTGGCATTCGTCAAGGCGACCGGAGCTAAGCCGATCGATTTCGTGATTTTCCGCAGCGGAAAACTGATGAATCTGCAAGCCACGCCCGTCGTTCCCGTGTCGCCGCCCGACAAGGGGCCGATGCTTGGGATCGGCTTCTACAGCGCTCCCTTTCAAAACCAAGGCATCGTCCATCCCGGACCCTTCAAGCAAGTCGGCGACAGCCTGCGCATGATGTGGACGACCATCGCCAGCGTGGCAGCGCCGGACTCGAGCATCGGCATCGGCCACCTCAGCGGCCCGGTCGGCATCGCCACCTTGCAGTACGATCTGCTGCAAATGGAAAACGGCTGGCGGCGCATCCTGGCCTTCATGGTGCTCTTCAACGTGAACCTCGCCGTGCTCAACATGATGCCCTTCCCGGTGCTCGACGGCGGCCACATCACCCTCGCCATCCTTGAGAAAATCTTCGGTCGCCCGGTGAAAGCCAAGCCTTTGGAAATCCTCCAGACCGCCTGCGCGCTGGCCCTGATTTCGCTGATGCTCTTCGTCACCAGCAAGGACATCGGCGACAAGTTCGGCCGCGGTCCGGCTGCCGGTCAGGAAGTGATTTTCCCGGCGAATTGACAAGGGGATGCCGGAACGGCAACTTCGGCCCATGGTATCCGAGAAACCCAATCCTCTGCCTGCGCCGCGACTGCCGGTCTTCGCGTTTTCCTGCTGGGCGTTGGCGTTGGTGGCCATGGCGCAGTTGCTCGTAGCGGGCTTGGCGCTTGCCACCCGCTTCGAAGAATCCCGCGAAGTGCGTGTGGTGATCAAGGAAGTGCCCAAGCTCATCGCCGTGCGCGTGCCCAATGCTGCGGCGGATCCTTCATCCGTCGTTTCCCGTCCGCCGCTGCCGGTGCCAGTGACTCCGGTGGAATCCCGCCCGCTGCCGGCTCCCACGCCGGTGGTGGTTCCGCAAGTCGGCGATCCGCGCTCGGAGCGGATGGTGAATGAAGCCCGTCAAGCCCGCGTGGCTGGCGACATGGGCCTGGCCATCGTGAAACTTGAAGAAGCGCTTTCCCAATCCCCGGGCGATCCGAGCGTGCATTACGAACTCGGCCTGGTCCACGAGCAGATGGGCGTTTTCGACACCGCCGCCGCGCATTATGAGAAGGTTTTCCAAATGGGCGTGTCCGGAGCGGGCAAACTCTATGAACTCGCGGCCGGCAAATTGCGCGACGGCTTCGAGCAGCCGGACGCCATGATGGGCAAACTCGCTCTCGGCCGGGTCCGCATTTTCAACGATCCGAAGGACGAACAAGGCCAGCGAGTCGTGCTGACTATTCCGGTGCAGAAGGCTCCGACGGATGAAATCGATGTGGAGGACATCGCCATTTCGGTGACTTTTTTCAACCGGACTTCCAAGGGGGAAATCGTCCAGCTGGAGGATAAATCCTGGGTCACCGAGCAGTGGGTATCGATGCCCTTCGACTGGGCCGGCGGCGAGGAAAACCTGCGGATGACCTATGTGATTCCCGAGCAGGACGGCCAGACCGAGCATCTTTTCGGCTCGCGCGTTTACTACGGCCAGGTCGTTTCCCTGCTCTACAAGGGCGAGATTCTCGACGTGCAGGCGTGGCCACGGGATCTTGCTGCGAAGATTCCGCGCGCCGCCTCCGTAAACCACGGCGATCCGGTGCTGCCGGAATTCCAGGACTCGCTGCCACCCGGCTTCGACCCCAGCCTCCCGCTTCTGCCGCCGCTCCCGAGCAAGTGATATCACCCCGCCCCATGAATTCAGCCTCCGAAGAACGCCATTTGGGCGAATACCGCCTCACGGAACTTCTCGCTGAAAACGCCTTCACCCGCACTTGGCTCGCCGAACAAATCTCCGTTTCCCGGAAGGTCCTGCTCGATGAACTCCGCGAGGACCAGTCCGAGCACCGCGACACGTTTCTCGCCAATGTCCGTGCCAAGGCCTCCGTGGACCACCCGCTGATCGGCTCGGTTTACGAGGCCGTCGCCGAGCCCGGCTGCTGCTTCTACGCTCACGAACTCCTGCCCGGAGTCACTCTTGCCGAGCGCGAAAAGGCGCGGCAACCCTTTCAACCCGAGCAACTTGCCCACGTCCTGCGCCGCGTTTCAGAAGCCCATCTCCAGCACGAGACGCTCGGCCACTCGACCTCGCCGATGGGCCTCGACGCCGTGCACCTCGACGAGCACGGCGTCATCCGCCTGAAAAACCTCGCCATCGCCGGACCCCGCGCCGAGGACGAATCCGTCCGCGACGTGGTCCACCTCGGGAATGCGATGGTCCCGCTCGTCGCCGAGGGCCAGCCCGGAGCCACCCGCATGCTCACGCTCTTCAGCTGGATGCGCGGCGAGGGCATCGAAGCCCCGATCACTTGGGGCCAGGTCCGGGATTTCTGCATGCAGATCGAGCACCAGCTCGCCGACCCCCTGTCCATCGTCCCGCCCCACCAGGACGGTGCCCGCGGCGGGAAATCACATACCGGCGCGCTCATCGTGGTCGGCACCGGCATCGTGCTTCTGGGCATCGCTGCCATCGCCTTCACCATGCGGCCGCCGCTTTCGCCGCCGCCGCCGCGCGTCAGCTTGCCCGGCCCGCTCGCCGTGGCTGCAGGAAAACACCCGACGCCCGACGGCACTGAAGGAACGCTCCCCGCCTTCCGCATTTCCGCGAACGAAGTTACCATCGGCCAATACGCCGAATTCCTCGAAACCCTCGGCATGCTCGCCAAGGACAATCGCGAGCGCACCTTCGATCTCGCCGGTCAACCGGCCGAAAAAACCTCCCATGAGCCCACCGACTGGCCCGCCCTGCTCGCTGCCGCCAAGGCAAATGGAACCTGGCAGAACCAGCCGGTCACGCTCGACTCCCCAGTCATCGGCGTCGATTGGTGGGACGCCTCCGCCTACGCCGAGTGGAAAAAATCCCGCCTGCCCACCCAGGAAGAATGGTTCGCCGCGCTCACCATGGATGAAAAAGCACCTGCCGCGATCCCGCCCGGCCCGTGGGCACCCGTCACCTCGCAGACCGCCGACCGCACCCGCGCCGGCCTCATCGGCATGGCCGGCTCCGTCTGCGAATGGACGTCCGGAATGGGCACCAACCCGGCAAACCCGCTGGGCGAGCGCCGCTGGGTCATCATCGGCGGCTCCTATCTCAAGCCCGGGACCAATGCTCTCAGCCGGGAGTGGACGCTCGACCGCTCACTCCGCCGCCCCGATCTCGGATTCCGCGTCGTTTCCGATCCGCCGTAATCACCACTACACCATGAACCTGCCAGTCAACCTCGTCACCATCCATCCGTATTTCAAAGCCCACGCCGGGAAGACCGCGGAGGTGGATGCCATCATGGAAAAATTCGTCGCCAAAACCCGCAGCGAACCGACCTGCTGTTTTTACGAATTCACTGTGCTCAATGACGAGGTGTTCTGCCGGGAAGGCTATATCGGTGCCGCCGGCGTGCTGCACCACTTGGACAACATCGGCGAGATCCTCGGTGAAATGCTCACCGTCGCTGATCTCACGCGGCTGGAATTTCACGGCCCGGCCGAGGAAATCGATCAACTGCGCGGGCCGCTCGGGCATCTGAACCCGGCGTGGTTCGTGCTCCGCCGCGGAATCGAGCGCTAGAAGCAGGGTTGACGGGACCGGGTTCCGGGGCTTTTGTCGGCTCCATGAAAACTCTGGCCCTCCTCGCTTCCCTCGTCACCGTCTCCCACGCCGCCTTGGTGGAAAAAACCGTCACCTATCAGCAGGACGGCGCGACTTTGGAAGGCTTCCACGTTTACGACGACGCGGTGACCGGCAAGCGCCCGGGCGTAATCGTCGTCCACCAGTGGACCGGTCTATCCGAGTATGAAAAACGCCGCAGCCGCATGCTCGCCGAGATGGGCTACAACGTTTTCGCCGCCGACATTTACGGAAAAGGCATCCGCCCGCAGCCACCGGAATCCGGCAAGGAAGCCGGGAAATTCAAAAGCGACCGCAAACTCTATCGCGCCCGCCTCACCGCCGCGCTCGACCAACTCAAAGCCGACGAACGCACGAATCCGGAAAAAATCGCCGCCATCGGTTACTGCTTCGGCGGCACCGGCGTGCTCGAGCTCGCCCGCTCCGGCACCGACATCGCCGGCGTCGTTTCCTTCCACGGCGGGCTCGACTCCACAGCCGGAATGACTGCCGAAGCCGGCAAAATCCCTGCAAAAATCCTCGTGCTCCACGGTGCGGTGGACCCCTATGTGCCCGCCGAACAAGTCGCCGCCTTCCAGAAGGAAATGACCGACGCCAAGGCGGATTGGGAAATGGTCTCTTACGGTGGGGCCGTCCACAGTTTCACCCACAAGGAAGCTGGAGACGACCCGAGCAAGGGCGCTGCCTACGACGAATCGGCCGACCGCCGCTCGTGGGTGGCCATGCAGTCGTTCTTCGCCGAGCTTTTCAAATAAGCGGAACGACTTCAGGGTTCCGGTGATGAGCGTCGCGTTCGACTGGGAGGATTTTCAAACGGCATTCCGCGAGGCGGCCGTGGTTGCCGGTTTCTCACCCACCCACCTCGCCGAAGTGGGCGACGGTCACCTAACTGCCTGGGAACGGCCCGCAGACGGACCCCGCGTCTATCTATCCGCCGGCATCCACGGCGACGAACCGGCAGGTCCGCTCGCTCTGTTAAAACTGTTGCGTGAGGGCTTTTTCACCCAACCGGCGCACTGGCTGTTATGCCCAGCACTCAATCCATCCGGCCTCGCCGCCCTGACCCGCGAA
>JANODE010000210.1:0-64630 GCA_031412525.1 Akkermansiaceae bacterium | reverse complement strand
GCCGCGTTCACGCAAGTCGCTGGTGGTGAATCGTAAAATCAAAGCGCAACCCGCGAGGTTGCCGCGTCCTTAGCACCCGTCGGGCTCGTCCAACAACCGATAGGTTCGGGGCTAACGCCCAAACCTATCTTTGGGGTTCGCCATTGTTACCGTGAATTCCGGTCGGCATTACCAAGGGGAAGCCAAGAAGAAGTGGCTAGCCGCTGCGAATTGTCACTTCATGGGCACGGCGGAATGAATTCCGCGCTCCAATTGAGAACACTTAGCGCAGCAGGGCGCTGGCGGTCCAGAGCATGGGTGACTGGCCGTGGAGGTCGCCGGCGGTGCGCGGGCGGTCGAGATAGAACTTCTCGTCGAAGCCTTTGTCCGTGCCGATGCAGACTTCCCGCAGGTTCGCGCTTTCATCCAGATGGCCGACCAATGCCAGCCATGCCTTGCGCGCGGCAGGGCCGTAAGTTTTTGCGTCGAGCCAGCCGTTTTTCACACCGGTGACCATGCCGAAGGTGAACATCGCGGTGCCTGACGTCTCGGCCCAGGATTCCGGTTTGTCGATGAGCTGGCGCCACATGCCGTTCTCCATCTGGTTTGCGAGCAAGCCGGCCATCATTTTCTGATAGCCGGCGAGGATGCGGGCGCGCTGCGGGTGCTCCTCCGGCAGCGAGCGGAGCAGTTCGGCGGATCCGGCGGCCATCCAGCCGTTGCCGCGGCCCCAGAAAAAGTGAGCGTTGGTGCCGTGATAGAAGAGACCGTTAGGCTCCTGCATTTTGTCGAGATAGGCGGTCATCGCGAGCGCGGCGCGGTCGAGATATTTCGCATCGCCGGTGGCGCGGAAGGCCTGCACCTGGACCAGCGGGATCATGTACATGTCATCGATCCAGTATCGCGCCTCCGCGGTGATGCCGTCCGGGGTCGTTTTCTCCCACTGGGCGTCCGCCAATCCGAGACCCAAGGCTTTGCAACGCTCGTCCTTGGTTTCAAGATAGATTTGCAACGGCACCGCGCCGAACACCCGGTAGTCCACATGGGCGACGCGATTGATCCGCTGGGAGCCGGGCTCGCTGAGGAACGGTTCGAACTTCTTCACGAGTCGTCCGCTGAGGTCGGTGTCATCGGTGAGCCTGGCAACGGTTAGAGCACCATACCAGGCGATCACTTCCGGATAGATGACACCGTGTTTGGCCTTTTCAGGGTTTGTCTCATACCTGAATTTTCGCGGAAGGATGTTCTCCGCCACGCGCTTGCCAACTTCGGCCGGCGATGCTCCATCCGGCCATTGGGAAAAGTATTCGGATTGCGGGTCGGCCACTGCCCAAGGGCTGGCAATCAATAGCGCCACGCCGAGGATGTGTCGTATGTAAGGTTTCATGGATCGGTTACGAATTTGTTAGTTGCCGGCAGCCACCGCGGTGGCGGTGAAGGTTGTGATTTCATCGGGAGCGAAATTCGTATGGAAAATCACCGCATCGAACTTGTGCAACTCGTCGCCGTCAGCGTCGATGGCCTGACAAAGGACTTCCTTCCCTGCGGAATCCGCGATGTGGATGAAGTTCAGGTCTCGGGCTCCCAGCGATGCCAGATCGGCGGCCTTGATTTCCAGTGTCTGGCTGCTGCGGGCGGGAGCGGCGGAGCGGAGCGATGTCACGGCCAACAGCACCTCGGCGCGGGAGAGTGATCTGGATCTCATGGGTTGGAGGATCGCTGGGAAACAGCGTCCAAAAGCTGTGTTTCCGGCAAATCACGGTCAAGCACCCATAAGTGGTAACAGATTGATGAAAAAACCCCGGTGGATGGCATCCCTATGGTACCGCGGTCACAGCAGCGGGCTGCTTCGCTTCACGGGGTGGTACGTCATCAAAACTTTGGAGCTGGAGATTTCCAGACACAGGTTCGAGGAAGAGAATCATCAATCCGCGCGCGTTCCCGGGGTGCGGCCAGATTCCAGTGGAAATCGTGATCCATTTCTCATCCTTGAAAGCGAAAGTACGCATGCCGCTCTGGCCGCCGGCATCGACGGGAGGATCTTCGATGATGACGGTCTGGCCGGGTTTGAAATCGTATTTCTTTTCCTCCAACATGATCCGGACGGGAAGCGGACTGAGATTGGTGACATGGAACGAACCGGCAGGGAACAGGCGTTTGGAGTCCGCGACGGGCATGATCTGATAGAGAGTCTTGCCACCGGCTTTGCCTGGCAGCAAGAGAAGGATCGCCGAGTTGATTCCTTCCGGCAGAGTTACCTCCCCCATCACCTCGCCTTCGCGGGTGAGCGACGCGCGATCCGGTTTCGTGGTGAAAACAATCTTTCGGGACCTCAACTGAAGCGACGTGAACTGGTGATTCAGATAGGTTCTGATGGGGGTCACGGCGGAAGGTGTCTCGGCAGGCGCGGCAGGATCCTGAGCATACACCTCTTTCTGCTGGATGGCGCTTGAAAAGGCCAGGAGCCGGAGTTCGGCCTTGAAGCCTGGCGTTTCCTGCGCTTGCAACGCCAGCCCCGGAAAAAAAAGTGCCAGAGCGATGCCCGGTATTCTGATATTCATTTTGAAACGTTTAGTTAGGGTTTTGTCAGAAATCATGCGGTTTTTCACAGTTCGTTTTCGCTCAGCCAGCGGAACGAGACGATGTCGAAACGACGGCCGAACAGCTTGTTGACATTGCTGCTCAGCACGGCGATCTCGGTCTCCGGTGCATCGCTAGGATCAACGAAATCGGGCACCCGCTGGACGACCGCCTCACACCAAGCGCGTGCGACGACCGTTGTGCCGTTCGCGGCGGTGACCTCGCCATAGGCACGGATCTTGAAGGTGTCGCCACGGACGGTGGCGATCGGTGCTAGGGCGGTCATGAGATCTCCCTGGGTCAGCATCGAGGGTGCTCCATCGGCGGAGTTGCCGTCCATCGCGGAAGCATTGGCCACGCCGGTCTTTCTAACGCCGGGCACGCTTGCAGCGCTCAGGGGTTTGGAATCCGCAGCCAGGGAATCCTTGTTGATGTCGGTGTTGTCGATGGCGGTCTGCAGCAGACCGGCCAGGGTGTGGATGCCGCTGGTTGCAACGCGACGGTTTACGAATTCACCCACGGAAAATGCCGGAGCTTTGTCCTGAGCGCCCCTCTTGACAATTTCTGCCACGATTGATTTCGCGAGTGAGTCGATCTCTCCATCGGTGAGAGCTCGGAATCCCGCCCAGCGGATGCTGTTGGCGGCATTCGAGCCAGCAAGGGGTTTTCCCATACGCACGAACGGGGTTTTGCCGGTGTTATCGAACGTTGTGGCGGAGACAGTCGTGGACGTCGGAACGCCTGCAGGTTGTCCGCCGTTGATGGTGCGGTCGCGGAGGGAGGACAAGACGCAGCGCCATGCGTCAACCGACGTCGAGCTGAGATTGAAAGGACCGTTCACCCCAAGGTGTCTGGTGATCTGACGAGAAAACGAGACAGGTGTGAGGCCGTCGAGTTCTTGCGCGCGGGTCTGTGGATCTCCTGAATTCTTGATCGGTGCCAACCGGCTGTTGAGCGCCTTGCTGGAACCTTGGAAAATGCTGCGCAGCACTTCCGATCGGAGTGTGGATCCGAGCAAAGGGGCGCCGTAGGTGGCGAGCGAGGAGAAGAAGTACTTGTCCCAAAGCCCGTCATTCAGCATGTAGGAATGATCAAGCAGGGTTCCCGCACCGGCCACGACCGTGGCGACCGAATTGGCAGGAATGAGCGGATGTGCCCTGGAATTTCCCAGCGGATGCACGACGCGCGGCAGTTGCGATCCACTCGTCAGATTGGCATGGACAAAATCACCCAAAGAGGCTGCCGGTGCAACCGGGACGTGCGCCATTTGCACGAAGGAGGATCCCAATAGCGAGGAACCGGATGCTCCGAAATAACCACGCTTGGTTGTGGGATCGATATCAATACCTTTCGGGAAGCCCGTGAAGCTTGTCATCTCCATGAACCGGAGATCATAGCTTTGGTTGGACAATCCGACGATACTCGTGTTCTGCACGGCGCCTTCCACGATCGGATTGTTATAGAGCCACGGTTTGTTGTCCGTGTAGTCATCGTGAGTGGTGCGGGCGGTCATCTCCAGCATGGCAAAGGGCTTTTTGGCTCCAATTCTCTTGGCGGGAACTTCCGAGGGACCTTGCAAAATATCCTTCACATTGAACTGTCGCGTGATCATCGCATTGCCGGGATCCACGCTGATTTCCGCCGAGGGATCCGTGGCATTGGCGAAATTGAAGCTGTAGCTCCTCAGGGTATCACCGGAGACCCCACTGTTGGTATTGTCATTCTCGGGAGAATCAACGGAACCTTTGGTCAGCCCAGCAAGCACATCGACCTGGAAGCTCTTGGACGCATTTCCTTTTAAGACCACAGGTTTGGCTTCCACGATGACGTCGTCAGTGAGTTTGATGTTCACGAAGCCACCGACACCGTTCCCGGAAAGTTTTTCGTAATCATAAAGTGTCGAAGAGTGGCGGGCACCATTTGACAAGTGGTCGGTTTGCAAGCCCGCCATGCTTCTCCAGCCCGGGACGGTTTCAACACCATACTGGCCGATCCCACTGGCTGAGCGGCCGTCCACGTTGGCGAAATTCTGATTGCCATAGTCAAAGAACGATCTCGTGGGAAAGCTGTCCGTGCTTCCGTTGCCCGCTTCCATTTCCCAGTTCCAGTTGTCCTCGACGCGCGGGGAATAGACCATGACCTCGCCGGGGAGCAGTTTCAAACGCGAACCAGAAGCGGCGTTGGAGCCGTTGGTCAGGATAAGGGTGAAGCATTTGCGAACGGCTTCAGAGGTCTCGTAGGGAACTCCGTTGATATTACCGGCCCGGAAGTTCGCCAGTCCCCGGAATCTAACTCCATTGCCATCCGTATCGGTCGGCCGGAAGTAAACGGAAGTGCCTTTTTCGTTGTCCACCTTCTTGAAACGGAAACCTATCGGCGGATCCCAGATTCTGATGCGGATTTTTGTCAGATCCAGCGACACATCGTATGGGTTGTAGAGGGTGATGACCGGATCATAGACAATATTCGGTATGCCATAATTGATATAGCCTTTCGGAACCGCCGAGGCGTTCAACCAGTCTCTGCGCGATTTGAGATACGAGTAATGAGTGACCACCGAGAAGACCAACTGGAACTTGGCGATAACCGGCAGCAATCGCTCCACATCGGGAGACGGCCGGATCCCGGTCGAGTTGATCGCAAGGTCCGTCCCTAACTGCGGCCGGTAGGTCAACTCACCGCCACCCGTGCTCATGGTTTTGAATTTTCGATAGTGGTCTTTCAAGTATTTCCAGCTCACCGCACCCGCCGCAACGGTGCTGGTGGTCGGGTAGGCATAGGGACTGATCGTGTTCGGCGCGGGGAAGGCACCGGAGGGGAAGTTGGGCGCACCATCCTCGAACAACGGGCTGAGATCGACTTTCAGGCCGCCAGTCGCAGTATCGGTTAGCAGCCCCATGGAGCCCGTGGTGAAGTCGTGAAAGCGCTTTCTGAACTGCTCCTGAGTGGACGATCCACCCGGAATGATCGCGGTTTCCAAAGAAATGAGATTGTTAGGAAGTGCCAAAGAAGGTTTTAAACTTACATCCAGAATATCGGCCCGGACGCGCGCGGCAGCAGACCGCGAGGCAATTTCCAGCCCTGCGGTCGGAGTATCGGGCAGATTGCCGAGTTGAATCGGAGCTTTCGTGCTCTCGTCAAAGACACTCCAAGCAACCTTCCCAGGCTGGGAAGTAACGCCGACCTTGACCTTATCGGCTCTCACCAGAGTGGAGATGCCGTTGTTCTTCAGGTCGGTGGTGGAGTTTCCCACCAAGGTGACGGCATTGGCACTGGCGGCCAACTGGGTGGAGGGCAGCGTGAAAGCCGTGGCATCCGAAGGCTTTGAGGTCGAGACAAGCCAGCCCTTGAATAGCCCTGCTTTGTCACCGTAGCTGGGCGAGCCCCCTGCAACAGGCGTCCAATGCCATTTACCTACGTCGGCTGCCACTGCCGGACGCTGCCACGTACCGGTGACGTGAGGTTGTCCCGCACCGGAAATCACGGACGCCGCAGGTGCGGAAACACTGGTATCCTGACCCAGATTCCGCTGGAGGTCACCAAGTGCCAGCATCATGGCCATGCGTGCATTGGCACGGGCAGTGGCACCGGCGTTTAACTGACCGGAGGACCTGAGTGCGATGCTCGATAGCGACAACAGTCCGACGGCGATGACCGTGAGAAGGATCATCAGACTGAGAGTGACGATGAGTGCGAAACCGCGGTTTTTGAGAGAGAATATTTTAGGGTTTTTCATAATGGTTCGGGTCCGATGGAGGTCGGGTTTTGTGAGCCTTGCCGCTTTACTTGGTATTTACAATTGATGTTCCTGAAAGCAATTCTGAGCTTGGTCTTATCGAGAGGTCCCCGGGGTAGGTTCCTGTGAACGTTTGGATTTTCAGTCGACTGGCATTTCCGTTCATCAACCGGGGGCATGCAGTGCAGGAAACTGTTGAAAAATATACAACTGAAGAGCCGAATTGCTATGATGATTCCGCCAAGTTTAGTGATGATTTCGACATGGATTTCCGCGTTTTTTCATGGCAAAACGTTGCCCTGAAACGTCCATTCTGCCCATGAAATAAGCCCTCCCCCCCTTATTTGGGGGGAAGGGCCAGGGAGGACTCGGATGACCGGAAAAGATGCGTTTTCAGCTCCCAGCCCAGCTGTCGAACACGCACCTCAGTCGTTGATTTTGGCGCGAATGAAATCGGCAGGATCACCCACGATGGAACCAGGGGTGCGGAAGGTGCGGTAGGACCATCCGGAGTTGAGAGGAGGCATTCCGGCATCCAGCGCCGGTATGACTTCACTGATGACCATGGTATCCCAGATCGCAAGCTGGTCGGCACCTTGAATGGTATAGTTCACCGTATCGATCAGCGCCGTCTGGGAAGTCGCCCCCGTGAAGGTGGCTCCACTGCGCACTGGCAGGGTATAGGTGAGCGCCCTTTCGAGATCGATGTTGGAGATGGCCGTGCGGGTTTTACCTGAATTGGCACCGGTGGATGGGTTGCTGTCCAAGGCGAACTCAAGCAGGTTGATCATTCCGTCACGATCGGGATCAGAACCTCGGAGAGCATCGTTCCCGGTCAGGTTGTAGCCATTTGCCCAAGTGATAAATGGGTCGCTGGATACCGGGGGTACCACGAAGAGTTTGCCCGTTCCGGTCATTTGCGGCACGATGCGCTGCGCACCGGATAGAGGTCCACCGAAGGTCCCTGTTCCCTGATCTACATTGTTGATGTAGAACGAGGACACCGTGTCTGTTCCTGTATGTGTCAGGTTGAGGGCGGTGCCTGCGCTGCTGGAGATGTTGACGAAGGCGTTGTCGCTCAGCACGTCATCGGTAGAGATTGTGAGGATTCCCGCGTTGACCTCCGTCTGACCGGCATAGTTGTTAGCGCCATTCAGGACGAGAGTGCCACCACCTTCCTTCACCAGCGAACCAGCGCCCGTTAGAGCGGACGTGATGGTGATGTTGCGAGGGGCCGCATTCGCATCCTCCGCCTTAATGGAACTGGAAGTGGACAGATCGATCGGGACGGAGGTGCTCCAATCCGCTTTTGCCGCCAATGTGCCGCCTGCGAGGCGAATGACCGCCACATTGGTGACGTCGCCTTTGACGATCCCGCCGGAGCCGACATACAGCAATCCTCCCGATGCGCGAACTACATGGGTGCCGCCGAGGGTCCCCTGGCCGAGTTGGACGCGCTCCACTGTTGCCTCGCCACCACTGACGATGAACGCGGCATTGCCTGTGAATTCGTTACCCACTTGGATGCCGGTGACCGTATTGGAGGAGGTGAAGGTGCCGCCGTTGACGTTTAAGACCGACCAGCGACCGCCGTTGTTAAGCCCTACCGAGACAGGGCCGCCGACTGCAAGTGAACCACCATCGATCCGTGCATTGGCCGTTGAGTTGGTCGCGCTACCGGTGCCGAGGGTGAGGGCGCCAGTGAGGGTGACGTTGGCTCCATTTACGTAGAGACCGTCGCCATTTCCGCCAAGCACGGGCTCTGCCGTGAGCGAAACACCCGTGCGGCCGATCAACATTGAGGCTGCTGAAACCGTGCCGCCGTTCAGGATGATCGAGTTGTTTTGTGCCCGGTTACCGTTCACGTTGAACGATCCAGTGGCGTTGATGGTTCCCGCGGTCATGTTGAAGAACGCTGCACCAGCGACGTTCGCATCCACATTGATGTTACCGCTGGTGGTCAGCGTGCCATCGACCAGATTGAAAGTGCCGCCTTGGGTGACCGTGAGGAAGGAGGAGTTGATCTGCCCCCCGTTGACGAGTTCCATGATGCCTCCCAAAGGCGTACCTGCGACGCCCCCGACACCGACGGAAGTGCCACCCGCATGGGTGTGGAGACCGCTCAGGGTGAGGGTGCCGTTCCCGGTCTTGAAGACTGACCCGGGGCCACTGAAGTTTCCGGTGTAAGCAGTACTTTGGTTATTACCGCCGATGGTCAGGACAACCGCTGCCGCACTGTCATTCGCCAGAACGATGTTTTTGGTGCCGTTCGTGCCATTTCCAAGCCCACCCAGGGTGACCGCTGTCTGCGCGCCAAGGCTGAAATCCCCGCCGAGCGAGTCGTAAACGAGCGTGCTGCCTGATAGAGCGAGCGCGTTGCCTGCCACCAGGATACCCGCGCTGATGCTGGTGTTGCCACTGAAGGTATTCGCCGCCGTGAGTGTGGCCGCACCGAGTCCGGCTTTTTCAAGCGTGCCGGTCCCGGTGATGATGCTGCCCACGGTCGAGGCATTGGACCGGTCCAGCACGAGCTTGCTGGTGGCGGTGCTCAAGGTGATGTTGCCAACCACACTTCCTGTAGTGCCTCCCGCACCGAGTTTCAGCACCCCTTCCAGCACGTTGATGTTACCAGTGAAAGTGGTGTTCGCACCAAGCGTCAGATCGCCGAATCCATCCTTGATGAAGGGTGCGGCGGAAAATCCGAAGTTGTTAGCCAGCGTGACGTTGTCAGTCACGCGGAAGGTGACGGGCGAAGTGCCGAAGGTGACCGTCCGGTTGGTGATGTCCTGGATGTTTCCGGAATCCCAAACGAGGGTCGCGTTGTCCAGATTCAGGTTTCCGCCGCCCAATCCGCCAGTGGAAAAATTGAGGATACCGTTGTTGAACACGACGGCTCCGGCGAAGGTGTTGTTGCCGCCGAGCGTGAGATCGCCGCTGCTGATCTTGTTGATTCCACCGGCACCGCTGATGTTGCCGATAAAGGACAACGAGTCAGTTGCATGGGCCATGAAAATGTCGAGTGGCTTGCTCAGTGAGACAGGTGTAGAGACCGTGTGGTTTCCGAGGACGATGCTGGCCTGCGCGTTGCCGACAGTCTGGTTGAGCGTGAGGGTGGAAGCGCCGGAGATCGAATAGGAATTCGCATTGTTGAATGTCAGCGCGCCGACGGTGCGGTTGCTATCGAGGGTGACGGTCCGGGCGGTCGTGATGACGGGACCAAACTCGGCGGTCACGTTTGCTCCGCTAGGGATGCCGTTGAGCCAGTTTCCGGCGTTGCTCCAGAGTCCGGATAGATCCACGTTCCAGATCGAGGGCGGCGAGCCGGCGATGGTGAGGGTGATGTTGTTGCCACTGACTCCGAAGGTATAGGTGAGACCTGCCTGCTGGCTGCCGGTCGGAACTTCAAACAAATCGTTGGCATTGCCAGTGAAGCTGCCAGCGAACTGGATCAGGTTGTAAGTGCCCAGGGTGGTCCACTTTGAAATGTTGTTTTCAAGATTCAGGTCAACGAGGATGGGATTGGCCAACGATGCCGTGGAGGTAAGTCCGTTCGTCGAGGTGACAACGATTTTGTCATGGTTGCTGACGCTGGTGAACTCGGCCTTGATGGTGGTGCCGCCGGCAAGAGCCAATGACCCGGTGGTCAGCGTGCCAACTGAAGAGGAAGCTGAAGTGATCGTTCCGGGCTTGAGAGTGACACCCGTTCCAACGTTGAGCGCTCCGGCGATGGTGCCATTTCCACCGAGTGTTCCGGCATTGGCGGTGAGCGATCCCGTGGAGGTGGCACTGCCCGAACTATTGGCCACGGCAAGCGTGCCGGAGCTGAGCACGGCATTTCCACCGTAGGTGTTGGCACCGCCCAGGCTGATCAATCCACTGCCGCTGAAGTTGACTCCACCCGCGCCGCCGATGACGCCGTTGATGGTGTAGGAGGCGGTGGGAGCTGAAGTGCTGAAAGATGCAGTTAGGCCTGTACCGATGCTGAAATTACGAGTGCTGACAATTCCGGCGGCCTGCGCCTCGATTCCCGCATTGGCGACGTTCATGGTCACGGCACCCGCTGGATCTCCCAGCGAGGAAGAAGAGGTGATGCCGATGGTGCCACCTTCCAGAATGGTTCCGGCGGTGTAGGTGTTGAGGCCGGTGAAACTGACCTTGCCGCTGCCTTTTTTGATCACACTGCCCGCTCCTGATAGAATGCCGGGATAGGTGCTGGCGGTGGTGCTGTCGCGATTGAAAATGAGCGTGGTGCCGGAAGCTACGGTGGTGTCGGTATTGCCAAGGCTGCCGGTTGCCCCACCGTTGCCGATGGAAAGCGTGCCGCCGGTGATCTGAGTGCCCGCCACGCCTGTAACGTTGCCAGTGTAGGTATTTTCACCAGTCAGTGTCAGGGTGCCGGTTCCGACTTTATAGAGGCGGGAAGCGCCAGTGCCGTTTTGGATCGAACCGGCAAATGTGCTGTCCGTGTTCAATCCACCGACCGTCCAGTTGACAAACCTTCCGTTGACCGGATTGCCAGCGAGAATACTTCCCGCATCACCGCTCAACTGGCCGATGAGTTGCGGATTTCCAACAGTGTTGTTAGGCGGATTGAAAACCTGTACCGCATAAACACTCGGCCCAAGATGAAGTTTGGTGGTGGTGAACTGACCGGTTCCATTGACTCTCAGATCACCGAATGTCGGAGCGAGGATAGCGAAAACATTGAGCGTGCCGGTGAACCCAGCCAGATTGGCTCCGAAATCACTCCGCGTGGCGCGGACGCCGAGATTGAGCGTGCCGGCACCGGTGATGGTGGGGATGAATCCCACCGCGCCCACGCCGCGGGGAAAGCCGTTGATGGTTCCGGTCTGGCCGGCCGCGACGGTGACGGGATTGGAGAATGGTCCCCACGCGTTGTTGTTATCGTTACTGGTGCTTCCGTTGAGGGCCAGGGTTCCGCCTTCAAACGTCACGGTGTTGGTATTCGCGCCGATCGCATTCTGGAGATTCCCCTGCCCGGTAAGCAGACTCAGAGTTCCTGCCTTTATGACAATGTTTCCCGTTCCCGTGAGTGCGGCAGAGTTGTTAGCAGTGAGGGTGAGCGTGCCCGCGCCCTGTTTCGTGTAACCGGCGGTTCCTCCCAGAACGCCCGTGATGGAAGTGTTCACGTTGGTGGTGATCACGGGCGTTCCTGCCAATGTTAGGATGTTGCCCGCAACCGCATTGTTGGCAAGCGTCCAGGTTCCGGCGGTGAGTGGATCCGTGTCGCCGAAGGTGAGATTGCCGATCGTTCTGGCAGTATCGAGATTCACGGTGAAATTTCCCGCGGGCAGATCCAGCGTGCTGAAATCCGCCGTGTTTCCCGTTCCATCAGCGATGATGTTTCCCGACCAGTTTCCGGCGTTGCTCCAAAGTCCCGCACTGACCGAACCCGTCCAGACGCCGGATTGGGCGTTGAGCGCGCCGGTCAGGAGTGAGGAAATGGCGAAAACGAATGAGGGCGCGAAATGGTTGCGGAATTTGGGCTTCATGGAATCTAGGATGGTTGGGTTTGAGAAGTTGAACCGCAAGGGTGCGTTTTCACTTTTACTGTCGCAACGATCCCCGAGTAATGCCTCCGCGTCCATTACCCCAAGAGAGGTAATGCAACGGCTACGCCTTTCCACTGGGAGTTTCTGCTAGAAAAGGACCCCTTCACCCCCGCCGATTGAGAGCGGCGGGCCACTCATGCACCGGATCGAACTGTCATCCCGGAAAAGCGTGGAGAACTATCAGAACGGACCGCGTGGTTCTTCCTTGGAATCACGGAATTTCATCGCCGCTTCCGTCCTCGAATGGACGTGGAGTTTTTCATAAACCCGCCTGAGATGGACCCGCACGGTTTCCACGCTGATGTCGAGGCGATCGGCGATCTCCTTGTTGGCCAATCCCTTCGTCAGCAGTTCGAGGATCTCGGTTTCACGCTTGGACAAGCGGACCGTCTCGGGATCCGCGGCCCTCGCAGGCTGATAGAACGCCTCAACAACCCGGCGCGCGATCTCCGCACTCATCGGGGCACCGCCGGAGCGCACGTCACGAATCGCCTGGCGAACTTCTTCCGGTGTCGAGCGCTTCAACAGATAGCCGGATGCCCCCGCCTTCAGCGCGGCGAAGATCTGATCGTGATCCCGATAGACGGTGACCATGATGACCTGGAGTTCCGGCAGGTGCCGCTTGATATGCGCGGTGGCCTCGATACCGGACATGCCGGGAAGATTGATGTCCATCAGAACGACCTGCGGACGGAAGGCATCGATTTTTTTCAAAGCCTCTTCCGCGCTGGTCCACACGCCGAGACAGCGGAAGTCTGAGGCCGATTCCACAATCTTGCGAAGACTGGAGCCGAGAGCGGCATTGTCCTCCACGATCGCGACGTCAGTGATGACTTCCTTAGGGCTGGGCATGAGGCTAAGAAACCGCTTTGTTCAGGGCAATCAAGGGAAGAGTGAGAAAAACGGTGGTCCCCTGGGTGCGGAAAGTTTCGATCCGGCAGTCGCCGCCGGCCTCTTGCATGCGCTGGCGAAGATTGCCGAGGCCGTTGCCGCCGGTCGCGTAGTCGGGTTCGAAACCGGCACCATTGTCCCGAATGCGGATTTCTAGCAGATGACCCTCAACCGTGATGGTGAGAAGCACCTCCGTCGCTCCGGAATGTTTCACAATGTTGTTCAACGCCTCGCGTGCGGCGAGGAACACACCATGCCGCTGGGTGGCCACGAGCGGAAATTCGGGGATCTCGCGCGCGATCTCGGTGCGCAGAGGGATCCGGGCAATGTCGAGGAATTCACGGGCGAACGCCGCGAGGTAGTCGACCAGCGAGCGGAGGGTGTCCTCCCGCGGGTTCACCGCCCACACGATTTCATCCAGGCTGCCCACCACGTGTTTCGCTTTTGCGGAAAGCTGGTCGAGCGCCGGATAGAACGGCGTGGTATCGGCGTCCTCGGCGGCGAGCGCGGCAAGGATGGAAATTTCCGTCAGGCTGGCACCCAGGTCGTCATGAAGATCGCGGGCGATGCGTGAACGCTCGGCTTCCCGCGCGTTGCGGATCTTGAGGATCTGGATGCGGCTCTTCATCCTCATCCGCGCACCCGCCCAACCGGTGGCGGCGGCGGCTGATAGAAAGAGGGCTCCCATCGAGAGATAGAACCACGCGGTCTGCCAGAAATGTGGTTCGATCACGACGGAGATGCGCGCCGGTTCCAGACTCCGCAGGCCGTCACCGTTGATTGCCATCACTTCAAACGTGTATTTCCCCGGCGGTACCGCTTCAAACGCGGCCACTCGCTGGGTCCCGAGTTCGCGCCAGGAATCATCGAGTCCCGCAAGCCGGCCGCGATAGGTGATCTTCTCCGGTGCACTGAAGCTCAGCCCGACAAAGCGGAACTCCAGCCGTGCCCGGCCGGGATCCGTCGTCACCGGGCCGCCTTCACTGTCATGGAGGATTCCGTTAGCCCGGGCGGCCTGAAGGTAAACCGGAGGAGCCACCTTGTTGAATTCCACCAGATCCGGCCGGACCATGACTACCCCACTGCCGGTTGGAAACCAGAGCAGGCCGTCTTTGGCCTTCCATCCGGCGGGTTGGAAACCTCCGATGCATTCGCGCGACGGCAGCCCGTCGGTGTGATCGAGGCGCAGCCACTTCACGGCGGAGTCCGGCTGCTTCACCCGTTCCAAGAGATCTCCCCTCTCCGCCCGGATGATTCCACCGAGCGAGCCCAGCCAGAGATGGTTCCGGTCGTCCAACAGCACGCAGGTAAGCCGTGAGTCGGGGAGCCCGCCGTCGGCGTCATAACAGGTCCAGTCCACGCCGTCCCACAGATAGAGCCCGCTGCCCAGCGTGGTCACCCAGGTTTCATTGGCGGAAACCGTGAGGATTCCGGAAACCCACTGATGCTTGAGCACCTCGGATTTCGCGATGGTGATAAAACCGCGCGAATCACCTAACAATATTCTGCCGGACGAAGTGCCGACCATGATTTTACCACCTGGAAACGGCTGGAGCACGGTCACGTCGAGGTCCACGATTCCGTCCGCCTTGCCGAACTCGCGGACGCCGTCGCCGGAGTAAGACGCGAGTCCCTGGGTGCCGCCGAACCAGAGCGTCCCGGCGGCGTCCTGGGTGATGGATCGAACTTTCGACGGAACCTGTGTCCGCGAGAACTGGGGTTGGAAAATGCCGTTTTCGTAGCGGAAAACACTGCCATCGCGCGATGCGACCCAGAGTTTGTAATCCCTATCCTCAAACATCGCCGCGGCAGGGCGATAGTAGCGCGAATTCGAAAACTCGACGTAGCGGGACTCCGTGGCAGTCCACCGGTTCAGCCCGCCCCGGCGATTGGCAATCCACCAGGTTCCGGTGTGATCCTCAAGAAGCGCGGCCACAGCGCGTTCATTCTGCCCCGCGTTCGGATCCACCACCTCAACCCGCGCGTGGCGGACGCGGGCAAGTCCGTTGATCGGCGAGGCAATCCAGACGTTGCCCTCGGCATCCTCCAACATTTCATTCACTTCATAAGCCTGGCCACGCTGTGGCAACTCGACTGCGATCACCGGTCCACCCTCCTTTCCGACAGTTAGGCCGCCTGCCGCTCCCGCTTTCCAGACCCTGCCGGCTCGATCCCTGAGTATTGGCGTTTTTCCGCTTTCCTCCACCCTGCCCTTTGCCACCTGCCGGTTCAAATCGTTTTCAAAATCGACAAGCAGTTCCGGCGTCGGCGTCACGTCCGAGACCTCGCCTGTTGCTGCCAGACGGCCGAATTCACTGCCTCGTTTGAAACAGATCGAGCCATCCGGCTGTTCGATCAACTGGGTGACCAGGGGAGGCCGCGGGCTGCGCATGTTGTCAAGAATCTGATAGAGCTTGCCCTTCCTCGCCCTGAACAGGCCGCCCTGATAGGTCGCCGCCCACACATCCCCGCCTGCGGTGGCGAACAACCTGGAAAACGCCAGTCGGTAGCGGCGGAGCTCGCCTTCGGGCTCGATCAGCTCAAAATCAAAGCCATCAAACCGCGCGATGCCCTCGGCCGTCGCCACCCAGAGGTAGCCGTCACTGGCCTGAACCACTGAACGGACCACATTGCTCGGAAGGCCGTCTTGCGACTGCCAGACCCGCACCACCACGCCCGGTTGCGAAACCACCTCCCCCGCGCCGGCGTGGAGGACGAGTAGCAGGGAAATGAAGTGGATGATTCGCACGGTTCGCGAGACTTAAAGACAATCCACAGCTTTGTCGAGGATGCGAAAAAACCGGCCACCACCTGATTAGAAGCCTTCAATTCCGGCGACGGCGGAGCAAGGCAAGCAGGCCGAGCGAACCGAGCAGGAGTGATGCCGGTTCGGGAACGGCAGTGATGGTGATGAAACCGCTGCCTGCATTGCCACTGACGGTTCCTCCATTAAGACCTGCGGTGGCATCGGCGTAGTTGAACAGCCACTCACCACCATTGAAGGTATAAGCCTGATTGTTCTGATAGACGTCGAACGATCCGACGAGGGATTCGTAGGCAAACAGCGTGAACTTGTCGCCCACGGTGTAAGTGCCGAGTTCCTGCAGGGTGAGGATGGCACCACTGGCGAGGGTAAGAGTACCGTTTACATCCAACAGATCCGCGGTGGCAAGGCCGCCAGTGTATTGATAGGCGTAAGTGGACCCGGAATTCAGGCTGGCGGAGCCATTCACCGTCAGACTGCCGGGAGAATTTCCGGGAGCGAGTGTGCCGCCGTTGTTCACGCTGACCAGCGCGGTGCCGGTTCCGATCGTGCCGTTGGACCCGCCAAGCGTGCCGCCGCTGTTGACGGCGACGGCCGTGTTGCCAAGTGAGCCGTTTACCAGCAACGCACCGGCGGAAATCGTGGTGGCCCCAGTGTAAGTGCTGTTGCCGTTCAAGGTTAAAACGGATAGACCTACTTTGGTCAGGCCCACGGAGGTGCTGCCTCCGTTGGTGATTGATCCGTCAAAGGTGCTGTTTACCGGGGTGACTCCGAGTCCGCCAACCGTCTTTCCGCCGATGGTGTAGGTGACCGCCTGCGGTTGTCCTCCAGTTCCTCCGGAAATGGTTGCAGTCGAAGACCCTGCGATCGCACCGATGGTGATACCCGAGGCGGCACTGCGGACGGAGATGCCTGTAACGCCAAGATCGAGGGTTAGATTGGTTCCCCCGGTGCTGCCGTTCCACCGCGCTCCCCCACCGCTACCGACGAGCGTGCCTGTGAAAGCGGAGAAATTTCCGGTGTAGTCGTTTACAAATCCACCTCCGAACGTAAGCGTGCCATTCCCAGACAGGACGTTCAGCTGCTGGATGTTGCCGGTGTTTGCGCTGGTGATGGAATTCGTGCCATTGACGACCGGGCTGAAACTGGAAGGCGCGACGGTGGTGATTCTACCCGAATTGTTCAGGGTCAAAACGCCTCCCGGCAGATTCGCCTGGCTGGTCACGGCGATGGTCCCTTCATCAATCGTCACACCGCCGGTGGCGCTGCTGGATCCTGCTAGTGTTAGTATACCCGCGCCGGTTTTATTCAACAATCCACTGCCAGTGGTCGTGCCCGCAATGGTCGCGTTGAAATTGTTGGTGTCGATGACCGCTGTGCCACCCGCAAAGTTGATGTTCCGGTTGGCATTTAATGTTAGATCCACGCCAATTCGCAAGGTTGCCCCGTTGTTGATGGTCAGGTTTGTCGCCGGAGAGACAGGGACTGCACCTAACGAGCTGTCCGCCATGATTTTAAGGGCTCCCGCTGCGACTGTAGTAGCACCCGAGTAGGTATTGCCTGAGGCCAGCGTGAGAGAGCCCAGACCCTGCTTCAACAAGCCTCCGGTCCCGGAATTCCCAATGGTGCTGTTGTAAACAACGTCATTGCCATTGGTATCAATCACCGCCGTCCCCGCAAAACCAACAACCCGCCCGCCTGATAGATCCTCCGTGTTGCCAGCCGCATATTGCAGCGTGCCTCCCCCGAAATTGAACGCTGTGTTACTGAGGGCACCGTTTGAAAAGGTCAGGGTCCCTGCATTCAACGATGTTGAGCCGGCATATGAGTTGGCGGAGTCCAGTCGGAGTGTTCCGTTTCCTATTTTCGTTAGATTCCCGGCACCGTTGATGGCTCCCGTGACGGCAAGGGTTTCGCCTGGCGTCACCGAGACCACCGTGTTGGAATTCATCGTCACTGGAGCCGAGATCACCTGCCCCGGTTGTGACGGATCCGCTGGAGTCGAGTTGTCGTTGATGTTTGCTGCACTGGCACCGTTGTCCAGAATCAGGCTTCCGCCCGACCCTTGTGCGATGGTGTAGGCATTGCTGCTGTTGAAATTCAAAATTCCGACGGTCTTGTTCCCATCCAGCGTGACCGTTGACGCGGCTGAAATCGAGTTTCCAAAATTCGCGGTATCACCAGAATTCGCTGGAACGCTGTTAGGCGTCCAGTTCGTCGCCGGGCTGTTCCAACTGCCGCCAACGGTTTGATTCCATGTTCCGTTTGCAGCCAGCGCGCCACCAATGGTCAGAGTGATGGCACCACTGCCGGTATCGGCAAAAGTGTAGGTCAGCCCGCCGAAACCACCCGAGGCGATTGAGAAGTTGGAGGGTGAAAACCCACTAACCGTGCCATAATTGAAGACCGTGTAGCTGTTGCCGGTAAGACCCGCGCCTGCCCCGGCAAGATTGACATTGAGACCGGTTCCCAGCGTGAGCGCACCAGTGACTGATAGAAGATCGCTGACTCCACTTGTGCCTGAGAGATCGAAATTCAGGTTTGATCCACTGTTCAGAGTCAAAGCACCGATCGTCAACGTTCCAACAGTTCCAAGGGTATGGGGCGTGAGGTTCGCGCCGGCTCCGGCGATGATTGATCCAAGCGCGGAGCCGGTGCCGGAAAGCGTGTTGCCAGAAGCAATCGTTAGGCCGCTCGTCGTCACATCAAGAATTCCTGAGCCGCCCACCAGAATGCTCGATGAGGAGTTGATGTTGGATTTTACCAAAAGGGTACCGTTCGAGATGGTGGTCGGGCCGGTGTAGGTGTTTATGCCTGACAGAGTCTGGGTGCCGCTGCCGGTCTTGACGATTCCGAAGCTGCCGCCGCCAGACCCGTTCTGAATGCCACCCGCGTAGATCCCGCCTGCAGTGCTATCGATGGTTAAGACAGCAGGAGTGCCATTGGCATTCTGCAGGAGGGGCGTTGTATTCGCAACGACCGTCGAAGTATTCAAGGCTCCGATCGTTCCATTCACGCCATTGAGCGAGAGTAAGCCGCTGCTGTTGTTGGTGAACGTCACTGCATTTCCATTGAAAGAACCGCCGGATGTGAGGGACAGTTTTGCAGCGCTGTTGATGAAAATTCCGCCTGTGAAGGAATTCGCTCCACCGAGGAGAACAGATCCTGTCCCGGTTCCTGTCACCGTCAGTGCGGAAGAGGTGCCGTTGTTTGCAATGGTCGAATTGATCGTTAGATTTCCCGAAGCGAACTGATGGATAATCAAATCAGTTGCGGAGCCCACCAAGGTTCCCCCCGTGATGATATTATTGGATGCGCCCACCCCGCTTGAATTCAGCAGTCCGCCAGAAGAGACAGTGTTGGTGCCAGACAGTGTCAGCGTGAGGCCGGCCGCCGTTGCGAAGCGAAGTGAATTGGTCGTGGCTCCAGCCTGGGATCCGCTCGCGGTAACGTTCGTGTTGTTCGTTGCTGCCCACGTGTTGGCGACGTAGCTTGCGGCAGAGATGTTGGTGGTTGCATTGGTGGCTTGGGCAAAATCAGTCCCGTTCAGGGTGAGTGCTGCATGGGTCAGTCCGTTCGTGTTGACGGTACTCGTCCTGAAGCCACTGTTGTTGGTGGTTGGAATGAGATTCGCCGTTCCACCAAGATTGCGACTGATCGCTCCGAAGTTTACAACGACCAATGAGCTCGATCCACGGGCCTGAGTAAATGAACTTCCCCCGGTGTTGATCGTGAGTCCGTTGAAATTCTGGGTGTAGGTGCCAACGGAATTTCCCACCCGGGTGCTGACCGTGCCACCTCCCACCACCAAAGGTGTTGATCCACCGAGGATGTTGGTGAGACCGGGAAAACCGGTAGTGTTTCCAGTGGAAAGGTCCAAAGTGCCGCCATTCACCGTGACATTTCCTGTGGCCGCTGCATTCGCAGTGGTTCCAAACGTCGGCGCGAAAAGTACTGTCCCCAGGCCATTGAGAGTCAGGCTATTGGCACCCTGATTGAAACCTGTGGAGCCTCCTATGGTTAGAGTTCGCCCATTCGCCAGGTTCCACTGTTGGCTCCCACCCAGAGCCAATGGCGCGTTAATCGTCAGGTTCTGCGTCGACGACTTCATGTCAATGCCGACGTTGCTGACTCCACCGACTGTTGTACCGTTCAGCGTCAAGGTTCCACTCCCGGAGTTGAGCGTGACAGCGCCCGTTGGGTTAGTTAGCTGGATCGCTCCCAGAGTCAAGCCCGCCCCAACTCCGACCGTGTTCCCCGTCGTACCCGCGACGCTGGTCCACTGCCCGATGTCGCTACCTCCGGGAAGAGCATCCCATGACCCTGCAAGATCGACGGTGGTACCGTTATTCTGTTTGATCCGGACGTCCGCGTTTGCAGCAGTGGGAAAAACAAGGACAACTGCGGCAGGCAGCAACAGGCTGCCAACAAAAAATCTGCGGGGTTTCATGAGAGGTAGGGTTAAAAGGCAGTGGGTTTTGGGAGATTGAAACTCCCGACGGCACATTGAACGGCCGCATTGCCTGACCAACAATTACCCGTTCGGGTTAAGCGCTTCTCTAACGCAATGTATTCAGGCCTCAGGGAAGCAGTGCGATGCGATAGAACGCCTCGCCAGGCAACGGGTTGGCATCGGTGTGGGTGCCGACGCCGGTTACGGTGTCCAGCACTTCCCACGGCGCATCGAGTGAAGAGGAGCGAAGGATCTCGAAGACGAGGCCCGCTGCGGCAGGCCATTGGAGCGTAAAGCCGGCTGGAGTCATCGCGACCGTAGCCTTGAATGCAGCGGCACCGTTTTTCGGATCCAGTCCAAGGCGGAATTCCGTATCGTTCAGCGTGCCGTCCCCATCAGGATCCGCGTCGGGAGCGGCATTTGGATCCGTGGTGCTGCTGAAGTTTGCGATCTGCCACTGCTGGAATGGCGTCAGGATCTGGGTCACGACAAGCCGGACCTGTCCCGCCGTGGAGGTGTTGATGGTGGCTTCGAAACCATCCGGCAACGATCCTAACTGAAGTCCGGGTTCGTCAATCAAGGTTCCAGTGTAGTTGAACAAGAGGTAACTGCCTGCTCCGAAGCCACTGGCTGCGGCCACGTTCAGGGTTCCTGCTAGAGTGAGATCTCCGCTGACAGCCGTCCTGTCCGAGACGGTGCCGAGGTCGTATTCAAGCACGCTGGAGGGTGCGAGGGTGAGACCGTTGGAAAGCGTCAGCACTCCGGCAGTGATGCCCGGGGCGAGGGTACCGTTGCAAGTGACGGCTCCCGCAAGCGTCCCTGTGCCCCCGAGCGTGCCAGCCGCAGCGACCGTGGTGCTGCTGTTAGCCAGAGAGCCGGCGATGATCAGCTTTCCCGAGGTGACGGTGGTGGGTCCGGTATGGACGTTGACGCCACCGAGTGTGAGGCTGCCGGTGCCAGTTTTCTGAATGGCGGTCTGGCTGGAGCCGTTGCCGTTCTGAATCACGCCGAGGAACACATCATTCAGGTTTTTCCCACCGATTTGCCAGGTCACAATGGTTCCGGCGGGAGGATTGTTGTTGTCTGGAGTGCTGCCCGACAGATACGAGCCGGTTTCCCCTGATAGACTACCGACGGGTAGGGTGTGGGTGTAGTTCAGAAAACTCAGTAGAGTGGTCTTACTGGCCAGTGCCACGCTGACCGAGGGCAGTCCCGCGCCGTTTGCAATGCGGAAAAGCCCACCGTCCGCATCGGTCGTCACGTTGATGCGGCCGGTAAATGCGGACCAGTCTCCCATTGTCTTGAATCGGACCCAAGGTACGTAAAGATTGAAAATTCCAGATCCCGTCAACGAACCGCTGAGATCGATGCGGGAATCGCAACGCAGGGTGCCGGTCTGGCCTTCAGCGACCTGCATCGCATAGTTCGCGCTGCTGTAGGATGCGTTGGTGTCGAGCTGTTGGAGCGTGCCACCCTGGAAGATCACAGGCCCGCCACCGATGGTGGTCATGGCGGCTTCGGTGCTGGTGAAAAGCGTGCCACCATTCAGATAGGTGCCACCCGAATAGGTGTGCGAGATTGTTAGATTGAGGGTTCCGGGGCCGGATTTCTTAAGGGTGCCAGTCCCGCTGATTTTTCCGACACCCGCAAACGTGTAGTTTTTGACGGAGTCAACCGTCACGCTTCCCGGTTCGACGTCCAACGCCAAATTCACGGGCGAGGCAGCATTTCCGGACTCGGTGAACGAAACATCGGCCGCTGTGGAAAACACGGCGTTCTGGGTGCCATCGGTCCAGTTCGCCGTGGTCGAATCCCAGTTGAAATTGGTGGAACCAGTCCACACGATGTCAGACAACGCGCCGGGCTGCTCGGCAAGCGACATGGTGATGATACCTGGAGTCGCTGTGTTGAATGTGGCGATCAATGAGACATCCGGAGGAGGCACCCAGGACAAATTGGGAGTCCCCAACAAGGTGCCGGCGTAAGTCAGCAATGTATAGTTGCCAACACCCAACACCGCGCCGGCAGCCGGTCGGACCATCGCACTTGCACCGAATGTTAGATTTCCTGTAACTGCCAGGGGTGCGCTGCCTGCTGAGCCGTGTTCGAGGCCTCCGCCGGTTTGAAAAGTGACATTTCCAGTGATCGATCCTGCCCCTCCGAGCGTCGCGCCGTTCTGCACGGTGTAGCTCGATCCACTGGTGCTGCCGTTGATCCTGAGCCGCCCACCTGAAACCGCAGTGGCACCGGTGTGGTTGCTGGCACCTGTGAGGCTCAACGTTCCAGTGCCAACTTTGGTGAGAGCTGTTGGACCGGTATTGTTAGTGAGCGTGCCGGCAAAGGTGGTGTCCACATTTTTCGCGCCAACCTGCCAGGTGATGGTCCCACCCGCGGAAAGCCCACCCCGCAGGACGGAGGTGGCGACTCCCGAAAGAGCGCCGATAGGGATTGTTAGATTGCCGCTGGTGTTGTTGTAATAAGCGTACACCTGATCTCCAAGATCGAGCTGTGCCGCCGGATACCCTGTTGTGTTTTTCATCCGCAAATCCCCACCGTCGGCATCGCTGACGACAAAAATCCGGCCGCTGAACGCCGACCAGTTTCCGGTCATTTCCGTGCGGATGTACGGGGTGTAGAACGTGAAATCGCCGCCGCCCGTCAAACTTCCGGATAGCGTGCAGCGGCCGTCGGCATTCAATCTGCCGGTAGCTCCAACGGGGACATTGATGTTCCATGCCGCGGTCTCGCTGGCCTGAACATTGGCCATGGACAGGGTTCCACTTTGGAGGGTGACAAGACCATTGCCAAGCGCGGAGGAATTGGCCGTCGCGCCTGCCAGATAGATTGTTCCGCCCTGGATGAGGGTGCCCCCGGTGTAGGAGTTGGCTTTGGCCAGGATCAGGGTTCCGGGGCCTGTCTTTGTTAGTTTCCCGCCGCCGATGATGGTCCCGCTGATTTGCATGGAGCTGCTTCCCACAGCGACGTCCAGAGTCCCGCCACCTGCGCCGAGGGTAAGGCTGCGGTTGGTGTTGGTTTGCGCTCCCGTTAGAGTCAATACGCCGTTGTTCAATACCAGATTTGCGGCTGAAGCACTCCCAGCTCCGATGGAACTGGCGTTCCCCGCGTCCGCTAGAGAACCGACTGCCACTACGCCGCCGTTGATCACGGTGGGTCCAGTGTAGTCGTTGGTGGTGTTGATCGTCAGCGTGCCGGTCCCCGTTTTGGTCAGTCCGCCGCTGCCGGTCAGCGCGCCGATGCCGGACAGAGTGTAGGGCGTAGTTGAGTTGAAAGTCGCACCGGCAATGGGCAGCAGGCCGATCAAGTTAGCCACGGGAGCGGCTGCACCAGTTGAATCAAAGGTGATGGTATCTCCGGACACGAAAACATCGGGCGCCCCCCCCCGCAGCCAGTTCTGACTGGATGCGAGGTCCCAGGCATTGCCGGTTCCGCGCCAGGTGATGGCCGCAGGAGCGCGGGTGACCGGGACCGTCAAGTTCACCGCGCCGGAACCTACAGCCAAGTTGAACGGCGTTCCCGCCGGCACGGTGACATCCAGATTCGCGGCTGATCCGGCAAGAGTGCCGGTGTAGGTGAGCAACGTGTAGGTGCCAGGTGCCAACTGGCCGTTCAGCGCCTTGATGACTACTGCCGTTTTCCCCGTTAGTGATAGGTTTCCCGTTACCGCGATGCGGTCGCTCGGGCGGACGGCCCCGGATGGATCGTCCGAGAGATCGAGTGCGATTACCGCGCCGTCCACGGCGGTGAGTCCCGCGCCGAGTGTGAGGGTTCCGGCGTTCCCCATGCCGCTGCCGGGTGTGATCGCCCCGCGATACTGCAGACTGACCGGCTGGCTGAAACGTCCGCTGCCGCCGATGCGGCCGCCCTTGTCTCCGGCTGATAGAGCACCGCCCCAGATGCCACCCCAGACCGTGACGGGGCTTTGCTGGAAATCTCCATCCACGTTGAGTGCGCCATCCCAAACGGTGGTTCTGCCGTTGAATGGATGATTACCGGAAATGGTCATTTTCCCGGCACCCGACTTGAGCAGAGTCATGCCGCCGGCCAGTGAGCCAGAGGATCCATCGAAGGTGAAATTCGCAGGCGAGTAGACCGAAACGGCCGCCGGTTGGAGCGTTCCACTCAACTGAACGGTCGTCGTGCTGTCCGCACCGATGTCGAAACGCACGCTGTCGCCATTGGCGAAAGTGCTGTTGGTTCCGCTTTGGGTCCAGCCGTGTGTCGAACCCACGTCCCAGGTGCTGGAGCCGGTGCCACCGCGCCAGACCAGCTTCGCATCCACCATCGGCGGTGGCGGCGGCGGGGTCATGCCATTGCCGAGATAATAGTCGACGTAGCTTGCCTGCGCATAACCCTTCGCTGTCGCCTGGCAGCGATATTGCGGATTCTGCATCAGGGTGTAGAGCCGCGTCGTCGACGTTGTTTTCGGCGAATAAATGCGCAGTTCCGAGTTATCGTTCGCGACGCATAACAGCTCCTCGCGCCAGTCCCCGAGGATATCACCCCAGAACGCCGGCCTGCCGCCGTATGCCTGATAGACACCCGGCGGTGTCTCGTTGTAAATCGTATAGATGCGGGAGAAATTACCAGGATCCGCAGGGTTGAACTTGCTGATCGCCGGGCTTTCCGCGGTGCTGCCGACGGTGGCGACGAATTCACGGCTTAGGTCGGCATCCCACCAGATCGCTTCCGGCGGGAACGGCCGGCTGGCGTAGATTTGGTTTCCCTTCGCATTGAAAATCCCCGGCTGCGTGGAGAAAAACTCACAGCCCTTTGAACTGGCGTCCATGTCCGCCACGACGCCACGCCCGACATCCACGACGCCACCCGCATACCATTTCCGGATCATCGCGCCGCTGCCCGGATCAAAAATCGCAGTCGCCAGTCCGCTGCCGTTGTTCTGCTGGATGATGAAATTTTCCAGACCTGGGCGGTCCGGATCGATGTCGGTTAGATGAAACCGGTCACCGTGGACGATTTCCGGTATGTTGAAAAGCTGCGTGCCGTTGTCATCGAGCACGTAGCCGATGTCCACAAACTCGTCCTTGCCATCGTTGTCCACGTCAGCGATGCGGATCTGATGTCCCTCCGGCGCGTGGATGGCACCGGAATCCACCCATGACCAACGCTGGGTGAGCAGTCCGCCGCGCCAGTCCCATGCGGTAATCGTGCCATGAAAGGAATTGTCAGCAGCGCGGTTTTTCGCGGCGAGGAGCACTGATGGACGACGGCCATCCAGATAGAGAATGCCCATGTGCCCGTTCATCGGGCCGTCACCCAACCGTGGATTCGGCACGGTCGAGCGGGCAAGCTGGGCACCGGTCAGCCCGTCCACGATCGAAAGAAACTGCACGTTCTCACTCGCTCCACCGCTTTGCACCGCGCCATCGCCGAAGACGACCCCGTTAGACGTGCGGATGACGACCTCCGACTTACCGTCTCCGTCCATGTCGTAAACCGTGACGTTGTCGCCGTGGCCGATGCTGATGGCCGAAGAACCCGGTTCGATGTTGTATTGATAAACACTGTTAGGTCCCATGTTCATCTGCCAGAGAAGCGTGCCATCGCGCTTGTAGGCCTGGAGCCACTGGCGGGCGGCGACTGCCGGATTGTAGCGGTCGACGAGGAAATCATATTCGCCGTTGCCATCGAAGTCGCCCACCCAGCAGAACTTCACCTTGTAGGAAACGGTAGTGGTGTCGTCCGGAGTGGGCACCATGGGGACGGGCACGTATTGGCGCGTGGGAGCGTTCCCCTGGAGCGTGGCCGGAGGGCTGAGAAGATTTGCCCACCCATCGGTCACCTCCACGCCGCCGAGCACGGGTCTGACGGAATAGGAGTAGGAGGTGGTGGTGAGGCTGGGAGGATTATCGAGGTAATCGGTGGTCGCCGTCAGCGGGGCGACATTCACCTTGACGGCGGCCGCGCCATTGGCGGACCGATAGAGATTAAAAGCGAGATCGGCCGGGTCATTTCCTAACAATCTCCAGCCGACGTAAACCTGGGTGGAACTGCTTTTCAACACGACCACCCCCCGCCCGAGCCGCTCCATCTGGCGTTGGGAAAAGGCCGTGCCGCAGACGAGCAGACTCACGAGGAGAGCCAGGGCCGCCTTGATCATTGGTTTTTTCATGGGTTATTCAGCAAACCGAGCACTCGGTTCCTGCCCAAAAAATCGCCGATGGTAATCTCATTGTCCATACCCTGACCGGGTTAAGGACCGGTTGTTCCACCGCGGGCATGCTGGCATCCACCGCGGTGGATGGATCGCATTTGGGGAAATGCCGACCGGAGATTAAGCAGTCCATTTGGAACTCAAGCCGCTCGCCCGGATGAAGGAACTCACCGAGGCGAGGGGTGCACTTGAGCACCATCTCAGGATCGAGTGAGTGCCCCTCGTTGTTGAAGAGTGACAGCTTGTGGTCGGAGTTAGAAACCTCGGCGTTCGAGCGCTCGGATTACCCTCCCCATCTGAAAGTGGTGAAGGCGCTCGCCACGCTTTCCCGGCCACTCCACAGCCAGACGAAGATGGTGAATTTGCTCAAGTGGAATGCTGCCAGCATGCATTACCTGGTGGTCGAACCGGACCTCGTTTCGGAACATGAAATTCCGGTAGGCTATGGATTGCTCGTCAGGGACGGGCAGCGACTCGACCTGCGGCTGCGGCCCGAGTTTGAAGAAATCGCGGAGGAATCCCGCCTAGAGCATGGTTGGATCGGGCTGGGCCGCAAACGGGAGTGACATGTCATGATCATCCCGGAGGGATGAAATCCTACAGCCGGTGGTTGAACGAGGCACAACCTTCATCATCCGGCTGCCGCACAGGCCTATCGTGATGAACCGGCGATCGATCCGACGGTGGGCTAGGTGACGGGATCGGTTTCAGCGGCACCGGTGTTCTGCTTTTCGACCGCTGGGTGCTGACCGCCGGGCACGTTTCGCAAACCAAACAAACCGGCGGGGTTTTCAACGTAGGCGGGGTGAATTACCTCACCAGCAATTCAAGATACGGCGGACTGAGCGGCGCGGTGGACTTGCAGCAGTTCCACTCGTGGATTTTCTCAAACACCGGCATCGCGGCGGTGCCCGGGCCTGGAACGCTGGGTCTGTGTTTACTTGCGAGTATGATGGGACTGACGCGTCGGCGGCGCTGATTTGCGATCGTCCTGAGGTTTTGATTGCCAGCGGTGCGGCCAGCCGAAAGAGTTTGCATGTCGAGTATCCTGATTCACCCAGCATGAAAGTCGTTGCCATCGCCAATCAAAAAGGCGGCGTGGGGAAAACCACCACCGCCCTGAATTTATCCGCAGCTTTGGCGCTGCGTGGCCAGCGCGTGCTGCTGGTGGATCTCGACCCGCAGGCGAACTGCACCAGCGGCCTGGGCTTGGAGCCGGAAGACGGATGCAGCATGTATCCCGTCCTGGTCGGGGAAACCACCGTGGCCCAGCAGATCATTCCGACCGGTCGCGAAAACCTGTCGATGGTCCCATCGGAAATGGACCTCGCCGGCGTCGAAATCGAGCTCGCCCGCAGCGACGACCATCTCACCCGCCTGCGCACGATCCTCCAAGGCCTGAAACCTAACGATCTTTTCGAATACTGCATCCTCGACACCCCGCCGTCGCTCGGCGTGTTGATGACTTCCGCCCTGGCCGCAGCCGATGAAATCCTGATACCGCTTCAGTGCGAGTGGTTCGGACTGGAAGGGCTGGCAAAAATCGTGCACGTGATTGACCAGATCCGCGGGTCTGACGCCAATCCGGAGATCCGTTTGGAAGGCATCGCAATGACCATGTATGATGGCCGCACCCTGCTCTCGCGGCAAGTGGTGGACGAGGTTTCCCGGTTTTTTCCTGACCAGATGTATCGCACGATGATCCCGCGGACGATCCGGATCGGCGAGGCACCCAGCCATGGAAAAACCATTTTCGAGCACGATCCAAACGGTCTCGGAGCCCAAGCTTACAGCGCTCTGGCGGATGAGTTTCTGACGCGTCACGCCGTGTGCGGACCGCTTCTCGCGACGCCTTGAACGCCAACGCGTGGAACATCGGGACTGTCAATGAGGAACACGGATTCCCGCTTGACCTTAGAGCGGCGAATGGTGACGGTTTGCCTCTTCTTTCGGAAGCGCCGGGATTTTTGCAACATTTTATTTCGGCATATTTGCCGGGATGGATCAGAATCCAGCTCCATCCGATCCACCACATTTTCCCACCACTCTCTTATTTTCAACACCATTCATGTTCAAAAAGCTTTTCGGCAATTTTTTTTCCAATGACATTGGCATCGATTTAGGCACGGCGAACACCCTGATCAACGTAAAGGACCATGGCATCGTCTTGCGTGAGCCATCTGTCGTCGCCGTCAAGGCAGGCACCAACGAGGTGCTTGCCGTGGGCGACGACGCCAAACGCATGCTCGGCCGGACGCCGGGCAATATTGTCGCGATCCGGCCGTTGAAGGACGGGGTTATCGCGGATTTCGAGGTCACCGAGGCGATGCTGCGCCACTTCATCCGCAAGGTGAACAAGGGCCGTCGCTCAAATCCGAGGGTGCTCATTGCAATACCATCGGGTATCACCGAGGTCGAGCGCCGCGCGGTGCGGGAGTCCGCGCTGCAGGCGGGGGCGCGTGAAGTTTATTTAATAGAGGAACCGATGGCCGCCGCGATCGGCGTCGGTCTGCCGGTGCAGGAAGCGTCGGGAAACATGATCGTCGATATCGGCGGCGGAACGACGGAAGTCGCGCTGATTTCTCTCTCGGGCATTGTTTACGCCCGAAGCGTGCGCACCGCGGGTGACGAACTCGATGAAGCGATCATCCAATACATGAAGCGCGCCTACAACCTGATGATCGGTGAGCGCACTTCGGAGGAAATCAAGATTCGTCTCGGTTCCGCCGCTCCCCTTCCCAAGGAAATGACCATGGAAGTCAAGGGCCGCGACCTCGTTGCAGGACTTCCCAAAACCATCACCATCACCTCGCAGGAAATCCGCGAGGCCATGGCGGACCCCCTCAGCACCATCGTTGACGCGGTCCGCACCACTCTTGAACGCTGCCCACCGGAACTCGCCTCCGATCTTGTCGATCGCGGCATCGTGCTGGCGGGCGGAGGGGCCTTGCTCAAAGGGCTGGACCGCCTCCTGCGTGAAGAAACCGGGCTACCGGTCCACATCGCCGAGGACCCCCTCAGCGCCGTGGCCGAAGGCACTGGCAAGGCACTTCAAGAGCTTTCGCTCCTGAAGCGGGTCGCCAATTCGGACCGTTAATCGGACCTTCCAAGACCCACCCCGGCCATGAAGCCGCTCAATCTCATTGCCCTGCTGCTCTTCCTCGGAGGTGCCGTCTGGGCCTTCACGCGTAGCGACCGCGCGGTGCGGGAAATCCAGGCGTGGTATTTTTCCGCCATGTCACCGTTCCTGAATTCCGGGTCGCAAATGGAGACGCAGGCGCGCAAGTTTCTCGACGAAACGCGGCACTCGAAGGAACTCGAAGCCGAGCTGGATGCCACCCGCAAGGAGCTGGGGAAACTGCAGATCATCGAGTCCCGTTTCCGCAGTCTCGAAGCCGAAAACGAAACCCTCCGGCATGCGCTGGATTTCAAAAAAGCGACCCATTTTGTGGTCGTGCCCGCCCAGGTGATCCGCCGCCATCCGACCACTTGGTGGCAAACCGTGGACATCGACGCCGGCGAAGAACGCGGCATCGGCACCCAGCTTGCCGTTTTGTCTAACGACGGCCTCGTCGGCAAGATCGACCGCCCGGACAAGGGACGCTCGTCCGTGATTCTTCTGACCGACGAAAAATGCCAGGTCTCCGCGCGGGTCGAGGGTTCGCAGGAAGTCGGCATCCTCAGCGGCCAGCGCGGGCACTTCGTCGGCAATCCCCTTCTCCGTCTCAGATTTCTATCAACCGAAGCCGCTCTCCAACAGGGACAGCGGGTTTTCACCACCGGCCGGGGGGGCATCTTCCAGCCTAATATTCTACTTGGAACCGTTGAGTCCGTCGAAAAAGGCGCTCTGGATTCCGAAGCTCTCGTCCGGCCATCGGTGAACTTCGCGGATCTGGGCACGGTGTTCGTCGTGCTCTCTGCCGATCCCTCCCGTCCGTGATCCGATACTCGCTCATCACCATTTTTCTACTGCTCACCTCATTCGTGGTGCAGCAGTTCCTGCCCGCACTCACGGCCCTTCATGATTCGCGGATCCTGCTGGTGCAGCTGGTTTTCCTTTGCTCTGCAGTGACCGTCGGCCAGCCCACGATGTTGCTGCTGGCATTCGCAGGTGGATTTTTCTGGGACGCCCATTGCGCTCTGGGTCCTCACGGCGGCGATACCGAAGTTTACTCCCAACAGGTCGAGTCGCTGCGGTTCGGTTACTCGATCCTGCTTTTCGCGGCGATGGGTTTCCTCATGCAGGGGATCCAGCCGCTTTTCAAACAGGGAAAATGGCAGTTCTCCGCTCTTCTATCAGGGATTGCCATCTTTCTCTATCTATCCGCCGAATACGCCATCATCAACTTCGTCCGCGGCGAATTCGTCCTTTCAAAAGCCACCCTTCTTCAAATGGCCTTCACCTCGTTGCTGACCATGCTTTTCTCCCCTTTCATCTTCTGGCTGCTGTTCTGGATCGCCAGGGCCTGCGACCACTCGATCAACCCTGAAGCCGGGCGCAAACGCCGCCGCCTCGCCTGACATGGAATCTTCCTACCGCCTCCGACTCTATCTGCTGACGGCACTCGTGCTCGTCGGCTTCGGCGCGCTTCTCACCCGGCTTCATGAATTCCAGATCGTGCGGCGCGAGCAGTTTCTCCAACAGGTCCCCGGCAATCGCACCGTCACCGTCCGCGAACCCGGCACCCGCGGCGAAATTACCGACCGTAACGGCATCACGCTTGCGAGAAACCTCCGCAACTACGAGGTCTCGTTCAATCTCGACGAAATCCGCCAGGCCTACCTTGCCCAACACAGCGAGGATCCCACCATCCAGCGCCTCACCAAGGAGGACGGCCTGCCCCGCAAGCGTGCTGAAAAAGACATCGTTACCATCGTCAACGAGGGCACCATCGAAAGGCTGCGCAAGCTGGGCCTCGCCAAAAACTACAAGGCCGGCGACCTGCGCACCCACTACCTGACGCACGGCGGACTCATCCCCTTCAGCTATCGCGCGGATCTAACGTATGATGATTTCGCCCGCTTCGCCGAGCACAACCTTGACCTGCCCGGCGTCTATCTGACGCTCCGTCCACAGCGGCAATACCCATACGGATCGCTGGCCTGCCATGTGCTCGGCTACATGAAAAAGTGGGAAAAAGGCGATGTCCCGGACAGTGCGATGCGTAAGTTCGACCACTACGTCGGGGATGACAAGGGCATCGCCGGGGTTGAAGCGTCGATGGACGATGCGTTGTTAGGGCCTGAGGGACAGAAAGAAATCGTGAAGGACGAAAAGGGTCGCACGCTCAGGATGTCCGACTACACGAAACCCGGCAGCGGTGCAAAACTCCGCCTGACGATCGACGCCCCGGTCCAGTTTCTGTTGGAAAACACCCTGCGCTACGCCGGCCGTGCTGCTGGAGTCATCATGGACGTGAACACGGGTGAGGTCCTGGCGATGGCATCCGTCCCTGACTTCGACCCAAATGATTTTTTCCCAAGCATCTCGCGGACAAATCTGGACAACTACAACCACAACAAGCTCTCGCCACTTACGAACCGCACCATCTCCCAGTATGCGCCGGGATCCACCTTGAAGGTCCCCACCGCCATCGCCGCGGCAATGGCAGGCCGGGCTAACAGCCGGATCTCCTGCAATGGCTACGTCACCTATGGCAACGCCCAGGTGAAATGTTGGATCTTCCGGCAGCACAACGGCACCCACGGCGGCCAGAATCTCGCAGAAGCCATCCAGCATTCCTGCAATCCGTATTTCAACATCCTCGCCAACACCATCGGCAAGGAAGCTCTCGTCGAAGGATGCTCGATGGTGAACATCGGCAAGCGCACGGGCGTCGAGCTTCCCTCGGAGAACCCGGGCATGCTTCCCGGCAGCCGCGCCTGGCGCTCTGCGTTTCCTAACGCCGCGCTCACCGGGCATGAGATCGCCATGCTTTCCATCGGCCAGGGCACGTCGATGGCCACGCCACTCCAGATCTGCGCCGTCGCCGCCAGCGTCGCCAACGGCGGGAAATACTATCAGCCGCGCGTGGTGAAGGACGCCGTTTCCGAAGACGGAAAAATCATCGTCGCAGACACGCCGAAGCTCCAGGTCGACCTCATCCAGTCCGGCATCAGCGCCAAGGATTTCGAATTCATCCGCAAAGGCATGTGGATGTCCACCAACCAACCCGGCGGCACCTCCGGCAAGGTCAAGCTCGCCAACATCGCGGTCGCGTCGAAAAGCGGAACCGCCCAGTGCTCGGACTTTGGCAAGGTTTCCAACAACTCGTGGATCATGAGCTTCGCGCCGTACGACAACCCCAAATACGCGATTTGTATCATGGTTCAGAATGGTGCTTCCGGCGGTGCTGTTTGCGGACCCCTTGTGAATCTCGTTTACCGCGGACTCTTCGCCCGCGATCTCAAAGGCATCCGGCTGCCGCTCAAGCCGATGGTCAAAGTGCCCGGATACATTGGGGAAAACGTCAAATCCATTGAAATCCCCGCCGAAGCCATCGCCACCGTGGAAGCCGGCGACACCAGCCCCGCTCCCGAAGCCATCGCCGCCGCCGCTGCCGAAGTCGCAGCAGCTCCTCCTGCCATCGAGGAAGCGGACACCGGAGAAACGGGAGCGGAAGTAAGCGACCAGATCCCTGCCACTCCTCCGCCTGATACCACCCCCGTCATGCCCACTCCCACCATCACGCCGGAGGTGGATGCCGAGGGCTCCGTCATTCCCAAAGCCGTTCCCGTTCCCGAATAACAGACTCCCCCACCCTTTCTCTAACCTATAACCATCACTTTCTATCAAACCACTCAACATCATGATCCAACACATCAAAAGACTCCTCGGCATCGGCAAACCCGACCCCTCACGCGGCAACAGCATCGTCGTCAACGTTGAGAAACTCGAACGCCGCGTTGCCCTGCTGGAAGACGGCGTGCTCGAGGAATACACCGTCGAGCGCGAGGGTGACCAAAATATCGTCGGCGGAATTTTCAAAGGCCGCGTGAAAAACATCGAACCCGGACTCAAGGCGATGTTCGTGGATATCGGCCTCGACAAGAACGCCTTCCTCCACTTCTGGGACGCCATTCCCGCCGCGCTCGACGGTGGCCTCGAGGAAATCCAACGCGAGGGGAAAAAGAAACAACAGAAGAAAATCACCTCCAAGGATATCCCCGACATCTATCCGATTGGTTCGGAAATCGTCATTCAGGTTTCCAAAGGCCCGATCGGAACAAAAGGTCCCCGCGTCACAACTAACATCTCGATGGCGGGTCGCTACCTCGTGCTCATGCCCTACACCGAGCAGTTCGGCATTTCCCGCAAGATCGAAGATCCCAAGGAACGTGCCCGCCTTCGCAAGATCGTCCAGAAACTCGCGGTCCCCGAAGGCATGGGCATCATCATGCGCACCATCGCCCAAGGCACCCGCGCCCGCCATTTCGTCCGCGACCTCCACATGTTGTTAGAGCAGTGGGACGAGATCGAAGCCCGCCGCGCCAACAATCCCGCACCGGTCTGTATCTTCCAGGAACCCGGCCTCATCGAGCGCACCGCCCGCGATTTCCTCACCGACGAGATCGATCAGGTCATGTGCGACGACGCCGAAACCACGGAAATGATCCGCAACATCGCCGGGAAAATTTCGCGCCGCGCGAAACGCCGCATCCACTACATGCCCTCCGCCGGCGGCCAGCCGATTTTCGAACGCATCCACATCCAGAAACAGATCGACGAGGCGTTTTCGCGTCAGGTCTGGCTCCCATGCGGCGGCTACATTGTCATCGATGAAACCGAGGCCCTCATTGCCATCGACGTCAACACCGGTCGCAACCGCGGCTCGAAGGACGTGGACAAGATGATCCTCGAAACCAACGTCGAGGCCGCCGTCGAAGTCGCCCGCCAACTCCGCCTGCGCAATATCGGCGGTCTGGTCGTCATCGACTTGATCGACATGCGCCACCGCAAGGACCAGCAGACGGTTTACAAAGCAATCAAGGACCGCCTCAAAAAGGACAAGGCGAAAACCCAGGTGCTCCAGATTTCTCCTATCGGTCTGATGGAAATGACCCGCCAGCGTCTCAATGAATCGCTTCGGGACTCGATGTATGAGCCCTGCCCTTACTGCCAGGGCCGCGCCCGTGTAAAAACCCCGATGACCATGTCCGTGGAAATCCAACGCCGTCTCAACACTGTTATTCAGAAGCACCACGATACAGTCGGCGACATCATCGTCATCGTGAACAGCGATGTACTCAATCGCTTCAAAAGCGAAGATGCCAAACTTCTGGTCGAGCTTGAGCGCTCGCATACCGGCCGCCTGATTTTCCGCTCGGACCCGACTCTCAACCGCGAGCGTTTCGCCATCATCGACGCCGCTACCGAAAAGACCATCGACCAAGGCTGAATCAAACCAGAATCAAGAGTCCAGAGATCAGAAAACAGAGAACAAACATCGGCCGGATTTCTGCTCCCACTGGATTCTTGCCTCTAAACTACTGTCCATCATGTCCCGTAAAACGAAAATCATCATCACACTCGGACCCGCCACCGAGGCCGAGGAAATGATCGGCACACTCATCGATGCCGGCACCAACGTCTTCCGCTTGAACATGAGTCACGCGAAGCACGAATGGGCTGCGGAGATGACCAAGCGCGTCCGCCGCCAGTCCGAGAAACGCGATGCCCACATCGCCGTGCTCTTCGATCTAACTGGGCCTTCCATCCGGACCGGGGATTTGGAGAAACCCTATACACTTGCAGAGGGAGACACCGTCGAATTCCGCAAGTTCGGCGCGGATGCCACGGTCCCTTTGTCCACCACCGTCAACTACGATGGCCTGATGGGCGATGTCACCGCCGGCAATACGCTCGTCGTGGACAACGGCGCGCTGCTCATGCGCATCGACGTGGTCGAGGCGGACCGCATCCTTTGTTTTGTGAAAACTCCCGGCACCATGGGTTCGCGTCGCCACATCAATCTGCCCGGCGTGCGTCTTAACCTGCCTGCCCTAACGGAAAAGGACCACAAGGACCTGTCCCTCGCCGTCGAGTGCGGCGCGGATTACATCGCCGGATCATTTGTCCGGGATTCCGCCCACGTCCGCGAACTCCGCGAAGCGATGCACGCTCTCGAAGGCGAAGCACAGATCGTCGCCAAGGTCGAAGACCAGGAGGCCATTCGAAACATCGATGCCATCATCAACGAGGCCGACGTCATCATGGTTGCCCGCGGCGATCTGGGGACTGAAGTCGAGTTTGAGGAACTGCCCATCCTCCAGCGGCGAATCGTGAAGCGCTGCCACGAACTCGGCACCCGCGTCATCGTCGCTACCCAGTTGTTGGAATCCATGATCACCAACCCCACTCCCACCCGCGCGGAGGTTACCGACGTGATGAACGCCGCATACGAGGAGGCAGACTGCTTGATGCTTTCAGGAGAAACCTCCGTCGGCCGCTACCCCGAGCGCTGCGTCGAAGCGCTGGTGAGAATTTCCTCACGCATCGAGCGCTCCGGCGGCCACGGCTTCGGCCAGAGCGCGTTGCTTCGAGACGAACGTCAGAAAACCGCCCGCGCCGCCGTCACCCTGGCGGATTCCCTGCCGGACGCCCGCCTCGTCGTGCTCACCCGCCGTGGCGTGCTGGCCAACCACGTCGCCATGCTGCGTCCGCGCACCTCTGGCTTTTACGCGTTCACCCCGAAGGAATCAGTCTGCCGCCAACTCTCGCTTAGCCGCGGCATCCGCGCGTTCCGGCTTTCGTTCGCTTCCAACATCGAGGACACCATCAAACGCGTCAGCGATCTCCTGCTCAAGGAAGGCCTCGTCCGGCCCGGCACCCCGCTGGTCATCGTTTCGGATATTCTATCAGACCACTTCGCCGCGAATTCGATTCTGCTCCACCACGCGTGAGCCGATCCGGAAAAATTGGCGCAGTCATTCTCCAGCCGCATGGTTAGAAACGCTGCTCTGCGGGTAGGATGACTGTGGAAAATTCACCCGAATAGGTCATTTCCCGTTGCATCAATTCTCCTTACCCTTGCGGCCGAAAGTTTGTTCCCAACCCATTTAAGCTTGCTCCCTACTACCCATTCATGAATCCCAACCCCATCCTCGGCGTTCTCTACCATTGGTTCGGCGGACTTGCATCAGGCTCGTTTTATGTCCCTTTCCGCGGGGTGAAACGCTGGTCGTGGGAAACCTCGTGGATCGTGGCAGGCATCTTCTCGTGGCTTATCGCCCCATGGTTTTTCGCCACCCTCAATGCCAAGGATGTCGTCGGAACTCTGTCAGAAACCCCGCGGGACGTGCTCTTCCATTGCTACGTTTTCGGCGCGATGTGGGGCCTCGGTGGTCTTACCTTCGGCCTGACGATGCGCTACCTCGGCATGTCGCTCGGCATGGCGGTCGCCCTCGGCTACTGCACGGTTTTCGGGACGCTGATCCCGCCGATTTACAAGGGAGAGCTTGCCACCAAGCTGCTCAATACGCCTAACGGCCAATGGGTGCTGGCAGGACTCGCCGTCTGTGTGATCGGCATCGTGGTCACCGCGCTGGCCGGCAAGACGAAGGAAGCCGAGATGACGCACGAGCAGAAACGTGAGACCGTGAAGGAGTTCAACTTCAAAAAAGGCCTGCTGGTTGCGACCTTCTCCGGCATCATGAGCGCGTGTTTTTCCTTCGGCCTCAGCGCCGGCGACAAGATCGGCGAGATTTCGAAAGCGCACGGCACCGATCCGATCTGGACCGGACTGCCTGCGCTGATCGTCGTGCTGTTAGGTGGATTCACCACCAATTTCATCTGGTGCGTGTTGCTGAACGTGAAGAACAAAACCGGCTATCAGTATCTAAGCGCCACCGCCGGAGTGAATTCGCCGGTAGCTGATGGCACGATCGCCGCGGGCGAAGGCCCGTCGTTTGATGGACGTAAGGATCCCACGCCGGTTCCACTGTTGGGAAACTATCTGTTCTGCGCGCTGGCCGGTACGCTGTGGTATTTCCAGTTCTTCTTCTACTCGATGGGAGAAACCCAGATGGGCGAATTCAAATTCAGCAGTTGGACTCTGCACATGGCGTCCATCATTATCTTCAGCTCGATCTGGGGCCTCGCCCTCAGGGAGTGGAAGGGGGCGAGCTCGAAGTCAAAGGGACTGCTCTTCGCAGGACTCGGCATCCTCGTTCTTTCGACTGTCATCGTCGGTTATGGCAACTACATCGGCAGCACGGGCGGGGGCCATTGACATGATTTCAAAACACATCGCGTTCACCGCGCTGCTTCTAACCGGAGCCACGCTGCGTCTATCCGCCAAGGATTATTACATGGCCCCGGATGGAAACGATACCCACGCGGGCACGCTCGCAGCACCTTTCGCGACCATCCAGCGCAGCCAGGAAAGCGTGGGCCCCGGCGACACCGTATTCATCCGTGGCGGACTCTATCGGATGTCCACCGCGCAGGTCTCCCGCAAAATGCGCAACAGGGCTCTCGTCAACGTGCTGGAAAAAAGCGGCAAACCTGGCCGGCCGATCCAGTGGTTTGCCTATCAGGACGAACTGCCGGTATTTGATTTAAGCGATGTGAAACCACCCGGGATGCGCGTGACGGCGTTTCACGTCAGTGGCTCCTCGAATCACCTGAGGGGAATCTCCGTCACCGGCGTGCAGGTCACCATCACCGGCCACACCCAGTCGATCTGCGTGGACAACGAGGGCGATGACAACACCTACGAAGCCCTGCGGATGCACGACGGTCAAGCGATCGGGTTCTGGCTCGGCCGCGGTTCAAATAATCTCGTGCTGAACTGCGATGCCTATCGGAATCACGACCGCACTTCGGAAAACAAGCGTGGTGGCAATGTGGACGGCTTCGGTTTCCACGTGCCACCGGGAAGTAAAAACAATGTTTTCCGCGGCTGCAGGGCGTGGTTCAACAGCGATGACGGCTTCGACCTCATCACCACGCACGAATCACTGCTGATCGAAAACTGCTGGGCATTCTACAACGGATTCGACCCGGAATTCAAAAGCCTCGGCGACGGCAATGGCTTCAAGCTTGGCGGCTACGGTATCGATGGCGGTGAACTGCCGGCGGTGATTCCACGCCATGTCATCCGGCGCAGTCTGGCAGTTAGAAACAAGGCGGCCGGATTTTATGCAAACCACCAGCCAGGCGGCATCGACTTCATCCACAACACGGCCTATTTGAATCCCACCAGTTTCAACCTGCTGGGGCGCAATGCCGCCCACACCCAGGACGTGCCAGGGTATGGCCACAAGATGAAGAACAACCTCGGCTACAAGGCGCGAACCGAGGTTTCCAACCTCAACGAGGACCTGTGCGACATCAGCTCCAATTCCTTTTCCCTCAAGCTGGAGTTCTCCGACAATGACTTCGAGAGCCTCGATCTAGCGGAACTGGTGACACCACGCAAGCCGGACGGCAGCCTGCCGGACATCCGGTTGATGCACTTGAAGGCGGGAAATCCGGCGATCGACCAAGGCGTGGATCTCGGACTTCCCTTTACCGGCAAGGCCCCGGATCTCGGCGCGTTTGAAAAAGTAAAGCCGCGCTGACCGCGGCAAGTCAGCGTGAAGCCGACGCCGGCACTGGATAGGGATTGCCGTTCACCATCACGTTCTTCAGCTCCAGGTTCTTCACGTCGCCGATCTCGAACTTCTCATTTGCAAGGCTGACATCGAAGTTTTCCAGACGAATGTCCCGCAGCATGTCTCCGGGGTTTCCGAACAACGTGCCTAGCGAAAGGAAACTGCCGCTGACATTGCGAATGACCACTTGGTTCACCGTGCGCGATGGCGGCGCGTGGCCCTTTAGATCGAAAAACTGCATCCACGGCGCGACATTGAGTACCCGTCCCTTGCCGCCACTGAGTCTAACATTTTCGATCAGGATGTTCTCATAATGTTGGGGGGTGTCAGGTCTCAGCTTGAGGGTCAGCAGGGTCGCGTCTCCCGTGATCCGGCAGTTTTTCACCGTCACGTTGCGGATGATCGTCGCCTCGCTGCCGCAGGTAATCATGCCGTTGCCATCGCCGAATTCGCAGTCCTCAACCAGAATGTCCTCGACGGGCGGACTGTCTTTGTCCTGGTCGGCCAGGGGTCCCTTGCTGCCTTTGAGCGCGATGTTGTCGTCATTCACGGAAATCACGCACTTGCGGATCGTGACTTTCTGCGATGAGTCCACGTCGATGCCGTCCGTGCTCGGGCCGAGGATAGGACCGCTCGTGGGAGCCTGGATGTTCAGTCCTTCGATCAGGACGTCGCGACATCGATAGAGATGGAGATTCCAGAAACCGGAATCCCGTAGTTCCAAACCCGTAATGCGGACATCATTGCAGCGGTCGATGAATACCAACCGCGGACGCTCGACTTCAAGATTCGTGCACTTCGGGTTCTCCTTCCGCCTCTGCCAGAACTGAGCCCAGAACAGGTGCCCGTTTCCATCTATCTTTCCTTTCCCGGTGATGCGCACGCCGCAGATCTGCTCGGCATTCACCAGCGCCATCCGCCACGGCTCGAAGTGGCCTTCGATGCGGGTTAAGCGCTTCGGGTAATCTTCAATCCGGTTGGATCCCAGCAGCACCGCGCCTTCATCCAAATGGAGTTCAACGTCCTTTTTGAGAAAAATCGAACCGCTTCGGAAGACGCCTTTCGGGATGACCACCACGCCTCCACCGGCCGCTTCCGCATGATCGATGGCTTTCTGGATGGAGATCGTATTGATCGTTCGCCCATCGGCTACCGCGCCGAACTCGTTCACCCGGAACACCCCGAGCACGGGGTCATCTGCGAAAGCGGGCGAGAATCCGAAAAACATGAGCGACAGACAGCGAAAATTCACCTCCAAGGCTCCCACGGATATCACCCCGCCGCCAATCATCCAAATGGGTTAGGCCCTGTCCGTTTCTATCAGGATTGGGGTACCCGCAACACGGTGTGTGACCACGCAGGCAGGATGTGTTTCATCGATTGAACCGCCCGCTTTACCCTGACTTCCCTTGGAATGACTGAGCGTGGAGCGGAAAGAGTGTTCATGTCGTTAGGGCTCGCTGATGTCAGGACCGTTCCCCGTGCATCCTTGCCGTTAGGCCAGTTCTTCAAGTCGATGTGGATTTCCTGGGCCGATGGATTCGGGTTGCTCAGATGCAGGATGAGTTCTCGTTTCGGGTTGTCGATTCCTGCAACTGCATAGACTTTCTGGCGCGACGGGCGCTTGATCTGATGGATGAGTTGGCCGTCGAGGAAACAACGGATTTCATTTCCAACTGCCTCCACCCGGATGTCATACCAGCGTCCCGATTCGACGTGCCCTCTCACGTGAGGCGACTCGTAGCCGGTATATTCGATCCCATGGGCCGTATTTTCCCAGCCGCCGATATTCCACCAGCACCGTTCATTTTCGTCTGCCGTGCTGAAAAGAATCAGGAACCCTTCCCGGCCGCCGTTTTTCCGCGCCTTGAGGGTGAGGCTGTAATCCTTCCACGTGCGGTCGCCAGCCAGAATCAGCGCCGGTTGTTGCTCGCCGTCTTGGGCCAACGCCCCCTCGCGCATGGACCAGTTGCCGGATTTGCTTTCCCATCCTGCCAGTCCCGCATTCGGATCCTGTTGGAAAAGCACCCGCTCGCCCTGCCGCACGGTAATGTCTTTATATTCGGAGTTAGTGCCCCAAGTCCCGACACCGATGCGTCCGGCGTATTTCACCGAGGCTTGGTTGCTTTCGATCTGTGACGGCACGATTCGGTCGGGGCGATTGTTTCCAAACATCGCCTGGATCTGATAGGAAGGAGTCGTCATCACCCGCTTTCCGTCGAACCAGATGAGGTTGGGCGTCCATTGGACGAATCCTTCGCGAGCTAACAGAGGGGCGTAGCACGACATCGTGACGACATCCGCGTTGGCGAGCAGGCTGGTCATGAAAGCCGCCTCGCACACCGCAGCGTCGAGCGTGCTCTTGCGATCCGGCCGATGCGCTGCAAATTCCCCCGCGAAGACCTTGGGCCCCTTGCGATCCTGGAAATCATAACGTCCGGCGTTATCGAGGAACCAACTGGGTGGCCTGTAGTAGTGTTCGTCCACGATGTCGGCAGGCGTCCCCGTGTGAAATTTTTCCCAGGCGAACCGCCAGTTCACATCATCCACGCCCGGCCCGGACGTGGTGATGAGCGTGATTTCCGGATGTTGCCTTTTCAGGGCCTGATAGAATACCTGATACCTTTCGAAATACGCCTCCCCCCATTGTTCGTTGCCGATGCCGAGGTGGGTCATGCGGAACGGCTCCGGGTGTCCCATGTCTGCCCGGAGCTTGCCCCAGCGGGTGGTGATCGCCCCGTTGGCGAATTCGATGAGATCGAGCGCGTCACGCACCCAGGGATCGAGTTGGTCCAATGGAACCGTTTGTTTCGCCTGAAACTGGCAGGACATGCCGCAGTTCAAAACCGGGACCGGCGCGGCACCGATGTCCTCGCAAAGTTGGAAAAACTCGAAAAATCCAAGACCGTATGTCTGGTGATACTGTCCGTCCGGCTTTTTCACGTCCTCGTTGGTCCAGCGGTTCCAGTTCTGCTTCCTGATAGAAACGTCACCCACTGTGTCCTTCCAGCGGTAGGCGTTCGGCAGATCGTTGCCCTCCACGATGCAGCCTCCCGGAAACCTCATGAAACCCGGCTTGAGATCCGCCAGCACTTGCACCAGGTCCGCGCGCAGCCCGTTTTCACGGCCTTTCCACGTGTTTGCAGGAAAAAGCGAGACCATGTCGATGTCCGCCTGACCCGGAGCATCCGCCAGCACGACGATGCGGGTAGAAGTGGCATCCGCCGTAGCCCTCAGCGACAGTTTGTAGCGCTGCCAACTCGCCTTGAGCCCGTCGATCCTTCCCTCTGCTAACAGCCCGCCGTCCCCTGCTTCCAGTCTTACTTTCAGCCCCCCGCCGTATCCTTGAAGCGTGCGGGCATGGATGGCAAACCGATACTCCGCACCAGCGGTTAGAGGAATTCCTCCGAATCCACTGTTGGCGATTCCATAACCCTCCCCTGCGGCCATGGTGTTGATCCTGAGATAGCGGGGATTGTTCGCGTGGATCGGTTGCTCCGCTTCGAGACTGATGCTTCCTGTCGCTTGGCTGCCCTTCACCTCGGCCCACGCGTGCATTCCGTTCCTGTGCTCGAACGAACGGTTCTCAACGAGTTCCGCATACAGCCCGCCGTCCGCGGCGTAGTTGATGTCCTCAAAGAATATCCCGTGCATCGTCGGGCTGACGAGCGGTCCATTTCCAGACGTGTCGACTGTCCATTTGAGCGGCTCCGCTGTGAGCACGGCGGAAATGGAAAGAAGGGCCAGAATCGAGTGTGGGACAGGGATCTTCATGGTTTCATGGGGTGGGTGGTGGAAGGTGGCCCGCTGCATACTGTTTGACGAGGCCGCCGAGCCTAGCAACCACTTCGGCATGCCCGGGGTCATTCACCAGATTGGTCAGTTCATGGGGATCGGCCGCCGGATCCAGCAGCATTTTCCCCGCCCCTTTTCCGTAAAACTCCGCGTAGCGCCACTGCTCGGTGCGGACCACCACACCCGTGAAATTTTTGCCATCCTCGCTCCACACCGTGTAGGCGGGATGATCCCACGTCCGCACCGGATCCTTGAGCAGCGGGGCGAGGCTGATCCCTTCCAGTCCATCAGGTTTCCCAAGCCCGCACAACTCCACCAGCGTCGGATAGAGATCCACCATCTGCACCACGCGGGGGCAGCTTTTCCCGGCTGTCTGCCCGCGCGGATCACAGATGAAAAACGGCGTCCGCGTCCCCTGCTCCCACAGGGACCCCGCTTTCGACCACTTGCCCTTCTCGCCTAACTGATAGCCGTGATCGCCCCAGAAGACCACGATCGTTTTCCGGCGCAGGTCGAGCGCGTCGAGTTCCGCCATCACCCGGCCGACGTTCCAGTCCATGAATGAAGAAGAAGCGAGATAGGCACGGATCATCTGCCGTGCTTCGTCCGGTGCAGCATCGCGGTTCACAAACAGATCCGCGTTCCGCAGGCGGATGGAGCCTGCGGGAAATCCTTGAGGAACCGTAGGCCGCGTTGCGAAATCGACCGGCAGCGGGATGTTCGAAACATCCCATTGGTCGTAAAACCGCTGCGGGGCTTCCGGCGGGCTGTGCGGCTTTACCAGTCCAAGACCCATGAAAAACGGCTGGTCCCGATGCTCGCGCAGATGTCGGATCGCACGGTCGGTCGCCTTATAATCGCCGTGTGCCTCGCCAGCACCATCCAGCACCACCCAGCGGTCGGACCGTTTCTCTTTCTCAGGCCCAGACTCGTCAGAGGCTTCTAACTTCGGCTTGTTTGCCACCACTCCTGCCAGTGTTCGGACCTGTCCATCGACGCTCCATGCCTCGGTGTCGTCAATTCCACCATGGAAAATTTTCCCTACCCTGATGGAGGTGTAGCCGCTGTTTTTGAAGTGCCGGGGCAGGCTGACGATTTCCGGATGAAGATCGCCGAACCAGGTCCGGTTTCCCAGCACCCCGGTTGTCCCCGGGTGCCGTCCGGTTAGAATCGATGCCCTTGACGGATTGCACAGTGGAAACTGGCAATAGGCCCGGTCGAACTTCACCCCCGTGGCTGCCAGTTTGTCCAGATTGGGCGTCCTCGCCAGGGAGCTTCCATAGCAGCCGAGCTCGTTTCGCATGTCATCGGCGATGATGAAAAGCACGTTCATCTTCTCATCCGCCAGGGCCCTCAGGACTAACAACGAGGCGATCATGAAAATGTGAAGTTTCATCATTCTTTCAGGGGGCGTGGAACACTTCGGACAGTGGAGTGCTAACAGGCGAGTGGTCGGGATTCGTCTCCATGATGTCAGCCATGTAGGCCCACCACTTTTTCACGATGGGATCCGACGGCAGGAGATCGGCGGTATGGCCGTCGACCAGTTGTTGCACGGCAAAGAGCGTCAGCGTTTCCGGATCGAGGAAAATGGAATAATCCGAAATACCAGATTCCGAAAGCCGTTTTGAAAGGTACGGCCAGATTTCGTCATGGCGCTTCTGATACTCGGATGCGAACCCGGGTTTCAGTTTCATTTTGAAAGCGGCTCGTTTCATAACTTCTGAGGTATTTTATACACTTGGATGAGGTCGATCCTGCATACCCCAACCGGGTAGGATGAAAATCGATGCAGCCCGATGCCGGGATAGGTAAATTTTCAGGTTCCATGGCATCACGTCCGTTCAGAAAAGTCACGATTCCATTCCATTGCCTGATCCTGTGTTTCCTCAGCAGCCTCACCCTGCCTGCCAGCTCTGGTGATTTTCCGGAAGATCCACTCGGTTGGCCAGCCGTCACGTCCGTCAACAAACCATGGACCCGCTGGTGGTGGCTAGGCAGCGCAGTGGACAAGAAAAACCTCACCGCAGAACTCGATGATTTTGCCAGGACCGGCCTGGGCGGCGTGGAAATCTGCCCGATCTACGGCGCGATGGGTGCGGAAGACCGATTCCTCGAATTCCTAACACCCGAGTGGATGGACGCGTTCGCACACACCACCTCGGAAGCCAAACGCCTTGGCATAGGCGTTGACCTAACAACCGGCACCGGCTGGCCTTTCGGTGGGCGCATGGTCACGCCGGAAATGAGTTCATCCGGCCGCAGGATGATCCGAGCCCAAGCAGAGGGCGGCAAGGCAATGGATTTCCCGCTGCCTGATGAAAAAATCGATTTTCTCGCCGCCTATCCGGAGAGCGGCACGCGGATCGACCTGACATCGAGTGTCCGCCAGGGTCGGCTCGAATGGACACCGCCCGCAGGGAAGTGGGAGATTCTCGGGGTTTCATCGAAATCGCCCATTCAGAAGGTCAAACGAGCGGCCCCCGGTGGTGAAGGTAGTGTGTTAGACCCGTTTTCCGCCACCGCGATGACACGGTATCTGGCGGCTTTCGACGCGGCGTTCGAGAAATTTCACGCACCCGCGCCACGGGCCCATTTCCACGACTCCTTCGAGTATTACGGAGCCGAATGGACGGGTTCGTTTCTAGGAGATTTCCAATCCGCGCGGGGCTATGATCTCCGTGAGCAATTCCCCGCGTTCTCCGGCGTCGGAGAGGTGGATGACATCGCGCGCGTCCGCTCCGACTATCGGGAAACGCTCGACGAACTCCATCACGCTTATCTAACACGCTGGCATGATTGGGCTGCAGCGCACGGCAGCATCACGCGGAACCAAGCTCATGGGTCTCCCGGAAACCTGCTGAACCACTATGCCGTATCCGATGTCCCTGAGACCGAAATCTTCCGACAGGTGGATGAAAATCAAATCCCCATGCTGCGGTTCGCCACCTCCGCGGCGCATGCCAACGGAACGCCGTTGGTCAGCGCGGAGACATTCACCTGGCTTGGCGAACATTTCCAAGTCACCCCGGACCAGCTCAAGGAGGCTGCTGATTTTGTTTTCCTTGGTGGGGTGAACCACGTGTTTTTCCACGGCATCCCCTACTCGCCGGCCGATGTGAAGTGGCCCGGCTGGCTCTTCTATGCGTCCACCCACATGGGTCCTAACGGAGGCTTGTGGCGTGACCTTCCCGCCTTCGCCGGCTACCTGCAGCGCTGCCAGTCCATCCTTCAGGAAGGCAAACCGTCATCCGATGTCCTGCTTTACTATCCGATCCACGACCTCTGGTATAACAACAGCGAAAAGCTCCCACTCTTCACCGTCCACAATCAGGACGAATGGCTCTGGCCCACCACCTTTTACAGGACCTCCATGGACCTTTGGAACCACGGCATCACTTTCGACTACGCATCGGACCGCATGCTTGCCAAAGCCACCGTTAGAAACGGGAAAATCGTTCTGGGTGACAACGCGTTCTCCGCCCTTGTCCTGCCCGGTGTAAAGCGCATTCAGCCGGTTTCGCTGGATCGTATTCTCGAACTCCGCGCCAAGGGGGCCACCGTCATCGTGCAAGACGGCTGGCCGCAGGATGTCCCCGGATATCATCGACACAAGGAACGCCACGCCCTCTTGACCGCCATTGAAAAGAAAGCCGCCGATGAGGTGATTTCCTGCAAGGGCAGTATACTTCCGTCACTCGTCAAGGTCGGCATTCGGCCTGAAACCATGACAAGCGCCGGTCTCCGGTTCGTGCGTCGCGCGCATGCCGAGGGCTATCACTATTTCATCGTAAACCGGAGCAATGAACCCTTCGAAGGCGAGCTTCCGTTAGCGACTGGGCTTCAGAGCGCGTTGACTCTCGATCCGTGGAGTTCAAAAACAGGGACAGTCGCACCCGGCTTTTCCCTGCGTCTCGAACCCGGTCAGTCCATCCTCATCCGGACCTTCACGAACCGCATGGTTGAAGGCCCGGCTTGGCCTGCTGCTCCTGTTAGCCAACCCTCCATCGCCATAAATGGTCCGTGGAAAATCGAGTTTACCGAGGGTGGTCCCGTCCTGCCGAAAGCCACCGAAGTCGCTTCACTCGGCTCATGGACCACATCACGGGATCCTGACGCGAAGAACTTCTCGGGCACCGCCCGCTACACCACCACCTTTGATTTTGGCGGACCGGACAAAGCTCCCGCGCGGCTCGATTTGGGAAAGGTCGCTGTGACCGCCCGCGTCTGGCTGAACGGGCAGGCACTCGGCATTTCCTGGTGCAGCCCGCACCTGATTGATCTCAGCGACTCCTTGAAAAGCGGCAAAAACACGCTGCGTGTCGAAGTCACCAACCTCGCCGCCAACCGCATCGCCGATCTCGACCGGCGCAAGGTCGATTGGAAGGCCTTTCATGAGATCAACTTCGTGAACATCGACTACAAACCGTTCGACGCGTCCAATTGGCCGGCCCTCGACTCTGGTCTGCTAGGGCCTGTGAGACTGCTGGTGACGGCAAAAAAGTGAACTGGGTTTCCAATCCGGGAGAAAACATCACTTCAACCCGTGGCGGCCTAGCAGATTGTAAACCGAACGCTCGGAGATCCCGAGTTCCCGGGCGGTTTTCGCCTTGTTTTTGCCGCTCCGGATATAGGTCTGGATGAAGGCATTCCGTTCGATTTCCTGAAGTGTGAGTCCCTGCGAACTGTCACTATCCGGACCCGGCTGGCCGTCGCGGCGGCTGATGAGCAGGCGGGTGAAATCCTCCTCGCCCAGCATGGGCTTCTCGGCGAAGGCCGTAGCCCGTTCCAGCACATTTTCAAGCTGACGGACATTGCCCGGCCATTCGAAACTCTTCAGCGCGCTGCGGGCTCCATCCGTCAGCGTCCAGCCGGAACTGCTGCGCCGTTTTGCGATGTTGGAAAGGATGCCGTCGGTGAGATCGGCCACGTCCTCCTTGCGCTCGCGCAGCGGCGGGATGTGAAGCTCGATGATGTTGAGGCGGTAATACAAATCCTCGCGAAACGCACCTTCCTCCACTCGTTGGCGCAGGTCCACGTTGGTGGCGGCGATGACGCGGGCGTTGGTTTGCAGCATCTTGCTGCCACCGACGCGGAAGAATTCACGGTCTTGGAGAACATTGAGGAGTTTCGGCTGCAAGCCGGGCGGAAGGTCACCGATTTCATCGAGAAACAGCGTGCCTTTCGAAGCCTGTTCAAATCGCCCGGCACGCGACGCCGTGGCACCGGTGAAAGCGCCACGCTCATGACCGAAAAGTTCGGATTCCAACAACTCACGGGGCAGTGCGGGGCAACTCACAGTAATGAATTCCTCCTTCGCCCGCGGACTGAGCCGATGGATTTCCCGCGCGAAATGAGTTTTACCCGTGCCGCTCTCGCCAGTGAGTAAAATGGTGCTGTCCAGGCAGGCAGCCTTGGCGAGGTGAGCCAGCAACTGCCGCAAGGTGGGGCTGGCACTCTGAATCCTCGCCTTGACCGGCTTGGAGCTGAAATCCGCCGCGGCGGTGGTCACAGCATCCCGGCGGGCAAGCTTGGCCTGTTTGAGCAGATCGAAGAGGCGCTTGAGCTCGAAGGGTTTCGTGAGGTAGTCGTCAGCTCCGGCGCGGAGTGCCTGGACCGCGGTTTCCGCGTCATTCAGGCCGGTGAGCATGATCACCGGCAATGTGGGGAAATTCTTGCGGATTTGAATGAGCGTCTCGATGCCATTCATGCCCGGAAGCCCGTGATCCAGCACTACCGCCTCGATTCCGGCATCAAGTTTTTCGAGAGCTTCCTGCCCCGAACTGGTGGCTCGTGGCCGCCAGCCAAGGTCTTGCGCGGCGATGATGAGCAATCGTTGGATTGTTTCATCGTCGTCAACGATCAACAGGTTGGGCGGAAATGAAGGATTCGCAGCCATAATTCAGAAGGTAAACGCAAAAGAGGTTGTTAGCAATTGACCAGACTCCACAAGGTGGAACGCATTATGCGGAGTGTTTATCAATTTTCGTCGGAGAGCAGATTGCCAAGGGTGTTTAAGAGCATCTCAGCGGAGCAGGGTTTGGCAATGAACATTCTAACGCCCACACCGGCCGCATGGGCCAGTTCCTTGTTCGCGATGATTCCGCTGGTCGCGATGATACGGACCGCCGGATTGATCTCCATCAAGGAACGAATCGTCGTCACACCATCCATGCCGGGCATCATCATGTCGGTGATGACGGCATCGATCTCGTCCCGATGTTTGGCGTAAATGGCCACCGCCTCATCCCCGCTGGCAGCGAGCAAGGTGCGGTAGCCGAAGGTCTGGAGAGCCTCCTTTGTGATATCCCGGATGAATGCCTCGTCATCGGCGATGAGGATGGTTTCGCCATTGCCGTGAGAGATTGGGATCGGACGGTGGGGAGGGACCTCGGCGATGTCCGGAAACGCCGGCAAATAGACCCGGAAGCGGGTGCCAAGACTCGGCTCGCTGGTGGTGCGGATGAAACCGCCGTGGCTTTTCACAATGGCCATCGAAGTGGACAAGCCGAGGCCCGTTCCCTTGCCGACGGATTTGGTGGTGAAAAACGGATCGAAGATCTTGTCCATGATTTCTGCTGGAATCCCGGATCCGTTGTCAGCCACCTGGATGCACACGTGAGGGCCTGGCTTCGACTCCAGGTTCATCTCGGCGAAGGTGGTGTCGATCTCGACGTTGCATGCGGTAAGTGAGATTTCTCCGTTTGCGGAAACGGCATCGCGGGCATTGACACAAAGATTGACCAACACCTGATGGAGCTGGGTGGGGTCTCCCCGCACCGTCCACAATTCCGGTCCGGCACTCACTTCGAAGCGGGTATTTTTGAGCAGGGTGTCCCGCATGATTTTCCCGACTTCGTTGACCAGGTGAAGCGGATGAACCTCCACCCGGCGGCCTTCGATGCCGCGGGCGAAAGAAAGGACCTGGCCCACCATGTCGGCACCGCGTTTTGCACTGGCGGCGATGGTGTCCAGCAGCTCGGTGCCGCGCGCGTCTGGAGCGCGCATCTTCAGAAGCTCGATGGCCATGGAAATGGGAGCGAGGATGTTGTTCAGGTCATGGGCGATGCCACCGGCGAGCGTGCCAATGCTCTCCAACCGTTGGGCACGGAGAAACTGGTGTTCAAGCTTCCGATGCTCCGAGATGTCCGTGTTGATCACGAGGTATCCGTTAGGCTCACCCTTCGTGTTGCGGACAAGCGTCCAATGGCTCTCGATGACAAGGTCCCGTGAGTCTCTGGTGATATGCCGCATTTCACCCACCCACTCGCCGTGGTCACGGGTGTGTTCCAGGGCTTGCTCGAAGGCGTCTGGATCGCGGTAAAGGAGGTCCTTGACCGTGCGACCGATCACTTCCGCTGCGCTCCAGCCATAAAGACGCTCCGCACTCTTGTTCCAGTAGGTGATGATGTTGTCGAGGTCACGAGCGATGATGGCGTCCTGCGCCATGTCCAACAGCGAGGCCTGCTCACGGATGCGGGCGTCGGACAGCTGTCGCTCCATCTCCGCTGCCGCGCGGGCGGCGAAAATCTTCAAGGTGGAGCCGACCAGCGCGGTGTCCTCCAACGCCTGATGGAAAAACACGACCATGATGCCGCAGACGGCGTCATTGGTGTCGAACAGCGGTATGCCGGCGTAGGCCTCGATGTCGAAGGCTTCCAGAATCGGATCATCGGGAAACAAAAGGCGGGCGTCCCTTTGAAACATGCAGGCCGTGCCCTCGACCAGATTCTGACAGGGCGTGCCAGCTAACAAATAACTGATGGAGTCCAACCGCTGGCCATCCAGATAGAACGAGAGCGAGTGGATGGATTTCAGCTCGGGATCGAAGCAACCGATTCCGCCACCGTCGGCCCCAAGGGCCTCCACCATGTTTTCCGTGAGCAGATCGAAAAACTCCTCCCCGACGCCGGAGGAAACCGCCTGGGCGACTTTGAGAACCACGTCCTGCGCCCGCTGGCGTTCCGCACGCACCCGGATGTTCTGGATGCCGAACGCAAGATCGTTCGCCATCTGTGTCAGAAGTTTCAGCTCGTCCACGCCGGCCGCATGAGGACTTGCGGCAAAGAGGATGATCACGCCGAATGTCGTCCATTCGTTGGAAAGCGGCAGACAGATCACGCTCTGATAGCCGCTCCTGATTGCGGCGCCCCGCCAGGCAGTGAAGGCAGAGTCATCGGCCACGTCCTCGCACACCAACACCTCGCCGCTACGGATCGTGCGTCCCGCCGGGCCGATGGGATTCGTCTCGCTTTCGGCAAGTGACAGCTCGATTTCCATCAGATCTTCCGCACCCTCGCCAGCGTACGCCATCGGGACGATCCGGGGTTCCGGGTTTTCCGCCGAATAGCCCGCCCATGCCATGCGATAGCCACCGACCTCGACGGCGAGACGGCAGACTTCTGATAGAAGCGCGCTTTCATCCGAGACACGGATCAGCATCTCGTTGCAGGAACTCAGCATCTGCAGCGCGCGGTGCGAGCGGGCGAGCTCGAACTGCGCCTGCTTCTGATGGGTGAGGTCGCTCATCCCACCGACCAGCCGCACGCATTTTCCATCCTCGTTCCGGATGATTTCACCGCGGTCCAGCACGTGCGCGACCGAGCCGTCGTTGCTCAAGAAACGGTATTCATCCACCCAATGGGTTTCCCCCCCGTCGATGGCGGCGTAGATTCCCGATACTACACGACCTCGGTCCTCGGGGTGGATCTGGCGGATCCACGCGCAGATTGTCGATTCATTGTCCCCGGCGGTCCAGCCGAAGAGATGGGCGAATCCGTCATTCCACCAGAAAGCGTTGGTGAGGAAATCCCAGTCCCAGATCGTATCATTGGTCGCCGCCGCCACTGACTGGAAGCGCTGGTGGCTTTTCAACACCTCTTTCTCGGCCCTCACCCGTTCGTGCGACTCGAGCACGAGTGACACCAGATTGGCCACCGCAATGACGAAGGTCTTTTCATCGGCCATCCACTGCCGCGCCGGTCCGATGTGCTCGTGGCAGATGAGATACTCCACCGCGTTACCGTAGTGGATGGGCGCGTCCATCATCGAGGTGATGCCTAACGGCTTTAGATAGATATCAGAAAATCCGGAGGTGTGGGGATTTACGTGGGCGTCATCCGCGACGATAAGTTCCATTTCCGCGAGGCCGGCGAAGTAGTCGGGAAAATCGCGGGCATGCAGGTGGGCGCCGGACGAGTGGGATGCCGTCGCGAGTTCGTAAAGATCAACACATTCGATGCCCGAGCGATCGCTGTTGTAGCGCCAGATGCTCACGCGGGCGACATCCAGTGTTTCCGCCGTCGTCTGGGTGATGCGGCGGAACGATTCCAAAATGCCATGGTCCCGATGGGGCTCGTTTCGCGTCAGGGCAATGAGGGCATTGCGCTGTCTGAGGTAGCGGATTTCATTCGCTTTCAGCACTTCCTGGTTTTGGTGGCGCTCGGTGATGTCGCGCTCCACGGCCGCCAGGTATCGCAGGTTTCCCGTGGCATCGGTCACCGGGACGACTTCGATTTCCAACCAGATTTCCTCTCCACTTTTCGTGTAGTTCACGAGTTCGGTGCGCACGGTTTTGTGGGTTTCCAGGGCTGCCCGTATTTGCGCCAGCCCGCCGAGGGGAGCTCCCGGACCTTGGAGGAAATGTGGCGACTTCCCGATGACTTCCTCGCGCGAGTAGCCGGTCAGGCGGACAAAGGCGTCGTTGACAAAAAGAATGCGAGGGCCCGGTGCATCGATCGGCTCGGCCTCGGTGATGATGACAATGTCGTTGATCCGCGCGACGCAGTTTTCCAACAGATTGAGCTGCTCCAGCGAGCGCAGCCGCTCGGTCACATCGTGGAAACTGACCGCCAGACCTTCCGTGGACGGAAAGGCGCGGACCTCAAACGAGCGTCCGAGAGGCTGATAGAACTCCATCAGCTCGACCGGCCGGTCCTCGGTGACGGCCCGCCGGCATTCACGTCCGATGGCTGATTCTCCGAGTTCCGGAAACTGCTCCCAGATGACCTTTCCGGTTAGATCCATCCGCGCGCGTTCCAGCAGGATTTCCGCCCCGCGGTTCAGATAGGTGAAGCGCCATTTGCGATCGACGATGAAAAACGCGTCAGTGATGCTTTCCAAGGTGGTGCTGATGCGGGCGGCCATGCGCCCGGCTCTTTCCTGGGCGGTTTTTTTCTCGGTGATGTCCTGAAACGCGCCCTGGATGCGGGTGACCCGGCCCTCGCCATCGGGAATGCCCTCCCCAACGGTCCTTACCCAGAGGCGTCGGCCCTTTCCGGTGATGATTTCCATCTCCTCGTCGAACGAGGTCCCGTCCAGCAGACATTTCCTGAAAGCCTCGGAAATGAGTTCGCGATACTCATCGGCGCAGAATTCGAGCGAATTTTCAAAGTCCGGACACGATCCGGGAGGCATCTCGAGGATGGCACACACTTCGTCGGACCAGGTGATGCGGGATTCGGGGAAATCCGCTATCCAGCCGCCGATGTGCGCTGCCGTGCTCGCAATGCGCAGGAGGGTCTCGCTTTCCAACAGTTTTTGGGCGCTGCGGCTGCGTTCGATGGCAAGGCTGACGAGCGTGGATGCAGATTCCACCCAGCGAAGTTCTTCAGGTTCCGGCGAGCCTGTTACCCGCCGATAGATGGCCATCGAGCCAAGGATGCGCCGGTCCGAGGAGTAAACCGGAATCGACCAGCAGGAGCGAAGCCCGAATTTCGCCGCGAGCTTGCGGTGCGCTTCCCATGCAGGATCCGTGGTGATGTCTTCAGTCACGACGATGTCACCCTTTGCGACCGCCGTCCCGCAGGTGCCGGCCCCGATTTCCATGGGCACCCGCCCCAGTGCCTGCACGAAGGCGGGCCCGAGGCTGGGCGCAGAGCCGTTTTCCAGATGAGTGCCGGCCGCGTTGGCTAACAAAATCGAACAGAACACCTCCTCGGGTGAAAGTAATTCGAGCCGTTCGATGATGCGGGCGAGGACCTCGGGTAGCGGTCGGCCGTTGAGAATCATTTCCAACACCTCGGTCTGGCCGTCGGCGAACTGATCCAACAGGCGCTTGAGCCTCCTGCTGTCCGCCTCACGGACTTCGCGCTCCACCGCGGCACCAAGACGCGTTAGATTGTTTTTGAGCAGGTAGTCCGCGGCACCGAGCCTCATCGTTTCCACTGCCACGTCCTCGCCGATGGTTCCTGAAACGACGATGAGCGGGATGTCACTGCCAGATTCCGTTAGAATCCGCAGAGCTTCCGGGGCCTCGAATGAAGGCATCGTGTAATCACAGAGGATCACGTCGAATTTCCCGGTCTTGAGAAGGGAGCGGAATTCCCCGGGTGTCATCACACGGGTGCTTTCGAACGGATAGCCCTGGCGGCGGAGTTCTTGCAGGATCAGGAGTGCGTCGTCGTCGGAGTCCTCGACGAGAAGGATGCGCAGGGTTTTTTGCTTCATCAGGATAATCAGGATGCGCCGGGAGGAGATTCGTTCAGGAGGAGCCAGTAGAGGCCTAACTGGCGGGTGGCCTCGATGAACATGGCGAAGTCCACCGGTTTGCGGACGTAGCTGTTGCAACCGAGTGAATAGCTTTCGAAAAGATCGCGATCCTCCTTCGACGAGGTGAGCACGACCACCGGCAGAAGTTTGGTCCGGGCGTCGCCTCGGATTCGCTGGAGGACTTCCAAGCCGTCGACCTTGGGCAGTTTCAAATCCAACAGGATGATGGCTGGGTAAACCCCGCGGGTGATGAAGGAGTCAGGACCATCACCGAACAGATAGGCCAGCGCCTGCTCGCCATCGCGGGCGACGACGACCTCGTTGAGGATGTTGTTTTTTTCCAGGGCCATCAAGGTAAGCTCTTCGTCATCCGGATTGTCCTCAACGAGCAGAATGATCTTGTTTTTCATCGGTGGAACGGGTTCCTAACATAAAGCTGAAGGTAGCACCACGATTTATCGCGCCTTCCGTCCAGACTTCCCCACCGTGACGGGAGACGATGCGCTGGACGGTCGCCAGGCCGATGCCGGTGCCGGGAAATTCAGTTTGCGAATGGAGCCGCTGAAAGGCGCCGAAAAGCTTGTGGGCGTAGCGCGGATCATAGCCGACGCCATTGTCCCGCACATGGCAGATGAGCTCGCCCCGCTTGCCGAGCGTGCTGCTGACTTCGATCCGGGCGTTGGGATTTTTGGAGGTGAATTTCCACGCGTTGCCGAGCAGGTTGTCCATCAGGACCCGCAGCAGTGCGGGGTCGCCAAGCACGCGGATTCCTGCGGAAATTTCAGTTTTCACCGCGCGGTGCGGTTCATCCACGCGGTATCCGGCCACCAATGATTCGGCGATTTCACTGAGATCGACGGTTTCCGATTTCATCGGCGTGCGGGTCAACTTGGAGAGTTTTAGCAAGTCATCGATGAGTTCCCCCATCCGTGCCGCCGCGTTGCGGATGCGCAGGAGATAGCTGCGACCCGTTTCATCCAGCGCTTCCGCCGAATGTTCTTCGAGCGCTTGGGCGAATCCGGAAATCCCACGCAAGGGGGCGCGCAAATCGTGGGAAACCGAGTAGCTAAAGGCCTCCAATTCGTCGTTCACCATTTCCAGCCGGACAGTCTGCTGCATGAGATCCTCATTCAATCGGGTGATCGCTGCTTCGGACTGTTTGCGCTCCGTGACGTCTCGCGCGACGGCATACAGCCATTCTTCCTCCGGCGGCTCGGTGCTCCAGGACAACCATTTCCACGAGCCGTCGGCGCTGCGATAGCGGTTTTCGAAATGCACCGAGGGCAGCCCGAAATTCAGTCTTTCGACCTCCTGCATGGTCGCCGCAACATCATCGGGGTGAACAAAATCGATGAACGGGCGGCTGGTCAGCTCCTCTGCGGAAAAACCGAGTACCCGGCAAAAAGACGGATTCACCCGCTTGAAAAGGCCATCGGTTCCGGCGATGGCCAGCATGTCACGCGACAGCGTGAAAAACCGTTCCCGCTCTTTTTCGAGAACCTGCCGAGCAAGGTCCGCCTGGTGGAGAAAACGGGCGCACCAGAGAATCAATCCGCCGGCAGTGGCGATCGCCGCGACGGTGAATAGGGCGACTCCCGCATCCGCAGAATGCAGTTTGAATCGCTGCCCGAAGATTTGCACACAACCCAGGATGATAAAAACGAACAGCATCATCGGAAAAAGTCGTCTCGCCAGGACACTCCCCGGGCTGTCCCCTGCGATGATCGTCATCACGCCCACTCTCGGCCGGACGAAGATCAAGCCGAGGGATAGCAGATGCAGCGTGACCGCCGTGTGAATGGCCATCGGCACGTGCCGGGTGATTCCGTAAAGCCACTGGACTTGATAGAGATAGCCCGCCAGTGCGACCAGCGAGAGCAACCAGCAGCCGACACCGAGGTGTTCTGCAGGTCGAATGCCGGATCGTGTCGTCCAGTCGCACAGGAAAAGCCCGCTCCCCAGAAGCACGAAGGCCATCGCCGTGTTAGGGGCCATGCGGTTGGGCACGTCTGGCAAATCTCCGTGGAGTTGTTCTGCAAACAATACCTGATCCAGCTTGAAGCTCCATCCGAAGACATAGCGGCACAGGATAAGCAGCCCGATGATGGCGACGAGGGCCCCGATCCATCTTGCCACGAAATTTCTCGGAGCCGGCCTCGTTTCCGGCAGGCAATGCAAAACAAGCGAAATACCGCTGAGGAGCGTGCATATCGCCGTCATTGGATTCATCGATACGAACCCTGGCAGCACCCGCTTTAGACTTTCAATATCCCCCATCCATCCGATCCCCACCGTCACGCCCATTAGGATCGCGAACCAGCCGGCCGACCATGCGAACCGGATAAACCGTGCATGCAGCCAATTCTGGGATCCGATGTCTGGCATGATGATTTTTTCCGAGCTAACAGCCATGCTAGCGGCCTTCCCATCACTGGCAAGGTCGCTTTTCACTCCTCCAATCGCATGAACCCAGAGGCGGGGGAAAATCGGGTCCAAACCCGGATCAAACAAAAAGCCAACCCACCGGCGGAATCTCCCAGAAGAAGATTAACACGACCGACAGGCTGGCAATTTGGTTGGGACCGAAGTCCCCTGTTTTCTCCCCCCGGAGAACATTGATTTAATTGCATCGCGTATGCCAACCGATCCGCAGCAGACCGCAAGTGTTGAATCTTCAAGGAATAAAAATAATTAATGAAGTTTAAGCACCTTTCACACTCCGCGAAATCCTGCATGATTTGCAGGATTCCCCACGCAAGATCTGCAAACCACCGGGTTCCATGTTCAGCGCTTTTCCAGCCATCGGGAATCGGCATATCGCGCGACTGCTTTTTCCCGGATGTTCGTGACGTCCGGTTCCACGTCCACCTCCTCCCAGTCGCCGGCTAGCAGCCCCGCCAGGTGCCGAGCCCGTTGCTGGGAGATCTCACCTCTGCATGAATGAGCGACGGATCCTTGATGCAAAAGCCCCTGCCGTGTCCGGCGCTGACCCGCGCCGGCGATTTTCCGCCTGTCCGCACCGACGAGATCATGATGCACCGGATTTTCAAAACAGAGCGCTGCCCCTGTCTCCTCGCCGCCCCCACTGAGGATTGCTAAAATCCCCTCGCCTGCCAGCACCTCCCTCAGCGCGGCATGGATGCTCCGGTAGCTCTCTGCGCCGCGGGCGTTTGCCAGCGGTTCCGAATGCGGCAGGACCAGCGTGTAGGTCCAGTCCGCCCGATGGTCGACCAATCCCCCGCCCGTCCAGCGTCGCACCCAGTTCACTCCCGGGATCGTTGACCGCGCTTCAGTCATTTTTCCGAAATACCCGACGCTCGCCCAGTCACCTTCCCAGCCGTATATCCGCAGCACCGGCACGTCCGCCGTTTCCAGCAGCCATTCGTCCACCGCCATGGCTTCCGTACCCGGGCGATTCACGGGATCGATCCACAGGCGCAGTTTTTCTAAAAGCTCCATCGGGCGGCAGTTTCAGCCGGAATGGCGAAAACTGGAAACCCAAAACTCGCCGGGTCTTGCATTCTGGCACTTGCCCGCCACGTTCCCGACATGCCCATCGCACCGAAGCCTGACAGTGCCCTGCTCATCGTCGGACACGGCTCCACCGAAAATCCGGACTCGTCCACGCCCTATTTCGAACACGCGGACGAAATCCGCCGCCGCGGCCTGTTTGCGGAGGTCCATTGCTGTTTCTGGAAGGAAGAGCCATCGATGCGCGAGGCGTTCTATCTGCTGGATTCGAAGGAGGTCTACGTCGTGCCGGACTTCATCAGTGAGGGCTATTTCACCCAGGACGTGATCCCTCGTGAACTCGGATTGACCGGCCCCACCACCGAAGTTCGGGGAAAAACCTTTCATTACTGCCTGCCCGTCGGCGTCCATTCCTCGATGACCGGGCTGATCCTCCGCCGCGCGAAAGAGGTCGCCCCGGACGTCGATCCCGCCGCCACCACGCTCATCATCACGGGCCATGGCACCGGCTTGAATCAGAATTCCACCAAGGCCATCCGCGATCAGGTCGATCAAATCATCGCCTCGGGCGCGGGCTACGCCGCCGTGCTCGATGCCTACATGGAGGAACCGCCCTTCATCGCGGAATGGGACACGCTGTCAGCCACTCCGAACGTGGTGATCGTGCCGTTTTTCATCTCGGATGGCCTCCACTCCTATCAGGATATTCCGGTACTCATCGGCATTGAAAATGAAGTGGGAGCCGCCGCGAGCCAACGTGAGGTTTTCCGTCACAATCCTCATCACATCCGCGGCAAGACGCTCTACTACAGCTCCGCCATCGGCACCGAGCGGCTGCTGGCAGATGTGATTCTCGATCAAGTTCACGACTTCGATCAAATGCACCAGAGCCAGTGCGCCAACGTCTAGCCCATCCATTATCACGCATGACTGTTGCTCAAAAACTCCAAGACCTCATCCAATCCGGCATCCATCGAATCGGCGAAATCGAGATTCAATCCAACACGGGAAATCCGCGTTACCGCCTCTTTCACCACGCCGATTCTGATCTGATCGCACAGCCATCTCACGGTGGACTTGAGCTGCATGAAGGACCGGATGATGCCCGGGAAATTTCCACCTATGCGGAAGACGGCACCTATCGGTTCACGAAAGGACAGGTGAACCTCAAGCGCGGCTGGCTGATGACTCTCGCCGATGAAGAGGAACTCCGCCTGGCTCTCGACCAATTCTATCCAGCATGCGTCGGGCTATTCATTGCTGGGAAGGATGGGATCTTGGAAATCGAAACCCTCCGCGAAAAGCTCAACCGCCAGACCGGCATGTATCGATTCGCCCGGACCGTCAGCGATGCCGGAGCGCAAAAACTCGTGCAGGAAGTCTGCGGTCCCGCGCACCAGTGCGCGAAAAAAATCCTGTGGAAAATCGACCCGGAAACCCCGCTGGATGACAGCGAAGCCAGCCGCTTCAACGGCATCCCGGGCGACATCCCCGAAACCGAAGCGATCCCTCTGCTATGCCGCGAGGCGTGCAACCACTTCGTCGCCGAATGCCGGAAAGTCGCGAAAGCCGAACACGAGGCGAAAACTGCAGCTACCGCCTGATTCGGTCGCTATGATAAGGAATCGTCGCCGATCCGCGCTATGTCTCAGCTCATGATTAGAAAACACCGCCTCCGAAGGTAGTTCGTTCAAGCGGGATGGGCGGAATAAGCTGATGCTAATCAAAGAATCGTCCCTGGAAAAAGGTGCCGCAACGTCACAGGCTAAAGTTCGTTATACTTAGATCCGTTGATCGATTCCTGCTATTCACCGAGTTCACTTTTATTCAGACTGTCGGTCTCGTTTCTCTAAAACATCTAAAATATTAGCCAAAAATTTCCCAGCGATTTCGTCAACAGGAGCACTTTTCATAGACTCAGCCTCCATCAGAGACCAAAGTTTAACATCTTTCTCAGGCCGAGGAGGACTTACCAGAAGAACTATGGTTTTTTCTTTCCCATCACTAAAAACTAAAGCAAACTTCGGTGTAAACATTCCTGACCCATACAATCCTACGTGGTTTTCGGATAAAACTACGTCAGCATCTTTTCTGTTTATTTCAAGCGGCTTACCCCGGACGGTGTAGCCCGCAAACTTTTTATGCGTGTTGCCCCCTTCAAACTTGGCAATTGCAACTGCAACGACCTTCGTTGTTATTTTCAACTCGGATCCTTTAGGTCCATACGCTTCATCAATTGTTAATAGGTTCTTTCCAACAGATCTATTGAGTGATTCAATCGAACCAAATTCATGGTTAGTTGTTTCAGAGGACGCTTCAAAAATTGTCAAAAAAACAATAATAACAATATTTAGTGGATGCATCGCATTGGTCGTTTATGTATTTTCGTGAACTGGGTGAGTCTTTGGATTTGAATGTTATCTCATCTTTCCTCACGCTTTTCAGGTGATCGGGATCTTTTTGCGCGCGATTCACCCGCCGGCAATTAGTCGTAGGGTGCCCATTACACAGCCGCTTGTCCATTCAATCGTTATCCAGCGAGGTAATCGGTTCGAGAGTGGAGCGCAAATACCTTTGGGCTGCTCCCATGCCGAATGCTGGAAAGTCGCAAAAGCCTAACATGAGGTAAAAGCAGTCGCCGCGATCTGCCTCAATCCCCTCCGCCACCGCAGCCGCCGCATCCCCCGCCGCCACAGCCGCTGTCTCCTCCCCCATCACTACTACAACCGCTGGACGCCGAGCAGCCTCCGCCGCCACCTTGATTCGCTCCCGCTGTTCTCAGGTGGGCGCCTAGCAGCGGATCAATCCCGAGTTGGGCGCCCATGCCGATGAGACAGGCGGGTCCGAGAAGGGAAAAAACGATCGACGCATCCTGTTGAGGCAGCGGTTGGCCCCTCAGGGCTTGCTGTTCCGAATCGGCATGCCGCGCGCGGAGCCCTTCGAGCATGTTCCGGCCTGGGATTGTGAGGCGTGGTGTCCGGCGAATGACCACGATGGTGATGATGAGGGATACTAACAGCAGCATGAGAAGAAAGAGCACCGGTTTTTCCCGTTCGATGCCGATGAACACTTTGATGATTCCGATCCCCATCAGAAATACTAACGGCATCGCCGCCCGCAGGCCGACTCCCACTTGCTCGGAGGCGGTGGGCTTCAGGCCAAGGATCGCCAGGCGCCGCTCGATTTGTGAGAGTGGCCCGCTGATGGCGTCGGCCACGTTTCTGAGCTGCATCCCACTCGTGCCGAAACTGCCTGCACTTTGAGCCACCGTGCGTTCGATGTCGTTGAGATCTGCGGTGAGCGGCTGAGAGGTGCGGACGAGTCCATGCAGGTTGCCGGTTTTCCGCCATTCCAGGAGTTTCCCGCTGACCAATCGAACCACCACCAATTGCACCGCCCGAAGCGCGCCACCTGACAGATAGGCGATCTCGTAGGGATTCGTGAGCATTGGCGATCCGCTAGCAGGCACCTGGAACCGCGCCATCGACTTGCTCGAACGCCAGAACGACCAGCCGACGCAGACCCCCAGGGCTATCAGATAGAACATGAGAAACTGCGGTCCATTCCAGTCGAAGATCAGGATTTCTGATAGCATCAGCCTCTGCGCAGTTAGGGTCATCATTGTTGGGTGGGGTGGAAGACTTGTTTCAGTGAATAGGATAAGGCTAACGGATTAACATGCGATCGCGGATCTGAGTCAATCGCCAGCACCGCAGCCGCCACATCCTCCGCCGCCTCCGTCCCCGCCGCAGCCGCTTCCTCCGCCATCGCTCATACTTCCTCCGCCGCTGCCGCCGCCACAACCGATGTAAGTCGCACACCCATTTCCTCCGGTGTCTGCTTTCACCTTCTTCGGTTTTGCACTGAGCAGCGGCCCGATTCCAAGATGACCGCCCATTCCAATCAAGCTGGCAGGTCCGAGCAGGGACATTGCGACCAGCGCTTCGTCCGGGGTGACCTCTTTTTTGGCTAACACCCTTTTCTCGAGGTTGGCGTGATGGCCATGGAGGGCGTGAATCATGCCGCGCCCCTTCACCGTCAGCCTTGGTGCGCGGACGACAATCACCACTACAAGGATCAAGCTCAGCAGCAACAGGAACACCAGATAGAGCACCGGCTTTTCCCTGCTGATGCCGATGAATAGCTTCGTGATGCCAAGTGCTATCAGAAATACCAGTGGCAATGCGGCACGGAGGGCAACTCCGGATTGTTCGGATGCCATCGGCCTCAGCCCCAGGATCGCCAGCCGCCGCTCGATCTGCGTGAGCGGGCCGATGATCGCGTCGGCGACATTTTTCAATTGCATCCCTTCGTTGCCAAATCTTTCCGCGCTTTTCATCGCCGTGCTCTCAATACCGTTCATTTCTGACGGAAATGATCTGGCCTTCGATCTCAAGACTTGCGAACCCCTGATCAACTTCCATTCCAACAGATCCTGACTCACCAAACGAACCACCACCAACTGCACTGCTCGAAACGCGCCGCCTGTCAGATAGGCGATCTCGTAGGGATTGGTGAGAGCGGGCGATCCGTTGCCAGGCACCTGAAATCGGGCCATCGACTGGCTCGACCGCCAGAACGACCACCCGACGCAGACCCCCAGGGCAACCAGATAGAACATCAGAAACTGCGGCCCATTCCAATCGAGAAGCGGGATTTCTGACAGGATCATCCAGTGTGCCGTTAGAGCCATCATTTTCGGTTGGGTTGGAAAATTTGCTTCAGTGACAGGAAGGGCTTCGGGATCACCCAGCAACGGGAGCGGTCCACCCAGCTTAGAGCCGCCGGATTTGCAAACCGCGTTTTCGCATCCGGCCAGATCTCGCCCGGCGGGTGCTCGCCGAAGATCCGTTGATAACTCTCCAAAGTTTTCAAATACCAATCGGTGAACTTTTCGCCTTCCTGCATTCCGCCCTGTGTTGGCTCGTGGTGAAGCTCCTTCCCAAGCACATCACGGCAGAACCGCTGCCAGTAACTTTTCGTGTAAACCAAATGAAGATGCCACGCCTGATCGACGGCTTCGGAAGGAGTCACCGGATGCCCGGCCACCATCGCGAGGCAAATGAACCGTTTGTATTCCACCACCACCCGCGCGGCGAAAGCGTGGGTCCAGGCATGTTCGCGGGCCAGACGGCTGGTGAATGGAAGCACCGCCTGCGGGTCATCCAGCTCGAATGCCTCGATCCTCGATCGCAGTTGATGGAGTTCTCCGGTTTCCAAATTACTGTCGGTCACCAAGAACGACAACCAGCCTCCCAACTCAAGCAGCATTTTCCGGAAGAGCGGTTCACGGGCGCGCTGGGGGCGACTTGCATCGCGGGGCATCGGAGCGCAGCTCCTCATCGAGCGGCCTGCCACCCATGGAACTGCCTGCTCATCATCGCCACCATGGCCGAATACGAGGGGGCCATGGATGAAATCGACAACAATGACGAGGACAACGAATTCGACGCCGAGCGCGAACGCGAGGAATGAGAATATGCCCAAAAGCAAAAGCGCAAACGCACGGAATACATCGCCCGCAAACACCATTACCCGCTCAGCCTCGGAACCGGCCTCTCCCTTCAGCCGTTGGCTCGCTCCGACTCATCATTCCGGAAACCACGACCTCGCCTATGCTTCAGACGCCGATTCCGGTAAACCCGAATACGATCTCGGCACCCGCCTCCACCTCGACGCCACCATCACCGAGAAGGCCGTCCATATTCTCCATGAGCAAGACCCCGCTCTCGCAGAAATGCTTTTCGAAACGAACGCCGAGTCCTGATCCGCCAAAACCAAACGACACGGACACCGGACGCCATATCAGGCATTCCACGAGCTATTCTAACGTTGCACTTCAGACGAGAACTCAAGCTTGGGTTGGTTCTTCTGTTGCTGCTGCTCGTAGCAAGATCGAATAAACCGCATTACTGGTCTCATTGAAGTGGAAGTAGAAGTAAGAGGATTTGTGGCAATTAGGACATGTTAGCGATACCACACCGGGCATACCCATTGCGATTGATCGGTTGGACAAGTTGATCTCGAAGATCGTCGCCAGTGACTCTCGAAGTTGTTCATCCATCCTGTCCTGCCAACCCCAGGCGGCATCCAACATCTCCTTGAACTTCACCTGCAACCTCTCCTTGCAATGAGGGCATCCAGTATCGAACACAGCCGATTCAGTGTCCCACCCTTGAAAGAATGGCAATCGATCTTTGATGGGCTGGAAGAGTATCATTTTCTGCCGAACGTAAAAGAGCACGCACCCCTATCAGCGAGGGCGAACGTCGATCACGGGGGTTAGGTTAAAACTACGGAAGATCATGAAAACAGGGCGGCTGATAGGGGTTGCGTGTCTCGACTTGTTGGGCAGTATTTTTTCTAGGGACCTTGATATTTGAGAACCAGTTTTCTCCACTTCTGATCGTCCCTGGAGACCTCGAAGAATACCGTCATGTCCGTGGTAAAGATTACCAAATAGCGATGGCCCTTCTGGCATAACGATGGACGATGAGGAACTTCATGCCTAAGAATCTCGACGATATCTGCCGGATTCGACCGTCCGGCCTCGGCTGCGTCCACGATTCTGGCTTCTTCACTTGTATCGACGAATTTCTCTCCGGCGTCCTGCCCCCTCAATGTTTCAAATCTTCTGCCGATTACGGTGACCGTTCGTGTTTCAACACCCTTTCCGATCTTGGATGGCTTCAGCTTCACCTCATCGACATCGATCAGAACAATCCTCTTACTCATGGTGGTGAGCTTTATATAGTCCTCTGACCGCCATACAGTTTCTGCGTGTGATGCAGTTCCAGCAACGAGCATGCTTGCAACAAGCAGAGTTACGACAGCGAGGTTTTTCATGTCAGTTGAGTTCTATTCTCCGAATGATTCTGGCCCAACGATGAGTGGTGGCACCGGCGAGATCAAGCTCCGATTCAACTAGAGACGTTATCGCCGGTTGCCACTCACGGCTTGTTCTGCATCGTGAATTCAGAAAGTAAGTGCAAAGATTCGGCTTGAAGGAATAAGGGCTGGCGCGAGAAACTGCAACATATGAATTACACACAATTGAGCGAGGAGGAGCGGTATCGGATCGGGGCACTACGGTCGGAAGGCAGGACGA
>JANODE010000209.1:0-2130 GCA_031412525.1 Akkermansiaceae bacterium | reverse complement strand
CCAGGCATTGGGAAAACGGCTCTCCATCCAGTTTCCCAAAAAACCAGAGCAACCCCGCCGATGCCACCAGCGCCACCGCATAGGTTGTGACAATCCCCCGCGCCGCCAGCATCGCGGTGTCCCGCGCGACATATCGTCCCGCTCCACGGAAGCCGGAAAAATGCAGGATCAGCGATCCCAACAAAATCGAAACCAGCGAGATGAGCAACAGCTTCCCCGGCGTGCTCTCCACCGCCACCACCGAGATCTCATCCGTCGGCGCAACGTTGGCAGCGAACAGCACCGCGCCGCAAAGTGCCAGCGCTAGTTGGGGGAAATAGGCGGACGCGTCCTCCTCCTCCTCGCCGGACAGACCTTCGTCGCCATCGTGTCCGGTGCCTAACTGGGAGGTCCCCACCGAGACGCCGATCGCCACCGTCATCGCCTCCATCACGATCTTCCCCAGCACTTCCTGCCCGTCCATTTCCCAACCGATCCTGCCCGTCAGCCACAGAATCAGCGCCGACAAGACCAAGCCGATGCCCATCTCCTCCACTGAATCGATCGCCACCTCGGCCAGCGTCGCATCCCGCCGAAGTCCGGCGAAGCGGTTGTAAAGCAAGAGCAGCGCGAAGGTGGCGATCCCGTAAATCAGGATGCGCCCCGGGTGCAGCATGAATCCCGCCCACCACACTTCCATGGTGTAGAGCAGCGGGATGGAAAACATCAGCCCGCCGGCGATCCCGCGTCCATATTCCTGGAGCGACTCGGCCGTGCTGCGGTGGTGGCTGAAGCGAATCATCCGATTCGAGGACTTTCCATCGTTTCCGCCGCAGCGCGAGGAGATTCAGGCCACCGGCGGTTTTCAAGGGCTCCGCGGGCCCTACGGCAAGCCACTTGTCGCCGGCAAATGGGTCGCCGGATTGTCCAACACGGAAGAAGTCGTGGGATTCTCCCGCCCTCCTCGCGCCGCCGAGTTCCATCCACAGGCGGTGCTAGAACCATTGCTCCGGTGAATTGGCGATGCCGGAACGTTCCACGGCGGGAACCCCAAAGATTTCACCCAAATGCCTCGATCCGATCCGCATACACACAGACGAGCTTGTTTGCAGGTAGCAGCGTCTCGACCTGCGGCCACAGCGCTGCGAGGAAACGATGAAACTCCTTGCGGCGCATGTTGCCGAATCGCAGATGCACGATCCAAGGCGGCGGAGTGCTGACAAGAACCCGATCCGAGAAATCGGCATCCTAGGTGACAATCACCAGATGCCGAGATTTCGCGACAAGCCACAGCTCGCTGTCCGTGAGATGATCGCCAAGATCCAGCGCATGAAACACCGGCAGTGAGAGAGTGAACGTCAGTTGCCCCGGAAGATTCTCGTCCAGCAGGAAGCCTGTCACGCGAGCGCGGCGATTTGGAAATGATTGGCCATCAGACGCGAAGCCCACTCCATGCACGCCAGCACCTGTTCCCGGTTCAGGGACGGATAGGCTTCGAGGACCTCATCCACCGAGTCCCCTGCCGCCAGAAACTCCATCACGGTCTGAACCGTGATGCGCGTCCCCCTCACCACGGGGCGCCCATTGCAGATCGCAGGATCAATGACGATGTGGCTTTCCATACACGGAAAGTGCCGCAATCCGATGCGCATGGCAAGTGCTTGGAAGCCGGGTCCTGCCGTAAGATTGGCGGCCCCCTGGGCTGCCGTCCTCAAGTTCGCCCGCAATCGCCGGGTGGCAGTCGATCCTCATCTTCTCAAGCGGATCATCAAATCATCATGCGAAATCGGAGCGACCGTTCCCGATTCAAGTTCAGCGTCCCGTGCCAGCGCCATCGCCAGGGCATCCTCATCGCTGCGGTCCGCTGCAAGAGCGTAGGGATCTTCGATGCTTTCCCAGAGTGAAGCAGCCAAGAGTGCCCGCTCCCTTGCGGGAAGGCGGATTGCTTCAGCCGCGATTTCGTCGACGCTCATGGCATTTTTCCTACGCCGAATTTGCCGTTGCGAATAGTGGTCCAGGTTCAGAACATAGGTAACACATCAGGTTCAATACATGGGTAACACTCTGGCAGAGTGGACGCGACGAAAGGAGCGCCCGCCATGCCATGGAAAGAGACCCGAACAATGGACCAAAGAACCGAATTCGCATTGA
>JANODE010000208.1:0-6771 GCA_031412525.1 Akkermansiaceae bacterium | reverse complement strand
CTGAATCAACGTTGGCTCGCGCAAAAGCAGACGGACGGGTCATTCGAGCTGATACCCCAGCACAACACGACCAAGCGCATCGACGTCAACGGGCGTTCCACCGCCAATGGTGCCGCCCTGATTTCGTGGCAGGATAACAATGGCACGAACCAGCGCTGGAAGGCTCGCAAGCAGGATGATGGCTGTGTCGAGCTGAGCCCTGGTCATGCCAGCGGCAGCCGTGCGCAAATCAGAGCCGGGGTGGCCGCTGTTGGCACTCCTGTCGAGATCTGGGCTGACAACAACCAGCACGAGCAACGTTGGAAATTGCTAGAAGTGAAGTAAGCACCACCATCCGAGGTCCCCGCTCACCGAAAAGGAGCGGGGGCCTTCTTCTCCATTTAGATCATGAAACACACATCGGAATATTTTCGCTGCGGGATTCCGCGGTCGTATCGGATAGCCGTTGGCGCGGTTGGTATCCTCGTTTTCCTGGGGTGGGGAATGATCCACTTTTCCGACATCGGCAATCTGTCTGATAGATCGCCAGAAGCCCATCCGACCAAAAGGCCGACAGCAGAAGCTTCCTTCGCTGCCTCCGCACTGCATCCATCGGAAGTTCGTATTCCAAACCGAAGAACGCATGAGATCGCATTCGCACAAGAAGCACTCTGGCAGGATCAGCCGGAGGATGCGAGGCTGGATGCCATCCGCGAGATCCGGGATTGGGCTGGCAGAGACCTCAACGCCGCCATCGCATGGATCCATCAACTGCAGGACGACGACGCTTGGGATGCCTTATCATCCGCCCTTTGCTTTCAAGTTTCCCAACAAAGTTCCAAGGCTGCCTTGGAGATACTCACTCAATTCCGCCAGGACGCCCGGAGTTGTGAACTCGCTGGCGCGTTCCTCTCCTGTTGGGCTGAGAAAGACCCCTTGGCCGCCATCGAATGGATCGACCAAACTGGCGACCCTGCTGCGCGCGATCCACTATTGGCATCGGCATTAACGGCTCTTGCCCTGCATCAACCCGCCGCCGCCGTTGCCAATCTCTCGCGAATGGCACCGGGTCCACGGCAGGACGAAACCTTGGGTGCAATCATCGACACCTGGGCTGCCAGCGACGTTGCTGCAGCCGGCATCTACGTGGATTCGCTCACCGCGCAATCACTGCGTCAGATAGGCTTGGAGAGAGTTCAAGTGGCGCTTGTCCGCGAGCAAACCATTCGCGAAGATCAAGAAACTAACAATCCATAGGTTACCCCACCATGCACTTTCGAATCCTGCTTAATCTATCAGTCTACGTGTTCTCTCCCCTGCACGCCGCACCTCTTGCGGATTTCCTGAAGGCCGATCCGAAACCGGAAACGGTGGTTTACAAGACACTTCCTGGAGTCGATTCCAAATATCTATCGTTCTATGTTTTCAAACCTACCAATCCTGACGAACGCAAGCAGCGGCCCGCCATCGTGTTGATCCATGGCGGAGCGTGGAGAGCGGGGGATGCGGATGTCTTCTTTCCTCACGCGCGATACTTCGCCAGTCGCGGTGCGGTTGGGATCAGCATCAATTACCGCCTGCTCTCTACTGACCTCGCAGGCCCGTCCATGGCGGGCTGTCTCGCGGATTGCAAATCGGCAATACGTCACATTCGCGCCCATGCCGAGGAGCTGGGGGTTGATGCTAACAAAATTGCCGTGATGGGGGACTCGGCGGGAGGTCATCTCGCCGCAGCGCTCGGAACGGTGAGCGGATTTGACGACCCGCAGGACGATCTGAAGATCAGCGCCGTTCCCAACGTGATGGTTCTATGCAACCCGATCGTCGATCTCACCGAAGGAGGGTGGTCGGCCCATATCATCCGGGGCAGGGCGATGGAGAAAAATGCTCCGCCGGAAGCACGGACGATGACCCCGGAACACGCGGATCTCGCACGCCGACTCTCACCGTTGTTTCAGGTAAAACCCGGCCAACCGCCGACGCTTCTCCTCCACGGTCTCGACGACACTATCGTGACCCCCGCGCAGGCAGAGGCGTTTTCCAAAGCGATGAAGGACGCGGGGAATTCCTGCGAATTTCATGCGCTTGATGGGGCTCGGCACGCGTTCATCATCGCTCGTTACACGGCGCCGGAGACCAGCGTCGTGAAGCATCTGCGGTTGGTGGACGAGTATCTAGCCGCTGCGGATATTCTAGCAGGACCTGCCACGCTGGAAGTCTCCGACCCTCCGGCATGGATTAAGAAGTAACAGCCTCGCCTATTAAGAATCGGGGAGCACGACATCTGCCTGCCGCGCCGGTGGGGTGACCTTGAGGTTGAGCACGCGTCCGTTTTCTGCGCGTCCTTCCACGATAGTCTTTCCGGGGGCATGAAGCTTGAAATCCGCGGTCCATTCCTTAGGCCAAGAGGGCAGTAAAATGATTTTTTTGCCTTCACACTGCATGAGCATCAATTGGAGGGCGTTTTCCCCGTTGCCGCCGTTGTCTTGGTCCGGTGCGTAGTCGTGCCCTTTCTCCCAGAACGCAGGGAAGCGGAGACGGGGATCCCGATTGGTGAGATTGAAAACCACGTCCCGCTTGGCCTCGGCCGCCAGCCCGAGATAGGCTTTCCAAACCGGATCCTGGTGCCAGCACCCGGTGCGTTTGATGGTTCGGGAGTTGAAAGAGTCGACGGCCAGTTTCAAATCCGGTTTTCCCACGCCGTAAAGCCGGAATGGATAGACAGCATACATTTCGGGGACTTCGGTATTATGTCCTTCATGGGTTTGTCCGGCTTCATAAGGGAGCAGAAGCCGTTTTCCTTCTTTTTCACCAATAGGAACCGGCGGCAGTTCGGCGAGAAGACGGGTCCACTGCGCGCGGGAGGCTGTGTCCGTGAGGCTGTCCGGAAGAGCGATGAGGCGTGGTAGCAGGAAATGCAACGCTGCCAAGTCGGGTGCCGGGTTGCGGGTTTTCCAAAACATTTCTATCGAGTTTACCGGATCCAACAGAAGTTTCCCATCCGTCCCGCGGGCGAAGTGTTGATCATAAAAAGTGACCCCGGCGGAAATCACGGGGAGAAGCTTCTCACGCATGAATTCCATGTCCCCAGTGTGGTCGTAGTAATCCACCATCATCGTTCCCAACTCCAGGATGGGGAGGTAATAATGCTCGGTGTAGCCGGCCTTGTCGCCGGGAAGCAGCTTTTTCAAGCCACCCCAAAATGGCGCGGTTTCCCTGAAATAGGCACCTTCGTGGCCGTAGAACTCCTTCACTTGCGCTGCGTTTCGTTCCAGAATCGAGTGATACATCAGAAACAGCGGCTTTATGAGGTCGAAGTCACCTGCGGCAAGCCGGGGCCAATACATCGGCCGTGTATTCTGGAACCAATACTGCCCGCCCCAGCCGCGATTGTCCGCGTTGATGGGATCGGGGATGTCCACGGTGGATCCTTTCTGGCGGCGGGTGTTAGCGGGATTGTCGGTGACGAAGATCGAGCCGTTGAACTTGATCGGGTAAGCACCGCGCCCGGCGCAGGCGGTGATGAAACGCTGCAAAATATACCCTTGGGTGACGCGCGTGGCGTCCGGGTCGCCGGTCACGATCACGTGGCTTCGGTCCCAAAACTCCGCCCACCACTTGCGGTGGGCCTCGCGGGTCTTGGTCAAATCGCCCGATCCCGAGCTTGTCACCTGTAGATCCAGTTTCGCTTTCCACTCATTGATACTTCCAGTGGCGGTTGTGAGGACGTGGACGGACGCCAGCGAGGACTTCGCCGGATTGGTGGATTGAATGGATTTTCCGGTGAGACCGGCAAAATGATCTCCACGGATGGTTGCGCCGAAAGTGCGGTCCAACAGCTCCGGATTGATTTTCCCGCTGTTGCGGTGATACCAAGTGATCCGGCCATTTTCCGCAGGCATCACCACGTCGGGTGTGACCCGGTCTTGCTGCTCGGTCCGCCAGGGATCGAGGGTGACGGTGGTGGTGACCGGTTTGTCGGAATCGGTCTCGATGCGAATCACCGGCGCGTTTGCATCGACCCAGAGACGGAGAGTCGTGCCGCTTCCGCGAATCAGAATTTCGCTCTCGCGGAGCTTGAGTGTCTGGGAAAAATTCCCCGCCACAAATGGATTTGGGCTGATAGAGACCCTGACCCTTCCCACTTTACCGAGCCCGCTGTTTTGTTGCTCGGTCCATGAATCGGTCTTACCGATGTAAAAGAGCACGTCTCCGTTGGATTCGGTCCAGACGTTGAGCCCGATGTCGCCGTTGCCGACAGGCATCGAATCCTGAGAGTCTTTGGCAAATTCCGTCCACGAGACATTCGCGGAATCGGGCCAGACCGGGGATGCCGAAAGGACCGCCACGCTTGCGGCAAACAGACCTGTGATGCAGTATTGGATCATAATAGAGTGAGGAAGTCGAACTGCTGTGACGCTGAAATGGATCGCTGAATTTCACAGTGCTGTGAAATCGCCTATCGCCGCTGCAAAATGCCCCTGTTTGCCCCCCGCTTTCTTTCGTTGAATCCCAACGAACTTGTACTTTGTATCCCTTGAAAAACACGGACCAATCAACCCGCTGCCTGTCCTTTAGGCACCGACCTGAGCAACGCCTCGCAAAACTTTTCCAACGCCGTGAGCCACGCTCGTCCTCTCATACATTCTCTATGAAGATCCCCGTTACATTACTCTTCCTTTCCCTTCTGCCCTGGCCGATCAATGGCGCCGAACCGGCCAAAGTCCCTGCGAACAGCGGGACGGTTTTTACGTCTGACCTCGAATCGTTTCGCCAGGCCACCTGCCCAGATTGGTTTCGTGATGCCAAATTCGGCATCTGGTCGCACTGGGGTCCGTCCTCCGTTCCGGGCATCGGCAACGAATACCCGAAGGACATGTATAAGCAGGGCACCGCGAGCTACCGCTGGCACCTTGAGCACTTTGGCCACCCGTCTGAAGTAGGCTACCAAGAGGTCATCAAATCATGGAAGGCTGAGAAGTTTGATCCCGATGCCCTGATGGCAAAGTTCCAAGCTGCAGGCGCCAAATACTTCGTGGCTCTCGCCACCCACCACGACAACTTCGATAGCTTCGACTCCTCTCACCACGAGTGGAACTCGGTAAAGGTCGGCCCGCAGAAGGACATCGTCGGCCTGTGGCGTGACGCCACCTTGAAAGCCGGCTTGCGCTTTGGCGTCTCCAGCCACGCAGACGACCGCGGGTGGAATTATTTCTACAACAGCCGCGGCTCCGACACCACTGGCCCCAAGGCCGGCGTCCCTTACGATGGCGCCAATCCTGCCTTCGCTTCGCTCTACAACGCGCCCAAATCCGAAAAAGAAAAACCGCCCGTCGCCTGGCTGGACGAGTGGCTCGCGCGACACCTGGAGTTGGTCGATAAATACGAACCCGATCTCCTCTACTTCGACGGCGACCTCCCGCACGGAGAATACGGACGCAGGCTTGCCGCCCATTATCTGAACGCCAACCGCACCTGGCACGGCGGCAAGCTGGAGGCAGTCATCAATCTCAAGAGCGACCTGTTCGTGCGCGACTACGAACGCGGCGTTTCACCGGTCATGCGTGCCGTGCCGTGGCAGGACGACACCTCCCTCGGCGGCTGGTTTTTCCTCAACGACAAAATCGCCGACCACCACTCGCTCAGCAAAGACGCTGCCACGGTCATTCACACGCTCGCCGACGTGGTGAGTAAAAACGGCAACCTTCTCCTCAACTTCCCGCAGCGCGGCGACGGCAGTCTTTATCCCGAGTGTGAAACCGTGCTCGACGAACTCGCCATGTGGATGACCTTAAACGGCGAAGCGATCTTCGGCACGCGTCCGTGGACCACGTTCGGCGAAGGTCCGAATCTCATCCCGCCCAAAGCCACCAACCTCAACGAGTGGAAAAAGCCGCTCACCGCGGAAGACATTCGCTACACCACCAAGGAGGGGTCCATTTACGCCATCGTCTGCGGGCAGCCGACCCAGCCTCTGCGGCTCTTGGCTTTCAGCCGCTTCGAGCGCCGCGTCGGCTCCGTCCAGCTGCTCGGCTCGTCTGATAAACCGAAGTATACCCAAAGCTGGGAGGGCCTCACGATCGAACCGGCGAAGGCTTATCCAACATCCCATGCGGTCGTCTACAAGATCAGCTTTCCGCGTTAAACTCTGCTTCCCATGACCATGTCTCGTTTGCTTACCCGGTTTTATTCCCTCGTTTTCGGTCTCAGCTCTCTCGCCTTCACGACCGACGCGGCCTCCGCTTCGAAAACACGCTTGGAAAGCCTTCAGTCAGCCGTCGCCGCCTTGCCCGCCGACACCCCTCCAGCGAAACTCAAAAAAGCCGCGCTGGAATGGGCGCTCGAAGATGCCAGTGACTCCACCGACGCGGGGCTGATCCAGGATGCCGAGCAACTGCTTCACGATGTCGAGGGCATGCTGCCGCGCGCCATCGGCCAGGCCCGCCCGGCCCCGCCCAATCTCTTTCCGCCCCTCACCGAATACCAGGTCACGGAGTTCGTCCCTGCGGGCAACCTGGAGCGCAAAGGCCACAAGAGCGATCGGACCGCGCAGGCCTTCCTGCTCGAAGGTCGCTTCAAAAAAGGGCCTGAAGGTGACATCATCTCCACGCCGGACGCCGGCTGGGTCGCGATCCGCGTCGCTTACGAAGCCGAAAAACTCGCGATGACGATCTGCCATCCGCAGAGCCCCTATGCCGGCGATCCCAGACTGGTCGCCCCGATGCTGCGCCGCTTTGCCAACGCCTACGGCTACATGCGGCCCGACAATCCGAAACGCCTCGCCGACTTCGG
>JANODE010000207.1:0-3388 GCA_031412525.1 Akkermansiaceae bacterium | reverse complement strand
GCGGTGCTGATAGAGTCCGTGCATGAATTCGCGCCAACCGATGACTTGTCGGATGAAGCCTTCCAGTGAATTGATGGGAACTTTTCCGGATCGTGCCATCACGCGGTCCACGACGTCCTGTGGATCGAGCAGGCCGATGTTAAGCGCCGGGGTGATGGCAGAATGATAGAGGGTCACGTGTTGGGTGGAAATCGCGTCTTCGTAGAGGCCGAAATTTTCGAATCGCTCGTCGATGAACTGCTCCAGCCACTGCTCCGCATCCGCGCGGGTGACCGGCCAGCGGAAATGTTTCAGCGAGCCGGGGTTGTCGGGAAATCGATCCGCCACATAGGCAGCCGCCTCGTTAGTGAAGGTATTACTACGCGCCAGCGGTTCGCGCGGCGGGACATGGGCCTTGGGCAGCTTCGCGCGGTTCTCCGTGTCGAACGACCATTTGCCACCTGCCGGTCCGCCGTCGGCATCCAGCAGGATTCCCATCCGCTTGCGTTGCGCCTCGTAGAACTTCGCCATGAACGGCTTTTTCGGCGATCCCACATGAGTTGCTAGAAACTCGGGAGGACTCAGGAAATTCGGCGAAGGATGAACGATCAACCGCGCACCCCGGCTTTGCGCAAAGCGGCTGACACGCTTCATCAGCACCCCGTCTGCTAGATCGGCGAGATGAATTTCCTGGATGGCATCCGACAGGTGATTTTCCAACAGATCCGCACCATCCATCGTGCTGCCCTTGGGTGCCTCGATGTAGCGCACCACATGCCCGGCCGCTTCAAGTTCCTCCGCGTAGGCCTTCATCGACGCGCGGTGCAGCATCAGTTTTTGCCGGTGCATCGTTGCCGGCCACCGTGGGTCATTGCCGAAAAACAACGAATCCTCGACCAGCAAGATTTCCCGGCCGGGAGCGACCGCAGGATGGTTTTTGAAAAGCTGATGGGGATAAACCAGCGTCACATCCGCGGGGGTTCCGCTAGATCCGCTTCGGTGCGATTTCGGCTTTGGCATGGGCAAGTCGAGCGAGGGGTTGAAGGGTGAAATAGGTGTCGAGCGCAGTGGAGGCGAGGCAACCCACGCCCGGTAAATCGATGCCGCCATCATCGCAATGGCTGCCTTCCGCGAGTTGCACAAGCACGACTCGGCCGACAATCAACCTGGTGCCGTTGGCAGGGATGTCGATGACGTCTTCGAGTTCCATTCCGATCCTGACGCGCGATTCACTCACAAACGGCGCGGCGAATCCGGGCTCGAAATGGGGTGTAAGTCCGGTGGCGTCGAACTCGGAAACGGACTTTGGATAACGGGCCGAACACTGGTGCGCGGCATCGAGGATTTCGTCATGCAGGTGATTGATCGTCCAGCAGCGGGTTTCCATTAGATTGGAAAGCGTGTGGCGGTCCACCAGGTCAGGACGACTCACCATTCCCAACAGGCATGGCTCCGATCCGAGATGGAGGACGCTGGAGAACGGCGCGAGATTGGTCTGTCCTGCCAGATCGACCGTTCCTATCAGACTGATGGGCTTTGCTCCGGGCAGCGAGGTGGCGAACTGCACGCGCGCCAGCTTGTCCATGCGTCCGATGTCGGCGGCGGTGATGGTTTTCATGTCAGAAAGTCCGCACGGACGAGAGCCCTCCATCGGGCCGGAGGATCTGCCCGGTCATGAATTTCGATTCACCGGACAGAAGGAAGGCGGTGAGTTTCGCCACGTCTTCTGGATCGCCGATCTGTTGGAGCGGGTGGCGCTTGGCAGAGGCCTCCTTTTTCGCATCCGAGTTCAGGAGGTTTCCAGCCAGCGGGGTATCAGTGAGTGATGGCGCGATGACATTCACGCGGATCTTCGGAGCAAGTTCTGCGGCGAGGGCGAGCGCCAGTCCTTCCACCGCTCCTTTTGCGGCGGCGACGGAGGCGTGAAACGGCATGCCCTGCGCCACGGCCACGGTCGAAAAAAGCACGATCGACGCGGATTCTGCGGCTTTAAGCGATGGCAATGCCGCCTGGATGGCGGCGGCGGCACCGAGGCAGTTGATCCGGTAGTCGCTCAGGAAATCGACCGGGGTGAGGCGATGGAATGGCTTCAGCGTGATGCTTCCTGGGAAATACACGAGTCCATCGATCACCGGTGGGAGCTCCAGTGGGCCGGGTTCGAGCGCGTCGAAGGTCTGTACGGGGATGCCCAGCTCCGCCAGCGCCCGCGGCGTGCGGGCCGCAGCGACCACCGAGTCTCCCCGGGAAAGCAGGAGCCGCGCCGTCGCCAGCCCGATCCCCGAATTTCCTCCGATCAGTAAAATAGTCCGTGCCATGCCGGAACGTGGGTGGCGATGCCCGCGAGTCAAGTAGCCATTCCCAGCGCGCGCTCGTGATCTGCTCTGCCGGAAAGCACGCTTGAGCTGGGAGGCCGGTTGTCGTTCCTCCGAACACCGCCAGAGTGAATTTGCATGTCACGGGGAGCGCCTGCTCCCTAGCCGCAAACTGCATTTTTTTTTTGATTGTCCTTCGACACCGGTCTTCCAAGAACGCGCAAAAACCACACGCCAGGTCGCATTTGCGTCCCACTCCGGTCATTAATCTCAAGCGCTGACTGCGGATTTGCCGCCGATTTCTTTTGTGGCACGGGAAAACGATAGGGCTACCGATCATTCGGCCGTCCGGAGTTCAAGCTTCAGCAAGTCCTCGGGGGGATCATGCTAAAGCGGGTGATCTTTCACACGCCCCACCAATCCCTCTCCGACCTGCTGATATCTGCTAGGCCAGGTCCGCGCCGGCCACTCCGTGAAACCCGCCTGATATACACACTCCGATCCCGGAAATTCCTTGTCATATCAAGGAATGCTGATAGCTTTTCCGAGTAGTGAGCTGCCGGATATCCCACCCGTAGCTACTACGAACACTACTGTTCTGCAAGTATATGAAGACTTTTCTAATCACAGCATTCTCACTCATCGGCGCTCTTGTTGTATCTAGCTGCTCTCCTTCTGGCGAGCTTCCACCGGTGTCTTCCGTGCGTCCTGGGGTAGCCCGCGAAGGCACCTTAGCTAATCCAGCCCTTGCTCAAGATGCATCACTAGGAATAAGGAAGATAATGGGTGGCAACAAGCGGGTGACAAAATTTGTGATTCAGCAGCCAGTAGGAATGCCTGGCCGGAAGGCTTGGCGAGAGATGTGGATCTATGACATCGAAGGTGCTAATCAGCCATTTATCATGACCTTCAGAGAAGATGGTCAGGGGTCGGCAAACTTTGAGATCAAGAAGATGCTTGAGTTCAAGTCTGAAGTGCAACGTTAGAATATCTCGTGGAATACCTGATATGGCGTCCGGTATTCCAGACGTTTGCGGGGCCGGGAGTTAAGTTTTCTGGCAATGCTGTCACATTGTTGTTGGGTCAGGGTGGCCATG
>JANODE010000206.1:0-5904 GCA_031412525.1 Akkermansiaceae bacterium | reverse complement strand
CCCACCACGAACCACGGCATGTCACGGCCGCCGAGGAAATAGCCCTCCGCACTTTTTCTCGAAGAATTCCACAGCCCCCAGATGACGATTCCGACGAGGTAAACGACCATCACAACGAGGTCCGTCGTGCTTAAATTGATGTTGGGCAGATTTGGCATGGGCTGCAATCCACACTAGGGACACGAGGAATGCTCACCACCCGTCAAAATTAACGGTCGGGATGCCATCAAGGCCCCCGTCAATTTTGACGGGTTTTCCGCGAAGGGCTTTTCCCTAGAGTTTGCTGAGTAGCCCGCAAAACCCGCAATCTTTTCCGAACCCATATGAAACTCCGCTCAAATCCCTATCACTGCCTTCTCACGGCATCCTTCGCCATCACCCTCGGCCAGGTCGCCATGGCAGCCGATGTTCTTTGGAGCGGTGCCACCACTGGCACGCTCGATTGGAACACCGGCAGCAACTGGACCGGTGGCGCGTTCGTGAATTCCACAAGCGACCGCGCGGACTTGCGAGCGGACTGGACGAGCAGCCCCGTTATCAGTCTCAGCGCACCAACGATTGCGAATGGCATTCTGTTCGATGACACGGGTGTCGCCAGCGATACGGGCCTGACTATCGGAAACGGCGGCAACACCACCAACACGCTCACCCTTGGTGGCACAAGTCCATCCATCGACGTTCTCAGCCTTTCCTTGACCGTCAGCGCGAATCTTGTTGGAAGCTCCGGGTTCACCAAAAGCAACAGCGGCGTCCTTATCCTTAACGCAGCCAACGCCGGCTTCTCCGGCCCAATCGTGGTCAGCGGCGGCACCCTCCGGCTGACCAACAATAGCGCCCTCAACGTAGGAAGCGTCGTGCAACTCAACTCCGGCTCGACGTTCGGCCTGGTAAACTCCAACACCATTGCCGGCCTAAATGACAACTCCGGCACTGGCGGCTCGGTCATCAACACCAGTGGCAGCGGCAAGGTCCTCACCATTGGCGGCACAGGAAATTACAGCTTCAGCGGCAACATTACCGGGGACTCAACAAGCCCTACGACTTTGGCAAACACAAGAGTTGGCTTGGTCGTTACGAGCACTGGGACGCAAACGCTTGGCGGAAGCAATCTGACCACTACTGGCTATCAATCCGTCACCGCCAGCGGCGGCACCCTGGTCTTCGCCAAGCAAAACTCCATCTTCCAAGGACTCGCCGGTGCGGTCGTAAATACTAACCAATCCACAAATGCGGGCATCAACGTGTCAAGTGGCGGCACCGTCGCCCTCGGGGTGGGCGATTCTGCCAGCGGCTATTTCGACGCGACCGCCATCGGCACGTTCTTGGGCGGCAGCCGCATGGGGGCCAGCACCAGTAGCGCCGGTTTTCGCCAAAACTCGATCTTCGGCTTCGATACTACCAACGCCACCGCAGGGACCTTCACCTACAGCACCGCTCTCGCCCAGATCGGCGCGAGCACCGGCCTCGGCTTTGCCAAGCTCGGCGCAGGCACCTTGATTCTGGATGCTGCAAACACCTACACTGGCGGCACCCAAGTCCGTGCCGGCACGCTCCAGCTCGGTGCGGGCAGCACCACCGGTTCGATTGGCAGCACTGCCGACATCACGGTCTCCAGCGGCGCGACGCTGGCCTTCAACCGCAGCGATGCGACACTTAGCCAGAGCAACAAAATCACCGGCGCTGGTTCTGTTTCTCAAAATGGTGCAGGCACGACCACTCTCACCTCCACCACCAGCGATTACTCTGGAGGAACTAACATTAATGGTGGCACTTTGACTGCGCGAATCGGCTCCATCGGCAGTGGCAATGTGAATCTCAACTCCAGCGCCAAGCAGTTCAAACTCAGCGGTGCCGATGGTTCGATTTCCAACAATATCACCATCGCCAGCGGAGTTGTCGGTGTGAGTGGCCAGGGTTTGATCGACACCGATACCGGCAACGACGCCGTGCTCAACGGCACGATCACGATCAATGGTGCGCCGACCGATACCGGAGCCGGTCATTTCGGCTCTTCGTCTGGTGGCTCGCTCACCGTCAATGGCGTCATCACCTCCTCGGTTGCCGTTGAATGGCGGCGCAACAACGGTGTGTTCAGCAATGGCGGCACTGGCTATACCAACTTCAGAATCCGCGCAGGCAACGTGAAACTCGGCGGCGCCAACGGCCTCGCCACCACCGCCACCGTCGCACTCGGTGGCGATGCTGCCGCCACCCTCGACCTCGCGGGCTTCAATCAATCACTCGTCGGCATGACCAAAGGCGTTGGCGCGGCCACCATCACCAACTCCGGCACTAGCGATTCGTTGCTCACCACCAGCGGCACCAGCAGTTATGCCGGAGTCATCCAGGATGGCGGCACTAACAAAGTGGCGCTCACCGTCAACGGTGGCCAACTCACCCTCTCTGGCACGAACACCTACACCGGTGCGACAAACGTCACGGCCGGCACTTTGCGCATCAACGGTAACCAATCCACGGCCATTGGAACGGTCGGGATCGCTGCCAGCGCCACTCTTGGCGGTAACGGCACGGTTGGTGGCGCGACCACCTTTGCCGGTGCAAGTACCCACGCCCCAGGCAGTGCGGCAGCCACGGTTGACACCCAGACATTCTCCAGCACCCTGAACTACGCCACCGGCTCAATCTTCGTGTGGGATCTGAGCGCGACGAACCTCACCGACCCCGGCCTGGAAAACTTGGGTGGCGCGACCTACGACAAGGTGGTGGCAGGCGGTGCGATCACCGGCAGCGGGGTCGTTGACAAAGCCGTCTTCAAAATCGTGCTCGGCAGCAACTCCTTCACCGATGCGTTTTGGGACACCAACAAGAGCTGGTCGGACATTTTCACCGGTGGTTCGGGTTCAGCGACCAATCTTGCTGCGTTGTTCAGCGGCTTCGATGCCTCAGGTGGCGTGGGCGCAACGGGAATCGTCACCGGACGAGGCCAGTTCACATTCAATGGTTCAAGCACCACTCTGAACTGGACCGCCGTTCCAGAACCCACCAGCGCGCTGGCTGGTTTGCTGATCACTGCCGGCCTGCTGCGGCGGCGGCGCGCCTGAACATTTTTCCGGAGATAATGGGTTTTCTCCGGGATCAAGGGGCCGCTGACTGGAGGGTCAGCGGCCTCATTTGATACAGAAGATTTCAATGCTCGGGTGACCGAAGCCCTCGGAACTCAATGAATCCAAGATCCTCCAACAGTTTCACCCAATGAAGAAAATTCGAAAATTCAGCAACTCCCTCGGCATTGCCGCAGTCGCCTTCTTGGCCGTGAGTGATGCGATCTCTGCGCCGGCGCTGCCGAAGCCGCTCACGCCCGAGGAGCAGCAAACGCTCAACCTGATCAATGCCAACCGCCCTAGCCAGTTGAAGGCGTTACCTGCCGACTTCCACGCGCGCTTCGGAGCCACCCACTCCGATGGGAAATATCATCTCACCGAAAAGCCCTTTCTCATCGAAGGCGCGGAGAAGCTGCTGGATATGGGAACCCGGTTAGGTAAATTCTGGTTTACCATCCCGGCGGCGAAGAAATGTTATCCGTTCAATAGCACTTGGCCGGAGTCCGAAACTCTGGTGGAGCTGGCGGAAACCGACTATTTCAAAGCGGTTTGGAAGATGCCGTTCAAGACGATCCTGCTCATGACCAGCAGCCCTTCCGAGCAAGGCTGGCGGAAGGCAGATCTGAGCGCGGAGTATTATACGAAGATCACAAAGGACTACTATGAATTGTCCGCCCATTTTTACCGGGTCTATCAGGATCGGCCCGTGACGATCGTCTTTCAGAACTGGGAGGGTGACTGGTTGCTGCGTGGCATCGGGGTAAAGTGGGAGCCGCCATCGGCGGACTGGCAGGAGCGTTGTTCGCAAATGCAGCGTTGGATCGCTGCCAGGCAGGCAGGCGTGAACAAGGCCCGCAAGGAATTCGGCAAGCAATCCAAGTGCATCGTGGCCCACGCCGTGGAGGTCAATCGTGTGGCCGACGCGTGGAAAGGGATTCCGACATTGACGCGCAATGTGCTGCCCGGCGTCGAAGTCGATCTGGTATCCTACAGCGCATACGACGGGATCAACTCGGGCGAACCGCTTCTGTTTTGGAAATGCTTGGAAGAGATCCGTCAGCACATCCGCACCGGCCCGCTTTTCGGCCCGGGAGCAATCATGGTTGGGGAATACGGCATCCCCGAGAACGACAAACCCGAGCGCATTCGCGAGCGGTGTGATGAAATGCTTGGGGTGATGCTCGCCAAGAAAGTGCTTTTTGCCGCCCACTGGGAACTTTATTGCAATGAATTCGCTGGCAAGCCCGAGGAGCTCAAGGCTAATCCTCCGGTCACTCCAGTCAAAGACTTGAATCTCATGCGTGGCTTCTGGTTGGTGAAGCCTAACGGCGAATTGGGCGAGAGCGGGAAATATTTCCAAGAACTATGGACCCGGGCGGAAACCGAAAAGAAGAAGCAAGCTATCAACCGGTAAATGACCACAACCGTTAGGTAAACCATGCCTGCCTGCTCCATGACAAACTGTCACTTCCTCGTCTCGTTGTTTCGTGATGTCCAGTGTCGTTCCGTCATTCTTGGAGTTTTGTGGATCTTAGCCTTTGCGGTGAATCTGCAAGCGCAGACAGGTGTCCCGCTCTCCGACTCCGAAGTGGATGCTTATAACACCCGCATGGCGGTTCAGAACATCGGGCCGAAATACCAATTCACCAGCGACAATGTCTTGCTGGAGGGGGCGAAGGTGATGGTGGCGGCAGGCTCAAACACTTACAAATTCACGATGAATCCTACCGGTGGCGGCTATGGAATCAGCGTCCCGCCAAGCATCACCAATCTCGCGCAGTTGGCCAAGAACGAGCCTTCCTATCGGGCAACCTTGGATCTGCCGGGCATCAGGAATTACGTGTTCTGGTGTTATACCTTCGCGACTCCAGACAACTGGAAGTGGAATACAGGTTTTACCCCAGCGGAGCAGCTTGCGGAGTATAACGAAATCTACGCGTTGGCAGTGCATCTCCTCACTCAATACAACAACACCGGTAAAAGTTTCTACCTTGGTCACTGGGAGGGAGATTGGTCCGCGGGTGTCAGCATGAGCGCCCCGAACAATTCCAATCCCACGCCGGCGGCGATTCAAGGAATGATCGACTGGCTCAATATTCGTCAAAAAGCCGTGGATGATGCCAAGGCCAATATGCCACACAACAATGTGAAGCTCTATTGTTACACCGAGGTGAACCGGGTGGTGGATGCTTTCACGAATTCATCCGCCGGCAACCAGCGGGTGATCAATGCGGTGGTTCCGAATGTGCCTAACCTCGATTATATCTCTTGGTCCTCCTATGACATCCAAGGCAAGAGCGCCGCCGAAATCAAATTCTACCTCGATTATGCCGAGTCCTTCCTGCCGACCGCCAAGGCGGCAGTCATTCCCGGCAAGCGCATTTTCATCGGGGAGTTCGGCTACGGCCAATACACCGAGGCAGTGCAGGCACCGATGAATGCGGCTTTTAACAAAACGTTGTTCGAGTGGGGGTGTCCGTTTGCACTTTACTGGACCTTGTACGACAACGATCTCGCAGATGGTGCCACTTACAATCTGATCGACTCAAGTGGGATCAAAACCGCGAATTATTGGCTTTATCAATACTATTACAACGCGGCCAAGCTGCAGCTACTGGCCTTCAAGCAAAGTAATGGCAGACTACCGACGAACATGGAGTTTTCCACCATGGCGTCATCGTTGCTCGCCACCCCGCTGACAGCGCCGGTTGCGCTCACGGTTTCCAATGCCTCGGCGGTGGTGACCAGCCAGCAATCCGCCACTCTGAGCAGCAGTCTGCTTCAGGGCATTTATGGGGATGAGGGTGCCCGGATGTATCTCTGCTGGGGAACTGCCGATGGC
>JANODE010000205.1:0-28587 GCA_031412525.1 Akkermansiaceae bacterium | reverse complement strand
GTTTGCGGGTCTCCTACTACCACCATCGGTCGCGTCGGTTGGGTCACTGCCGTCGTCGGTATTGGAGTTTCCATCAGGCCCATTTATTTCATCTCCATCATCCTTGCCATCTCCATCTGTATCCTTCTTGCGGGGATTGCTGCTGTTTCTATACTCTTCTATGTTTGACGCTCCATCTCCGTCTGGGTCTGAATTAGCATCGAAAGAACGTGGATCCAAGTAGCCAATGGTGCTGGGTGCTGCGGCTACTGCCTGAGCAGAGTTGGCGTTCGCAATATTTACTGTTCCGGGCGAACTGTATTTGAATTCCCATCCATCGGGCAGGAGATCGCCATCGGTGTCCGGATTGACTATATTTGTGCCAAGGTTCTGCTCTTGGATATCGGACAGATCGTCAGCATCCGTATCCGAGTTAGCAGGCTGCCAAACAAACGGGTTGCTCTGATAATTTTTCTCCCCTGTGTCAACGATTCCGTTGTGATTGTTATCGCGCCATAACAAAGTGCGGGCCTCGGTAATATCCCAAAGTCCGTCCTCATCAATGTCCTGATGGTAGATGGATTGAGCCTCGGAGGCAGTGAGCGCTCTCGACCAAACACGTAGCCGGTCGATTTTCCCAATCAGTCCCGTGGGGTTGGGCGGCTGGACAGGACTGATCTGAGGCGAGAGCCCATATAGCCGTCCCACGCTGATTCCAGCATATGAATCCGGACTGATAACCGCTGAATTGTAGGTAGCTTGGCCAAATTTTTCTCCGTCAACATAAAGAGTCGTTTTCGCACCTGAACGGATCATTACATAGTGGTGAAATGCGCCGTCATCGAGCTGTCCAGAGGCCACATTCACCGCAATGCCTACCAACTTCGAAGAAGGTGGGGAGTAGGCATTCGGTCTGGAATTGTAAATGTAAGATCCGGCACGCAACGTAATTTGATTGCCGGTCTTCTGTAGCCAAACTCCGTTGACATCAATTGTCAGCTTACTGGCGGGGACCGTCACATTCAGATACCGATGGTGGGCGAACAATCCGGTTCCTTTGTCAGGTGAAATTGATCCGGGCGAAACTGACGCCCAGAATGAAACGCTGTAAGTGGTTTTGTTATTGAGGAGCGAGGCCGGGATAGTCGCGAAATTTCTCGCAGGGTGGTAGGCGGCTTTGGAAACCATGCCGTCATCACTTACCTGAACTCCGTAGGCATTTGCTGCGCGGTTTCCGGAAGTTTTATCGTCAAAACGGAATGGCAGATTCCCTGAAGGGGGCATCAGTTCTTCAAAGTCCCATCGTCCGATCAAGCCAAACCCGGATCGGAGCTTTTTCGGCAACCCCTTTCCATCTGAGCTCGCCTTGTAATCTGCTGTAACGGCTGCCAATTGATCCGGAGCCGAACTTGGAACTGTCCTCGCGAGTGGCGATTGTGTTTCAGTATCTGCGGAGAAAGGGTCCGTCTCCGCGAGATTTTCATCGAAATCGGAAACTCCGTCCCCATCTGTGTCAGCCTTCAACGAATCTGTTCCAAGTTCAGCCTCCTCAGAGTTGGTCAATCCGTCGCCATCGAGATCGGGATTGAGAGCTGCTTCGAGGGTTTCAAAATGCAGGGAGAATACAGACTTGAGTTGCCCTATGGCCGCAGGTGCACGGTTCGCATCATCGCCGATACTACTCGTCCAAGGAAAAAAAGTTCCCGTATCCGGCATGTGGTTGGTCGTCCTCTCATATGCCAGCCAGGCTGGAGCTGTCTCGTGAAGGTGCGTATAAAAAGGGGCAGCGATGGCTTTCAACTGCCCGAGCAGAAGTGGTGAATACTGCTTCTCACGTTCCTCATCTGTCGCTGGAGGTTCCCAACTGGCTATTGGCTTTCCCGGTCCTACAAGATCAATTTCCACTTGGGAGGCAATCATGGGAGCTGAGTTGCGAAGAGCTTCCAAGGCGAACATCGCCATGCATTTCGCTTGGCCAATGTTTGCAATGCCACGGTTTTGGGGATCTGCAGTTGTGTCGATGAGCGGGTAATTCTCATCCTGCCACCATAATGGCGGGGCTCCATTCGCGTTCAGGCCATTTAAAAACAGAAACAATGCGACGAAAAAAGGCGAATTTCGCCTGAAGAACGTGATGGGGTAAGGCATAGGAAGAGCAGTCGAAAAATTTAAAGACAGGATATCGAGTCAATCGGAGTTCTTCTTATTGAAAATCACCCATCGAAATGTCGCCCTGTGCCCGGCCCAAAATCACGCCGCCGTCGGAAGTGACTCGAAGGGCGGTAGAGCGGTCGGTGTCAGTATTCCCCGTGCCGATCACCAACACGTCGTTGCCCTGCATGGTGGCATTGAAACGTCCGAGAGCGACGGACTGGTCATTCGTAGCGTTGACACCGCTACCGATCGCAACACCCCGGTGGCCGGAAACGTTGTTGCTGTAGCCCATGGTCCAACCGCTGGTGGCCATGACATGATTGTATTGGCCGATGGCAGCGGAATGCCATGAGGGCGCGCCGGCCGAAGGCCCTTCCACCGTGTTCGTGTGTCCGACCACCAGTGCGTTGTAGGCATTGACCGTGTTCAGCTTGCCGCCGACGATCTGCGACTCGCAACCGCCGTTGATCACATTTTGCCAACCCACAATAAGTGAATAACGGGTTGCGGTATCCCATGAGTTCGCGCCGGTTGTCACCGAGTTTTCATTGCCCACGATCAGCGAGCTACGTGCCGAGACAGTATTGGAGTCACCCACCACTGCGGCAAAACCGGACGGGCTTGCCAAACGGTTGGATGCGCCGACTACAAGTCCGCGTCCCAAGTCGTTGGTGCCGCCAGGCCCGACGATGTTATTGCCACCTCCGACAATGGCTGCGGGTGACGTGGTGATCGTGTTGGCCGTTGCATTTCCCGCTCTGGTCTCAATGACGCCACTGCGAACCTGAACGTTTCCGGGGTTCACGACCACGCTTTCGTTGGCGGGCGGACTCCAAGAAACCAGTCCCAGGACGGTCAGGCTTCCGATGGTAGTGATGAGGAGTTTTTTGGATAGCAAGCGGTTGATTGGTTTCATGTCAGATGGTTGTTTTGAGGGATTTGAAAGATAAGAGGGCGGTTCATTCGCCGGTGACATCGCCCGGCTGCGTGATTTCAACGTCGCAATAGAACCGGTATGAGCCGCGGTGCTTTAGATCGAGCGCACGCAGGTCGTCCTCAGGGTCCGGGCTGGCGGCAGCGGAGGCGAGCGCTGTCTCCACGTCGCTTAGACTGGCATCGATGATCACTCCCAATCTCACGGCCTCAACGACCGGATCGACGCCAGCCTCTATTTCGGCTTCCATTGGTGCCGACATTTCAACCCTTGCCTGCACTTCTGTCTTCGCCTCGTCCAGAACCGCCTGCTCCAAACCGGCATCCCTTGAAGGAGAGTCTAACTGGGGATTTCGATTCGTGTCTGCGGCAAGGACTGGAAGGGTGAGGAGGAGCAGACCTTTGGCTAGCCTGCGGAGAATGGAGGCGATTGCTTTCATTGTAATAAGGGATTTGTCTTGTAGTTGGAGTTGAGTTCTAACGCGCACCAGTGCTACCTGGCTTGGGACTGGAGGCAAGGTATTTCCGGAGCACCGATTTGGTGCTAACAGGATTTTTACTGGAGCTGCTCCACGCCCGGTTTCTTTCATTCCTTTTGGACGAATGACTTTTCGATCTTGTGGCCGTTTTTGGGACTTGTGTGTCCATCCGCATCAGTTCAGCCCGGTGTGAAAAATAGTTTCATTTCCAGCAGATTTCCGCCCTTGAACGCCGATTTGGTATAATCGGTGCGGGTGACATTCTTGTCACCTATCGGTTTTTTCGCTTTCCATAAACAGCGCTTGATGCAGTTTGCACGAATCCCATGATAGATGGGAATCCAACCAAATAAAAACATGCCAAACGATAACCGCATTTCGCAAGAGATCACCGATGCCGTCAAATCCCAAGTCCTGACCAAACTCCAGGAGATCAAGGATCTGTTACCGTTCCTCATCACCCTCACGCCCGAGGAGAAGCGAAGCATCCTCACCATCAGCACCGAGCGCGGCGCGATGGACGCGGCCTTCACCTCCGAGATGGCAGCCCACGCCGATCTGGTGCCCGCCTACGTTGACCCCGCCGAAATGGCGCGAGACCGCGAGCTACGCGCTGACCTGCTGGAGATCCTGCAACGCTCGCGCGAGATCTGCGACGCGCTGGAGGACACCGCCCATGTGGCCGGCAGCGATGTGCTTCTGGGCTATCTTTCGTTCTACAACAGCGTCCAGCAAGCGGCGAAACGCGGAGTGGACGGATCGAAGGCGCTGCTGGACAATCTTAGCCGCTTCTTCCCCCGCAGCCGACGCGCGGCAGTGGTGGTTCCGAGTCCGTGAGGAATTCTGGAAAAGGAGGCCGACGAGGAAGAACCGGCAGCAACGCCTGCATCACGCCAAACGCCACAACTTGTTCAAATTCTGATGATTAACGGCTGACGATCGACCAAATTTTGGTCAAGTTTGACCACATTTTGGCAAACGCCGACCGACTCCGGGTAATCGTTCATACTTTTTGGGTGAACGATTGCCCGGAAAGTGTAAAGGGTGACCGGAAACGGGTGAGGGATTGATCTGGAATGCCAAACCATCCGATTCGGCGGGTGATCGTTTGGGGATTATGGATCGTGGTTTTTCGAAAGTGGGTTATTGAGCCGTTTTCCCCTCTTGTCGCAGGCTATTCAGGAAACTACCGGGAGAGGCACGGCCACTGGCTGCCGGTCGTATCGAATTCACCAGGCCTCCCACTTCCTCCCGGGCGCATTGAGCAGCTCCGCCACACCTCGTCGGTCTTTCGGAAAGTCCAATTTTGTTGATCCTGTTTCGCGGACACGGAGCGTCGATATCCTATTGACTGTTTCAGGCCGACATTCTGTCGGGCGGCTGCTAGTGAAAGAACAGACAGGAATGTCTGTGCCACTTCGTTGCAGCGCCCGCTGGCGAATTCCAACTTGTAACCGTGTCTCAGGAAGCTTACAGGGTGGGGTTGTTTGCAAGGCATTCGGTGGGTTTACCCCCGTTTGTTTTGTTCCCAGTTCCTCCGCCCTCATGAATTCGTTTTATGCAGATCCGGCAGTCCGGCAGCGCCTGGTGGAATACCTGGGCGGTGACACTCTGGAAGCGGCCACGGCGATCTTCCTAACGCATTCCGACGGCTGTCTGTTCCAACGCTCCGAGCTGCGTCCTCCGCTCGATCTGCAGTGGTTCCTCGACCGCGAGCTCGACATCTCGCGCTCGCTGGCAGACCGCGAGTCGCTTTTGCTTCACCTGGACATCGAGTATGTGAATTTCGACGCACCGGGAGAGGCCTACGTCGATCCCTCGCGGACCTTCGAGCTTCAGGAACCGGTGGTGCGCGTGATCGAGTCGCTGCTATTGGACTGGGGAATCGAGCCGCTGCATCTCATCACCGGACAGGGACACCATTTCGTTTGGCGGGTTCCATTCGAATCGGAATTGGCGGGAAGAATCGCCGCGCTCAAACCCTCGCCGGATCTGGTCGCCGCCTGCATGGAACGGGTGGGGGACGGGGTGGGTTCGGAAATCAGCCGGGACCAGCAGGGGACCTTCACGGCCATCGCCCTGCTGATGGAGTACCTGGCCCATCGGATCAAATGGAACGCCGCGCCGCAGACGCTGCTGCCGGTCGAAATCACGGCCGTGCACGTGGGCCCCTGTGCCACGCCACAGCGCGAGTTGATCTCCATCGATATCTCCGAATACGGCGATCCTCTGCACACGCGGATGGTGCGGCTGCCCTACACGAACTATTTGAAACCTTGGATCACCGGGCTGGCGCGGGACATGGGTATCGAGCACGCGCTGCCGCGCTTCCGTTCGATCCCGCTTCACGAAATGGACGTGCGCATGGCGCTCCAATGCCGCCAGGACGAGCACTCGGTGCTGGAACTGGCACGCCGCGCGGGAGGGCGGATTCCGATCCAGGAGAGGGGAACGGGACGGCTGCTGGATGAATATCTAACCTCCCCCCTGCGGAAATTCCACGAGTTCTTTTATTCCGAGTCCCACGATCCGAAGGAACGCTGGAACGAAACCTACGGCCGTGTGGCGCTGGAGCCCCTCGCACCCTGCGTCCGTCATCTGTTGGAGTTTCCTAACGACCGCCTGCTGAAACCCGCGGGCATTCAGTTGGTGACCCGTGCCTTGTTGGCGGAGGGCTGGCATCCCCGGCACATCGCGGGATTGATCCGCTCGAAGTTCGAGGACCCCGCGTATGGGTGGGGGGTGAACTGGAATGAATACGAAGCCGGGACCCGCGCGGACTTCTACACCCGCCTCTTCGCCGGGCTGTGGGCGACGGGCGTCGATGAGCTGGTGGATTTCAACTGTGTTTCCACCCGCGAAAAAGGTTTTTGTGCGACCTCGCCATCGACCGCTTGCGAACTCGCCCGCTATCATGAAATCCTAACAAAACCCGCAAACCCATGATTCCCTGGAACATCGGCCTGTCCACCGGCTGCTTTTACAGCCGGCCCATTTTCGACGTTCTCGACGAGATCCGTGAAAGCGGATTCGAGTCCATCGAGGTCTGTTCGTTTCCCGCCCACCTGGACTATCATGATAAGGACACCGTCGCTCTAGCAGGTGAGCGGATGCGGGCGCTCGGTATCCGGCCGGTTTCCTTCCACGCGCCGTTTGCCGAAAAAATCGACATCACCGACCGCGACCCGGCCGCGAGGGCAGAGGCGGTTCACGAGTTGGTCGTCGCCTGCGAGGCCGCCGCTATCATGGGCGTGAAAAACATGGTGCTGCACCCCGGACCGGAACGCGCCGGGCGACCACCGGAATCCGAGTTCCTTGAGCGCATGAAAAACGCCGCGCAGTCCCTCAACATCGTGGCCGAGCGTTGTTGCAAACTCGACGTCCACCTGGTGCTGGAAAACATGCTGCCCCACCTCCTGTTCGGCCACATCAACGACATGCTCTATCTGCTAGGAAGCATTAAAACCTGCTCGGTGGGCACTTGCCTCGACACCGGCCACGCCTTCCTCGCGCGCGAGCTGGGCACCGTGGTCCACCAGCTTTCCGGGCATCTCCACCTGGTCCATGTGAACGACAACCGCGGCGATCGCGACGAGCATCTCGCTCCCGGCGAGGGGCACATCGACTGGGCGTGGTTTGTCCATGAACTCCGTCGCTGCCATTTCTCCGGCACGCTGATTCTTGAACTCTCCTCACGGGAAAACGAGCCCACCTCCGGCACGCTCGAACGGGCCAGATGGGCGCGCGACTATCTCATCAATCTGATGCGTAAACTCGAGTGACCGGAGGCAATCGCACCGTCACGGATTTACGGGTTTACCTGCCCGCCGATGCGGTTAGCTTGGCGCGCGACACACGATGACGGTTCCAACGGAAAAACTCGACACGCTGCAATCCGTGGAACTCGCCGACGGCGTCGAGATCCGCCTGCGCATGGCCGGGCCGATGCTGCGGGCGAGCGCGTATGCCATCGATTTCCTCATCCGTCTCGCCGTCCTCGCCATCGGGGCGTTTGGCATCGGCATTGCCGGAATCGCCATCGGTGACCGGGTCGCCCAAGGCCTCATGTTGCTGTCGTGGTTTCTCATGGACTGGCTGTATCCCGTCGTTTTCGAGGCGGGAAAACGGGGTGCCACTCCGGGCAAACGCGCCATGGGACTGCGCGTCGTGCAAGCCACTGGATCGCCCGTCACGCTCGGCCAGTCCGTAGTGCGGAATTTCCTGCGCTTCATCGACAGCATGCCGTTTTTCACCTACGGCTTCGGACTCACAAGCTGCCTCGCGTCGAAGCGGTTCCAACGCCTGGGCGACCTCGCTGCCGGGACGGTGGTGATCTACGACCGGATCGCCCCGATGCCGATGATCGCGCTGCCGCCGCCGATCGCCGCGGTGCCGCTGCCTGTTGGACTGACGGCGGATGAAATGCGTTCGCTCGCCTTGTTCCGCGAACGCGCTGGACTATGGTCCGACGGTCGGCGGGCGGAAATCGCCGATCAGGCGACGGTTCTGAGTGGTGCGTCGGGCGCTCCGGGCGTTCACCGTCTGATGGCAATGGCGCACTGGGTGCAGGAAAAACGCAACGAACATTGAGATGACGTCCGGAGATTTCGAACATCAGAACGCCGAGCGGTGGGCCGAATACGAGCGCCTCGTGGGCAAGGTGGAAAATGGTAAAACGGACTCCGACGCCGAACAGCTTCCCCGCCGGTTTCGCGAGCTCTGTCTGGACCTGTCACTCGCCCAATCGAGGATGTATGGCTCCCGCATCACCGAGCGTCTCAATGCGCTGGTGATCCGCGGTTACGAGGTGATCTATCGGACGCGGCGCGGGAGCTGGGAGAGTGTGGTGTTTTTCCTTGCGGTGAAATTTCCGCAGGCGGTGCGCAAGGAGTGGCGCTTGTTCTGGCTTTGCAGCGCGGTCTTCTGGCTGCCGTTTTTCGCATTGATGTTTTCGGCCGGCCACGACATCCGTTGGATCCAGGCGGTGCTCGGGGCGGATGGCATGGCATCCATGGAGCAAATGTACGGCGGGAAAGAGGAGCAACTCAGTCATCTCAGGTCTGAGTATGGCTCTAATTTCATGATGTTTTGTTTCTACATCTACAACAACGTGGCGATCGACTTCCGCATTTTCGCCGGCGGCATGGTGGCGGGGCTGGGCACGCTTTTCTATCTGTTATTCAACGGCCTCCAGCTTGGGGCGGCGGCCGGCTACGTGAATCACGCGTGCAATCCGGAATCGTTCTGGTCGTTCGTGGCCGGTCATTCGGCGTTGGAGCTGCTAGGGATGATCGTTTCCGGCATGGCCGGCATGCGTCTCGGTCTAGCAATCCTGCGACCGGGCCGTCTGCCGCGAGTGAGGGCGCTGGTGGAAGCGTCGAAACAGGCAATGCCGCTGATCTATGGCGCCGCGGTGATGACCACGCTGGCGGCGGTGGTGGAGGGATTCTGGTCGGCCCAGCCGCTTCCTTCAGAACTCAAATACACCGTCGGGATCATCGCGTGGATTCTCCACATCCTTTACTTTTTGCTGCTGGGAAGGAGGACCGGCCATGCGGCTTGACGAAGTGACCGCGGAAATCCGTCCACGCAGTGACTGGGAGGCGGTGGACCTCGGCTTTGCGATGGTGCGGCGGGATTTCTGGCGCTGCTTCACGACCTGGTGGCTGGCGCTGGCGGTTCCCACGGTGATCGCGGCCTTTTTATTGTGGGATTACCCGCTGCTGTTTCTGATGCTCTTCTGGTGGTGGAAACCAGCGGGTTCGCGCATGGTGTTGTTTGAAATCAGTCGCAGGCTTTTCGGGGAAAAACCTTCGTGGCGATCGATGTGGCGGGAGCTTCCCCGCGCGTGGACGCGGCGGTTTTTCTATCGGTTTATGTGGGCACGGCTTTCCCCTTGGCTGCCGGTGACCCTGGCGGTGGAAGACCTCGAAGGCCTGCGGGGAAAAACCTACAAACAACGCAGCAGCCAGATTGTCCGTCGTGGCGAGGGCGTGGTGATGTGGATCTATTTCGCCTCCGAAATGGTCGCGGCATGGATCGCTCTTGCGATTCTCGCGCTGGTCCTGATGCTCATTCCCGACGGTCAGGACGGTGCATGGCAGCTTGCTCTGGACACTTGGAATCCGGACGAACCGTTCGACGTCCCGCAGCTGATCATGCGGACGATGTGCGCCTGTACGGTTCTGGCGATTTCACTAACCGATTTGTTCGTCACGGGTGCCGGCTTTGGAATTTACATCAACAACCGCACGTGGATCGAAGGTTGGGACGTGGAGCTGGCCTTCAAGCGCCTTGCCCAGAGACTAACGAAAGTCGCGGTGGTGTTAGTTGCACTTGTCTCCATTGGAATCATCGGAACTGCCCGCGCGCAGGAGCCGAAGCCCCCGGCCGATGTGATCAAGGAGGTGAAGGCGAATCCTGATTTTAAGGTGCACACGGTGACCGAGAGGGTGCCGAAGAAAAAAACTACCAGCAGTTCGATGCCGGCCTGGCTGGCGAATTTCGGCCAGATCCTCGCACTTGTTTTTCAGATCTGCGCGGTTGTGCTTCTGCTAGGCCTTCTCGGCTGGGTCATTTGGAGATACCGTCATGTTTTCAAAATTCACGGTGCGATCGATGAGGGAGATCGATTCATCCCCTCGGCCCGCGTGGTCATGGGAATGGAGGTGAGTTCAGTTAGCCTGCCCGACGACGTGCCGACCGCCGCATGGTCGCTCTGGCAGGAGGGGCGGCACCAGGAGGCGCTTGCATTGCTGTATCGTGGCTCGATCTCGCGGGTGATGGAGATTGCGCGGGTAGAAATCCTCGAATCCGACACCGAGGGGGATTGCCTGCGCCGCGTGCAATCGGCGGGAGCGGTGGCGCATCCCGATTATTTTCGCGGGATCACCGGAGCGTGGATCCGCCTTGCCTACGCCGGAGTCAGTCCGGCGGACGCGGAAGTCCACGCGCTTTGCCAGCAATGGCCGTTCGGCGAAAGGAGGGCAACATGATCCGCTGGCTGGCGGTGGCGATGACCACGATCTTTCTAACTGGATGTGATTACACCGAGGTCGAGCGCGAGGTCGGTTACAAGGGCAAGGCACGCATCAATCCGTGGCTCGCCGCCGAGCGCTTTTGCGGCAAAACCGGCAACACCGTGCGATCACTGGTGACATGGACCGTCCCCGGCTGGGAGGACGCGGTGTGGGTGATGCCCGCGGCGATTCTCAGCAACGAAAGTTTCACCGGCCAGGTCGAGGCCTGGGTGGCGGACGGTGGGCATTTGATTCTGTTAGTCGAACATGCTGATGCAGAGACCAGCGATTGGTCTGCAAACGAGCCTGAAATGGAGCAGGAACCCGCCCTAACCAAAATGCTGGATGGCATGGGAATCACCCTGGACGACGGTGGATCCGGCAAGGACGAAGTGCGCGGCGGTAAGATCGAACTGGAAGGGAAATCCTTTGAAATCGACGCGACTTCAAAAACTACCGTGGCCGCGGGGGACGAAAAACCCGGGGTGTTTGCCTCGGTGGAAAGTGGTGGCGGCCGAGTGACGGTGGTGACGGATGGCCGCATATTCCGTAACCGATGGATCGGTGAGAAGGATCATGCCGCGCTGCTGGATGCATTGGTGCGCGTGACGGATTTCGAAGGCAACGTCGCCTTCATGCGAGGCTCGACGATTTCCCTCTGGGATCTGTTGGGAAGGCATCTTTGGCCGGTGCTTGTCGGACTGGGGCTACTGATCGTTCTGTGGCTTTGGAAAAATTTTACCCGCTTTGGCCCTGTTGAAGATGCCGCCGGCCCTTCGACACTCCGCGGCTACGACCATCACCTCGAAGCGCTCGGCGATTTCCAATGGCGGCTCGATCGGGCCACCGCCATGCTGGCCCCGCTGCGGGCGCAGATTCTCGAACGCGGCCATCGGGTGTGCAGCCGCTCCGGTCGCCGCGATGATGACTTTTTCCAATTTCTCGCTGATCGCGCCGGGATTCCCCGCGAGCGGGTTTTCCGCGCCCTCACCGAGGCTGCTCCCGCCGATGCCTCAGTCCTCACCCGCACCACTGCCGATCTCCAGCTCCTGCTCCAAGCCCTTCACTAACATCAGCCACTCATGAATCCGGAAAACTATCAGAACCCAACAGAAATGCCACAGATCCACAGTCTGGCGGAGTTGATCCACCGGATGCGCGAGCAGATCCGCCGCGTGATTCTCGGCCAGGAAACGGTAATCGACCAGGTGCTTGCCGCGCTCCTCGCCGGTGGTCACGTGCTGCTTGAAGGCAAGCCGGGCCTTGGCAAAACCCACCTGGTCACGACGCTCGCAAAAACCTTCGGCGGCCACTCGGCGCGGATCCAGTTCACGCCGGATTTAATGCCCTCCGACGTCACCGGTTTCCGCCTGTTCGACATGAAGAGCCAGACCTTCCAACTGCGGCAGGGACCCGTCTTCACCAATCTCCTGTTAGCCGACGAGATCAACCGTGCACCCGCTAAAACGCAGGCTGCCCTTCTGGAGGTGATGCAGGAAATGCAGGTCACCATCGACGGGGAAACCCTGAAACTCTCGCCACCTTTCATGACCCTCGCCACCCAGAATCCAGTGGAGCACGAAGGCACTTATCCACTGCCCGAAGCCCAGTTAGATCGCTTCATCATGAAAGTGCTGATCGAATATCCGAACCGTGAGGCCGAGTGTGAAATCGTCACCCGCGCCTCGGCAGAGACGCCCGGCGGCACGGACAGCGGGGTTTCCCTCGTCTGCGGCCCACGCGAGATCGTTGCCGCGCAACAGGCGACTGCCGCCATCCAGGTGGTGCCCGAGGTCGTTGGCTATGCGGTCGCCATTGTCCAGGCGACTCGAGAATCGCGATCGGTCTCACTCGGGGCCGGCACCCGCGGCGCGATCAGCCTTGTTAGGATTGGCAAGGCATTTGCCGCGTTGGAGGGCAGGGGATTCGTCACGCCGGACGACATCAAGCGTGCCGCCCTTCCCGTGCTCCGCCACCGCGTCCAGCTCACTCCGGAAGTCGCCATCAGTGGCCAGGACGTGGACGAAATCCTCCAGGCCATCGTGGACAGCGTGCCCGCACCCAGGCAGTGAGCACAAGAAAACGAGTTGTCATCCGTGGCCGTATCGGTAGCGTCAGAATCATGACTCAGAACTCGCGCGAGGCCCTTATTGAGCTGCTTTTCCTCTCCCTCTATTTGGATGATCACCTTTCTCTGGCGGAAGATGACGAGCTGACCACCGCCTTGGATTCGCTCGGCTGGGAATCAGCGGGATCGCGTGAGAAGCATGTTTTCAAGGCATTTTCCCTCGCTCGTAACACCTACGAAGATCCAGTAAAGTGTGACGAATTCCTGAAAACCCGGGCATTGCTCATCAAAGGGGACGGCGAGGAAGCGGCCGCAATGACCTGGTTGTCAAAAGTGCTGGGAGCCGACGGGCTGACATTCATGGAAAAACGTTTCCTCACCCAACTTGAAGCATTGCTTTTCCCAAAACCTTGACCTCATGCGCCCTTTCTATCTGATCGCCCTAGCGATGATTCATGCCATCGGCCATGCGGCGGAAATCCCTATCTCTCCCTTCAAACCGACGGTGGAAAACAAGGCCCCCGCTCCCGGACCCGCGCCGGAGGGCATGGTCTGGATTCCGGGTGGAGAATTTTCGATGGGGAGTGTCGATTGCGGAACGAGCCGATGTTCACCCGAAACCGTCGCCGACGCGACGCCCGTGGTGCAGGTGTATGTCGATGGATTCTGGGCCGACCGCACGGAGGTCACCAATGCGCAGTTTGCAAAATTCGTGGCGGCCACGGGTTACAAAACCATCGCAGAAATCGCACCGACGAAGGATGAATTTCCCACCGCGCCGCCAGAGAATCTGGTGGCGGGCTCCACGGTTTTCACCCGTGCTCCACGGCCGGTGACGCTCAATGATCACTTCCAATGGTGGCGCTATCAGGTCGGCGCGGACTGGAAGCATCCGGAAGGACCTGACAGCACGATCGAAGGAAAGGACGACCATCCAGTGGTGCACGTTGCCTACCCGGATTGTATCGCCTACGCAAAATGGGCGGGCAAGCGGTTGCCAACCGAAGCCGAGTGGGAATTCGCCGCGCGAGGTGGGCTGAGCGGAAAAATCTACGCGTGGGGCGATGAATTTCATCCGGACGGGAAAACCATGGCGAACACCTGGCAGGGATTGTTCCCAGTGACGGATGAGGGGAAAGACGGACACGCCGGTCTCGCCCCGGTCGGGAAGTTTCCTCCTAACGGTTACGGACTTTGCGACGTCGCCGGTAATGCCTGGGAATGGGTGAGTGACTGGTATCGGCCGGACGCCTACGCCCGGCTCAAACTCACCGGTGTCATCCCGCGCAATCCCAAAGGCCCCGATGCATCGTATGACCCGACTTCACCTGGCGAAAAGAAGAAGGTTCACCGCAGTGGCTCGTTTCTCTGCTCGGATCAATACTGCACGCGATACATGGTCGGCACCCGCGGCAAAGGAGAGGTCACCACGGCGAGCAACCACGTCGGTTTCCGCTGTGTGAAATCGCCTGAATGAAACGCAGTCGCCCATGGTATTCGCTGGCGGTGGTGGGAGTGATTGCGCTGGGCCTGGGCTCCCGCCGGTTAGGCAGCTTCACTGATGTGTTAGGAAATCATCCGGGTGACGTGCTCTGGACGCTGATGGTCTATCTGGGCTGGGGCTTACTGTTTCCCAAATGGCCGGTTTGGAAGATCGGGCTTCTGGCGTTGGTCACCTCATATGGAGTCGAGTTTGCAAAGCTTAACCACACGCCCTGGCTGGAAAATTTCCGCAACACGACGTTCGGTCGTCTGGTGCTGGGATATGCGTTTTCCTGGGGAAATCTGGTTGCCTACACGATCGGTGCGTGTATCGGCGTCGCGGTCGAGTGGTGGCTGAGTCGGCAGCGGCTCACTTCCGTGCCCATCGTCTCATCTGATTGAACCGCTTCCGCTCGCCCCCCCACTGGGAGAGGATGACCTTGTCGCCGATTTCCGTGAACAGCCTTTTTGCCGTGGCCTTGTCCTCGGCGATCACAGCGAGGCGGCAGTAGGCGTTGAGAATCTCAGCGGAGTCCGGATAGGTTTTCCGCATGAGTTCGAATCCCTGCTGAGTTTTCCTCCACGACGCTTTGGTTTCGCGGAATATGTCGTCGTAGTAGCCTCGCTGGTCAGCGATGACGCGGGCATAGCCTTCGGGACCGAGTCCTCCGGGCCGGTCGATTTCCTTTTCCGCGGCTTTCTCCCAATCGCCCTCGTCGCCATACCAGCGGACCATCAGGAACTTGGCCTGGGCAAGGTCGTGCATGAAATACGTCGGCTCTAACGATTTCGCCTCTTCGAACAGCGCCGCAAACTCTTCCTTGCTCCACTCCTGACCGATGGCGACCCGCATGCAGACCTGCCACCAGACGGGGCATTTCACTGGCAAATCCTTCGATTGATCGAGTAGGGTGCGGGCCGAGGCGAGTCGCTCGCGAAAAAGGCGCCAGCCTTCTTCGGTGACTTCGTTGGCATAGCCGGTGCCGCGGGCGTGCCAAGCGTAATTGGTGAGAAAATCCGCATGCGCGACGCGGGCGGTGATGGAGTCAGGAAATTTTTTCTCCCACGCCTGATGGATCTGCTCATGGAGCTGCCACATTGACTCGGGCTCCTCCGCGCGGCAGTCGAGGGAATCATAAACGTCATGGAGTTTCCAACTGCCGTTGCCGAACTTCGCCTTGCTCGTCCGCGTCTCGTTGGCACGGGCTTCGAGCTGGTCGAAATTCCGGTTGTTATAAAACTGCCGTGTCTCCCCGCGGTAAGCCTGCTGCTCCTGCATGATCATGTCTTCCCCACGAGCGAATGCAGCTTTCTCTGGCGAATAGGCTTCCCGCTTACAGCTGGTGGCGACCAGCAGGCAGGCAGCGAGTGGGAGAAACGGAATCAAACGATAAGGGTGCTTCATGTTCGTGTGGCCGGAAATTCAGATGCACCCGGAACATGCCTGCATTCCGCCGTTAGTAAAACGAAAAGCCGCCCCCTTGTGCAAGGAGGCGGCTTCGGGGAGGAAAACGCTCAGGACGCTTTTAAACGCTCAACTCAAGGAGTCGGAACGAGGGAAATGGTCTTGAGGATCCGCGATGCGATCTGATAGGGATCGCCTTGGGAATTCGGACGCCGGTCTTCGAGATAGCCTTGATACTTGTCGCCCTTGACGAAGCTGTGCGGCACCCGGATGGACGCTCCACGGTCAGCGACACCGTAGGAGAACTTGTCGATCGCCTGGGTCTCGTGAAGGCCGGTAAGGCGCATGTGGTTGTCAGGTCCGTAAACAGCGATGTGTTCTTCGACGTGCTCGGCAAAGGCTGCCATGAGCGCTTCGAAGTAGGCCTTGCCGCCCTTGGTGCGGAGGTATTCGGTAGAGAAGTTCGCGTGCATGCCGGATCCGTTCCAGTCGGAATCTCCGAGTGGTTTGCAGTGGTATTCCACGTCAATTCCGTATTTTTCACAAACGCGGTTCAGGAGGTAGCGGGCAACCCACATTTCGTCAGCGGCCTTCTTGGAGCCCTTGCCGAAGATTTGGAATTCCCACTGGCCCTTCGCCACCTCGGCGTTGATGCCTTCGTGGTTGATGCCGGCGTCGAGGCAAAGGTCGAGGTGCTCCTCGACGATCTGGCGGGCGATGTCGCCCATGTATTTATAGCCGACTCCACAGTAATACGGGCCTTGGCCGATCCGTGGGAATCCGTCCGCTGGAAAACCGAGAGGACGACCATCCTGATAGAGGAAATATTCCTGCTCGAAGCCAAACCATGCGCCGGAATCGTCGAGAATGGTGGCGCGGGCATTGGTCGGGTGCGGAGTGACACCATCTGGCAGCATGACCTCGCAAAGAACGATCGCACCGTCCTTGCGGGTGGTGTCAGGGTAAACCGCTACCGGCTTGAGCACGCAATCCGAGCTTTTGCCCTCGGCTTGTTGGGTCGAGCTGCCGTCGAAGCCCCAGAGCGGGAGCTGGTCGAGAGTGGGGAAGCTTGCGAACTCCTTGATTTGGGTTTTGCCACGGAGACCCGCGACTGGGGTGTATCCATCGAGCCAGATGTATTCCAATTTGTATTTGGCCATAACGTTGTATTTTTCGGTATTTAGCGGTGTTGTAGTAGAAACCCAGAAAATGAAGCGATGCCGCCACCTGTCAGGGGTGCTAACTCATTTGACTAGAGCATCAAACGTGCCAGCTTATTTTGATTTTCGGCACTAACGGAAATCGCCCGGATCAGGGGCGGCGACCGCAATGACGATGAGGCTTGTATCGTCGATTCCGGAGTTGTCGATCGCTCGTTTCAAAAGAGTTGTGGCAATCGTTTGGAGTTCTTGAGCACCATTTGCGAGGGCCTCGTTGAGGTGACGCTCCCAGAGCCCGTCGATGAGCCCGTCAGAGCAAATTAAGAAGCGGTCACCGGGCTCATAAGACACTGCCGCGAAATGGGGGGAAACGGTGCCATGACCCCCGCCGACGATCTCATAAAGTGCGGCACGGCGCGGATGGGCGCGGTACTGGATTTCGCTGATTTCGCCCCGTTTCCACTGGCACCAGGCGAGGGTGTGGTCGCGGGTGAGTTGCTCAAGTTGACCGCCCCGCGAGCGGTAGATTCGGGAATCGCCGACGTTGGCGATGTAGAGGTTGTCCGGGGTGAACCAAGCGAGCGCGAGGGTGGCGGCCATTCCGGATTTTTCCTCGGAATCCTGAGCTGCGGAGTTGATGTGCTCGTGGATGGAGCGAAGGGCGTCCGCCAGGTGCGTGAGCGAATCCGGATAGAATCCCGAGGCGGCCGCTTTGAAGGTTTCCGGGATGATCTCGGTCATCTGTTGAAGGATGATTGCAGAGGCGATGTCACCCGCATTGCCTCCGCCCATCCCGTCAGAAATGGCGAAAACGAGGTCTTGGGCAGACAGCGACCGGCAGCCGTGGGCGGGCAGTGTCTCCGGGCCGTCCGGGCTGGAAGCAAACGCGATGAGAGAATCATCGTTGCGGGGCTTGCGGGAGCCGCTGTGGGTGAGGGCTGCCCAATGGAGGGTGGCGGCGGCGGGCGGCACGGTGGGTTTTTCGGATGGATTTTTAAATCGGTGGGTGAGCGAGGTCGGGCGGCGGCGGGAGAATTTCCGCGAGCTCGAAATCGATGATGCAGAAGCAGCCGAGCTTGTCCGAGTAGGTGATGTTTCGGGGTTCCGCGTCGAGGTGGCGGACGCCGTATTCGCGCTCGAGTTTGGCGAAGAGCTTGTCGGCCTTTTCCTTGGTGATCTGTGAGGCCAGCTTGCCACAGTTTGAGGAAACGAAGTAGTTTTCCTCAGGGTGTTCTTCCAGCAGGCGTGGCACGTAGGGGCAGCCGCGATCTTCGAGCACTTTGAGCACGGCGACTTCGGTGGCGTAACGTTCGTCGGAACCGGTGCCGCGGAACCGCTTGTGAACGTGACCTTGGAAATCGATCCGCACATGCGAGCGGATGCCGTCTTTGAGTGGTTCGATGCCCATGATGGTGGGCTTCACCAAACGCCGGAGCCTGCGTGCTGTCACGCTTTTGTTCGGAAACAGCAGACGGAAATTTCCCATAAAAGTCCGTTGCCAGTCGGCCCCCGCAAGGCTATTCAGCGGGCATGTCAATCGTAGCCGAAGACTCCCCCGTGATCGAAAAAACCAAGGAACTCTGCGCACAAATCGCCAGCGATCCTTCATTTCTCAAGCTCCAGGCCAATGTCGAACGCTTCCTGAGCGACGATGCCGCCCGCCTGCAATATCAGAGCGTGCATGAAAAAGGCGAAGAGCTGCATCACAAGCAACACGCTGGTGTCGAGCTGGGTGCGGCCGAGATCCGCGAGTTTGAAGCCGCTCGCGAAGCGCTTTTTGAAAACGCCGTGGCCCGTGATTTCCTTTCTGCTCAGCGCGACTTGGAGAGCCTTCAGAAGGAAATCGGCAAATACGTGGGTGCCACCATCGAACTCGGCCGCGTCCCGACCTCCGACGACCTCGCTGCCGCCAACGGCGGTGGTGGATGCTGCGGCGGAAATGGTGGCGGCGGCGGCGGATGCTGCGGCTGAACTCCTGAGATTTTCCAAACTCTGCGAAGCCCGCCCTCATACGGCGGGCTTTTTTGTTAGCGCGGCGGCGGTCGCTTTTCGGTTTCCGAATCCGATCCCTCCGTGGTAGCCATGGCGTGTGCAGTCCATCCGCTGGTTCCTTTTACTCATCCTGACATTCGGGTCCGTTCAATGTTATCAGGTCGGTCCGCCCCCGGGAGTCCGGGCATATCGACCGGCCCCCACTCAAGCGCCGCGCCCTAACACTGGGGGAGGTGGGGGTGGCAGCGGAGGGGGAAGCACATCGACCACGGCGATGATGCGGCAGGTGAATTTGAAAGTGGACATGGTCCGTCGGGGCACCCACGGCCGGAAAGTCGTCAGGCCCATGACGCCGCGCTACATCACGATTCACGCCACAGAAAACTACAGCGCGGGCGCCGCCCAGCATTCGCTAGCTCTGAAAAACGGTGCCCTCCGCTCGCCGAAAACCCGCCGTGGCAACCGCATCGGCTATCTGATCTGGCACTACACCGTGGACTCCCGCATGGCGATCCAGCACCTTCCCACCAATGAGCAGGGCGAGCACGCGGATTTCGATGGCCCTGGCAACCGAACGTCCATCGGCATCGAAATGTGTGAAAACCGCAGCGGAAACCGGGCTGTGACCGTCGAGCGCACTGCCAAGCTTGCTGCCGTTCTCATGAAACGTCATGGCATCCCGCTTCGCAACGTCGTGCCCCATTATCACTGGCCGCGGCGGGGAAAACGTCCGCCTAACAAAAACTGCCCGCATTTCCTCATGGAGAACGGCCGTCCAGGAGCGAAGTGGCGCGGTTTCCTTGGCCGCGTCAATTACTACTACCGGCAGATGGAATGAAGGATGATCCGACCGCAGATCACGGCAGCCCGGGTAACCGCCACTTCGTTCTGGAGCCGAATGTCCATTACGTCTGCCAGCGGTGCACTGCCTGTTGCAAATGGCCGGGCGACGTGCGGATCGAGGAGGATGAAATCCCACGCATCGCCGGATTTCTCGGCCTATCTAACGATGATTTTGTCCATCAGTTCACCCGCCTTCGCACGAATCGCCAGGGACTCTCGCTCATCGAAAAGGACAGCCATGAGTGCATCATGCTCGAAGGAAACGCCTGCTGCATCCATCCCGTGAAGCCGGAGCAGTGCAGCGGATTTCCTAACAAATGGAACTTCCCCGGCTGGCGGCAGGTCTGCGAGGCGATCCCGGAACGGGCTAGCTAACAAACGGTGCCTGCCCTCGAAGGAATTCCCAAAGCTTCGAGTGGTTTAGCAGGATATCCAACATGGTTTTCTGAGCAGCGGTTGAGTTCAACAGAGTCGTCGCCATGCTCGTATGGGCGTCCAAGGATGCCATGGTAGCGTTTTGAAACTCCCTCATTAGGTCGGGTGAATTGGCGAACTGCTCCTTGGTATTGTTCGCCGCCTGCTGGCGGAGCGTTACGGACTCCAGCAGCTTTCCACGGATCACTTGGTTTGCGTAAACCAGTTGATCGCGATCCGTCGTATCACCGCCAAAAAGTTCGTTCAGCTTGGCGATGAGTTCGCCCATGTAGATCTTTTCCTTCTCCTGCAAGCTGCCGCTCCCGGTCTCGCTGATTGGATCCAACTTGGGTGCTTCTCCTTCGCCGAGGGGAAGAATGCGCTTGCCGAGGTTTTTTAAATGGTGATGCGTCAGCACGACCTTAGATAGATCAATTCCCTCACGCTCACGGCCAAACTCCAGCAACGGCAGCAGTTTCTTGAAGAAAATTGCCCGCTTCTCGATGTCCGTGTTTGCGTAGTCGAAGATCTGCGAGAGGAACGTGTAGAGCCGGACGAAGGCTCCCATGTCGCCTTTGAAAAGGATCAACGCGTCCATCTCGTTCTTCGCGGAATCGGTGGCGTTGTCATCCTTCTTCGCCTTGGCGATCTTCATCGCTTCCTGCGCCACCTTGTAGCGTTTCATCAGGCGATCCGCCACAGGCTCCAGTGCTTTGAGCAACTCGCTTTGCTTTGCCTTCGGGTCCAGCATCACTTCCACCACTCGATCCACTTCGAAATCATCGTAGTGTCCGGCCGAGTCGAGTTTGGCGCGGAGGTTGAATACCAGATTCGGGTCCGTCGTCGCGGAGAGTTCGGCGGTGGTGTGATAGGTTTTGAATGCTGCGAGCACGTCCTCCGTCTCGTTCACAAAATCCAACACATAGGTCGTATCCTTGCCGGGATGGGCGCGATTCAAACGGGAAAGCGTCTGCACCGCCTGGATGCCTGCCAACCGCTTGTCCACGTACATGCCGCACAGCAGCGGCTGATCAAAACCGGTTTGAAATTTATTCGCCACCAGCAGGATCTGATACTCCTCACCCTTGAATGCCTCGCGGATGTCGCTGCCTTTCAGCAGCGGATTCAGGCTCTTGCTGGTTTCCGTGAATCCATCCGGTCCCGACTCCTTGTCATTCACCTCGCCGGAGAACGCCACCAGCGTCCCGATCTTGTAACCGTTGTCCTTGATGTAGCGGTTGATCGCGAGCTGCCAGCGCACCGCCTCTACCCGGCTGGCCACGACGACCATGGCCTTCGCCTTGCCGTTGAGCAGCGGGGAAACGTACTGGCGGAAATGTTCGACCACGATCCGCACTTTCTGCGAGATGTTGTACGGATGCAGCCGCACCCAGGCCATGATGCCCTTCATCGCCGCACTGCGTTCCACCGCCTTGTCGTCGTAGTCCTTGCCCTCGTGGGCGAGGCGGAAAGCCAGTTTGTAACTCGTGTAATTCAACAGCACATCGAGGATGAATTTCTCCTCGATCGCCTGCCGCATGGAATAGACGTGAAACGGCCCGGGCAGGTTTCCCGGTCCGGCTGGCTGGGTGGGATCCGGCCGCGTGCCGAAGAGTTCCATCGTCTTCGTCTTCGGCGTCGCGGTGAAGGCCACGTAGCTGATCGTCGTCTTGCCCGCCCGAGCGGTCATCTCTGCGGCCAGCACGTCATCCATGGAAATCTCACCACCGTCTTTCAACTCCGCGAGTTCTTCCGGACTCAGCACCGACTTCAGTTTCGCCGCCGCCTCGCCCGTCTGCGAGCTGTGGGCCTCGTCCGCGATCACCGCGAAGCGTTTCCCTTGCTTGGTTAGATCCAGCATCGCCTTGTGCAGCGCCGGGAAGGTCTGGATCGTGCAGACGACGATCTTCTTATTTCCTGATAGAGCCGCCGCCAGTTCCTTGCTTTTGCTGCCTTCGCTGCCCTTGATTGTCGCCACCACTCCGGTCTGCCGTTGGAAATCGAACAGCGCTTCCTGGAGCTGCGTGTCAATCACCGTCCGGTCGGAAACCACCAGCACCGTATCGAAGATCTTCTTGTGATCCGCATCATGCAGCTCCGCGAGGAAATGCGCGGTCCAGGCGATGGAGTTCGTCTTGCCGGATCCCGCCGAGTGCTGGACGAGATACTTGCCGCCCGCCCCATCCCCGAGCACCGCGCTCTGGATCCTGCGCGTCACCTCTAGCTGATGGAAACGCGGGAAAATGATGCTTTCGATCTGCTTCTTCTTGTCCTTCCGCGCGATCAGGTAACGGCCGAGGATTTCCAGCCAACTCTCACGCGCCCAGACCTTTTCCCACAGATATGCCGTGCGATGCCCGCCCTGAGGGTTCACCGGATTCCCCGCCGCACCGTCGTCACCCTGGTTGAATGGCAGGAAAACCGTGGCAGCGCCTTTCAGCCGCGTCACCATCGCCACCTCCTTGTTGCTCACCGCGAAGTGGACCAGCGCCCCGTTCGGAAACGACAGCAGTTGCTCCGCGCCCTGGCCCTTCGGCTGCGGATCGCGGTCAAACCGGTATTGGTCGATCGCATCGCCGATGCTCTGGGTGAAATCCGTTTTCAACTCCACCGTCGCCACCGGCAGGCCATTGAGGAAAAGCACCAGATCGATGCTGTTCTCACAGGAAAGCGAATACCGCACCTGCCGGATCACCCGCAGCCGGTTCGCGGCGTAGCGGGCCATGATGTCCGGGTTGATCGCCAGTGCTGGTTTGAATTCCGCCAGCTTCAGCGGCTGCTTGAGTCCCAGCAACTCGATCCCATGTCGCAGCACATCCAGCGTCCCGCGTTGGTCGAGCTGATCTCGCAACCGGCCCAACAGCGTTTCCTCCGCCTGCGTGCCGTGATTCTTCACCAGCGTCTCCCACGCTTTCGGCTGCGTCTCCTGCACCCATGACAGAAGATCCGGTGGATAGATCGCCCGCTTCCGGTCGTAGCCCGCCGCATCGCCCTCAGCATAGAGCCAACCGTTTTCAGCGAGGTGCTGACAGATCTCCGTCTCGAAGCTGATTTCTTGGTGGACGCTCATTGGGATGGTTGAAAGAGAGAAAGCGAGGCTGGCAGGGGGCAATGATTCATCAGTCGAATCGGAACAAAATGTCAGAAGAGTGTTTCTCCACATCGCGTAGGTGAGAATGAAGACAGTCCAAGGCGTGATCCTCCAACGTCGCCAATCCATTGCTAAAGGCCAACAACAGCATTTTGTCGCACTCGATCCCCTCGCAACAACCCGCCCTCAGCGCCTCATATCCCTGTGTCTTATGTACACGCAGCAGCAGTTGTTCCCAACAAACGACTTTGATCTTGGATCGTTGGGCGGAATTGGAAACCCGGAGATAAGCCTTCAACGCCACCTTGTCTCCGGTCACTACGGTGCCGCCGGTTTCCTCAGCTTCGGCGAAGAGCACGGCCTCACCAGGGTCCATGCTGCCGCTGAAAAGTTCCTGCTCACGATGAATATTCGTGCTCCCATCAATACTGCGGTGGGACTGACAGAATTTCTCCAGGTGCCGTTGATAGGTCTTGTTCGCCAGCTTCTTGCCGGGGCGGGAAAGACTGTATTTCAGGCTGGCAAGATAGCGGATCTCCAAACTTTGCTCGGGCTTCCCCAGCAGGGTGGCGATCAATGGCAGGAACTCGCATGCGGCGAGTTTCGACACCACGTCGCGGTCGCTGAAATAGATCATTTCCCCGCGGATGTGGCGCGGTTGATCCACTCCCAAGACTCCTCGGAAAGGTTATCGGGATTCAAATGCGCCTTCATCGCGTGCTTGGTTTCCTTTCCGGCATCCGCACGCGGCTCCAGCATTGCCAGCGCCGCCATCGCCAACGGCCATTGACCACTGGTAAACGCGTAGTTCAAGGCCACTACCCCCGGGGCCACGCGATAGTTCGAAGAGAACTCCTTGCAAAGGGCCGACAGATAGGGAGGAGACATGGCCCGTGAGGTGTTGAGTCCGAAAGTTCCCGAACCGGTAAGAAGATTGACCGCAAAGTCATTGGCTTCCACCTCTTCCTTTTCCTCCGCCTCGGTATCCATTTTCTCATCCACCAGCGTCTCGCCCGGTTTGACGTGCTTGTGATGGATGTGTCCGAGTTCATGCGCGATGATGAACGCAAGCCATGAGGGACTCTTGCGCGCGCTCAGAACAACGATCACCGGCCGGTCTCCCACCATCGTCACCAGTGCATCGGGCTTCTTTCCGGTGGTGGGGAAATTTTTCAGATGGATGACAGGAATGCCCTGCGTCCATGCAGCTTCCAAAATCTGGTCCAGGGTGATCCAGTTACTCCCGGACTTTTTCAGCAAGGCGGCACGCCACGCCTTCGGGTCGGGAAGTTTTCCTACAGGAGCCTTGTCCATGTAAGCGGCAGCGACCGAGCGGGCGACACCCTGAGCATATTGAGTAGCCAGTGCAACATCGGCGAGGGTAGCACCTTTCCCCTTCTTGTATTTCACGCCGGATTGGTGCGTAAAGGCGAGTTCTTGAGAAGGAGTCAGAAGGGATTTCAAGCTGTATCCAAGAAAGGAACAGATATAGGCCGTCGCTTCGCGGAAGCCGCCGGAACTCAGAGCAATCGAATCCTCCCACCACTCGGGGAGCACCACCTCATTGAGAAACTTGCGCTTCACTCCGGCTTTGGAAAGCCGGGAGCGGAGTTCCTTCATCGGGTTCGTCACGGTTTTTTTGGCGGTTGCGGGGGGCACGGGCTGGTCAGTGATTTTTGCGGTAAATGGAATGGTGGTTGACTGGCAAGTTAATGACGGCATCCCGTTTTACAAGATTTTATCGGCATTGCCGACTGCGGCGGGGGCGATAAACGTGCGGGTCTCAGACATTCTGCCGCTTCAGCTCATCCAGCGTCTTGCCGTCCTTGGACTTCCAGACGGTCCAGCCATTCGCGGTTCCTCCCAGCAGGGACACCGCCGCCATGCTTGGCGAGTTGAAGAGGTGATCCTTTTCAAAGATGACCTTGTCGCCTTCCACTCGCATCACTTGGGCTGTGATGAGTTTATTACGGAAACGCTCGTCCGCCGTTCCTGCGATGGACGGCACGTTTCCCTTCCGGCCAACGGAGCCTTTCAAGACCACAAATCCTTCGGGCGTGTAAAGCCCACGGCCATCGCAGCCCGCGGATTTGCAGTAGAAGACTTCATTGTCCTGCTTCGTTTCGGTGGTGGATTTGGTAACCGAGTCAAAGAGCGGATAGCCGAGAGTAGCCAGCAAGGTGCGGCCGGTGTCGAAGATTTCGTGGCAATCCGCTTCCATCGGTGGCGGGGTGTGGGGTTTGCTGCCGCCGTTTCCGTTTTGATCGGTGAACCGTTCCGCGGCGCGGATGGCTTGCAGGCAGCGCCACTCCAGAAAGAGCGAGTGGGTTTGGGTGAGGCTGTTCGTCCGGGAAATGAGGATGAGCGCCCGTTGCCAGAAATCCTTTTCCTTGTTGTGCGAGGTCAGCCGGGATCGCAGGTCGCCCGTCTGGCCGACGTAAACCCGGCGCTCCTCCGCATCTTCGGATTCGCCGACGAGGAAATAGAGCGCCACCTGGCCGCTCTCCGGCATCTTGAGAAATTCCGGCAGCAGGCTGCGCGGCACTTCGATGACCTGCACGATACGGGTGGTGATCTCCGCCACACGGATGCCTTGCGGATCGCCTCCCGGCAGGAAAATCTGGATGGTCTTGGGTGTTGGACTCATGCGGTTGGTTTTTTGAAGCGTGCGTAAATCATCGGTTCCACACTTCAATGATTGAGATGATTTTCTTCATCCTATCTCCGAGATCAAACCGAGTTTCAAGTTGAGCGAGGGTCATTTGAGGAGTGGTTAGTGCGGCAAGTTTGGACTTGTCGAACGACTTCCGTTTCATGCTTCTACCCAGATAGCCGATTTCTCCTTGTCTTGGAAAAAACGATTCGAATTGCCCAGGAGATGACAGGTTGGCACCACTTGTCGGAAGAATGGGTTTTATGAATTCCCCGATCAAATAGTTTTCGATCTCTCTTGCATCAAGAATCCAGTGCATTGATCGCTCCTTGCTGAGTTTGGCAAACTCGTCACGAATACGCCGAACACGTTTCTTTAGCTGTGCCCTTTTTTTGTCCCTATCTGAATCAGATACCACCACCACGTTTGGATTGATTTTAAGAAGATTGATTAACTCATCGTCGGCTTCTTCATCGTGAGTGACTTGAAGATTGGAAAGCAGCCCCCCACCATAAAAAGCGCATTGATAGTGCCGCCCCTCCTTGAGTTGTCCATTACCAAATAGCTCGATCCACTTGTTTACGTAAATTCGATCTGATGGACCCTCGACCCAAATGATACCATTTGCTTGTAATAGATCCGAAGGCCGAGTTCCGAGATCCCAAATCACCCCCAAGAGTTTGGAACTTTGATCGATGGTCTGGGTGCGCGCGGACTCACCATCGTGACTGACGTGGATAATCTGAGCAAGCTCGTCGCCGGCAAAGTAATCCAGAGCGACGTTGGAATGCGTGGTAAGGAATATCTGGGGATAAGAGCCTATTGACAAACCAGAAACGTTGTCCGTCTTGGATTTAATGTAGGCCAAAAGATTTCTGACTAACGATGGATGAAGATTGTTTTCTAGTTCTTCAAACGCGAATACGTAATTTTTGAGACTCTTGCCTTCGATGACTGGCACTACAAGCATGTGAAGCAAAACGAGAAAAATTGTTTTGAGTCCACTTCCGGAACTCGATAGAGACACGAGTCCCTTATGTTCCTGTTCAAGATAAAGTTCCCAGCGGTCTTCGACGTGGTTAATTGCTTGGCCGTCGTGGTGCTGGACCGTAATTTCGAGAAAGCGACCATCCCCGCCGAAGATTTCATTTAGCGCCGCAAGCATGTCCCGTTGAATAAGTAGCCGGGGGAATTTCGCATCCGAGCTATTGAGGAAGCGTCGAACAATATTAGTAGCCCCCGTGCCGTTGGATTCAAGCCTTAGGTCGTTACTTGCCGCTTCTGGTTGTATGTCTCGGTCCGCAAAAAGATGCTTGAAACATTTGCCCCACAGAGGGTGTTTTGCTTGAGGGAAAATTCTGATTAGACGGGCCAATCGTGCCTCAGCCGTGTAGGGTTGAACTCCATCTCTGTAAAAGGTGCCTTCCTTGAAACTGAGTTCCTCTTCCTTTCCCGTTTCTCGTGTCCACACAGCAGTTTTTTTAAGAAAGGTGCGACCGTGTTGCTCCCAATGATCGCCGCCAAGGTCGCTTGAGGAGTGCCCCCTCTGAAATGCCTTCAATAGCGCATCTTCATTGAGGGGTATTTCGACATTCAAATCCCATTGAATCGCACCTAATTCTTTTGTGCAAAGCGCTTCAATGAAATGAAGAAGATGCGACTTCCCGGTATTATTCTTTCCTATGATAAGAGTAACCGGCGACGTATCTTCAAGTCCGGACCAGTGCTTCTTGAAGCACTGGTGATTTTTGAATTTTGCGGATCCGATGATCATGGGTGTCAGGATTTACGAACGTCGATCTGGCCGGTGACGGCGGCGGAAATCAGCGCGGTGCGGCGTTCTTGCAGCAGGTCGATCGCGCGCTGGGCTTCGGCGGTGAGGGTGTCGAACTTGGCAGTTTCAATTTCGAGAAATGCCATGAGTTCGTTCATCTCATCATGGGGAGGGATGGGAATAGGGATGTTCCCCAGGTCTTCCATTGAAAGGTTGGGTTGTGCCGATTGGACGGATTGAACCAATATTAAATTTCGCACTAATCTCGTTCCCAGCCATTTACTGATAAACGGAGAAATAATCGGGTTTCTGGGCCGGAGATACGACACCGCTTGATTGGTATTTGCAGGCAAGAACCGACTATCCAAAACAGCCGACTTTCCAGTGGTTGCACCCGCGATAACCACTAAGACGTCACCAGCATTTAACGCGCCTCTGGACAAGATTGCGTGTGCTTCCTCCGAAATATAGAACTCCGGCAGTTCATTCACCCCTGTTTCGGTAATATTTTCTGCCTTCAAGAATCTAATGCCGCTGAGTATGAAGTCGGCACCCACCGTTGAGGGCGTGGTTCCTTTTGAAATGATCGAACAAAGTGTCTTGATTCTGACCACCTCCCAATGCTCCGGCACGTCGCCGAGCCATTCGATGCCGGAGGGCTTCATGGTGGCTTTGGGGTTGATGCCTTGGGTGACGGCGTGGGAAATGACGGTCTGGCGTTTTTCTTTCAGCAATTCCATCAGCCGCCGCTGCTCCGCCACCAGCTCATCAATCTTCGCCGTCTCCCGGTCCAGAAACGCGGCGATCTGGGTTTGCTCGGAACCCGGAGGAATGGTGAGTGCCAGTTTGGAGATTTGGGCGAAATTCAGTCCCTCGCGAGCAGCACCAGATTGAACGGTATCGATCTGACCTTTCAACCAACAACTTTTCATCGACTGCGAAACAAACTCCCGTGTTTCCAAATCCTTGAGGCGGATGATGCAGACGTGTTGATTGACGTTAGCCTGCGGCAAGCCATCGGGAACAAGACAAGTTCTTCCAAGTGAGGCTCCAGTAATGTTAAGAAGAATGTCCCCTGAGCGGACGCGTGAACCTCTTAGATCCTCGTCGGTTTCTTCCGTGATATAAACCACGTCATCCA
>JANODE010000204.1:0-25055 GCA_031412525.1 Akkermansiaceae bacterium | reverse complement strand
CGCGATGAACGTGACCGGTAGTGCCACCGTGTGCGCGGCCTCTTCGGGTGTTGCAAGCACTTTGACCGTGAAAAACACCGGCAGCCTGGGCATCGCCGGGAACCTGCTGTTCTGCACCAGCACCACTCGCCCTGCAAACGGCGTCCTCACCCAGAGCGGTGGCACTATTACCGCCGCCGGGCTCAGTCTGTCGGGCAACATCAGTGATTCAACAGCCCGCACCCACACCAGCGTTTACAACCTCAATGGCGGCACGCTCACCACGGGACCGATCACGGCGGGCGTGGTCATTGGAATGCCCACCACCGGCAGCCATTCTATCAGTGCCACCTTCAACTTCAATGGCGGCACGCTCAAACCTGCCGGGAATTCGGCGAACTTCTGGGACGCCAATCTGGCCGTCACCGCCAATGTCCAAAACGGCGGCGCGAAGATCGATACCGCAGGCTTTGACATCACCATCAGCCAGCCCTTGATCAAGTTCACGGGTTCCACCACCGACACGCTCATCAAGGACGGTCTCGGCAAAATGACGCTCGCCGGCTCCAACACCTACACCGGCCCCACCACCATCTATGCCGGCACCCTTGGCGTCACCGGCTCCCTCGCGGCCACGGCGGTGGAAGTAAAAAACAACGCCGCCCTCGCGGGAACCGGCTCCCTCGGCGGCAGCGTCACCGTCCGCACCGGCGGCCACCTCGCCTTCGATGTCGCGGCCTCCGCAGGCTCCCAAGACCCGCTGACCGTCGCCGGCACCCTCACCTTGGAACCTAACACGATCATCGACCTCACCGCAGCTGCGCCACCCGCCACCGGCGGACCCTACGTGCTGCTCACCGCCACCGGCGGCATCAACGGCGCGCCCGGCTCCGTCACCTTCAACGGCCTTGCCGGCAGTGTCGTCAAAAACGGCAACAACCTCGAACTCACCGTCACCACCCCAACCGGCTACGCAGGCTGGATCGACGACTTCGGCCTCGCCCTCGCTGACCGGGACCCTACCGATGACCCGGACAACGACGGGATCGAAAATCTGCTGGAGTATGTCCTCACCGGTGTTCCCTCCCAATCGGACCAGACCATCCTGCCCGACCTCAACGCCTCCGGATCGAACTTCGTTTTCACCTTCACCCGACGCATAGACGCCGCCAACGACACCACCCAGGTCTTCGAATTCGGCTCCGACCTCAGCGGCTGGACTCCTCTTTCGATCACCGCTCCAAAGGCGTCCGAGGTCTCCCTCGGCCCTGCTGTCGGCGGATCGCAGACGGTCACCGTCACCATTCCTAAGACCCACGCCAGCCTCAGCGGCATACTTTTCGGTCGCCTCAAGGTCGCGGCACCCTGATAGAAAATTTTACCCGTAGTTCCCATGATTACCCACACCTCCAGCCTTCTCCTCATCGCCAGCTCCTGGCTGCTCGCCGCAGTCACCGCCACCGCGCAAACCGGCACCGGCCTTACCGGAAAATATTACGATAACGGGGACTTCACCAGTTTGGTGACGACGCGGACGGATACTTCCATCAATTTCAGCTTCGGCACGGGCATTCCATCCAGCACCTCTATCACGAACGCTGATACATTTTCCATCGCATGGTCCGGTCAGATCGAGTCGCAGTATTCCGAGCTCTACACCTTCCATGTCACGGCGGATGACGGCGCGCGGCTGTGGGTGGATGATCAGTTGATCGTGCAGCGCACGTTTTACCAAGGCAGTGAGTTGCGCGGCCAGATCAGACTGAAGGCCGGACACCGCACGAACATCCGCCTCGAATACAACGAAAACACCGGCAATGCCTCGGTGAAACTGGAATGGGCCTCCGCCTCGCAGGCACGTCAGATTGTCCCGACCCTGCGACTCTATCCAACCGCAGAGGTCCCGAATGGCGGAGCGCTCATGCGCGAAGTGTGGACCGGTCTGCCAAGCTTGAGCATCGCCACGATGACCGGGAATGCCAACTATCCGAACAAGCCGGCCTCACGCGAATTCATTTCCTCCTTCGAATGCCTCGCGAAGAACTGGGAGGACAACTTCGGGACGCGTGTCACCGGTTTCATCCGCGCCCCGATTTCCGGGAGTTATACATTCGCTGTTAGTGGCGACGACGTGGTGGAACTCCGTCTCAGCACCGACGCGTCCGACACCAACAAATCCCTGATCGCCAGCACGGCGTCCGCCACGGCTTTCCGCGATTTCGCGGCGAATCCCTCCCAACAGTCCGCCCCCATCCAGTTGGTGGCTGGGCAGCGTTATTATGTTGAGCTTCTTCACAAGGAAGGCACCGGCACGGACCACTGGAGTGTCGGCTGGATGAAGCCGGGCGACAGCGCATTCAGCGTCATCCCCGGCACGGCTCTGATGATGCCGGGCACCACCACGGCACTGCCCTCATCCTCGGCGTTGTTCAACACCCTGGCCACCGAACAGCCGCGGCTCGGCGTTACACGCGAACGGTTCATCTGGCTGAAACAGATGTGGGAAAGTCCGGATGCCTCACAAGCCAAGTCCCGCGCGCAATCCATCATCAACGCGGCCAACAGCGACCTAACTGCTGCTCCTGATTCTGGTCGTTGGGGGCGGGACCGGCTGCAGCGTCTGGCAGTGGCATGGTGGCTCACCGGAGACACGCGTTATCCCGAGAGTGCTTGGACCAACGTCATCGAATACGCGATCAATACCGGCCTTTGGACGGACCCATGGAAGGGACAGACCAATGGACTGGTCGCGGTGGGCTACGACTGGTTCTTTCCCTACTGGACCCAGACTCGGAAAGACACCATGCGAACCAAGATGGTCTCCGGTTATCAGTCATGGACGACCAGTTATACCAACAATATCGGCGTGATCTTGAATTCAGGGCATCTGGAGGCAACCCTGGCTCTTGCCACGGTGGATTCCGGTGCGGCGTCCAAGTGCAGTTCCGCCCTTACGCGCTTGAACGGCTACCTGGATGACTGGAGTGCCAACGCGGGCGCCTGGTATGAGGGCACGGACTACGGCATCTACACCAAGTGGGCCTGCGGTCAGGCACTTCCCGCCTTGGAAATGTCGCTCGGCAGCACCTTCACGCTGTCGCTTCAGCAGGGTCTGTCCACGGCGGCGCGCGAGCCGCTTTTCATCGCGAGCAACACCCGGCAGCGTTTCACCTTCAGCGATGTCGGGACCGGCAGCGAAGCGGCAATCGGCTGGGCGAATTGGTGGGCGCGGCGTTACGACGCATCAGAGGCCCTCGATTACAGCCGCCAGATCGGCAGCAGCGCCCTCAACGCGCTCTATCTGCCGGAAACCATCACGTCGCCGCTCCAGGCCGGATTGAAGCCGGACTCCGCATTCCGGGGACCTGCGGACTCTACGGCCGCCAATTTCCAGGAGGTCGTGACGATGCGGGAGAAATGGGGCGACAACAATGCCACCTTCGTAGGCTGCATGGGCGGGGCCGATGGCGTGCTGGCGCATGACTCGATGCAGAGCGGAACGTTCCAGCTCGTCGCGCGCGGGAAGCGCTGGTTCTGGGACCTGAGCAGCGACAATTACAGCAACCCTGGTAACAACTCCCACACACCGAATCCGAACGGCCCCGACCGTTGGGACTACTATCGCAACCGGGCGGAATCACGGAACACTCTCGTGATCAACCCGGCCTCGGGCCCCGACCGCGTGTGGAATTCGAGCACCCGTGCCTTGATCACCAATTTCCAGTCGGCCCAAAACGGCCAGCGCAGTTTCTCGGTGATGGACCTCACACCCAAAATCGCAGGCGCCAGCCGTGTGCAACGCGGCTTCCAACTGCTCGGCAAGCGCAAGCAACTCCTCATTCAGGATGAAATCGCCATGTCCAGCGCGAGCACGATCTGGTGGTTCGCCAACTATCAGAACACCAGCACCACCGCGACCATCAGCCCGGACGCCAAGAGCGTGATGCTCACGCAGGGCACCGAACGCCTCTGGTGCAAAATTCTCAGCAGCAGCGGCACCTGGACGATCCGCGCCGCCGAGCCGCTGCCGACTTCGCCGAATCCCTCCGGAAATACTCCGAACACCACTTACAGCAAGCTGACCATCAATCTGACGAACGTGACCAGCACGACGCTTGCCGTGTGGTTCGTGCCGCTCGCGCCAGGCGAGCTGGAGCCGACGACACCGCCGACGATCACGGCCCTCAACACCTGGAATCTAACCGGGTCGCAGAATGAGGCCCCCATCGCCTCCAACGGCAACGCCAACTCGGCCGGCGGTGCACCGGTGGACGTTTCCCTCCCGGCTTATGTGACCGACGATTGGACGCCGGCCGCCCAGATGACCTACACGGTCAGCGCCCCGGTCGGCGGCACGGTTTCCATGCAACCGGACGGCGTCACCGCCCGTTTTACTCCCACCCCGGGATTCACCGGCCTCCAATCGTTCAACTTCACGGCCACTGATGCCGATGGCGCCTCGAGCAATGCGGCGACGGTTACCTTCTCGGTGCCCCCGGCCGTCGCGACGTGGACCAGCACCGCCTCCGGCAACTGGAGCACGGGGACTAACTGGCAGGAAACGGTTCCGCCAGCCAGCAGTCCCGGCGGCGACATCCGGTTCTTCTCCGGCCAGACGCTTGCCGCAAATACCTTCACCTCCACCAACGACCTCCCCGGCTCCACCCAGTTGAACCGCCTGACCCTCGCCGGCACCGGAACTGCGACCACCGTGGTCAATATCGCCGGAAATCCCCTGAACTTTGTGAGCAACGGCGTGATCCAGCCGGAAGTCTATCTCACCGGTGTGACGAGCGGATTCCGCTATCAGGTATCCACCCCTCTCACGCTGGATGCGAACACGACATTTTCCGCCTCCGGATCCGGCAGCTTTGATTTCTCGGGCCCCATCAGTGGCACGGGAGGCCTCACCCGAACCGGCAGCTCGGGCACCTTGATTCTATCAGGAAATAACAATTACGCAGGCCCGACCACCATCAGCGCGGGTACCCTCCAGATCGGTAACGACGGCGCGACCGGCACTCTCGGAAGCGGACCTGTTTCCATCGCCACCGGCACCACCTTGCGCATTGACCGGACCGGCACGCTCGATCTGGCCAATGACATCAGCGGCGCGGGCGCCCTTCTCATCAACGGCGTCGCCATGACCGACATCGTGACCCTGAGCGGAAGCAACTCGCTCACCGGACCGGTGACGGTGACCTCCGGCTCCCTGCGCGTCACCGATGCCGCCCAACTTGGCGAAGGCACGAAGTCCGTTTCCATGTCAGGGGCCGCCGCCGCCCTGCGGCTGGACGGCTCGGCCGGAGCGATCGAGTTCCCGCCCTCCTTCAGTTTCTCCACCAGCAATCCCAACGGCGCGATCATCAACGAAGCGGGTGACAACCACATCCCCGGCAGTTTGTCGCTCATCGGTGGCGCGGGCAGCACGCGTCTGACCTCCGTCATGGGCACGCTCACCATCTCCGGAAACATTTCGCCCACCACCACCGGCCGCTCGCTCGACCTCCGCGGCGCGGGGAATGGAGTGTTAAATGGCAACATCACCGACGGCTCCGTCACCAACGTGCTGACCGGGCTCTCCAAAAATGAAAGCGGCACCTGGACGCTCAACGGCAACAACTCTTTTGGCGGCAACACCACGGTGAGCACCGGCCGTTTGATCGTCAATGGCAGCCACGCCTCGGGCAACATCATCGTCTCGACCGGTGCCACGCTCGCGGGCCGCGGCTCCCTCACCGCCGCAGCCTCGGTCAGCGGCACACTTGCGCCGGGCGACGGGGTAGGCACCATGAATTTCGGCAACACCCTCGCCTTCGGTTCCGCCGGCAAGTTGCAATGGGAAATCGGAAGCAACTCCCTAACAGCGGACCGTGTGATCGCCGCAGGAGCCGTCAGCATCGTCAATGGATCGAAGTTAGATCTGGTGTTCAACAGCCCGGGCAGCACCACGAATTTCCGCCTGAGCTTCTGGCGCGCCAGCCGCACTTGGAACGTCGTCAGCGGCCCGTCGCTCACCGGAGCCTTCCAACTCGGCGCGTTGACTGCCGACTCGGCCGGGCAACCGGTCGCCACTTATGGAGCGTTCTCGCTGCAGCACACCACCACCGGGGTGAATCTCGTTTGGACGCCCATTTCCGGCTTCCCGATCATCGATGAACCACTCGTTACCTTCCTCCAGCCGCTGGCAAACCCGGTTGCCCTGCCCAATGTCGAGTCCACCCTGCGCATCGCCGCCACTGCGGCAGGTAGCGGACCGATCACCTATGCATGGTCCACCGTCTCGGTCGAAGAAGGCGGCGATGGCACCGTCACCTTCGGAAATGCGTCTGCCGTGGACACCACCGTCAGCATCTCGGAAACCGGCCGCTACGTCCTGCGCTGCACCGCCACCAATTCGGCCGTCAGCCGCAGCGCGGATCTCGCCATTGATGTCGGACCTCCTGAAAATGATGATTTCACCAATGCCGTCGCGGTGATCGATCCCGGCACGCCTCCGGCCGCTGCCGCGGGCTTCCTTGCCCATCTCGCGGGCACCGTTTCGAACTCCACCTCCAGCGTTTGGTCCTTCGTTTCCGGACCGGGGACCGTTTCTTTCTCAAATGCGAGCAGCCCGAGGAGTCCCGTCGTTTTCAGCCAACCCGGCGACTACATCCTCCGGCTGACGGCCACCAACTCCCTCGGCCAAGCCTGGCGTGATCTAACGGCCACCGTCGCCGCGCTCCCCGTTGGCTTCGAGGCCTGGCAGACCACGAACTGGCCCGGTGTCACCGACCCTAACATCATCGGCCCCAATGCCGATCCCGATGCCGATGGCGCGACCAACGCCGCCGAATTCCTCGCCGGCACCGATCCTAAATCCAACAGCTCCGTCCCGTCCTTCGTCTGGACGCAGACGGGCACTGGAAACTGGAATGATTCCGCCAACTGGACCCCCGCGGTGGTTCCGGGCTCGAACGCACTGACAAAACTGGAATTCCTCACCAACCTCACCCCTGGAGGAAATGTCAACTCACAGCACAACCTTGGCACCCCGTTCACCCTCCAGCGCCTTGCCCTCAATGGCACCGGCACCGGCACCACCACCATTCAGGGCGGGACGCTCTCATTCGCCACCGGCGGTACCATCGATCTCGGAAACGGCGGTATCGCCTACGAGCTCGCCATCCCGCTCGATCTCGCGGCTGCCACGGTCATCCAAGGCGCACCGACAGCCGAAACCCGATTCAGCGGCGGCCTCGGTGGTTCCGGTTCTCTCACCAAAAACTCCGGCGGCACCCTGGAAATCTCCGGAACCCACAATCTAGCAGGTCCCCTCAATATCAACTCCGGCACCATGCGCGTCACCGGTGCAGGCACCAGCAGTGGCGCCAACAACGTAAAGGGAGCCACCCTAACCATTTCAGGCACGGGCAGCATCGCACCCACCACCGGAAACGCGCTCACACTCGGCGGAACCGCAATCGGCATTTTCAACCACAACAGCAGCGCCACAAGCCGTTTCGGCCTCATCGTTGTTGGCAATGGCAACGACGGCCCTGGTAACAGCACCTTCAACCAAAGCGCCGGAACCCTCAATGCCACCGCCATCACGCTGAACAGCGCCTTTACCGGCTTGGGAGCAGGGGACCTCAACCTTTCGGGTGGAACCCTCGCGGTTTCCGGCACCGTGACCGCATCCAACCAGGGCGCGGGCGACAACATCTGGAGCACCATCACCACCGGTGCCAACTCCACCCTCACCGTGGGCAACGGCCTGCGCCTTACCGGCGCGCCAGGCACCGGACGCCATGCCGCGGGTCGGGTCTATCAGAACGGCGGCGAGATCACCGTTTCGAACAGCCTGATCCTCGCCCGGACCACCGCCTCCAATTCCGCAGCCCGCCGCGGCGACTACCACCTCAACGGCGGCATCTTGAATGTGAACCAGATCTCCCAAGACGCCGGCACCGACACCTTCGGCACCTTCCAATTCAATGGCGGCACCCTGAAACCCACCGCCGCCACTACCAACTTCCTCCAAGGAATCACCCGCGCCAACGTCCGCAACAGCGGTGCCATCATCGACACCGGAGCCTTCAATGTCACCGTCGCCCAGCCGCTTCTTCACAGCGACGTCCCCGGCGATGCCGCGACCGACGGCGGCCTAACCAAATCCGGCTCGGGCAAACTCACCCTCACCGCCACCAGCACCCACACCGGCCCCACCACCATTCAGTCGGGAACTCTTGAACTCGGCCCAAGCGCCGCGCTTCCTGATACTCAAGCGTTAGTGGTCCACCCGGCCGCCGTGCTCGATGTTTCGCTTCTATCAAACTTCACCCTGTCCGCCACCCGGCCTGTCACCTTCAAACTCGATGGCACCGGCCCTGGCAGCAGCGGCCGCATCCAAGCCGCCGGGCTGGACATCGCCGCAGCAAATGTGGTCTTCGACATCACCGCCCCGCTCGACGATCCGGTCTATCTGCTGGCCACCTACACGACCAAATCCGGCAGTGCCTTCGCCACCGTCACCCCACCTCCAGGCTATTCGTTGAACTATGCCTACAACGGCAACCAGATCGCTCTTGTTAGCACCAGCGGCTTCAATTCCTGGATCAGTGGATTTCCAAATCTAATCGACATCACGTCCACCGGCGACCCCGACCGCGATGGCGTTGCAAACCTGCTTGAATACGTGCTCAACGGAAACCCCGGCACCGCCGATCCCGCGATCCTTCCCGACCTCGACGTCTCTGGCGCGAACTTTGTCTTCACCTTCACCCGCCGCGAGCTTTCCGCCAATGACACCACGCAAGTCTTCCAATACGGCTCCGACCTCAATGGCTGGACTCCGCTGAGCATCACGCCTCCGATTGCAGCCGAAGTCGCACTCGGAACACCGTCCGGCGGACTGCAATCCGTCACCGTCACAATCCCGAAAACCCTCGCCGGCCCCAGTGGCAAAATTTTTGGCCGCCTCCGCGTTTCCCAACCCTGATAGAACCGGATGCGAACCACGATCACACCGCTCGGGCCTAAAACATTTCCGATGAACTCATTCCTTCGCCGCGTCATTCTTGCCTGCCTCCTAACGGCTTGGACTTTGCCCGCTCTTGCCCAAACCGGCACCGAGCTCACGGGGAAATATTACGACACCGCCACATTCACCACGCTCAAGACGACCCGGACGGATGCGACGGTGGATTTCAACTGGGGCACGACCATTCCATCGGGAACGGCACTCACCAGTGCGGATACCTACAGCGTCGTCTGGAGCGGGCGCCTCGAGCCGGAGTTTTCGGAGCTTTATACTTTTTACCTGACCATCGATGACGGCGCACGCCTCTGGGTCGATGACCAATGCCTTGTGTCGAGGACATTCTATCAAGCCCAGGAGGAAGTGCGCGGGCAAATCCGGTTGAAGGCCGGACATCGGGTGAACATCCGCATCGAGTACATCGAGAACACCGGCAATGCGAAGGTTAAACTGGAATGGGCATCCGCATCCCAGCCAAGGCAAATACCGTAACATTGACTGCGCGCCAAGTCCGACCCATGAAACCCAGCTGCCATTTCCTGACTGTTCTTGTCTCTTTAGCCACGCTCGCATTCCAGGAAGTCCGGGCTGCAACAGTGACTTGGAATATGCCCGGCAGCGGGACTTGGAACATCATCGACGCCAATTGGACGGGCGGATTGCCCGAAGACGGCAAATACGTCAACGGAGACACCGTCAGTTTCACCAACACCGCCGGTGGCGACATCGCGCTGAGCGGTGCCATCGCACCTGCTGCCACCCTCGTTTCAGCCTCCTCCGGGACCTACGCCTTCACCGGCACGGGCATCACCAGCGGGACGCTCACGAAGACGGGAGCGGGCAATCTGATTTTGAAAAACCTTAACTCCCACGGAGGCACCACCACCGTCAACGGCGGGCGATTGACGGTGAGCGACCAGGGGGCCTCCACAGGCAGCGGAGCGCTGAACATCGGCGCTGCGAATCCGGCCACCGGCGTCTTCCAGTATGACAGCGGTGCCTCGAGTTCCTACAGCACTATCCAGATCGGTGCGAATACGAACGGAAACGGCACCTTGAACCAAACCGGCGGCCAAATCACTGCGACCCTCCTGCGCATGTCTACGGTCTATTCCGGCAACACCGGAACGATCAATCTCTCCGGCGGAACATTCCGCATCACCGATGACGCGAGCGTCGGCGAACGGGCATCGGGTGCCGGCGGCGGCGTTTCGAACGTGAACGTCAGCGCATCGGGAGTTCTCCAGGTGGATGGAACGCTCACGCTCGGAGGTGGCGGATCCGCGGACGGTCGGCACGGGACGGGCACCCTCACGCAGACCGGCGGCTCGGTCATGATTGGCGACGGGCTGGTCTTCACTCGCGCTGCCGACCTTTCCTTCACGCGCCGGGGCACCTATCATCTCAATGGCGGCATTCTAACCGTCGATCGCATCTCCCAGGCGGCAGCCGGCGTCGGCACCCAGACCGGCACCTTCAACTTCAATGGCGGCACTCTCAAGGCCAGCGAATCCAGCGCCACATTCATGCAGGGACTCACCCGCGCCAACATCCGCAATGGCGGCGCGATCATCGACACCGGCGTGTATGACATCGCCATCGGCCAGGCGCTGAACAATTCCGACATCGGCGGCGGCAATGCCACCGACGGCGGTCTGGTCAAAAATGGATCCGCCACGCTGACCCTATCCGGCTCGAGCACCTTCACCGGAAACGCAACTGTGAACGAAGGCACCCTCGCCGTGACGGGATCGCTCGCCGCCACGACTACCGAGGTGAAAAACGGCGCAACCCTTTCCGGCACCGGCCCGCTTGGCGGCAACTTGATCGTTCGCAGCGGCGGCAGATTGGACATCGACCTCGGCACGACTCCCACCAGCCAGATTTTCCGCACGGTCGGCGGCACGGTCGTGTTTGAGGAGGGCACCACCGTCAATCTCAAGTCAGCTTCCCTCCCGCTTGCCGGCGGGCCCTTTACCCTGCTGACGGCCAACGGCGGGATCACCGGTGCCCCCACCACCGTGATGCTCGATGGCACACCGGGATTGGTCGCCGTGGCTGCGGTCGGAAACAAACTCGAACTCACCGCGGCCACACTCCGTCCGCTGGAACGCTATAACTTCATGGCCGGAACCCAGACCTTCGGTTCGTCCTATCAGTTCACCAGTGAATCGAAACTCGTCGAGACAGCCCGCGCCATGCTCGCGATGGGATCGAACATGTTGAAATTTTCCCTCGAGGGAGACTCCTCCTACTCCACCCTGGCCAATCGCGCCGCCTCCGACGCGTCGGTGAAAACCGTATTCGCGCTGCCATTCGCCCATTATTTCATGTGGGTCAGCCCGCTGGGAGCGCCATACGGCAGCGGCCATCCGTTCGACCCGGTCCGGCTCCCGTCCCAGCGTGCGGAGATCTATGAACTGACTCGCTACCTGCTGCGCACCTTCAACGGCACGGGCAAGACATTTTACCTCGGCAACTGGGAGGGCGACTGGTTGCTTACCAACGTCCAATCGACCTACCAGCCTTCGGAAGTGGAAATTCAGAACGCGGTCGCCTGGGCCCAGGTCCGCCAGCAGGCGGTGGACGATGCGCGCCGCGACACGCCCCACTCCGATGTCGAGGTTTATCACTATGTCGAGGTGAACCAGGTCCCGGAGGCGATGAACGGGATGAACCGCTTGACCAACCGGGTTCTCCCCCTCGCCAATCCGGACTACGTCTCCTATTCAGCCTACGGAGCGCAGACGAACAACATTGAAGCCACGCTTGTCCAGCATCTGAATTACATCGAGTCCAACCTGCCCGCCAAAACCGGCCTGCCCGCGACCAAGCGGGTCTTTGTCGGCGAATACGGCCTCAATGTCGCATCCTCCCAGTCCGGTGGAGCTCCCGCGCAGCAGTTGCTCACGCGCCGGGTGTTGCGCGCCGCGTTGGCCTGGGGCTGCCCCGCCGCCCTTTACTGGCAGATGTTCGATAACCCCGACGCCGGCTTCTGGTTGATCGACAATCAAAACGTTAAACAACCGGCCTACTTCGCCCACGAGTTCTATCTCACCCAAAGTCGAGCCTACATCGCCTCATTCCAAGCCACCCACCTCCGCCTGCCCACCCGTGAGGAATTCTCCGCCCAAGCAGTCGCCTGGCTGGCCGGCCCTCCGGACTTCGACGCGGAAAGCGACGGCCTGACTGCAGGAGTCGAGGCCGGCCTGACATTTCCGACGGATCCGCTCCACCCGGATACCGACCGCGACAAATTCACCGACGCCGAGGAAGTGGCCCATGACCCGTCAGGGGCATCCGCCAACAATCCGAATGCATTCCCGAATGCCGCGCGGCCGGTCACCTACGTCGATGCGCAGCACACGAACCCGGCGGCCAACGGCTACACCACTCTTGCCACAGGCGGTGTATTCACCCCGGCCCCGGAACTTCCCGCCCCGGGAGCCGACAACAAATGGCGTCTCCGCCAAAACGTCGGCACCGGCGGCTCGATTTACGAGTCCAACGGCGAAGCCCGCGAGGATGCGCCCCGACTTGCCACAATCATCAAAGGACTCGAACCCGGCGCGCAATACGACGTGTATGGGTATTTCTGGAGCATCGGCACCGACAACTGGCGTCTCCGTGCCAGCCACCAAAACCCCGGGACCGGCAATCTCCCGTCGTTCATCGGCAACGACACATTCGGCTCCGGCTCCATCCACGCCCCGGCCGTCAACCGGCTCTATTCCGGCTCGGGTGCCTATAACCTCGCGCCGCTCGACGGCCACGCCGACGCCAACGGCCTCGCCGATAACGGTTTCTTCGCCAGCGGCAACGGCATCGTCCGCATCGCGGAAGGCGGCCGGGATCTCTATCAGGCGTCTCTTGGCCAGGCCACTGCGGATAGCAACGGCCGGATCGCCGTTTTCATCGACGATTTCGCGAATGAGATTTCCTCGTATCGGACCTGGTATGACGGCGTCGGTTACGCCCGCATTTCGCCGGTGCTCAGCGGTTATGACGCTTGGCTGGCCCAATATCCGGGGCTGACCGACCCAAGTCCCGGCGGCGATCCCGATCGCGACGGCATTCCCAACCTGCTCGAATACGTGCTCGACGGAAACCTGACGCGCTCTGACTCCTCGATTCTGCCGACGGTCGCGGCCACGCCCACGAGCTTCGTGATGACGTTCCACCGCCGCGACGATTCCGAGGCTGCCACGACGCAGACGTTTCAATACTGCTCCGGCCTGACCGGCTGGATCGATGTCCCGCTCCCGGCGGTAAGCGGCGTCGTCGGCGCGGCGACCGTGACCATCACTGAGAACGTCGCGTCGCCCGATCTCGTGACCGTGAGCGTGCCGCGAGGCAGCAACGGTTCTCTCTTCGGAAGGTTGCGGGTGACCAAGCCATGAAGACTCTTTGCACCATCAGTTTAAGAAAGACCTGTCGTAAATTATGAAAACCCGCTACTTCACTCTGTTTGTATTCGCTGCCCAATGGCTGCTTTCGGCGGGCATCGCCGCCGCCCAGACCGGCACCGGCCTCACCGGAAAATATTACGACACCGAATCATTCGGCACGCTCAAGACGACGCGCACAGATGCCACGGTCGATTTCAACTGGGGCACGGCGCTTCCTTCAGGCACGGCGCTCACGAGTGCGGATACCTTTAGCGTCGTCTGGAGCGGCCGCATCGAGCCGGAATTTTCCGAGCTTTATACGTTTTATCTGACCGTCGATGACGGCGCGCGCCTCTGGATCGATGACCAGTGCCTGGTGGCGAGGACGTTCTATCAAGCCCCGGAAGAATTGCGGGCGCAGATCCGGTTGAAAGCCGGACATCGCGTGAACATCCGTCTCGAATACATCGAAAACTCTGGAACCGCGAAGGCCAAGCTGGAATGGGCGTCAGCGTCCCAGCCGAGGCAGGTGGTTCCAAGCGCACGGCTTTATTCCACGACAGAAGTGCCTAACGGCGGCAGCGTGATCCGTGAAACTTGGACCAATATCCCCGGCTCCTCGATCAGCAGCATCAGCACCGCGCCCGGATTTCCCAACCGCCCCGCCAGCCGTGAGACCCTCACCTCGCTCGAATGCCTCGCCCAGAACTGGGAAGACAACTACGGCACGCGCATCACAGGCTGGCTCCGGGCACCAATTTCCGGATCCTATCAGTTTGCCGTCAGCGGCGACGATGTCGTCCAGTTTCATCTGAGCACGGACTCGACGACCGCTAACAAATCGATCATCGCCCAAGCCACCGCACCGACCGCCTTCCGCCAGTGGGATGCGCAGCCTTCACAGCAATCGACACCGCGCAACCTGATCGCCGGGCGCGAGTATTACTTCGAGGTCTGGCACAAGGAATCCACCGGCAACGACTACTTCAGCATCGGTTGGAAAAAGCCGGGCGATACGAATTACGCCGTTATTTCGGGCACGCCGCTCGTCATGAACAACACCAAGCTCACACGCCCCGCCCAATCCGCGCTTTTTAACACACTCGCCACCGAGCAGCCCCGCATCCTCGCCACCAAGGAGCGCTTCCTCTGGCTGAAACAACAATACGAGGCGCCCGGCAGCAATCCGGTGAAGAGCCGCGTGCAGTCTATCCTCAACTCGGCCAACAACGCGTTGGCTGCCGAAACCATCGACGACCGCGCGGTCGAAACCCTCGCCATCGCCTGGTGGGTCACCGGAAACGATGCCTACGCCGAGCGTGTCTGGGTCGATGTGGAAGCGATCTGTCTGGCTCCCGGCGACTGGGACGTCAGGTTCGGCCCGACGAAATCGTTCTTTGTCGGCATCGCGCTGGACTGGCTGCACCCCTATTGGAGCGCCTCCCGCCGCACGACGATGGCGAATGCGATCATTTCCAAAGGATCCGACTGGCCGATTTACACGAACAACATCGGCTGCGATCACATCAGTTGCTCGATGGTCGGCGCGCTAGCCGTCGGAGAGGCCAACGAGACCGGGGCCGAAGCTCTGCTCAACAAGGCCCATATCGAAGGACTGCCCTACATCGGGAATTGGACCGCCAACGGCGGCGGATGGGTCGAAGGAACGATGTACGCCGTACTCGCCAAAAACCACCTCGCGGCGTCGATGGCGGGCATGGAATCCGCCTTGGGAAGCACATGGGAGTACGGAAACACCCCGGGATTCGGCCTTCCCGCCCGGGAGCAATACTACAGCAAGAGTAACAACAGCGACTGGTTCACTTTCTCGGACATCGGCACCTCCAGCAAGCTCGGCTTTGGCTGGCTCAACTGGTGGGCGCGCCGATTTGAAAAAGGCGAGTCATGGGCCATCAGCCGAAGCCGCGGATCATCTCCGGAAAACGTGCTGATGCTCACGGACGAAACATCACCCAGCCACCTAACGACCCAACCGCCGCCGGACATGTATTTCCGCGGCCCCATCGACGGCACCAACACTGCCTTCAAGGAGATTGTCACGCTCCGCGAAAATTGGAACGATCCGAACGCCACATTTGTTGGCACCGTCGGCGGGGCGGGAGCGTTCGCCCACGGCATGCTCGAGGACGGCACCTTCCAGATCAATGCCCGCGGCCTGCGCTGGTTCTCGAATCTCTCCAGCGATGACTACGAGGCTCCAGGCTATTTCGATACGACCGCCAACGCGAGTATGCCCTACCGATGGGACTACTACCGATGCCGTGCGGAGGGCCACAACACCCTCGTGATCAATCCGGGCTCGGGACCGGATCGCATTCCCAGTGGCGTGCCCATCGTGCTGAACTATCAGTCCTCCGCCTACGGCGATAAAAGTTTCTCGGTGCTCAACATGACCCCCACCATCACCGGCGCGACCCGGGTCCACCGTGGGATCAAGCTATTCAACAACCGCGAGCAGGTTCTGGTGCAGGATGAAATCGTCATGCCCACCGCCAGCACCGTCTGGTGGTTCGCCCACTACAGCACATCGTCCACTTCGGTCAGCATCGCTCCCGATGGAACGAGCGCGATGATGACGCAGGGAACCGAGCGGCTCTGGCTCAAAATCCTTAGCGGCGGAACCTTCACGGACATGGCCGCGGTGCCCCTGCCCACTTCTCCGGCCAACCCTTACAACAATCCTAACAGCAGTTTTCGCAAGCTCGCGATCAACCTCACGAACGCGACCAACTCCACCTTGGCCGTCTGGTTCGTTCCGCTCGCTCCCGGCGCTCCGCTGCCCGTCACCACCCCGGCCGTCACGGCACTCATCACCTGGAGCCTGTCCACCGCGAACAGTGCGCCCATCGCCACCGACGCGATTGTTAGTTCGCAGACACTGACCACCGACGTGGACCTGAGCGCATACGCCAGTGACGACTGGACCTATCCGCGATCCATGGTTTTCGCTGTTGGAAATGCGCAGGGCGGAACCGTCACGCTTCTGCCTGATGGGCGCACCGCGCGGTTTGTCCAGCCGCAGGGATCCTCAGGTCCCCTGAGCTTCACTTTCACCGCCACGGATGAAGGCGGCTTGGTCAGCAACTCCGGCACGGTCCAGGTCGGCATCACTCCCGTCGGCCATGTCTGGACCAGCCTCTCCAGCGGAAACTGGAGCGATGCCACGAAATGGAGGAGCGGCAGCGTCCCCGCTAGCAACCCCGCGGCGCGGATCGAATTCCTCACCGGCCTTACTCCGGGCTCATCCCCGATCACCGCAACGAACAATCTGGCAGGCACCCTGTCCATAAACTCGCTCGTCCTCTCCGGCAATGGCGCGTCCTCCACCGTCACTCTCGCAGGCGGCTCGCTCGCTCCGGTTTCCAACGGCATCACTGCACCTGCCATTCAGGCCACGTCACCTGCCGGATCGACCTGGAACGTCGGCAGCGCCATCAGCTTGAGCGAATCCCTGGCAGTCACCACCGATGCCTCGTCGCTTAATTTCACCGGTTCCATTGCCGGTGCCGGTGGCTTGTCCATCAGCGGCAGCGGACCCACCGCCATCACCGGCTCCTCCGCTAACACATTTGCCGGAGAAACCAGCCTGCTCGGCGCGGCCTCGCTCACGCTCGGCAAATCCTCCGGCATCAATGCTGTCGGCGGCGACATCATCATCGGTGACGCTTCAGGACCCGCGCTTCTAACGATCAATCAGAGCGAGCAGATTCCCAACACCGGCATCATCCGCTTCAACTCCGGCCAAAGCTCCAACAGCTCTACCCTCCGCATCGCCGGCGGGAAAACCGAAACCATCGGCGGCTTGGAAACGCTGGCCGCCGGACTGGCGCCCGTCATCGAAGGAACCGGTGCGGGCACTGCCACCCTGATCGTCAACAACACCGCCAGCTTCAACTACGACGGCATCCTCCGCAATGGCAGCGGCGGCACCCTCGCTTTCACCAAACAAGGCAGCGGCACCCTCACCCTGCGCAACGCATTGGCCGTGGCTGCCACCGATTTCACCGGTGCCACCACCATCAGCGCCGGGTCGCTTTCCCTCACATCCGAACCCGGCGCCGCAGGACTCCGCCGGGTGATCGAAAACTGGAGAAGCGACATTTCCAATTCCGGCACTCTCATCCTCAGCAACTCGACCGGCTCCGAAACCTTCACGAAACTGCTGACAGGCTCCGGATCGCTCACAAAATCCGGAGCTGGCACCGTGGTTCTGCCATCCGTCCAGACCTACACCGGAGCCACCACCGTCTCGGGAGGAACCTTGGTGATTCCCGCGAGCGGAGGATATAACCGGACCACGGCGGGCGCGCTTCAAGCCAGCTCGGGCGGCAATTTCCAATATGACTCAGCGGCACAATCCCGCTTCAGCTCAATCACCGTGGGAAATGGATCCGGCGGACTCGCCACGCTCTCGCAAAGCAATGGCACGATCCTCGGCACCTCCCTCATCCTCAACAACGGCTTGACAAGCGGCGGCCCGGGCAATGTTAACCTCAGCGGCGGCCTTCTCAGCATCACAGGAAACGCCAATCTATCCAACCAAGTGACGGGCGATAACAACTGGAGCACCGTGACTGTCACTGGTGACGCCGCCCTCAGCATCACCGGCACCCTTTTCCACACGGGAAACCCCTCATCCGGCAGATTCTGTGCCGGCCGCGTCGTGCAGACCGGCGGCACCGTGATCGTCACCGGCCCCATCCATCTCTCCCGCACCACCGCCAGTAATTCCGCCCCACGCCGTGGCGAGTATCATCTCGACGGCGGCACCCTAACCACCAGCCAGATCACCCAGGACGCCGGCGCCGATACCTTTGGCACCTTCAACTTCAATGGCGGCACGCTGAAACCCTCCGTCAGCTCGCTTGTTTTCCTCCAAGGCATCAACCGCGCGAACGTCCGCGACGGCGGCGCGAACATCGACACCAGCGGCAAAAACATCACCATCGCCCAAGACCTCCTCCACTCCGATCTCTCCGGCGATGCCGAAACCGACGGCGGCCTCACCAAATCCGGGGCCGGAAAACTCACTCTCACCGGCAACAACGCCTACAAGGGAGATACCATCGTCAATGCCGGAACCCTCAGCCTTGCCACCGTCAATCCAGCCGACGACCAGTCAAGCATGGTCATCGCATCCGGCGCGACCTTGGACCTCACCCACGGCGCGGCCGAAACGGTAGGCCGCCTTTTCTTCGGCAACATGGTCCAGCCTAGCGGCACTTATGAGGCCATTGGAAATCCGGGGGCCGGCATCGAAATTCCACAAATCACCGGCAGCGGCCAGCTCATCGTCACCGCCTCCGGTGGAGCCGCCACTTGGAGCGCCACCACCGGGACATGGAGCACCGGCCCAACCAACTGGACCGGCGTCATTGGAACTCCATGGAACGCCCTCAACGGACCCGTCAACGACGCGCTGATCAATTTCACCCTTAACGGCGCTCCCACGGTGACCGGCACCGTATATGCCCGGGCGATCACGGTTGGGAGAACATCCTCTCTGGCAGTCTCAGGAAGCGGCCGCATCCAGTCCACCGGGGCGCTGATGCTCGGTAGCGCAGGCACAGCCGTTCTCAATCATGACAGCACCGCCACCAGCACTTTTGGCGCGATGACCGTCGGCAACGGGACCGGAAACAATGGAACTCTTAATCTCACCAGCGGCACGATCCAGGCCACCACGCTCACGCTCAGCTCCACCTTCTCCTCAGGCGCAGGAAACGTGAACCTTGGCGCTGCCACCGGGCCTGCTGCTGCCATGAATCTGTCAGGAAACGCCATCGTCTGCGCCGCAAGTACCGGAGCTATCAGCACGCTCACTATTCATGAAACCGGCAGCCTGGCGATCAGCGGCAGCCTGAGTTTGTGCACCTCCACCTCTCGCGATGCGAATGGTCGGATCGTCCAGTCCGGCGGTTCGGTCACCGCCTCGTCACTGAGCCTTTCCAGCAATGTGAGCGACAGCGTGGCCCGCACCCACTCCAGCGTTTACGATTTCGATGGCGGCACGCTCACCGTCGGCTCCATCACCAGCGGCACGGTCACCACCACCGGCACCATCAGCAGCAGCTTCAACTTCAACGGCGGCACCTTGCGGCCTTCCGCAGACTCCTCGTCCTTCTGGCCTGCCCGATCCACCACCACCGCCAACATCAAGAGCGGCGGCGCGAACATCGACACCGGCGGCAAAAACATCACCATCGCCCAACCGCTCGTGCCTGCTGCCGGTGTCACCAGCGCGCCGCTCACCAAAAGCGGGACCGGAACCCTCACGCTCTCCGGCACGCACTTCTACAACGGACCCACTTCCATCCTCGGCGGCACGCTCGCCCTCGCCTCCAGCGGTTCCATCGCCGCCAGCTCGAACATTAGGATATTATCCACTGCCGTCTGGGACGTCGCAGCCCTTCCGAGTTTCACTCTCGCCCCCTCGCAACCGGTCACCTTCAGCCTGGACGGCAGTGGCGCGGGCTCCAGCGGTCGCATCCAGGCCACCGGGCTCGACATCAGCAATGCGAACGTGGCTTTTGAAATCACCGCCCCGCTAGACGATGCCATTTACATCCTGGCCACCTACACCTCGAAAACCGGCAGCGCCTTCGCGTCCGTCGCCCCACCCGCCGGATATACGCTAAATTACGCGTACAATAGCAACCAGATCGCCCTCGTCAGCACCAGCGGCTTTGCCTCACGGATCGCCGGATTCTCCGGTCTCGCGGACATGACTCCCAAAGGGGACCCCGACCAAGATGGTGTCAATAACCTTCTAGAATATGTCCTCAACGGCGATCCCGGCACCGCCGATCCCGCGATCCTTCCCGACCTCGACGCCTCCGGCACGAACTTCGTCTTCACCTTCATCCGCCGCGAGCTTTCCGCCAATGACACCACGCAGGTGTTCCAACATGGCATTGACCTTATCAACTGGACCAACATCCCCATCATCCCAAGCGCGACCGTCGCCATCCTGCCTAACACTCCATCCGCCGGCCTCCAGCAAGTCACCGTCACGATTCCGAAGGGTTCCAGTGACCGGATCATCGGCCGTCTGAAAGTATCTATTCCCTGAAGACACTTGTGAAAGAACGTACTATCTATCAAATTGTTTCCGTTCTGCTTCTGTTCTGCACCCATCATGCCGGAGCGTCGGGACTGCTCGAAGTAACGGCTCCATCCGCCGTGCAGGTCAGCGCCGCAGCAACCGGCGGCCTGACCTTGGAAACCAAGGAAAACTCCCTCGTCGGCTGCGGATCTTATCTCGCCAGCAGGGTTTCCGGAACGGAGCAATGGTCCGAGGAAAAAGCAGTCTATCAGGTCATCTCTGAGGTTGGAGGCACGCTCACGCTTCAGGCGGATTTCAAGCATGCGAAGGCCACCGTCACCGTGGTTCGTGATGATGCGGGCCGAGTGGAGTTCTCCGGCCGCCTCGTTTCCACCTCCACTGTGCCAATCGAAGTGGCGCGGTTTCATTTTCTCGATGGGACTGTTCCAAATCCGTCACTGAACCTGCTTTCCATGCGGCACTACGAGCTTCCCGGCCGCATCATTTATCCTTCGGAAAAACTTCCCGCTCCCCGCAAGGCGAGCTGGGGCTGGTCGCGCTTGGACGAGCCTCTCCACGGTAGGCCGAACACCGCGATCTCCGGCGACTCGGGAATGCTGGCACCGGATTGGAACACGCCCGGATTCTTTTTCGGCTTCACCGGTCCCGGCAAAGCATTCGGAGAAATCGGCATCCGCACGGCGGAAAAGGAAACCTCGTTTTTTCTCGCGGTGCTGTTGGACGGCATCCGTCTCGCGCCGGGAGCGACTCGCGAACTTGAGTCGGCCGTGGTTTCATACGGGGATCCGCAGGACGAATTGCGGCACTGGATAGGCACGTGCAGAAAGGTGTTAGGTCCGGCACGCGTGAAGCCTCCCGTGGTCGGCTATTGTTCCTGGTATCAGAAAGGCCAGGGTGTCCTGCCAGCCGACATCCGCCGGGCCATGGCCTCGTTCGAGCCTTACGCAAAACCTCCGGGCGGCAGGCTCATCCAGATCGACGATGGCTATCAGGTGACTCCCGGCGATTGGTCCGGCCGCGGCGAGTGGAAGGAGGCGCTCGACAAGATGCCGGCGGAAATCAAAGCGAAGGATTTCATCGCGGGCATCTGGATCGCACCAACTGCCATCCAGGCCACGCATCCGATTGTCAAAGAGCATCCGGAGTGGTTGCAACGGGATGCGAAAGGTGAGTTCTGTATCCGCTTCCGCAACTGGCGGAAATTCGAAGGGCAGACCGACGCCGGGACTTACTTCCTTGAACCGGACCATCCGGGTGCCCGCGAATTCATCCTCAAGACCCTTCGCGATCTGCGTGCGAAGGGCTGGGACTATTTTAAAATCGACTTCGCCTACACCGTCAGCAGCGACCGCGTGAAATACGATCCCACCAAGACCACCTGCGAGTCCCTCCACGACCAATGGAGGCTTTTCCGCGAAGGTCTCGGCGAGGATGCCATCATCAACTCCTGCAACGGCGGAATGTGGCGTTACACCATCGGCACCGTGGACGTTTCGCGCATCGGCGGCGACATCGGGGGGAATATGAAAAGCCTCCGCCGCAATCTCGCGGAAATGATGCTCCGCTCCCATGCCAATGGCGTGTGGTTCCAGGCCGACCCTGACGTGTTTTACATGAGGAAGGAACGATCGGACCTTAACTTCGAGCAATCCCACCTGCTCACCGCCACTCAGGGATTGTTAGGAACGGCCTTCCTCACCTCCGACTTCGCCGACCAATGGGACCCCGCCTCCCAGGCCGTGGTGCGGCGCTATTGGAATGAAAAAGGTCCGCGCGTGCCGGCCATGCTCCGCATCCATTTCACCAAAGAGGGCTTGCCCGCCGCATTGGCGGTGGCATACGGGGCAGGGGAGTATGTGCTTGCGATTTATAACTGGGACGTCGCCCCCAAGGATATGACGGTATATCTATCAGACTTGCGGCTGCCTGCCGATGTCTCACCGACGCAGCCGGAAAAAGAACCGGCCCATGTCAAAAATAGGACGGTCACCATCAGGCAGCCCGGAGAAAGCCTTCGCACCGTCCATTTCAGCGCGTCACGGCAATGAGCAGAATAGGATCAAGCCTCGGCGGTCACCTTTCCAAATCCACCCGCACTTCGCCTTACCCATGGCGGAGTGGAGCGGGTGGGCTCGCTGGTCATCAGCGGAGTTTCCCAACCGGCGGGTATCTATCATTTTGGAAGCGGCTCGTTGCAAGTGGGGGAATTCTCACCATTTCAAATCTGGGCCCTCGCCAAAGGCCTCGATGGTTCTCCCGAAAAATAAAACAACCCGTCGGATGATCCGGACCACGATGGACTTGGTAATTTGGGCGAATTTGCATTCAACGGAGATCCCCTCAGTGGCACCGGCAAGGGGAAAACCCACCTCTTCCTCGCGGACAGTATCGCCCCGGACACGGAAGACGAACTGATTCTAACCATCGTAGTCCGCCTCGGGACTCCAGCCTTCAGCGGAACTCCCGCCCCATCGGCCGCCGTTGAAGGATATATCTATCAGATAGAGGGCGGCGGCGATCTGGCGGAGTTCGCGGCCGAGGTGAAACCGATCGATCCCGTGACCACCGGCCTGCCTCCGGCGGGGGATGGCTATGAATACCGCAGTTTCTGCCTGGAAGGCTCGGATGGTCTGGCGACCAAAGGCTTTATTCGCGCCCTCGCGGAAATGCCGTGAATTCGGAAATCAAGACTGATCTCAGCTCCAAAGTTCCTCGTTCTAAAAAACCCTCGTACGGGGGATAGACGCAAACCCCGGCCGGCGACATCGTGATGAGTGGTCGGCAGTAGGTTCATTTCCTGCCTCCCCCAAATATCCCAAACCCAAACCTGATTCCATCCATGAAAACTCGTAATAACCCCTGGCTGCGTGGCGGTCTCCTCGCCGCCTCGCTTGTTCTCACTCTCTCCCAAGCCACCTACGGCCTCACCTACGACTGGAGTGGCGCGACTAACGGAAACATGTCCGGCACCCCTGCGAACTGGGGTGGAACGACGCCGGGTGCGGCGGACACCGCGCGTTGGAACGCCGCGACCTATACGAATGCGCCTACCGCGAACGCCGACATGACCCTCGGTCAGATGCTCTTCGATGTGGGCAACACGGCAGGTGTTACTCTGGGCGCTGGAACCGCCTCCCTCACTCTCAACGGGATCAGCGGTGTGGGAATCCAATTGAACAGCGGCACCGGCCAAGCCCACATGGGCAGCGCCAAATTTAAAATCGGTGCCAGCCAGTCGTGGATCAACAACGACAACAGCCTGCTCAGGGTGGATGGCACAATCACCAATTCGGGAAACTCAGCTCCTTACATCCTTACCGTCGGAGGATCAGGAAATACCGATCTCAACGGGATCATTTCCAACGGCGGAACTACTGGCACCCTAGCCATCCTCAAGTCCGGAACCGGAACCCTGAAATTTCTCGGCTCCAACACCTTCACCGGAGGCCTCACCATCAATGAAGGCACCTTGCTCGCCCAGACTACCGGCAACGCCCTCGGCGGCTCCGGCACGGGCGTTGTCAACCTCGGCGATACCTCGGGTTCCGCTAATGCCGCGATGGCACTCGGCACTTCCTCGACCTTCAACAACCCGATCACCGTCCGCTCCGGTAGTTCCGGCACGGCCACGATCAATAATTTCGCGGCTTATAGTCCGACTCTGGCAGGTCTGGTGACCCTGGATAAAGGGCTCATTTTAAATAATAACGATAGCAGCGCGCCCTTCACGACGCTGACCGTTACTGGTAAGATCACAGGGGGAAGCGGACTTACCACCACGGGCAGCAACATTGCAAGTGAGGTCATCCTATCGAATGCTAGCAACGATTACAGTGGCAACACGGCAGTCAACTCCGGTACGCTCCGCATCTCGGGGTCAGTCCCTGGTGCCGTGTCAGTTGCCGCCGCTGGCGGCATCGCAGGAGAAGGCTCCATCGCCTCCGGTGGCAGCCTGACTCTCGCGAGTGGTTCTACCCTAACTGTGAATGGAAGCACTCCCGCTGCACTGGCTGTGGGAGGTAATGTCACCTTCGACACTAACACCAACGTCATTCTGGAATCGGTACCTGCTTCTTCAGGAACCGCATCCCCCGTCCGCCTACTCAATTACACCGGCACACCGACCGGAACCGGCACCGCCTTTGTGCTCCAGAATGCCGCCAACTACCGCGCGTTTTCGTTTGCCAATGCTTTCGCCACCCCAAATCAGGTCAACATGACCATCGACACCAAGTCCATCGTCTGGTCCGGCGGCACCGCCACTTGGGATATTGCGACCACCACCAATTGGGACTCCGGAACCGAGACATTCTATCAAGGAGACGCGGTTACCTTCAACGACTCCGGAACCACCAAAGCCGTGACCCTCGCGGTCTCCGTACTCCCCGCATCCGTGACTTTTAACAACACTACCGGTAATGACTATTCCGTCACCGGCGCGGGGGTCATCGGAGGAAGCGGCGCACTCACCAAGAGCAATACCGGAATCCTCACGCTCTCCACACCGAACACCTACTCGGGCGGCACAACCATCAGCGGCGGCAAAATCGTCGCTACCGTCGCCGGCGCGCTCGGCACCGGA
>JANODE010000203.1:0-10193 GCA_031412525.1 Akkermansiaceae bacterium | reverse complement strand
CGCCAGTTGAAAACCCAACAGGCGGTGCTCGGTCTGAACACCCGCCGCCAGAAGCTTTCATTGGACAACAACTCGTCGAACGCGCCCGCCGCCAACGAACAGCTCGAACGCGCCGCGGAAGCGAATCCGGTCCTGCGTGGTGCCTATAACTACGATCCCAAACAATTCGACCGTTTCCTCGAAGGCAACACTGCTGATGAAAACTCCGCGCTCAAGGAAATCGCCAACCGCATTGTCACCCAACAGCTCGCCGCCGAGCCCGCGCCGGTGGCATTGGACGTCACGCTGCCCGAACGCGGGACCGTTCTAACATTCGGCCGCAGCGTTCAGGTGGATGGCGACCGACCGATGACCATCGAACTGAAATTGAAACGCTCCGGAACGGGCCACGCATGGCTGGGAATGCTCCTTATTCTAGCAGTCGGTGCGATGGGCGTGAAGAGAAAAACGGCGTGATGCCACGCGCCTGAAGTATCTCACTCCACCAGCCGGGCATTTTGTTTTTTCGCCTGCTGGCGGTTAGGGCCTGGCTTCTTTGCCGGAGCAGGCGAGACTTCTTTTTCTTTGGCTGCAAATTGTTCACTGCTCGCCGCACTGCCAATGACTGACCCGTTCTGAATACAGTCCACTTTCCATTCTTCCATCTTTTCTTCAAACTTGCGGTTTTTCAGATCCACCTCGCGAAGAGTGACCTTGCCGAGATCGACCGTGAAGCTCTCGTTTGCTTTTATGGGTGGCATCGTGATGGGGCCCAGCGCTTCACGGACCATCTTATCGTTGGTAGCGGTCGTGCGGCTGATGAGCACAGCCCCGGTTAGCTTTGCGTCGAGGATCGGGTTTGATGAAGTATTCACCAGCTCCACCCGCAGGGTAAAAGTCTTGCTCTGGGTGTCGCCCTGCCTGCCGTGCATCTCGTGGTTCGAGTCAAGGACCTGTCGCTTCACGGTGAGGGTGACAAGGGATTTTGCCTCCTCGGCCGATACGAAATTAATGAAGAGGGCGGCGACGGCAACCAGCGTGGTGAAGAGTTTCATGGCAAAGAGGCAAACAGTCCGAACTCGGGAAAGTTGCCGTGAAAAACCGCACCGCCATCACGCCTCCTCTTCCCAAGCGCGTTTGAGCGCGGGGCCGAGCGGGCTTTCGAGCGCTTCGTTCCAATGCTCGCTGGTGAGGATGATCGGGAGTTCTGGGAGGATGCGTATTTCGCCAGCCACGGGTTTTTCGAGCGAAACGGCGTGGAAATAGTTTCCCCCACCGATGGCCGGACCGACGACCTCGTGGGTGGTGCGGCCGAGTCCGAGCAGGGCGGCGTGGGCCCAGCGCGCACCAAGATTCGGGCAGAGAATTTCGCCGGATGCGTGGATCGGGAAGTCATCGGAGTTTCCCCCGAAGTCGATTTCCCAGCCTTGGGTGCGAAAAATGGCCCGCTCGTTGTTCCACGAATCCGCCAAGCGGGGGAGCAGCCAAAAGCGGACGGCTTCATGCCCGTCGTCCGGCGTGACCAGCAAGCGAAGTCGCGTTTCGGCAAGACCGCGGAGCTGGCGTAAGGTGGTGAGTACAATGGCGCGGTAGCGGCGGGCGGCTTCTTCGGGACCATGCTCGTGCGCCATTTGTAATAGGACTTGGCCGGGCAGGGGTTCTTGGATTTGCAGCGAAAGCAGGCGCACGGATGGAAAGTTGCCCGGCTGAAGGAGACGGCCAAGCCACAATTGATTTGGAAATGCTTATTTTCTACATTTGAAAACAATCTTGCCCCCGGGCGCGACTCGGGGGATGCTTTGCCGCAGCGAAACTCATGGCAGCCAAGGACAATAAGAAACGGGGCGAGGTCCCCGAACCCACACGCTGGTCGAACGAAATCGTCGGGATCGTGCTGATCACCGCCGGTTTGCTGCTGCTTCTGTCGCTGGTGAAATACAGCCCGGCGGATCTGCCGAGCTGGGGCCCGTTGGAGGCGTTTGCGGGGAAATCGGGTGCGACGAGTGAAAACCTCATCGGACCGGTGGGTGGCATCCTCGGCTTCCTGCAGGTGCTGCTCTTTGGTGCGGCAGGCGGTCTGATTCCGGTGGGGCTGATCTGGTTTGGCATCGTGAAACTGGCATTCAACGGCAAAGTCTGGCCGCGGGCGGTGATCGGCTTCAGCATTCTTCTGTTAGCAGGCGCGGCGTGGCTTCATGCCGCGGACATTTTTTTCAAGGAATGGTCGCAGAATTGCAGTCTGAACAGCCCTGGCGGCGTGATCGGCGAGGGGTTGGGAGGCTTCGTTCTAACCAATGTGATCGGCAAGGCGGGCACGCTCATCGTGACCACGGCAGCCTATCTGGTGGCACTCATCCTTCTAACTGGCCAGGAGCCGGTCCGTTTTGCCAAGGCCTGTTACCGTCTCATCCGGATGAAATTTCACGAATGGCAGACAAGCCGCAGTGAGGCCGGAAAAATTGCCGCGCGCGAAGCGGAAATGCTGGCCGAGCGCGACCGCCAGCGCGAGCAGCGCCGCAAGGATCGAGAGCAAACGAAGGCACCCGTTTCCGCGAAGCCCACAAATGACGATCCGCAGGCGCTGCTCCCGCTGCGTGAGATCCCCACTCCCGAAATCATCGACGCCTCACAGCGCCGTGCCATCGACCCTGAGCTCATCGGAAAAAACCCGTTCAGCCGCAAGCCATCTCCCGAACACCAGGGCCTTCAGGAAGGCCGGTTTCCCAACTACGAGATCCCGCAGTTTACCCTGCTCGATCCTCTTCCCGAAGTGGACGAATCGGATGAGGATGATGACCACAAGGAAGAGACCCGCCAAGTCATCATCGATACGCTCAAGGCCTTCGGCATTGACGTTTCGGCCGGTCCCATCACCCGTGGGCCGACAATCACCCGCTACGAAATCTATCCGTCCGTCGGACTGCGTGTTTCCCGCATCTCTCAGTTAGAAGCAGACATTGCACGTGCCACTTGTGCGGAGCGGATCAACATCCTGGCTCCCATCCCCGGCAAGGACACGGTCGGAATTGAAATTGCTAACAGCAAAAAAGTCGCTGTGCCGCTCCACGAGCTGCTCTACTCCACGGATTTCAATTCCTCGAAGAAAAAGATCCCACTCGCTCTCGGCAAGGACGTTTACGGCAACACGGTCATCGCCGATTTGGCCGCCATGCCGCATTGCCTCGTGGCCGGAGCGACAGGCTCGGGAAAATCCGTCTGCATCAATTCGATCATCGCGTCCATGCTTTTCAAGTTCAGCCCGGACGAGCTGCGCTTCATCATGGTGGACCCGAAGGTGGTGGAAATGCAGATGTATAACCGACTGCCCCACCTCGTCGTGCCGGTCGTGACCGATCCGAAAAAAACCGTGGCCGCGCTCAAGTGGGTGGTCAATGAGATGGAAAAGCGTTACAAGATTTTCGCCAAAGTCGGCGTGCGGAATTTCGACAGCTTCAACTCGCGGCCCGTGCAGGAGAAAGAAAAGCCAGCTCCCGCGCCTGAGCCGGACGGACCAGATGAAACCCTACCGGATGATGGCCCTGAGCCCGAGGCACCCTTCGATCCGAGTGAACTGCTGGCTCCCGCAATCCCCAGCAGCCATCAGGCTCCACCGTGGACGATGATGGAAGATGAACCCGACGCGGCAATGGATTCGCTCGCTTCCGCACTCATCGATGGCGACCTCGGTCCAGAAGCGGACGACGAGGACGAGGAAGTTCAAGAAGAACAGATTCCGAGGAAGTTTCCTTACATCGTGGTTCTTATCGATGAGCTTGCCGACCTCATGCAGACAGCCCCCGCCGATGTGGAGATGTGCATCGCGCGGATCGCCCAAAAAGCCCGTGCCGCCGGCATCCACTTGATCATCGCCACGCAGACCCCTCGGGCTGACGTCGTCACCGGCATCATCAAGGCCAACATCCCGTCCCGCATTGCCTTCCAGGTTTCCTCCGCCCTCGATTCCCGCGTCATCCTCGATACCAAGGGGGCGGACAAACTCGTCGGCAAAGGTGACATGCTCTATCTGCCACCTGGTTCCGCCAAGCTCGAACGCGCTCAAGGAGCCTTCGTCACCGACGCGGAGATTGAGCGTCTCATCGATCACTGCGCCGCCCAAGCGAAGCCGCAGTTTGAAAAGGAAATCCAGGCGTCCATCAATGGAGAAAACGGTGAAGACGAGGACGATGACGTTTCCCAAGCCGACGAGGAACTCATCATGAAATGCATCGAAGTGGTGCGCCAGGAGCAGAAGGCCAGCACGTCGCTGTTGCAGCGCCGTCTGCGCTTGGGCTACACCCGCGCTGCGCGCATGGTGGACATTCTCGAGCAGCGGGGCATCGTCGGGCCGGGCGAGGGAGCGAAGGCTCGCGAGGTATTCCTCAAGTGATTTTTAGGCGATGTTGGAAATTGTCAAAAACAGGAATTTTCCGGTTGTCAAAACTCTCTGTGGCACTCTTACTGCCGCCCCGCCCGCAAGGGTGGGCAGTGTTTAAGGCCCGATAGCTCAGTCGGTAGAGCAGTGGATTGAAAATTCACGTGTCGGCGGTTCAAATCCGTCTCGGGCCACCACTTCAACGTTAGGTCGGGTAAAAAGTGCCTGCGGTCCGGTGAAAGCAATGCGGCCTCCGCTACCGGAGTGCACGACAAGATCAATGCTCCCCGTCGCGGGGCGCGAACTCTGTAGCCGCGTAAAGCCATTTCTAACTACTTCGTTGATTAGAGAAGACTCCCTCATCCTTCCGGCAAAATGCCGGCTGAGGTGCTGGGTGCGTTTGATCGTTCCGCAGATGATTCACACTCCGACAAAACGCGCTTTGTCGAAGGGTGTTGATCTATGAAAATCCATGCCACCAAGTGGGTTAAAATCAGCGTTCCTCGCTTGGCTTTTTACCAGCAGTTTGGGAATGGGTATTCTCGGGATTTCCAAACAGAGGCGAGCCTGGCCCGCCGGCGCGATCTACCCGACTGGTAGATGCGAATGCCATCAAGGTGACCATAGCGAACATGGCGGCAGTAGAAGCAATCAGGGTTTTGATCGGTAGTGTAAATCTTAATCTGTAAAAGGCTACAAGCCCGAGTCCGCCGTTCAGGCAGACGATGGAGCGTAGGGGAATCGCCTGGCCATCTAAGTCTCGGTCGATGCCTCTCAGCGGCACTCGCCCAAACGAGATACCCGATCAGGTGATGGTGGTTTCGCGGCCATTTGGTATGGTTTACCCCTATCCCCATCCCAACATGAAAAGAAAACCCATTTCTTCGTATCGTATCGGCACCGGCTTTACTTTGGTGGAACTGCTGGTCGTGATCGTCATCATCGCAGCCTTGGCGGCAGTTGCTTTTTCCGTAGGTCCCAGAATGATCAAGCGGGGGAAAGCGGCAAAATCTGTTCAAAACATCCGCCAGATCGGTTCGTTGTTTGGTGTCTATGCCGCGGAGAACTCTTCCACGCTTCCGGCGCAGATCGCGATTGCGAAACAGCCGGATGGAAAAACCGTTGAAACCCTTTGGTATGTTTCGCTTCTTTCATTTGTCTATCCTGATGTCGATTTCGTCAAATTCAGTGATAAGAACTGGTGGAGCGCTACCAAGCCGGTTGTCAGAAATCCACTACTGCCTGACAGCCGTTTCCAACCTTGGTTCAACGGCTACGCAATGAACGCGTCCTTGGCCTACAACACAGCTCCCGGCCGAAACGGAGGCTCGTGGGGAGACGGCGACGGACCCGAGTCTGCTAAGATCCGGTTGACAAAAATTCCCGACCCCGGGATGACGCCACTGGCCTCTACGACCCGGAACTGGTTTTATGGAGCTGGCGATTTAACAGCTTTGACGAAATCCTCCAGCGTGGACAAGGCACTCCTGGTGGATGGGAAAGTGCCTGTCCTATTTGTGGATGGCCATGTGGAAAGCATGGCTCCTTTAGAATATGTTAGCAGGAAGCTCAGTGAAATGCCTAGAAAATAGGTTGTTGTAATCCATTCCTCATAACCGAAGATTCCTGGAAGACATCATGCAAGATGGTTAAAGATTTGTTCCGGTGGCCCACCAAAATCGAACATCATGAGGTTTTCTAACGGGCGTTTGCTGGGGTTGAAAGGCAAGTTCCTGCGGGAGGAGATCGCGTTTCTTGGTTTGAAGGAATTGCCTACGAGATCCCGATTATATCAGTTCCGGGAAGTGTGTCACCTGACAAATAGGAGATGATTCCAAGTGCTGGGGCCTCCCATGTTGGGCGTGTTTCCTGATTGAGTGAGCTGATTGCGAGAGTGATTCTTCATCAGCAAGGCACTTGCTCGACTTTAATTTCACACACTCCAACCTCATCAATGCGACTTGCCCAATTCGGAGGTGCGTGCATGCTTGCGACTGTGTTTCATCAGATTCGCTTTTTTCCCTTGCTGGTCCTTTGCCTTTTGGTGGATGGCCGGTCTTTCGGGGCGGAAATAATCCGCTCCACCGCCGGCGTGCGCTCAATGCCGAAAGCGGAGGCCGCTAAACTACTACCAGTCGAGATCCGGGGAATTGTTTCATTTTCCTACCCAAGTAAGGTTGGTCGCTTCCGTGGCAATCTTATTCTTGAACATGAAGGAGTGGGTATATTCGTCAATATCGATGACAAGGTGGTGGCGCGCGATTTTTCCGGCGAGGTGATTTCGAACGGTGACTGGCCGTCGATGGAAGTCGGAACTGAGGTGGTAGTGAGCGGCACCACCGCAGGAGGTCAATATGCGCCTGTCGTGAAATCGAAAGAACTTCGAATCCTGGGAAGGGTGGCCTTGCCTCCGGCGCGCCCTTATGTTCTGAGCGACATCCTGACGGGATCAATGGATTGCCAACGGGTGGAATTGAGGGGTGTGGTTCAAGGAGCGGGACTATCCCTAACCAATGATCCGATGTTCCGTCTCGAGGTAGCTGTTCCGGCTGGTCGGATGGTGGTGGAGTGTTTTCCGCCAGGACAATGGACCCGTGACATGCTGTTAGGCGCCACCATCCGTGTCACTGCGGTCTGCCTCGTGTATTTCAACGTGCGCGGAGAAACCTTGGGAGTGCATTTCGTGGTCGGAGATCCTGGACACATCGCGGTGGAGAAACCGGCTCCTACAGATCCATTTTCCGTTCCCCGCGTGCCGTTGAATGCGTTGCAGGCGTTTTCCACCTCCGGACCCAACCTCGAGAGGGTGCAGATTGTGGGGCAGGCCACTTTGTCCAGACCCGGCGAATACTTCTATCTGGAGCATGGTGGAAGGGCAGTGAGGGTGTCTTCGCGGGATGAAGATCGATTTCAACCAGGTGAATGGGTGGTTGCGTCAGGATTCATCGATCTTCACCAGAGTTTTGCCGAATTGCGCGAGGCTGACGTCCGGCGCACGGGTGATGGGATTTTGCAGGAGCCGCCTTTGCTATCACCCAAAGTGTTGTTGGCGTCTTCGGAATGGAAATGGCGCTCGCCTGCGCCGGTGGATTATAACGGTCGCCTGATCACCGTGCAGGGCTCGCTCGCCAAGATCGAGCCTACCTCCGATGGCGGGCGACGGGTGATTCTCAGCACCGACGTTGGCTCGGTTGCAGCCACCCTCGATGCCGGAGGTGGCGCAAAAGAACTGGACTCATTACTGCCCGGGAGTGAATTACGGGCAACCGGCGTTTGTGAATTGCAGTTTCCCAGCACGCAGTTGCTAACGGATTTCCCCAAGCCCACTGGATTCTCGCTTCTGATGCGAGGACCTGCTGACCTTAGAGTCCTGCAGTCCGCTTCCTGGTGGACGCCTAAACGACTCTGGATGTTGTTGGGCGGCACGATCTTATTGCTCACCCTTGCGATTGTGTGGAACTTGCTGCTGCGCAGGCTGGTGAGGCAGCGGAGTTCCCAACTCGCTGCGGAAACTCGGGCGCGCGACCGGGCGGAAGTCGAGTATGATGCGACTCTGCGCGAGCGCACGCGACTCGCCGCAGATCTCCACGACACGCTCGAGCAGTCTCTCACTGGCTTGGCATTCCAACTCGATACTTCACGGGTTCTTTCCGCAAAATCGCCCGACTCGAGTGCCAGGCACCTGGAACTGGGGCGGCAACTTCTCACCCGCAGTCGTGAGGATTTGAGACGATCGATCTGGAATCTCCGGGCACGGGCTCTTGATGACAACAGTTTTGCCGATGCCATCCGTGAGGCCGCCCTGGAGGCTGCCGAGGGTCGTCCGATCAAAATTGCCGTTGAGGAAGATGGAGAACCGTTCCCGCTGCCGGAATTCATTGCAGGAAATCTGCTGCTGCTCGCCCAGGAAGCGATGACCAATGCGATGAAGCACGGTCGTGCGGAAACCGTTACGGTCTGCGTCGGTTACGCGGCGGGATGGATTACCCTCAGGATTCTGGACGATGGTGCCGGCTTCGATCCCAAGAAGGCACCCGGGCTGCAAGAAGGTCACTTCGGCCTGCAAGGAATGAGGGAACGGGCGAACCGTCTCGATGGCACGGTCAGGATTGAAAGCACTCCGGGCAAAGGGGCGACTATCGCCGTGCGTGTGCCTGTCCCGGTTGAAACCGATAGGCCGCCGGAAAGACGAGAACCTGCGGGTGCGGGCGGTTCCAGTGCGTAACTTTGAGGAGGGAAAAAACTGCGAATGAACGCAGATGAACATTTAGGCTAGGAGGCGGTTGAATTAATTGCGTTGTTTCGGCAGTTGGGGCTTTAGGGTGAAACGGGTGAAACGGGTGAAACGGGTGTCCGGCCCCCAGAAAGCCGCACGCGGGAAAAGTCGCCGTGTGCGGCTCGGAAAGCTAACCAATCAGGGAGCTGTCAGATTCAGATCAAGAAACACCGCGGTGGATTGGCTGGGGTCGGCTATGTATATCGCGCCTGATGGTTGTGATAAAAAAGGCCGGTGTGAAAGATTGCTCCTCCACCCGGCCGAATTTTAATCACACAGTCTGAATTATCGTGCCACCACGCGGACGAACAACTTGGGGTCAGAAAGCGGGATGGTTGCGCTCAATGTGACCTCCACTGTCTGAACCTGACCTACCGTCCCGGTGACAGATTCGGTCGCCCCAACATCAACGGTCCAGCCTGTCAGAGTGGTCGATGTTTCCACGGTGTAAACCAAGGCGGGAGATGGAAGGCCAAGGGTGCGACGTGTATAGCTGAACTTACCAGTGGCTTTGTTCAATTGCACGGCGATTGGATTGACCGAGGAACCCGAATTCGGAGTAAGCCCAAATGCATACTCCTGCTGGTTCGTCAAGCCGTCGCTATCTGGATCTGCCGTGGCCAGCCTGTCGGCTCCGGTGATCGGCGGCGCGAAGGTGTTGAGCCAACTGTCGTAGTCGGTCGCACCTCCCGAGATGAGTTTCACCTGACCTGCGGTTGCATAACTCACAGAATAACCTGATGGCAACGCCGGGCTGACGGCGAAGGTTCCGGTGAGACTCCCGGTATAAGTGGCAATGACGTAGTCGCCGGAGGCTCCGCCGCCGAGGGTGGAAACCGCAAGAGTGGAACCTGTGAGGTTCAGATTTCCAGTGACGGCGATCTTGTCTCCATTCGCCGCGCCATCGAGTTCGCAAGCATAGGTGCCGGCGATTGTGGTATTACTGCCAATGGTGAGGGTTCCTGCAGAAAGACCAGGAGCGATCGTTCCGCCCGCACTGATGGTCGTCGCCCCGGCGATACTGCCAGTACCGCCGAGCGTGCCGGTAGTTGCGACCGTTACGGTGCCGGCGCCAGTGGCAGAACCGGTCGTGTTAGTCACCAACAGCTTGCCGCCGGTTACCGTGGTGTTGCCAGTATGGGTGTTGGCTCCGCTCAACGCCCAGGTGCCTACGCCGGTTTTGGAAAGCGACAAAACACCGGTCGGGAAAGTTGCCACCGTTCTGTCGCTCAAGATGCCAGCGATGCTATTGGAGTCTGTGTTACTGCCAGTGAGAACCAACGCCCGATCCACGCTGGTGAAGGTCAGTGTTATATTCGCGGCGCTGGCTGCATTCGTGGTCGCCTGACTAAGGACAATGGTCGTGGCGTCTGTGATTGAGGCAATGGTCGTGCCTGTCGCAACATTAGTTCCGGTTACTCGGGCACCTACTTTCATATTCGCAGTGGAAATCAGGCCGGTCACAGTCGTAGTGAGGGCAGGCAATGTCACGACGCGGGTAAGATCGTTTTGCCCAATTGAGCCTGCGTTGTTGAAAACAAGACTCGCGCCAGGAGCGGAGCCCGA
>JANODE010000202.1:0-10113 GCA_031412525.1 Akkermansiaceae bacterium | reverse complement strand
TGCTGAATACGCCGCCTTACTCCCGCAATTGATCGCCGAGTGGCGCAAGGATTGGGCTCGTCCGGACTGGCCGTTTTTCATTGCCCAGATTGCTTCCTCCAACAGCAAGCAGCCCGAGATCGAAGGCTGGGCCCCGTTCCGTGAGGCACAGCGTATCGTGGCCACGACCACGCCCCATGCGGGCTGGGTCGTGACGCTGGATTACGGCGAACTCGGTCAAGTGCATCCGACTCAAAAGCAGCCGATCGGGGAACGTTACGCGCGCCTCGCCTTGGCCCGGGTTTACGGGCAAGAGGTCGGCACCGTGCAAAGTCCTTGTGCGGTGAAAGCCAGCTTTGCGGCCGGTGTCCTAACCATCACGTTTGACGAACTGCGCTGCGCATTGGAGATCCGCGATCCCGCCTTGCCGACCTTGGAAATCGAAACCACCACGGGCACTTGGCAGGCGGTCTCCGGAAAATTAGGCGCGGATGGGCGCACGTTGGAGGTCGCCGTTCCCGCCGCGGCGGGCACACCGAAGGCGGTGCGTTATGCGTGGCGGCAGTTCTGCGCGTTGTCCCTTTACACCGCCGATGGCCTGCCGGTCACTCCATGGAAATTGGCCGTTACCCCTTAATTTTTTCCCTCATGAACACATGCGAGATGGCGCTGAATGGGTCTCTCCGTCGGCAAACTCGATGGGGGACGGTCAGCGTTACCAACCTTGGTGTGACCCTTTCCTCCACCCTATTTCTTCGCCCTGCGACGCAAAAGCGCATGCCCGCGCCGCATTATCACCCCTGTTGCTGAGCTCCTCACTTTCTACATGTAGACAGCGTTGGTTGTGAATCCAATCCAGCGCCGGAGTTGATCTACAAAAAAGGTTCAGGCTGATCCACAACCTATTTCTCTTTCTGGATCAAAAACAAAAATCCCATCTCCGCCTTCCCATGAAACCCCGCCCAAACCAGTTGTCCGCCACAGCTTCCTTGACCCCAGCTCATTTGCGTCCCTATTCGGGAGCCGCGGCCCTTGTGCTTGCCGCCCTCGGCACCGCGGGTCCTTTAAGCGCTGCATCCATCACTTGGACCGGAGGGGGCAGCACCGATTTCGAAACTCCCGGCAACTGGACGGGGACGACCACGCCACCAACGAATAATCTAACCGCCGATATCGGTGTCTTTTCAGGCACCGTCACCGCGAATCAACCGAGCCTCTCGATCAGCCGTAGCATCACAGGTCTTACCTTCTCCACCACCACCGGGGGCTGGAATCTGGGCAGCAGTTCCAGCAACAACGTCCTGACCCTCGGCGCCTCTGGGATCACTGCCACGGCTCAAACGAGTGGCACGACGACTATCTCGGCCAACCTCGGGATCGGGGCCACGCAAACCTTTGGAGTTGGCACAGGCGGAACTTTGCTGGTCAATGGCTCCGTTTCCATGGGGACCAGCGGCACACCCGTCACCCAAACTCTTATCCTGGGAAATACCAGTGCGACTAATAACGGCACCATTACGATCAATCCGACGGGGACCAATAGCTTGATTCTTTACTCCAACGTTACGGGCGGCCAGGGCACCCTTTCCGTTAACACTGGAACCGCTGCTTCGGCCAAAATAGTCAACTTCGGCTCTGGTGCAAATTCCACTACCTCCACGAACATCATTTCAAATTCTGTCAGTGGAGGCATCAGGACGGCGTTTGGTGCAACTTTGAGGGTGAATTCGGGCACGTGGGTGACGAATGATATCGGCAGCGGTAATAGCAATGTGGCCACTGGTGCGATCGACGTCACCGGAGGCACATTGCGAAATGCTGGAGGACGTTACGCTATTGCCTATGGTACGACGGCAACCAATGGCGCTGGGACGCTGAACGTTAGTGGCGGTGCTTACATCCAGACCAATGCTGGTAACGTCGTTTCCAACTCTGGTTATTTGGCAATTGGCAATCAGGGCTTTGCAGGTACGACAGCGGTAGCTTCGATGAACGTCTCTGCTGGTTACGTTGATTTGGCAAGATCTAATACAGGTTCTTCGACGACTCCGTTGCAGATTGGTGTTACTGCCGGCTCAGGCTCACAGCAAAATACTGCCCTCTACAATCAAAGCGGCGGTTTTACCCAAATCGGGGTGACCTTGGGAAGTAATGTCTTCACCGGAGTGACTAACGCCAACGCGGGAACTGGTGTTAGTATCGGTGGAAGTACTGCTACGGGCGCAAACAATGTTTCCACCGCGCTCACTCTCACAGGTGGACGCCTGAATGTCCAGGGAACCATTACCGGTGCTGGTGCTACAACGGCTGGAACAGGCAGTATCCGAAACCTCAATCTCATGGGCGGCACGATCACGGCCCAAGGGATCGATATGACTCGACTTGGATCGAACTCTACAGCCACGGCTACGAGCAACCAGGCGACGGCTTCCAATAACATTGGGACACTCGTCAATTACGGTTCCACCATTGCGCCAGGCGGAAGTCTTATTGGCACGAGTTCGGATTCCTTCGGCAACGTGACTGTCTCACTAACCCCTACCTCAGGTAGAACGAGTATCACTGGTAATTATCAAGTCAACAGTGGCACGCTGGCCGTTAACCTTGGAGGCACCACGGCATCTACTGCTTTCCAAGACGCTGCCAACAGCGGTAACTTCAGCAACCTAGCTGTTTCTGGGACAACGGTTCTGGGAGGCAATTTGACCGCCAATCTTACTAATGGGTCTGGCGGCATGACCTTCATTCCGGCTAGTGGCAACAGCTTTATCATCATAAACAGCACGGGCGCGCTTAGTGGCACCTTCACCAATGCGGGGGCCAAGGTGGTTCTCGGAAACGACCCCTTCTCTGGTTCCCTAGCCATCAACTACGGTGCCAATGCCGTCACGCTGAACAACTACACGGCAAACGAATGGCAGGGTAACGGAGGCTCGAATGCCTGGGGCACGGTTGGCACGACCGTCTGGACAAATGCGGTCGATCCCAACGCTGCCGGCACCGGTGCCAAATTCGGTGCGGCCGGCACGGCTGCAACCACCGTCACGCTGGATGCGAATCGCACCGTTGGCCAATTGCTCTTCAGCTCGGCCAACTACTCGATAGGCGGCTCCAGTAATCTCACACTGGATAACGGAGCCTCAGCGGCATCCATTACGCTTCAGGATGCCACCACACAGACGATTTCGGCACCCATCACTCTCAATAGCGACCTCATAGTCACCGGCTTCAATGGCGGCACCGTCGTCCTTGGTGCACTCACAGGCGCAGCCAAGAACCTGACGGCCAACGCTACCGGCAGCACCGTCACGCTCACCGGTGCCAACACCTACAACAACACGACCATCGCCTCAGGTGTAACCTTGAACGTCGGCAATGGGGGCGGCACGGGGTCTCTGGGTAGCGGCACCACCACGAATGCTGGCACCTTGAACTTCAATCGGACCGGAAACCTCTCGGTGGGATCGGTCATCAGCGGAGCTGGCAGTGTCAATCAGGTCGGTTCAGGCATCACAACCTTGACCTCTGCCAATACCTACACCGGCGCGACCACCATCACGACAGGCAAGCTCAGTATCGCCTCCACCGGCAGCATCAACAGCACCAGTGGCGTGACAATCGGAACCGCATCGACTGCAGCCACATCTGAATTCAACTACAACTCCTCAACTGCCCTTACCCAATCGGTTTCGTTTGCCGCAGGATCCACCGGCGGCACCCTCAGCGGCACCGGCACCATCAACCAGGCGGTCAACATTACGACGGGTAACACCCTGGCGATTGGCAACAGTCCCGGTACGATGAATTTCGCAGATACGCTGGGCCTCAACGGCACGACCATCATGGAAATCGATGGCATGGCCGGAGCGGGCGTGACGGGTGGACACGACTTTGCCAATCTGACGGGAATCGGTGCTGCAGGCGTCCTCACCTATGGCGGTGCGATGACGCTCGACATGGGCGTCATTTTCGGCACCGGCAGCTACTCGTGGAACCTGTTTGATGTGGCGAGTGAGACAGGAACGTTCGCCACCATCGCCCTTGCCGACAAGTATTCCGGCAACCTGTTGGATGCCGACCTCAATGGTGTCTGGGATCTGACCAGTGGCGACAATTCCTGGCAGTTCACCGAGTCCACCGGTGTGCTGGGCCTTACCGTCATCCCGGAGCCCAGTGCACTGCTGCTCGGCGGCCTCGGCATGCTTGCCCTTTTGCGCCGCCGCCGCACGGTCTGAGAGTTTTTCGGAGCTAATGGGTTTTCTCCGAATCAAAGCAGGGGGCGTCGGTTTAATAATCTGCTGCTCCTATTTTGGCGGATTGCCCCATGATCACCCGTCACGGCTTGTGGCCAGGATCCGCATTTCATCGAACGCGTCTTGGGCGGAAATCCAAGTGCCTTAAGCGACTGCCACGGCCCGGATAATGCAGGATGGCCCGCGACGCAAAAGCGCACGCCCGCGCCGCAATATCACCCCTGTTGCCGAATCCGGAGCATCATAGAAATGCTCATCGCTGGATTCCATCTCTCAAAATTACGAATCCATCCCGCTTAAAACCCACCGCCCGATTCAAAGCCGCGCAAGGATTCTGGCTCCGTGATTCAGAATTAAAAATCCAACATCCAAAATTCGAGCCCTCTCCACCCCCTTCAGCCCCATGAAACCCAACCACAATCCCTTCCTCCGTTCCGTTGCTCTCGCCGCGCTTGGTTTAGCTCCCATCTCAACTCCGCTGCTGTATGCTGGAAATACTTGGACCGGTGGCGGTGCTAGCACGAACTGGACTGATGCCAATAACTGGGGCGGCTCGGCGCCTACTTTTGGCACGCTCACTTTTACAACTGGGGGCACGCAGGGAACGACGAGCGTTCTTAACGGGAATTTTACTGCAACTAGCAATACCAACATGAGCCAGTTGTTTTGGACGGGTTCTTCGGCATGGACGCTGAATAACTCCGGCAGCACGACACTCAGTCTTTTCGACAACGGCGGGACGCAGGCCAAGATCGAAAACCAAAGCTTGGGTCGGGTCACGATCAATGCGCCGATTGTTTTTGCAGCTACGTCGGGTGCAGCTTGGGGCGAGATCAGCGCGGTCAACGGCGACATTACCTTCGGTTCCACTGGCACGGTCACCATGAATGGATCGATTCTTCAAGAATTACGCTTCTTGGGAACGAATTCCCGCACCGTCACGGTCGGCAGTATCATTAACCTCGGCACTCGAAAATTGGTGCTCGGCGATTCTGGCGCGCCCAGCACGAACATCACCGTCGCGCTCAACAACGCCAATGTCTATTCCGGCAACACTGAAATCAACGGTGGCACTGTCGGAGTCGGCAATGCCACGGCTCTTGGCACAAGCACGGTTTATATCGGCTCTGGAGCAACTACTTTTGGAAACACTAACGCTGCATTATCGATCTCCAACAGCAGTTTGTCAGTGACAAATAACTTTGTGACCAACAAAGCAGACCAGAGTGGTTCGGCTGGCACTGGAACACGCACGATTTCGTCCACCTACGGAAGTGGGACAAGTACCCTGTCGGGCACCATTGCAATCAATGGCGGCTTGATCTTGGATACCGCATCAGGGGGAACGTTAACGCTTAGTGGGATAATTTCCAACGGAACAGACTCGGGTGTCGTTCTGCGAAGTCTCACCAAGGTTGGCGCGGGAACGCTCACTTTAAGCGGTGCTAATTCCTATAATGGCGGCACATCCATCAACGTGGGCACTCTGCAACTGGGCAGTGGGAGCACCACAGGTACTCTCTCCACGAGCAGTGCGATTTCCATTGCGTCTGGGGCAAATTTAACTTTCAACCGAAGTAACGCGGTCACGCAGGGGACCGATTTTAGCACGGCTGCCATTACTGGCGCGGGTTCCATTACCCAGTCCGGCAGTAACACGTTAACGCTCAATGCCGCGAACACCTACAGCGGCGGCACGACGCTGACGGCAGGAACGCTCACGGCGACGAGTGCACTCTTTGCCGCTACCCAGCAACCATTGGGCACGGGTCAACTGAATCTAAACGCCGGCACCATCAATCTGCTCACTGGCGGGGCGACTGGTTCCGGCGCGGGTAATACCACGGCGGAGACAGTCACTTTCGGTAACAACACCGTGGTTGGCGGAACTACCACGATCAGCGTCAATCGCACGACAGCCTCGACCGCTTCGACCAGCAAGACGATCGTTTTTGGAGTCCTTTCCATAGGTGCAAATACGCTGAATGTCACTGGCGGCAATACCTATGGACTGCAATTTGGCGCGACGACATTGACGGGCAACGCCACCTTCAATCCGACTAGCGCTCCCTTGACCATCACGGGTGCCATCGGCGACGGCGGCGGCGGTTTTGGTTTTACCAAGAACGGCTCGGGTGTATTGACGATCACTGGTGCCGGCACCTACACAGGAGCGACCTACCTTGGAGGGGTGGCTGGGACTGGTGCCACTGCCGGGACGCTCACCGTCAGCGGAGCGGCCGGCTCGATTGCAAGCTCGTCCAGTTACACGATCAACGGCAGTGGCAGCCAGTTGAACCTCGACTACTCAGGTGGCGCGGGACCGGCGACCCTGGACCGTTTGAACAACGGCGGGACGGTTACTTTGAATCTCGGTGGTGAACTTCGCTTCACGAACGCGACCAACGCCACGAACACCTCGGAAACCTTTGGAACGCTCACCTTGGGCACCGGAGCCGGGATTGTCACGGTCAACCAGGGCGGCTCCAGCGGCGCGGTCAATGCGATCACCGCCAGCGGCTTCTCCCGGGGCTCCAATTTCGCCACCGGGTTGGTCCGCGGCGCCAACTTGGGCCTCCAGAACAACACGAACCGAAGCGAAGTGAGGCTTACCAGCACGGCGGGCCTGACGCAGGTGGGCACCAGCACGAGCACCACCGGACTGGCGGGAATCACCAAGAATCTCACCATAGTCCCGTATCTTCTGGGGGATACCTCCTCTGCGACCGTGGGCAAAAACTTTGTGACCTACGACGCGACCAGCGGATTTCGTGCTCTCGACCAGGCCGAGGCCTCGTTGGTCACCGCCGGAGCGACTGGTGACAACGTGAAGTCCGTGGCCGGCGCGAATAGCGTGACCGGGGCCAAGGTCTTCAACTCGCTGCTCGTCGGGGCCGGGACTGCCAGCAACACCCCGGCCACCGCGGCCTCGACCGTCACGGGAAACAACAACACCTTGACGCTGACCAGCGGGGCGCTGGCCAACGTGGCCACCGGGGGCAGCGGTTCATCCACGGTCACCGGTTTCAGCTCAATCATCTTCGGCACGACTGGGGCCAACGAAGCGATCATCACCAACGCGAATACCAGTGCGACCTTGACTATTGACAGCCCAATCAACACGTCGGCGGCGGGCGGCGGCTTGACCAAGGCGGGCGGCGGCACGGTGGCGTTGACGCAGGCCAACCTTTACACGGGCCAGACCACCATCAACCAAGGCACCCTGCAGATTGGCAACGGGGGCACAACGGGTGATTTGGGCAATTCCTCGGCCCTTGGGTTTAACGGCGGTGGATTGTCCCTCAATCGCACGAACAACTTATCTTTCAGCGGTCCGGTCAGTGTGAATACGACAGCGCCCGTATCGTTCAGCAGCACAGGTAACCTGGTTCTCACTGGGAACGTCTCGAACTCGGCGTCAGTCGCTGCGTTTTCTACGGCTTCCGCCTTGAGCGTCACTTCCACGGCATCGACCAATGGGCGCTTGATCATCGCACCCACCGGGACGAATTCGGTGACACTGAACACCTCGAACATCAACGTGGTGAGCGTCGGTGCCAATGCGACTTTGGAACTAGGCGGCAATGGCATAAACGCACCGCTCACTATCAGCTCCAACACCATCGTTTCGACGGTGAACGGCGTTGGCGTTGGCGGAAATGCGGGCAGTCTCGTTGTTAATTCCGGATCGTGGACGCTCGGAGACTTCAGCGCCAATAATGCCGCCGGGCAACTTCTCAACGCCACCTACCTCGGAGGAACGAGCACCTACCGCGGGGCGCGCTATACAGCCAACGGATCGACCATCAACGTTAACGGTGGCACGATGCTCATTACCAACGCGAACACCACGGTCTCCAATGCCAACCGATTTGCCTTGGGCAACTCGGGCGCCGCAAATACCTCAACCTTTAACGTGCAGAGCGGGCTGGTGGACATCGCCCAAGGCGCGGCCGCTGCCCAGATCGGTGGAGACGTCGCCTTAAACGCAACGGTGGCCGGCAACGGCCTTTTCAACCAGAGCGGCGGCACGGTGCAAATCGGCAGGACCACCAGCGCGGGCGGCGGTTTGGGGGGCGCTGCGACCAACTCCAATTTGACCATTGGCGTTTTTGGAACTGGCACGGCCACGCAGGCAGATGCCTACACACTGACCGGGGGCACGCTTTTGGTTAACGGCACCATTCTCACCAGCGGCACCTCCAGCGTGGGCAGCTTCGTCAACTTCAACTTCAACGGCGGCACGCTGACGGCAGGCGGGTATAACGCCACCGGCATCGGCTCCAACGCTGCGGCCACGGCGACAACAGGGCAGGCAACTGTCTCCAACAACATTGGCACGCTGGTCAACAACGGCGGCACGCTTGCTCCGGGTGGCAACGCGCTGGCCTTTACGACCACCAATGGGGTGACGAGTATCACGCAGACGCCGGTCTCGGGCCGGACGGCCATCACGGGCGGTTACACGCAGCAGGCCAGCGGCTCCCTGGCCCTGAACCTGGGCGGCACGACGGCTTCCACAGTTTTCCAGGACGCGGCCAATGCGGGCCGCTCCAGCAACGTGACGGTCAGCGGCGCGACCGCGCTGAACGGCAACCTGCTGGTCAACCTGATCAACGGCAGCGGCGGCACGCCCTTCGTGCCGACCAACGCCAACACGTTCACTGTGCTCACGTCCACTGGGACGCTCAGCGGCAACTTCACCAACTACCAGACCGCGAAGAGCGGGGTGACCAACCTGATTGCCTCTGGCACCGGGGCGTTCAACGCGACGGTAACCACTGGGGCAGGTGGCACTGTGAGCTTGGGCAACTTCACCGCGGGCAACACCTACACCGGGGCGACGGGCTCCGCGTGGGAAACCGCAGCGGCGGCGAACTGGTCGGTGTATGACCCGGGCTCGAACGGCGCAGCTCCGTCCGGTGCCATCGCACAGTTTGCCGACGGCATTGGCACGGGCACGGGGGACAATGCGGTGACGCTCAACAGCATGCGTAACGTGCAGGGCATCCAGTTCGCCAGCGCGTTGGCCGGGCACAACTATACGATCAACGGCACGGGCCCAATCATCCTGGACAACACGGGTGGTGGGGCGGCGGCCACAATCGCGGACAGCAGCGCGAGCGGCAACGCCAACGCGATCAACGTCCCGATGACGCTCAACAGCAACCTAGCCGTCTCGGTGACCAACTCGGGCAATACTCTCACCCTAGGCGGAGCGATTGGCGAGGCAACTGCCCTCAAGACGCTGACGAAAAACGGTGCCGGCACACTCATCCTTTCCGGGGCCAACACCTACTCCGGGGCGACCACCGTAAGCGTTGGCGCTTTGTTGGCTAACAACACTACCGGGTCAGCAACCGGCACGGGGACTGTCTCCGTTTCGTCTGGTGCGATCCTTGGCGGCAGTGGCAGCATCAGCGGCGCGACCACTCTCACAACCGCCACCCTTGCTCCCGGAAGTGCAACTGCCACTGCAGGCACCTTGACCTTCGGTGCGGGACTTGCTCTGAATTCCACCTCCATCTTCGAGTGGGATATGCAGCAAGCCGCCTCGACCGATCCCGGTGCCGACACAGCAAACGCCGGGACCTACGATAACGTTGTGCTGAACGGCTCCGCCAACTCACTGACCGGTTCCGGGGCCATCTTCAAGATCGTCCTGGGCAGCGGCAAGTCATTCGCGGATGCATTCTGGGATACGAATAAAACATGGAACAATGTCTTCAGCGGCTCCGGCGTAGGAACAAGCTTGGCCTCCATCTTTAGCACCTTCAATGCGAATGGAACCAACCTGACGGGCGGCTTGGTGACCGGAGAGGGTACTTTCACCTTCAATGGAAGCACCACATTAAACTGGACGGCCGTCCCCGAGCCCACC
>JANODE010000201.1:0-22091 GCA_031412525.1 Akkermansiaceae bacterium | reverse complement strand
GCCTGCCGCCGTTCCGGAAATGGTGATGGACGAACCGCCAGAGCCGAGTGTGAGGGCACCGATCGTTTCGGTGGTATTCGCACTGGCGTTGCCCACGAGGCTCAAGGCACCGCCTGTCGAAAGTGAAACAGGCGCCGTGTCATTGACCCGGTTCGCGATGCCCGCCGTATTGTCCAGGGTGAGTGTGGCGGTAAGCCCGATACCACCGAGGGTGATTGCAGAAGAAGAATTGATGTTGGCCGTGGCACCCGCAACGCTGGCTGTGCCCGCGATGACGTTGGTGGTTCCGGTATAGGTGTTGGCTCCGTTGAGATTGAGCGTGCCTATTCCCGCTTTGGTGAATCCCACGCCGCTCACTACGCCGGCCAGAGTGATCGGGTTGGTGGACAGTGAGGACGTAATCGTGCCGGCGGCACTGAGGACAATATCGGGATTGATAATGAACGGCTGATTGCCGGTGCTGTCGATTCTGCCGGAAGTGATTGTGATCTGTGTGCCTGCTCCCGAGCTGATGATGGTGGCAGTGGCGCTCGTGGTTTGAGTGATGGAATTCGCGGTGAGGTTGGCACCGAGAGTGACCGTGTTGATTCCTGCGGTCTGGAAAAACGCGTCATCGCCGTTGACGAAAGCAACGGTGGCTGCAGTGCCTGCTGTCGCTGCGTTCCAGTTCGTGGCGGATAGATCCCAAGAGCCGGTGCCCGCGCCGAGACCGGCAGTCGTGCCGTTGAGGTCCCAGTATTTGTTGGCGGCCTGGGTAACGCCGGATGACAGGGCAATGACAATGATGGCTGGAGTCGCCTTGATCAGTGCGGTTCGCGTGAATGAAAAGAATCGTGGTTTCATGGGTTTTTGTGGCTTGGTGGTTGGTGGAAAGACTATCGAAAAAACCTTCCCGAAGTTCACAAACAATCAATGGCAACCCGTCGGGAGTCAACAGGGGTGATTTTGCGTCGTGGGCGGATGATTTTACGTCAAGTTCCAGAAGCGCCAAGGTCTCGATTCCCGTGATCAAGACAAGCGGTCACTGTGTTCCCGGTCCGTAGGTCTGCACCGCAAAGACCCGGGCGATCTCATCCGCAGAAAGTGCGCGGCGGCAGATCACGAGCTCATCAAGGACACCAGCGAATCCGGGAGCCAGGGTGGTGTTTTTCGATACACCAAACGGCGCGGACGCATCACCCGAGGCCACTTCCCTGCCGCCCAGATAGAGCCGCATGGTCTTACCATCATGGGTCCAGGCGACGTGCTGCCACCCGTCGAATGTCGCCGGCGATTTACACCAGCGATGCCGAGAATCAGCATCCGCCCTGAGTGTTTGGTTTTCGATTCCCAGGCTGATGCCGCGATTGCCGTTGTTGTTTAAAAAATAGCCACCCTTCCGCTCCGCATCCTTCGCCCAGAAAGCGATGGTGAAGCCTGCGGATGCGAACCCGCTCAAATCGATAGGAAGCGGAACACCCTCCTTGGCACCGGTGAATTGCAACGCTTTGCCGACCCTCCCGGGGACGAGCCTGCCACCGGCACAATCCATCTCAGCAGTTAGACTTCCAACAGATGACGTTTTAGAATCCTGTAAATCTTCAAAATTCCAATACGCCACGAGACCGTCGAGAGACCTGGGACTGAAACCCGCCAGTTCGCTATTCACCCATGCCTTCGTATCGGCAATCTCCTTGGCCCGCTTGTCGGCGAGCACATCCGCCAATGGAGTGATCGGCTTGTCAACATGGATGATTTTTGTGGCAGGAGCTGTTCCGGTTTTTCGATCGATCACCACGTCGGTTTTGCCGGAATGAGCCGTAGAGAAAACAAGGGTGTCCGTGGCATCGCCGGAACTAACAGTGGCGGTGGCGCTCGTCTTGTCCCAGGCGATCCGGGGCACGGGTCCGCCCTGCCGGAAAGGTGCGAGGATGAACTTGAAATCCGGAGCCACGGACTCGGAGGAAATCACCAGCCGCCGGATGCGCCCGTATTTCACGGCATCCGCCGCGTTGGGCAGCTCGACGATCACCGGCTCGATAACGGACTGGCCGGGATCGGTGGAGCGGTTGAGCAATTTCACCAGCAACATCGGCTGGCCAGGCGGAATCCGGGTCCCGGCGTCGATGGCGGATGGCAGAGGTTCCTTGGGGCGCTCAAATTTCTGATCGGGGTCTGATCCGGTTAGAATGACATCGAGCGAGCCGTCCGCGTGCTTTTCGACACTGGCGATCCGAATGTCGTATTCCAGCGCGAGTGTCCAATCGTAGCGATGGATGGAATCGTCCACGCGGATGTCGTCGATGACAACCGCATAGGGGAACGAGCCTCGGACAAGCCCCGCCGTGCGGAATGCCTTTTGAATCGGATTCAGCGGACGGCGCACGTAGGGCGAGAGCGCCCCCTTCGGCAGGAGCCAGTGGGCGTAGCGGAACTGCGGCCAGTCGAGATAGGCGTGCGGGAGTTTCTTGTAAGCGAAATCATTCACACTGTGGAGAACGGGTTCCCAACCGGGCGGCACAGCCACGTTGCCCGCGTCGACGTCCGAGACCTCGTAATATCCGCCGCCCTTCTCAAGCCGCTTCCAATCCCAGTCCCACGAATACTTCGCATCCCCCACCATGAACGATGCCGTGTCCGTCCGTTGGAAATCAACACAGCGGCCGGGCACGATTTCGTTCTGACTTTTTCCATCGATGGAAACCACGCTGTTCTCCATCGTCCGGAAAGCCGCATATCCGTTAGGCGACCAGACCCGCCCCGCTCCAGCGAGCATGATCGCGTTGCGATCCGCGAAGGGATGACCGCCGTTCGCCTGTCTTGTGTGCATGTTGAGCATCATCGCATCCTTGTCCCACGAGCTGCGCGTCATCATCAGCGCGCGCTCGCCGCAGAAGAAGGTGTCACCGAGAGCGAGCTTGGCGGGATCATTGTTAGAAGTATTAAAATCGCTGGCAAAGATCGCGAAAAACAACAGCGCGTTGAAATAACCGTCCGGGCGGTCGGGCACGTTTGCATAATCCTCGCCGACGGATTTCCGATAGATCCAGTCGATCGCCTTGTCATCGGGAAACATGAATTTCAGACCCACCGTATCGGCGGGGGCGGCTCCGGCACTGGTGGCGCGGCTGCCCCCTAGCAGGTCGTATTTATGAAATCCCGAGAGCATCGGGTTCACGCTGTGAGGCAGGAACTTGGTGGCGTAGGCCCGCAGATAGGGATGGCCGCAAAGGTCCTCGAATCCATAGGCGGAGCGACGCGTGGCGAAGGCGATGACGCCGTCCATCCCGAGCTGGTTCTTGGCCTCGCCCTCGAAGGTCGCTCCCGACTCAAACCAGCCATAAGTTAGTAAATTCCGCCAGCCACGATACATGCCGCGCACCTTGAGTTCGTTGAATCCGGGCTCACCCTCGATGGCGAGCACCTGGATGAGCCAGTAGGAAAAGGTCGCCCAGTTGCTGCGGGAACTTTCCGCGGTGTTGAAGGTGCCGTAGTTGTCGTGGGACCAGGTGGTCTCCGCGAGCTCGGCATGGATGAGCTTGCGCTGGGCGGGCGTGAGGTCGTTGAAGAGGAAATCGTAGGCGAAGGCGAGTTGGAACGCACCGACGGGCTGGGACGGGGTCTTGCCCTGTTGTTTCGGATCGGCGGCGCGTTTCGCTTGGTCGATTTTCATCATTGTGACCACGGCGGAACCGGCGGCTTTGGCTCCGGCGCGGTCCTCGTCGATGAGGCAGCGGAAGGCTTCGAGCGCGAGCGTGTTCCAATAGTAAGCGGGAAAATCCTTCGCCGATCCATCCACGAGTGACTGATAGACTGCAGCGGCGGTTACATTTTTGTTATAGGGAGATTTACCACTCTCGCGGGGAATGCCGAGCCGGAAAAGCGGGACCCGACCGCGAAGTCCGCCGAAGCCACCTTTCCAGCGGTCAGGCTGTGCGTAGTCGAGCGTGTCATCATAGCGCCCTTTCGCCATCTCGGTCCATGAAAGAATGTTCTTCCACGCCTCCTGGCCACAGCGGGTTTCGCGAACGCGCTTTCTGACTTCTGCCAGATCGTCGGGACCGAAGAAAATCCTCGGATGCACGCCGGCAGGCGGCGATTGGCGGAGTTTGCGGAAGCCACCATGATCGAAACTAACCGTGCGCGATCCGAAGTCCCCGAAAGGCGCGTCTCCCCAACGGAGAACTGCCGGATTGCCCGACGCGTCGCGGTGGTTCGCATAGGAATCACAGGGCTTGTCCGCGAACGGAGACGTCGAAGGATCGAACTCCGCGCGCACTACGAATGAGGTTGCGAGAAGAATCAGGACAAAAGGTTTCATGACGTTGGATGGACGGGGTGGAATTCCTGCAGCCAACTACCCTGCGGCATTGTGAAGTCTATCGTCTCCGCCGGGGGAATCTTGCGGCGGAGACGGGTCATTTTGCGTCGGGAAATCCCATGTATCGGCCCTGTCCTACCGGACCACGCCCGATCAGGGCACTTGGGTGACCTTGAGGCGGGCGAAGATTTTCGGCTGCCCGGCCGGCAACGTGAAGGAGATGGTGGTGGAATTGTTGACCGCCGGGTTCACCGGAGCCCAGGCGCTGAGATCGGAGGACTGCTCGATGACCCAGGTAACGTCACCGTTGGCGAAGGCATCAGAGCCTTTCGTGAAGGTGAGCATGCCGCCGGAGAAGGTTCCTGCGGGGACGCTTGAGATCCGTGGATTGAGGCCGAGCGCGTATTCCGTGAGATTGGACAGACCGTCGGAATCGAAGTCGCCTAGAGCAGGCTGGCCGGGGATGTTTCCTTTGAGCGGATCATTGGCCCATGAGGCGAAGTTACCGCTTGTGGATGGGCCGGCGATGACGGTGAGTGTGCCGGCGCCGTCGATCCGCGGATCGGTGAACTGGGCGCCGGAGCCGGGCTTGCCATAGACGCCGGGAGCCTTGCCGACTCCTGCGATGGTGAGTTGGTCGATCGAGTCGGTGCCGGAGTAGTCGAGCTTGAGGGTGCCGGACGCACCGATGACCACATCCGCGGCGTTGGCGAGCGAGGTGTTGTCCGTGCCATTTCCCAAGGTGAGGATGCCGCCGCTGACGGTGGTGCTTCCAGTGTAGGAATTAGGGGACTTGAGGTACAAGTGACCGACACCGGATTTCACCAAGGCGAGATTTCCAGAGAGGGCGCCGGTGTAGGTGGGCGTGACGTCGGCGGATGCCCCCGCTCCGGCAGGCTGGCCGATATCAGTGGAACTCACCGTGAGAGTGGCGGATGTGCCCGAGGTGTTGGTAACGTTCGCCAATGCGCCGGAGCCGGACTGATAGTCGTAAAGTCCGGCGAGCTGCTGGCTTCTGCCGTTGAGGTCGAGCACCGGTGCGGTGCCGGCGAAACCGAGCAGCAGGCGCGAGCTGACTGGCAGGCGGTTGTTTGCGCCATCGAGTCGGACCTGGCCGACGAAGATGGCGAAGTTTCCGTTGAAACTGCTGGCGCCGCTGAGAACGACGGTGTCGGAAGGATCGTTTGAACGCACGGAGACGGTGGCAGGGTAGCCGTTGAAGGCGACGTTGGCATCGCTGATGTTGGTGGGATCTCCGCCGCTGATCGCTCCGGATAGAGTCAGGGTGCCGCCTGCGGAAACCGAGCCGCCGAGCCGGGTGTCGGTGGTGCCGGAGACGACCACGATGTTGCCCGCCCACTCAGCGTCCGCCCCATCGGCGCGGATGACTCCGCGGGCGCCGCTGCCGAGACCGGTGATGGTGGCGGTTTCCCCGGAGACAGTGATACCGTTACGCAGGAGGATGGATGCCCCGTTCAGGGCGGTGGTGCCTGCGGCGGTGCCGCCGAGTGCGCCGGGGACGGTCAGGGCGAGAGAGCCGGACTCGACCGTGGTGACTCCAGAGTAGCCGTTAGCCACATTGAGCACGGTGATGCCGGTCCCGGCTTTGACGACCGCGCCGCTGCCGTTGATGGCGGGGAAATCAGTGCCTTGGGTGGCGGTGTTGCTGCGGTTGATTTTGAAAGTGCCGTTGTTGGTGAGGACGCTTGAGGGAGACAGCACACCGGAAGTGCCACCGTTGCCGATTTCCAAACTGCCGCCACTGATGAGAGTGGCTCCGGTGTGTGAGGTGGTGCCGGTGAGCGTGAAGGTGCCGGTGCCGATTTTCGTGAGGCCGACCGTGTCCGAGATGGACCCACCGAAGCTGGAGGTGGTGTCGGCGTTTCCCACGGTAAGGACGGACGTGCCCGTGGTGCTGTCGAGCAGTTGGCCGTTGCCGCCGAGGGTGTTGACCGTGTCGCTGAAGCCGGCGAGGTCAAGAATGCCGGCGACGCTGACGGTGCCGTTAGGGATGACGTTGGAAGCACCGAGCTTGAAGGTTCCGGCATCGATGCTGGTGGCGCCGAGGTAGTCGTTAGGGGTGGAGACGGTAACGGTGGAAGAGCCCTTCTTGGTCAAGCCGCCGCTGCCGGAGATTTTACCCGAACCGGCAAGGGTGTAGGTCTTGGCGGTGGCGTCGAGGGTGGTGGACTTGGGCGAGACGGTCGCGGCGATATTGATGGAAGTGGAGCCCGCCGCGCTATCGTCGAAAGTCACGTCGTAATTCGGCGCGTCCAAGTAGGCGGAGGCGAGACCGCTCTTGGTCCAGTTGACGTTGGCACTGCTGAGATTCCAGACGTTGGTGGTGGCACCGGTCCATTGATAGATCGGGTTGAAGGAGTTGATGGTGAGGATGAGATCACCGCTTGCTTCGCTGAGGGTGGCATTCACCCCGGCAGGCAGCGTGCCGAGGACGTAGGCACCGGCACCGGCACGGGTGCCGATGGTGTCGACCAGCGTGATCGGGCCGGTGGTGAGCAGAGCCGGATTGAGGAGATTGACGGTGACGGTGCCGTTTAGGGTCGTGTTTCCGGAGTTGGAAATGACGGGCACAGTGGGATTGCCCAGATTGTTCAAATCGATTTCCAGAGTGCTGGCGGCGAAGGTGAGGCCGGTGACGTTGAGGTCGGTTCCGGCGGTGTCCACCTTCACGCCGAGCGTGGTGCTGGCGGAAGTGGTGATGGTACCGTTGCTCGATTTGGTGGTGGTCACGAGCTTGCCGCCGGTGACGGCGGTGGGACCGGTGTAGGTATTGGTGCCGGAGAGGATCTGGGTGGTGTTACCCGCCTTGGTGACTCCCATGATGCTGGCGGTCGAGGTTGGGAAGGTGATGAGGTCCGAGTTGACGATGGAACCGGAGAAATCGGTGCTCGTGCCGGTATTTCCCCTGATGGTCAGCAAGAAGGCGGTGGTGGGGACGGCACCATTATAAAGCGAGAGGACTGTGCCGGTGCCGGCGAGTGAGTTTACCTGTGGATTCCGCACAGCCGCCCCTTCAGCCAGGTTCCAGTACGAACCTGTCTCCAGGGTGACGCTTGGCACGGCGTTGGCGACATTGAGGCTTCCCGAACCGGCGGAATAGATGACTTTCGACCCTAGGATGAGTCCCGCATTATTGGTGAAGACCGTGCCTAAATTGGTGATCACCGGCACGAAATTGCTGGCGGCGACGCTGGCATCCGCAGCAAGCCGAAGGGACCCATTGCCGATGGTGGTAAGTCCGGTGGTCGCGACTCCGCTGAAGCGGAGGGCGTTGTTGCCGCCCAAGATTACGGCATTGGTGGCGTTGGTGCTACGGGTGAGGGTCATGGTACGGGTGCCGCCTCCCAGATCAAAGGTGCCACCGAACTCCGTGCGGGCCGTGGAGGCAAAGGTGAAATCTCCGGCGATGGAAGCGCTCCGGGCGTGGAAGGCAAAATTTCCGCTGTTGATCCGCCCGCCGTTGATGGTGAGGACCTGGTTTCCATCATAGGTGCCCAGCGGACTGGATGTCGTGCCGGATGCGGAAGAAACCGCTGCCACTCCGGTGTTGACGATAGCACCGGTATTGAGGGTAAAGCCACCGGTGAAGGTGTTGGCTGCATTGAGCGCGACGGCACGGGTATTGGAGGAGCTGAGAGTGAGTTTTCCACTGCCGGAAATGATTCCGCTCGAGGTGATCTGGACGGAACTGGCGGCCCCGGAGACGCCGGTGGTCCAAGTCTGGTCGGCACCAAGGCTGATGGCGCTGCCCAAGGTGAGCGTGTCATCGGAGGAGGTCATGTCGATACCACCGGCACCAAGAGCAAGCGTGCCGCCGGAGCCGGCGTTGATCGCCACGTTTCCTGCGGGATCAGTGATGGAAATGCCGCTGAAAGACACTCCCGCGCCGATGGTCGTTGTGTTTGCCGCGGTGACGATGTTGTTCCATGTGGCCAGCGCTCCGGTAGGGACGCTGTTGTTCGTCCAGCTCGCCGGAGCATCGAGCGGGAGGGCGTTGTCCTCTTTGATCGACTGGCCGTTGGCAAGGCCGGCGAAGAGGCTGAGTGAGATGATGGCGGGAAGCGCGGCTGCGCGGAGGAACGGATTGATGCGGGCTTTCATGAGTGGATTTTCCGGGACCTGGGTTTTTCTGAAAGGCGGGAAAGATTCCATTCCAGAATAATTAATAGAGAGACAGGGATTGACCGAGAAGGAACAGGGGGAATCTTGCGGCACGAGGGTACGTTTTTGCGTCAACATTGCCAAAAGGAGTTGGCTGCCCCCACAGATACGCCCGACAAAAAAGCCCAACCCCGCACGAACCGGGATGGAGCGATGAAACGAATCAAACGGTCAGGGAGTCACCTGTACCACCTTGAGGCGGTGATTGTTTTGGTGTTTTGAGAAGACCTTCCCATTCCTCCAAACGGGCTAAATCCTCATTGAAAAGCCAACAATCCACTTGGAGGACCCTGTCGGAGGTTATTGGGGGAAAAAATATTCTGTCCAGAAATTCGCCCGCCTGCGGATTCAATTTGATGAATAAGCCCACGTTCAACCCAGTTTCCCGCAACCGATTCCCCCACCCTGATACCGCCCAAAGGCCAGTAGCATCGGTTGTTTTAGCAACCTCCCGGCACAGGCAAATCCAGAGTCGCGGTAAAACCTGCAATGACAGGCCATTTCATCGAGGTATGTCCCTCATCGAGATCCTTGTCGTGCTCGTCATCATCGCCGTGTTGGCCGGCATCTTGTTTTCGCTCACCCGCTCGATGAGGGAAAAGGCCGGAGATGCGCGCGACATCAACCGGATGCGCAGCATCGCCAGCGCGGCGCTAGGCTATGCCTCCGAAAACAATGGCAGGCTTCCCAACGCAAGTCTTCCGATGGACAGCACCGACATCGGCCAAGGAAACCGCTGGCACTTTGGCGAGGCTATCGAACGCTACCTCGGCGGGACAGAGTCTTACAGTCCCAACAGCATTTACAACTGGAAGCACAATGAAATCTGGTATGCCGAGAACACGAAGCCATATGCCGGTTGGTCGCCCAATGTCCTTTACCCGAACGTCAAGAAGGCCGCCGGCTTCGGCCGCAACATCCACATCGCGCCGTCTACCCCGGGACTGAGCAATCCGTGGATGGGCTACCTGAACCGCATACCCGATTCGACCCGCATTGTGATGATCGCGGAAATCCTCAACGACAGCCTCGTCGCCATCCCGGACCAGCAGGCGACCACCCGCAACGACGCCGAGTCCCGCTACCGCGTCAGCCGCAGGGGCCGCGCGATGTATGCCTTCACCGACGGCCACGTGGCGATGCTGGAGGGCGACCAGAGCGAACCCGCACTGAATGCCGCGAGAAAACCGAACATCTGGCGCTGGTGGTGAGATGCCTGCTGGAAGGATTACCGGAGGTGGATCACTCGGGCTCGACTACCAGACGGGCGAAGATCCTGGTTTGTCCGGCGGGCAGCATGTAGCTCACTTCACTGTGGGTGTTGGCTGCTAGATCAATTTTCGATACCGGCGTCCAGATGACCAAGTCGGGCGTTGTCTGCACCTCGAACTGACCTCCGTTGGCAAGGCCGTAATCGGAGGCGGGGATGTTGCCGCCATTGCTCCATGAAATCTTGTCGGAGACAGCCGGAATTGGTAACGCGGTGAATCCGGGAGCGGCGTTGAGGAAGTATTCGATGCCGTTGCTGGCTCCGTCGCGGTCATAATCGAGGCCGGCCGTTTGGCCGCCGGCGTTGGTGGCCGCCCATGCGGTGTAACCGCCCGGTGAGTGGATCAGTTTGAGGGTGGTTCCTTGCTCGATGACCAGGGAGTGGTCCGGAAATGAATCCAACACGGGCGTTCCGGTGATCGAGGATGCCATCATGAGCGTGTGGCTGCCCGGAGCGGCCGGAGGTCCAGTGACGCGGATGATGGAACCGGCGGAGAAGGTGACCACTGCGGTCGACGTGGCTGGTGAGCCCAAGGTGAAGCGCAACGCGGCACCGGCATCGACGACCAGCGGAGAAGCGAGAGTGCTGCCCGCAAGCGCGAGTTCCCCCTCGGCCACATGGGTGATGCCGGTATAGCTGCCGGCACCCGCTAGGCTGAGCGTGCCCGCACCGGTTTTCACGATGCCATGGCCCGTACCGCCGGACTCGCTGATCGGCGAGGCTGCGCTCAGACTGACACGGGCTCCCCCCGCGACGTCGAAAACATGGGTTCCGGGGAGAAGTGTCACCGGGACATTCTCCCAAACGAGATCGGTTCCGGGACGGTTGCGAATGGTTCCATTCGCCCATTCGAAAGCCGCCGTGGCGATGGCAGTGCCCGTCTGGACTCCTTTGCGAACGTTCGTGGCTTTCAGGGTGCCGTCGGTGAGATGGAAGGTGCCGGAAACCCTGTTGTTTCCGGTCAGGCTGATCGTATTGGTGGCCAGGATCAAGGTTCCCACATTCACCTCGCCGGCCGGGCTGTTGAGGGTGAAGACGCCCGTCGCGGATGCTCCGGCACTGGCTCCCACGGCCGTGCTGGTGCAGGAGCCGAGATTGATCGCCGCAGCGGTTAGAATGCCCGCGCCCATCATGAGGGAGGCGGTCACGGCCCCTCCGCGGGTGGCCGCACTGGGATTCGCCACCCCGATGTTCAGGGTGGTGGCGAGCGTTTCTAACGAACCGCTGGAGAAGTCCGCAGTGGCCGTCCATGCGTTGTTGGAGAAATTGTTCACCGATCCGATATTCCAAGTGCCGACCGCGCTGGTGCCGTTGGTATTCCGGACCTTCAAGACCGATCCCGGCGCAGCGAATTCAAGCACGCCATTCGAGCGGTTGCTTGCGGCGAGCAGGATCGAACCCACGTTGAGGGTGTTGTTGGCGCCCAATCGGAGGGTGGATCGCCCGCCGCTCCAGGTCGAAACGACATCGCCAATCCTGAGGCTGGAGGCCGTGATCGTGCTGTTCGCCGCCAGGCTTACCAGCGAACTGCCGGTGGCCGTGCTGCTGTTAGTCGCCCCGGACTGGAGGCCAACCCGGAAGGTGTTGGCCGGAGCGTTGGAGGTGAAATTGGCCAGTCCATTCAAGTCCACCACGGTATTGAAAATGTTTGCTCCCATGCTTCCTCCCGGCCCGAGCTGAAGATCGGTAGCACCGACCAGCGCCAGGGAACCCGTGCCACCGCGGATGCTGGCGGTGATCCCAGCGGGTGCTTGAAGGACCAGATTCGAAAGCGTTTGTGCCGTGGATCTCAGATCGAGCGAGACCATGGAGCCGGTTTCCCCGTTGATCACCATAGTGTCTGTGGGAGCCAACCGGTTGTCGCCACCCTCCAGGGCCAAGTTACCGGCCTGAAGGACGGTCGGACCCGTGTAGGTGTTCGCAGCGCCAAGAATCTGCGTGCCCCCGCCCGTCTTGGTGAAGGCCATGCCCGGCGCACCGTTGGCGATAACGCCCCCATAGCTGGCAATTTCGCCTATTCTAACATCAAGGGTCAGATTGCTGACAACCTCATAGCCGCGGATCCCCAGGGCCAGATCGACATCGCCCTTCAGGCCACCGAGGGCGGGCTCCGGGTGCCCGGCCACGTCGATTCCAATCGTTGCGGAGGCGCCGGTGGTATTCCACGGGCTGCTCCGCAGACTCATGGAGTTCCCGAGGACGATTCGTCCTGCATTGACTTTCACATCACCGGCAAAGTTGTTATTTCCCGCCAGGGTGAGCAAACCGGCACCCTCCTTCACGATGGCCCCACCTGATAGAAGATCGTTTTGCACCACCGCGTCAGCCTCGGCATCGATGGTGGTCGATTCCGGCCCTCTCAGTTCCACCGGTGCGCCGGTTAGAATGTAGGTTCCGCTGCCTGCCTGGGCAAAGGTCAGCCGGGTGACCTTCGGACTCGCCCCGGTGACGGTGACGGTGCCCGCCACTCCGTTTCCGTTGCCGATGACGACGTCGTTGCCGTCCGCCCACGACCGGTTCGCGCCGCCGGTCCACCATTGGTTAGGGGCATGCCACTCGCCGCCGCCGTCGTTTAGCGCGCCATTTGCCCCGGCGTCCCAGACGTGTCCGGTCGGATTCGCGGGGGCGGGGTAGCCGTAGGCTTGGAACTCGGAGAAGTTCAACTTTCCGCCGTTGGTCTTTTTCACCCGGAGATAACGGAAACCGCGCGGGTTGTTCGGATATTTGATCCAGGAGTTGCGCAGTTTTGTCTGTTTGTAGGCGAACGGGATGGCGTTTTGTTCAGCGATGACGACGTGGTCCGTAAACTCAGGGTTGTTGGCTCCCTGGACTTCGAAGCTTTGACGCGCGGAGGGATCGTCCATGTCGATTCGCGCGGCGATTTCAAGCCGCTGAATCACATGGGATGCGCCCAGGTCCACCGCCCACCAACTGTCGGTCGCGCCCGTTCCGGAATGCCACAGGTCGCCGTAGTCCCAGTTCACCGCACGGGTGGCCTCGAATCCGGGGGCGAACACGCTTGAGGCCCACGCGGTTTTTCCCTGAGCAAGATTCGTTCCGGAGTAAACGCGTTCCAGGAGATGACGATATCCGGGTCCCACACCGGCCGCATTGATGATCTCCTGCGCCTTCGGAGGTGGCGCGCCGGGCGGGAATGTCGTGTAATCGATGTTTTCTATCAGCCCGGTAGTCGTCACTGCGGTGGCATCGGTTAAATTGCCGGTTGCCACGTTCACGTTCGGGTCGGTTGTGTTGTAGCGAACCCAATGGCAGCCCTCCACTCCCGGGAAAACCTTGCGGATCACGTTCCGGGACCAGGTCCACCCGTAACTGTCGTTGTCCTGATAGAGACCCACCGCGTGGCTGAGAACACCCTTCGGCTGGTTCAAATCGTAGATGTCATTTCCGGTTGCGGAGCTGTCCGGCCAGACACCGAAGCTGTAGATGGATCCGCCGTCGCTCACCCCGTAGCGGGCGCCGGCCATGACCAGGGAGATGCGATTGGACGCCACCACCGTGCCTCCCTGGCCGTCCGCGGGAAGCTTGCCGATTTGGTTCCGCTGGTGAAATCCCATGTATTGAGAGTCCGCCATGTCGTTGCGCAAGACCTGGAATCCGCTATGGCGCAGGTTGTTCACCAGGGTGCCCGCCATGAAATCCATGCCGATCTTGCGGATCACGTTGTCGGCCACGACGGTATTCGCGCAGAGCTCACCGCCATTAGACCAGTGCCCCCCCAGCACCGCCGCGCCCGTTAGATCGAGAAAGGTATTGCCCTGGATCAAGGTGTTGCGCGCGCCTTCGTAGGGATGGATGCCGCAGGACCCCATGTGGCGGATGGTGTTTCCGAGAAACTCGATCCCATCGGTGTGGACCAGCTTGATCTGTCCGGGCATCTCCTGGCGATAGCCGATACTTCCTTCGGGTGGCGCGCCGTTGTATAGAATCTCCGCCTGGGTGCCGCCGATGTAATAGTCCCGGGGAAAGAGCCAGTTGCCATGCTCGAAGGCGAGATCCTGGAACCGCAGGTTGCGCACCTTGTCGGCGCTTGAAGCCCCGTTCACGCTGAGCAACGTTTCCACCACCGGCGCGTAAACCAAAGCTTCGCTCATGGTTTCATAGGAAAATGGATAATAGTGAACCTCCCGCGTGGAGCGGTTCAGACACCATTCGCCGGGTTCGTCGAGTTCCTCGATCGCGTTGACGACCATCCACGGATCCGTCTCTTTCCAAGTGTAATTTTCCGGCGGTCCTCCCCGATAGATGTAGCGCTCCTGGCAATATGGCTGTTGCAGCGCGACCTGAAGCCTTCCGTCGCCCGGACTGGTGGAAATCCCGGTGACCGGAAACTCATCCACCTTGAAGGCGACGATGTGGAGCAGGCGCAGGTCAGCGAGGTTCGAATAATTCTTCAGAGCGGAACCGGGGGGAAAGATCAAGCCATTGCAGGTATTGGCATCCTGCGGATCGATCAGGTAGTTCGCAGACCTGATCCAATTCGACCGGGCCCGCTCGGCTCGCACGCCATTGACGTAGAGCTGGCGGAAATAGTCGGCGAACCCGGCCGAGGTCGGGACAGCGGCGACCCAATACGGTTTTCCGGGCACCTGGGTCCAGCCCGTGACGCGCTTGCCGCCGGAGAGAGTGGCGGTTTCCCCCGGATGGGACCGGTAGATGACGCGATGCCCGTTAGTGCCGGAATCGGCGAAGTTGAATTCGAGGGTTTTCTTTAGTTCGTAGCGTCCGCCCCGCAGATGCACGGTGATGTCGCCGCTCTGCGGGCCGAGCGTGCGCAGGTAGTCGCGCGCCCTGGTGATGGATTGCCATGGATTTAACAGGGTTCCTTCGCCCGTTGCGTCATTGCCATTGAGCGCCAGGTGGTAGTTCAGAGGATCCGCGACCGAGTCCACCACCAACTCGAGGCGACCACCACGGATTCTCAGAAAGCCGCTAGCCCGGAAGAGCGAGACTTGCGGCACCACACCCGCGACCGCGCCGCCGTCTGCCGGGACGATGAGTGGATAGGTGCCAGCGGCGGTGAAACCTCCCTCAATGCGGACGACCGTGTTTTCAGAGAGAGTGAGCGTCCCGTTGGCGAGTGAGAATGCCGGAGTCGTGCCGTTGGACATTAAGGAAATCTTCCCCTGCGCGGCATTGATGCTGCCCCTCAAAAATGCCGTGGTCGCGGTGCTCTGGGCCAGCGTTTGACCGGCAGCCAGCACCAACGGAGCACCCAAGCCAGAAACGTCCAGCGTGGCTCCAGCACCCAGTGCTAGCAGTGGGGAGGCCAGCGTGCAGGTGCCGGAAAGTTCCACTTTTCCCGATGTCACCCGCGTCGGTCCTGAGTAGGTGTTAGCGCCAGTTAGAATGACCGGCGACCCGCCGCTTGCAATGGTCAACCCGCCGACTCCGCCGATGTCGCCGCTCACGGTTAACGAGTGCGTGTTGGCTGCGGCTGATAGTATCAGTTCCTTGTCCAGCGTGACGGGACCCGCAAGGATGGGACTGTAGTTGACATAATTGTCGATTTTGGCCGTGCCGCCACTCCCCGCCCGGACGGTGACCGGGTTATTGAACACCCCATTGATCCCCAGATTCAAGGTGGTGCCGCTCGTTCCCGTGAGATCTCCCAGATCGACCGTGCCGGCCCCGCTGCCGCCGAGTGCCCGGATGTTCTTGGCAACCACGGCACCCCTGATGATGGAGAGTCCGCCATCGAAGGCGCTCTCTGTTTCCAGCCGCAGAATGCCGCTGCCTGTCTTGACCACCGCGCCATTGCTGATGGCATTGAAGATGACAAGGGTGCGATTTCCGGCCACGGAGAACATTCGGGACGCACCGCCCAGATTGATGTCGAGCCTTCGGCTGGTGTGGCCCAGATTTACATTTGCCGTGCTGTTGTTTCCGACGATCACGTCACCACCCGGCGTCAGTCTCCGGGTGGTGGTGGTGTTCGATGTGAGCGAAAGCGCGTGGTTTCCCGCATGATTGAAAACCAGGCCTGTCGCCAGCGTGGTGTCTTCGGCAAACGTGATGGTCTGGGGAGATTCCAACGTCAACAAAGCGTCCCATAAGCCATTGATCACTCCATCCACCCAGTTAGCGGGATCGTTGTAATCGTGTGGGCCGGTAGCCGTTTGTTTGAAGCCAGTGGTCGCCGCTCCAGCCAGAGAAGCGGTAGCGAATCCTGCCAAAATGAGGAGCACGCGAATGCCGCGCGGACGGCTTATCGGGATATCGGGATCCAATGGGAAGAGTGGTTGCGCTGTTCTTTCTGCTAGACAGTGGATGCGGCCGGGCCACCTCCCGCAGCTGGCTTCCTGGATGGGTGCTTGTCCATCCCCGGAAACCGGCGACGCTGGGAGTGGTAAGTTTAAATACCATCCACCGGATCAATCCGGGAGGACGACGAGGCGGGCGAAAATGAGGAGCTGTCCGGCGGGCAGCGTGTAGCTCAGCTGACTGTTGGTGTTGGTGGACAGGCTGCCGGCGGGCACGGGCGTCCAGGTGATCAGGTTGATCGATGTCTGCACCTCGAACTGGCCGCCCTCAGAGAGTTTATATTCGCTGGCGGGGATGTTTCCTCCGTTGTTCCAGGTGATTTTACGGGTGGCATCCGGGACAGGCAAGGCGGTGAATCCGGCAGGCGAGTTCAAGAAATATTCGACGCCGTTCTGTGTCCCGTCGTTGTCGAAGTCGAGGTTGGCCGCCTGTCCGCCAACATTCGCGGCAGCCCAAGTGCTGTAGCCGGATGGACCGCCGACCACCGTGAGCACGATGGAGTTGGTCAACGGGTCGTTGCTGATCGTGGCATCGAAGCCGCCGATCTGCCCGGTCAGGCTGCTGCCCAGCGTTCCGCTAAGGGTTTCGTATTGGAAAAGGCGGTAAGTGCCGGGTCCGAAGCCGGATCCGGCGGTGAAGGAAAAGTCGTCGAACTCGAGGATGCCGGTTCCGATGCTAAGCAGTCCCTGGACATCCACAACGGTGGTGCCGGGGTTGTTCAGCGTGAAATGGAACGACTGGAATGTATCGGTGCGGCCAGCGGCGTTGATGAGGTTGAGCGCCGCAGCAGTGTCACCGATGATGGTGAGTCCGTCCGCGCTGGAGGCGACGATGCGGCGGTTGTTGCCCGTGGTGGTGAGGGAGACGCTGCCGTTATTGGCCGAAAGATCGATGGTGCCGGTGCCTCCGAGAATGCCCTGCACGCTGTAGCCTGTTCCGCCGCTGTGGGTGCCGTTGACCAGCAGGGTGGCGTTGCTGCCGACGCCGGTATTGCCCGAGTAGTCGCTTGCGCCTTGGATGGTGAACAAGCCCGCACCGTTGTGTTGGAGGGCGCGAGTGCCGGTGCCGAGTCCGTTGGTCACGCCGCCGGTGATGGTGAGATTGGCGCTCCCACCGAGGGTGAAGGTGATGTTTTCGGTCTCGGCGGTGGCTCCGATGGCGACGCCAGCGAAACTGAGGGTGTTGCCGACGCCATTGACAATCGTGGTGCGGCTGCCGGTCGCGGAGTTGTTCCAAACAGACCCGCTTGTGACATTCAGCCCGGTGCCGTTGAGGGTGATCGCGCGGTTAAGATCGGCACTGATGGCGGTGGTACCGTTGAAGGCGATGCTGTTGGCGGCGGTGTCTCCGGCTTGGCCGAAGATCAACGAGCTGCTGGTGTTGATGGCGAGGGAGGCGTTGGTGGCGAGGGCGGATCCGGCGGTGTTCACGAGCTGGCCGTTGCCGTTGAAATTGACGGTGGTGGCGGCACTGAGGCCGGTGGAAGAGCCAATGTTGGTGCGGACATTGGAGCCGATCCGCAGGGTGCCGGTGAGGCCGGCGTTGGTGGCACCATTCAGGTTGACGGTGGAGGCGCTGGCACCACCGTTGAGCTGGACGTTCTTCGGATTGCCAGGGTTGACTGTGCCAAGAACAAGATTGTTGCCGAAGGTAACGGACTGGCCGGTGGAAGAGCCGAGAACCAAGGTCGTGGTGTCGGTGTTGAGCTCGATCTGCCCGCCGAAGGAGAGGGCGCTGTTGGCGCTGGTGAGGGTGTGATTGTTCCCGGTATTAAAGCGGACCGGGCTGTTGAATGTCTGGGTCTGGCCGGAGGCGTTGGTGACGCCACCCGTCCCGATGGCGATGCTTCCTGAGCCGCTGAAAATGTAGGCCGAGGCTCCGGTGGTGAAATTGAACGAAGGAGTGCCGCCCGCGTAGCCGAAGCTGAAGTTGGTGGCGTTGGTGAGGTTCGTGCCCGCTGAGCCGACGACACCGAACTGCAGGGCGTTGTTGGAGACTGGAGCGACGCCACCGACCCAGTTGCCCGCTGTGAGCAAGGTGGCGTCTGCGTTTCCTTCCCATACGCGGACGACACTGGCGTGGGTGTGCGTGCTCCCTAGCAGAAGCGCAGGCAGCGCCATGAGGGTGAGGAGGGAACGGAGAGCAGGGCGGCCAAGGTTGTTGTATTTGGGTTTCATTGGATATTGTGGGGTTTATGGGTTGTTGCTAATCAGAATATCTGGCGTGAGCGGCGCAGCAGAGCGCTGGCGAGTAGGAGGCTGGCGAACGCGCTGGTGGTGGGCTCCGGGACGACCGACAGGACGATGGACTTGTTGAGCACGTCGTTGCTCATAGTGGCATTGAAACCACCGATCATTCCCGTCAGCGAGGTACCCATGGTTCCGTTCAGGGTGTCGTACTGGAAAAGGTTGTAGGTACTCGTACCGAAGCCGCTTCCCGGGGTGAAGGAGAAATCGTTCCAATCCAACAGGCCGGTGCCGATGGTCAGAATTCCTTGGACATCGACCACGGTTCCGCCTGGATTTCCCAGCGTGAAGAGGAGCCTTTCAATGGAAAAGCTGTTGATCGAGTTGGTCAGGTTGATAGTGGGATTGGTGCCACCGATGAACGTCAGCGTTTCCGTGCTGGAGGCTTGGAGGCGTCCGGTGCCGCCGCTGAAGAAACCCACGGTCGCATTGTTGGCGGAGAGGTCGATGGTGCCTGAGCCACCCAGGGTGCCAGCCACGCTGTAGTTGAGGCCTCCGGTGTGGCTGCCGTTGACAAGCAGGGTGGCATTGGTGCCGACGCCGGTGGTACCGGAATAATCGCTCGCCCCTTCGATGGTGAGGACGCCGCTTCCATTATGTTGCAGCCCGCGGGTGCCGGTACCCAGGCCGTTAGTCACGCCGCCGGAGACGGTGAGGTTGGCGCTCCCGGCGAGGGTGAAAGTCACATTGGCGGCCTCGCCGGTGGCACCGATGGCGACACCACCGAGGCCGAGGGTGTTGCCCGGACCGTTCACGGTGAGCTGGCGGCTGGTGGTGGAGGAGTTGTTCCAGACCGAGCCGCTCGTGACGCTGAGGCCGGTTCCGTTGAGGGTGATGGTGCGGTTGAGGTCGGCGCTGATGACGGTGGTGCCGTTGAAAGTCAGGTTGTTCGCGGCGGTGTGGCCGGTGGCACCGAACGTGTGGTTCTGGGTAGCCGTGTTAAAGGCGAGAGACGCGTTCGTGGTAAGCGCGGAGCCTGAGGTATTGGCCAGCGTTGCGCCGCCGCCGTTCATGGTGACCAAGGTGGCGGAGCCGAGACCGGTGGCGGAGCCAAGGTTGACGCGAACGTTCGAGCCGATGTTGAGGGTGCCGAGGTCGGTGTTGGCGGAGCCGTTGATGGCGACGGTGGAGGCGTTGGTACTGCCGGTCAGGGTAAGGATGCGGGCTGCCGAGCCAGAAAGGTTGCCGCCGAAGGTAATGGCGTGGCCGGTGGCGCCGCCGAGCGTGAAGGTGGTGGTGGCGGCCTGGAGGGTAGTGACGCCGTTAAAGACGAAAGCGCTGTTGGCGTTTAGCAGGAAATGGCCGCTGCCGGTGTTGAAGCGGAAGGGATTGTTGAAGGTCTGGGTCTGGCCGGACAGATTTCGCATGCCGCCGGTGGCCGCGGTGAGCTGGCCCCCACCTCCAAAAGTGTAGGCCGAGGCACCGGCGGCGAATTCGATGGCGGAGAGGCCGCCGTTGGCATTGGTCGCGCTAAAACCTGAGCCGAGGGTGAGGGAGGTACCGGCGGTGCCGGCGGCACCAAAGACATAGGCGTCGGTGGCGGTGACGGGGGCGACGCCACCGCCCCAGTTGGAGGCGAGGGTTAGCACGCCGCTGGTGTTGCCCTGCCAGGTGATGGCAGCGGCGGATGCAAAGTTCGCGGCAGCGAAGGCGGCGAGGACGACAGCAGCGAGACGGGGATGGGAAGCTTGAGAGCTCATGTTTTGGTGGGGCGATGATTTGTTAGCGGGAGGTGATCCTGCGAATCAGGAGGGAAGGCCAAGTGCTGCGAGCACGGCCAGTGCGCGTCTCACGGCACCGGCTCGTCGCTGATGAGCGACACGCTCACGTCATCCACAAACTGACCGACAAAGCCGTCTTCCCGCGATTCCCCAGCAATGCGATGCACGGCGACATCCAGCACCAGAATGCGCGCGCCATCGGGCACCTGAAACCGAAGCTCAACCATTTGCCAGGAATGGGGGTCGGCATCGACCTGAAGACTCACAAGGCCAGCCGAAAGCAACTTGGGATCGTCGGTGGCACGTGCATCCCAGAGATCCGATGCCAACTCGGGCCCGGACGCACCTGCGGCCGCCATGATACTTACCGAAACCGGTGCCACCGCGTTGAACCACGCCCTTACGCGCACCGTGCGGTCCCCGCTTCCAAGCAGCGGAACCACCTGCCAAAGCTCCGCCGTCCTGCTCAGTGGGCGGGAATCCTCCCTCACGGCGCTTGCCAGCATCCGGGCCATGCGCCTGCCAGAGCGCGGCTTGATCTCGCCGGACTCCTCCACCACCACGGCTGGGTCGCCCCCCCAAACACCGAATTCTCGGGGAAGGTGATGGGCCAAATCCCCGCTGCTTTGCTCGAAACCTCCATTCGCCACGGGCAATTCCCTTTCAACCGGGGCGCGTTGCACCGCATAAGCCCACACCGCACCAACACCGATCACCCCCAGCAGGATGCCAGCCGCGATCTGGCCCAAACCGGCGATCCACCGCCTTTTCGGCGGCAGAACCTGATGGACAACCTGTTCCTCCCGTAGGCTTTCGTCCGCCATCAGTGCCGCATGCAGCTCGGCAAGATCGAGATAGCGCCCCAGCACATCCGGATCACTCACGATCCGTCGTGAAAGCTCTACGGTCTCCTCAGCCGTGGCTTGGCCGTTCAGGAATCGGTGGATGAGGTCTTCGGCATTCATGTTGGGGAAAGTCTGGAGCTGATGCAGTCCAACAGCGCCGCGCGCAGTCGTTGCAAGATCTTGTAAATGGCTTCCACGCTGCGTCCCTGGCTCAGAGCGATGGATTCCACCGTGCGATCGTCGAAATAATAGCCTCTCAGGACTGCGCCCGCATGTTCCGGCAACCGGTCGAGGCACCCCCGCAGAGCCACCGCGCGCATCGCCGTGATCGCAGCACGGTCATCCTGTGCTTGCTCGATCAACTCCACCGCGTTTTGCATCAGCACCGCTCGCCTCGCTCTGCTCCGCATGAACCGCCGCATCTCGACACGCGCATATCCCAGAGCCCAATTCACAAACGGGCGGTTGGGATCGTAGCGGTCGAAGTGCCGCCACAGCGCCACTGCCGTCTCTTGCAGGATATCCCGCGCGTCCGCTCGCTCAGGCACGATTACCATCACGGCACGAATGATTTCCGGCTCATGCTGGACTAACAGACGGGTGAAGAGTTCGTAGTTACTGAGGTCAGACATAAAGGTTTTCTACCGAATTCCGCAATCACACGGGAAATTGGACAAATAATTTTTAACTCCCAATCGCAGAGTGGCGATTCAAGCGAAGGTTCGCCGTCTTGATGATCAATTTGGGGGCATACATGCGCGGGGAGGGCACCTGCCTTTTCCGACCTTCAGCAAAAACCGAACTCACCATCCGTAACTTCAGGAACCTGCATTTTGCGGGAAGGTCCTGAGTCAGCCGGGTGGCTGGACCGAAGAGTTTCGCGAGGATTTCCAGATTCGTTGATGACTCTGGGGTTGGATTTCATTTCAAAGGGGTGGGAACCGTCATGGAAGTGCAATTTTGCGTCGAAAGGCGGCCCGTGTTTCATACCTACACCCCATCCCCCGTCTTGCCACGACGCGGTCGCCTAATTGGAAACGGGAGCAAGGATGCGGAAACTCTGGCTGACGATGGGCGCGGCCTTGACCTTGGGTTCGGTGGGGAGTCCCCACTGCCAGGCCGCGACGCTCACTTCAAGCGGGAACTTCGCGCGCGGCGGAATGCCCGTAAGTTCAAGACGGTTTCCCGTGACGATGGCCGGGCCGGAAACGATGAAGAAATTCACCGGCAAGCCGGAATCGGACC
>JANODE010000200.1:0-27649 GCA_031412525.1 Akkermansiaceae bacterium | reverse complement strand
CTGCTGGACGTTGGAGAAGGAGAGGACACCAGCGTCGAAGGCGAGGTTGTAGGTGACGCCGGGGCTGGTGACGAAGGTCTGGGCGAGCACACCGTTAGGCGCGCCGTTCGCTCCGTTGAAGCCGACGAGCTTGCTGCCGTTTGTCGGAATGTAGGGGGCGGAGTTCTGGATAGCGAGATTGCCGCTGGTGGTCCAGAAGGCGAAGTCGGATTCAAAGCTGCCGTTGGCGAAACCAGCCGGTGGCGGCGGGCTGTAAACCGCGGTCAGGGTCTGGCTGGAATCGAGCGTTACGCTGGTGGCGGCGGTTGCGGCGTAGTCCGCGCCGTTCTTCTGCCATTTGAGGAAATTGCCGCCGCTTGCAGAGGCCGGAGCGGTGAGGCTGACAACGGCACCGGTGGTGTAGGCTCTGACAAACGAGGTGGTGCCGTTGCCGGCTCCGTTGAAATCGTTCGGGCTGACGGCGATGCCCACAGCGGCGACCGGAGTGGAGGTGACGGTCAGTGTCTGCAGGACGGGTGCGGAGCCGTTGACGACGACCTTGACGTTGTCGAGCACGAGATCGAGTCCGATGGTGCTGGCGGAGACGTCCGTGAAGCTGACGGTGGAGGAAGCGCTGTTCGCGACGAAGGAGAAGCTTTGTGGGAGCCAGAGATTGTTACTTCCGCCGGTGCGGGTGAAAGTTAAAGTCTGCGAAAGAAGGCTGCCGGTCCCGGTCACGCCGACCTGCAATCTCTGCGGGTTGGTGTTAAAGGAAAGCACGCCGGCGTCGAAGGTGAGGACGTAGGAGGTGCCGGGGGTGGTGGCGAAGGTCTGGGAGAGGACGCCGTTCGGGGCGAGGTTGCCGCCGTTGAAAGCAACGATTTTCGTGCCGTCCGTGGCGGTGTAGGGAACTGCGGTTTCGATGAACTGGTTGCCGGTGTTGGTCCAGCCGGTGAAGTTCGATTCGAAGCTGCCGTTGACCAGAAGCTGGTTGCTCGGAGCGGCCGCGTTCACGGTGATGGAAACGGTGGCGGTGTTCGAGTCCGCGGTACCGTCGTTCGCCTTGTAAGTGAACGAATCGGGGCCGGTGTAGCCGGTGGTGGGCGTGTAGGTGAAGCTGCCGTTGGCACTGAGCGAGAGCGAACCATTGGCAGGACCGGCGACGAGAGCGGCGGTGAGAGGATTGGACTGGCTGTCCGTGTCGTTTCCGAGCACACCGCTGGCAGCGATGACGAGCGCGGTGTTTTGAGTGGCGGTGTAGGAATCGGCGACGGCGACGGGTGGAGTGTTGACCGGTCCGCCTCCGCCGGCTCCGCTGACCTTGACGTTATCGAGCGTGAGATCCAAGCCAACGGTGGTCGTGGATTGATCGCGGAAGGTGAGCGTGGTGCTGGTGCTGTCCGCGATGAAGGTGAAGCTCTGGGGAATCCAGCGCTGGGTGCCGCTGATCCCATTGATCGTGATGGTCTGGTTGAGAAGGCTGGCAGCGCCGATGGCAGTCACATTGAGCCTTTGTGAGCTGGTGTTGAAAGCGAGCACACCGGCATCGAAGGTGAGGGTGTAGGTCTGGCCGGAAACGGTGCTGAAGGTCTGCGAAAGAACGGCGTTGGGTGCCAGGTTGCCTCCGTTGAAGGCGGCGAGCTTGGTGCCGTTGGTAGGGACGTAGGGTGCGGCGGTTTCGATGAACTGGTTGCCGGTGGTCGTCCAGCCGGAGAAATTCGACTCGAAGCTGCCGTTGACGAGCAACTGGCTGGCGGGGGCGGATGAATTGACGGTGATGGAAACGGTGACGATGTTGGAATCGAGCAGGCCGTCATTCGCCTTGTAGGTGAAAGAATCGGGACCGGTGTAGCCGGTATTGGGCGTGTAGGTGAAGCCACCGTTGGCATTGAGGGCAAGCGTGCCGTTGGTGGTGGTGCTGACGGAAACCGCGGTGAGTGGATTGCTTTGGGCGTCAGTGTCGTTTCCAAGCACACCGGTGGCGGGGACGACGAGGGCGGTGTTCTGCGTGGCGGTGTAAGTGTCCGCGACTGCGACGGGAGCGGTGTTGCCGGCAGGAGGACCGGTGATCCGGACGTTGTCGAGGGTGAGGTCAAGACCGGCGGTGGAAGTGGACTGGTCGCGGAAAGTCAGCGTGGTGCTGGCGCTGTCGGCGATGAAGGAGAAGCTCTGCGGGAGCCAGCGCTGGGTGCCGCTGATGCCATTGATGGTGAGGTCCTGGTTGAGCAGGCTGGCGCTGCCGTTGACGGTGACGTTCAGCTTTTGAGGATTCGTGTTGAAAGCGAGGACACCGGCGTCGAAGGCGAGCGTGTAAGCTTGACCCGGGACAGTGCTGAAGGCCTGGGAGAGCACCGCGTTCGGAAGCAGGTTGCCACCGTTGAAGGCGGCGAGCTTGGTGCCGTTAGTGGGGACATAGGGCGCGGCGGTTTCGATGAACTGATTGCCCGAGGTGGTCCAACCGCTGAAGCCGGACTCGAAGCTGCCATTGACGAGCACACCGGTTACGCCGGGATTGACCGTGATGGAGACGGTGGCGGTGCTGGAACTCGAGTTGCCGTCGTTCGCCTTGTAGGTGAAGGAATCGGGGCCGGAATATCCGGTGTTCGGCGTGTAGGTGAAGCCACCGTTCGATCCGAGGACGACGCTTCCGTTCGCCGCGTTGGCGACGATCGAAGCGGTGAGCGGATTGGACTCGGAGTCGGTGTCATTGGCGAGCACGCCGCTGGCCGGCACGACGAGCGGGGTGTTCTGGGAAGCGGTGTAGGAATCAGCGACGGCGACCGGAGGATTATTGACCGGGCCGCCCTGTGCGGTGATGACGACGTTGTCCAGAAGGAGATCGGCTCCTGCGGAAACGGGGGAGAGATCGTTGAACGTTAGCGTGGTGGAGGTGCTGTTCGCGGTGAAGGAGTAGGTTTTAGCCACCCAGACGGTATTGCCCTGGCTGTTTCCGAAAACGGAGTCGGTCTGGGAGAGCAGGGATGAAGTACCCGTGACATTCACCCGGAGGCGTTGCTCGCCTGCATTGATGGCGACGATGCCGATGTTGTAGGTGAGTTGATAGTTCTGCCCGGGAACGGTGGTGAAGGTCTGCGAGACAACGGCGTCCGGAGTGAAGGGTCCGCCGCTGAGGACGAGCATGTTCAATCCATCGAACGCGACGTAGGTGCCATCGGAGGGGTAAGCGAGACGGTTGCCGGTCATGGTCCATCCGGCTTCTCCGGACTCGAAGCTGCCGTTGGTGAGTATTTGAGCATCGGCTGCTTGGATTCCAAAACCGGCGAGTGCCAGCAGCGGAATGCAGCGGAAGAGATTTCTTGCGAATTTCATAGGGTGGGGGGAGGAAAGAGGTTGTGAAAAGACAGGGGCGTTGAGAATCGTACATGGGCGCAGCGGTGCGCCGCGGACCGACCTGCTAGATCAGTTGGGTCACTCGACGATGCAGAGGAAAAAGGATCCTGACATCAGCGGCTGCCTGGTCGGCTTGCCACTGACCCGAGGGGTCGAACGGAGTGATTTCATGAACTGTAGGGGGGTGACAGTTAGGGGGGAGTCAGAGGCGGTATGCCTTCCAACAGTCAGTCCAATACCTCAAGTGGGAGCCTTCGGTCAAAAGGTTTTTTGTGACAACGAGGCTGGCGGAAGGGGTTTTCGCTCTAATATTCAGATCCGGTGACCACGTCGGTCTAACGCAACCTGCTGGATTTCAACAGGTGCGCCGTAGCGATTTGCGAGCCCGCATTCATTTCGGAATCCGGGTGAAAAAAATTCAAAAACAGGGTCTCCGGATGCCGGTTCGTCTCTAGCAGTCATCCTGCGGGCGTGGGATGTTCATCAAAAAAGGTAACTGCCGGGTCCTTCCTGGTGGCGGTGAAATGGCGACGATGATGGTGGTGTGAGGAAAGCGACTGCGGGCTAACAAGTAGGGGAGGGCGCATCACCGGAAGGTGGTGCGCCTTTTGTGCTTCAGATAGATATGAACCGCAGATGAACGCAGATGAACATTGATTTTAAGAAGCGAATGAAAAGATTGGGTTGGGTCCTGCAAATGAGATCACAAATCGATTCAACTCTTTGATGATTCACGTGAATCTGTGTTCATCTGCGGTTCTGATTTCCTCTTTAAGACCGCGGGAAGATGAGGAAGAGCTCCGCACCTCATGGAGCAGAGCTTCCATCCGCCGCTGGCGGCAGCAGAGCGTGCCGGACTCCTGAGTGCGCGAAGCTCTGCTCGCGCCTTCGGCAGTTCCAGCTCTGCTGGATGCGGGGCGGAGCTCTTCGGTGATGACAGGGAGAACGCGTGGAGAAGAGGAAGAGCTCCGCACCCCATGGAGCAGAGCTTCCATCCGACGCCGGCGGCAGCAGAGCGTGCCGCACTCTGATGAACGCGCTCCTTTGGACTATTTTCGTGATGGGAGAATCCATCAGTCGGCGGTGGCAATCAAAAGCCTGAAAATGCTGCGAGGTTGCCGCAACTAATACAGAGATATTGAATTTCAAGAATCTTTCGGTTCTGGCTTCCCCGTTCTATCTCGCTGATCTTCAGCGATAAAATTTCTAAAATCGGGTCTGGCACAGCGGGTGCGAACTGCCAAGTGGCCGCTTTGAAGAAGACCGCCGCGACCTGCGGTGGCCTGGGCCGGAAGGTGAAACTTTCGGGCTTTTCGGAGTGGCTGCTGTCCCACACCCGCTTATCTAACATGAACCCTTCGAACCTTGGCGCGGTTGCCGCCTTGGGCATGGTTTGTCTCGCCTCGTGCGCGGCTCCTGCCAGAACCACCACTGTTTATATGTCGTCTTCATCGAGGCAGGATGAATCCTCGCTCTCGAACCAGGTATTCCGCGAGGTCAACAGCTACCGCCATGACAGGAGCAAAAAAGATCTAACCCTTCATGCCGGACTCGCCGGACTTGCGCGTGAGCACGCCCGGTTTTTGCTGAAAAACAGGGGAAAACACGGGGCTGGTGTGAGCGATGCGAATCATCGGGGCTTTGCCAGCCGCGCACGTAGGGCGCAATCCACCATGGGATTCGGCAGAGTGGCGGAAAACGTGGTTTGTTGCCGCGGCGGCAGCGGGGCGACCTATGTCAGGCTTTGGTCACATTCCCCGTCCCACAATACCACCATGGTCGGGGCCTATCAGTTCACCGGCATCGGCACGGTGGTGGATGACGACGGAATGGTGTTCTCGGTTCAGCTATTCGCCGTTGCCGGAACGCAGGTGTGGGATCCGGGTCACCGGGTCGGCGAATTCTGGTAATGCAGGATCGGGAGGGAGGGCTGTTAGTATCGGACCACGAAAACAAACAAGAAGGTCCCTGAAACAAAGGGCGTGAAATTTCTTGATGGAGATCACAAATGCCGGGCCTTTCGCATCAGGGATGCCCGAGGGAGATCACTTCAAGATTGCCAGGGTGACGAAGCTCCGGAACAGCGGTCGAGAATCTCACGTGTTTCCGTGACAAGGCCGCGCATCAGGTCCCGGCCGATGGGGGATGGAAACGGCACAATGCTGACCTGCGGCGGTGGCTCCCTGCGGGCCGTGCTCAACCTGCGGGCGTTGCCTTTCCGTTGGGAAAGCTGCGCTGGGAAAAAGATGATATTGCAGGGGAGGGGTTCGTGGGTCTTTGGATTCGTAGTTTTCACTCGGGTGAGGTGTTGGCTTTTGGCTTCGAACCTCCCTTGCGCATCAGGACTGACACCACGGAAGGATTGAAACCGCAGGGATCCACGCACTTCGTGTGCCGAATTGAGTTTATCATCCCTAAATCATTGGTTCTGAAAGTCATGTGTTCTCCGGGAAAATTTGATGACCGGAGCTAGGGTGGATTTGTCGCAAAATGTGCGGTATTTTCTCCGAAACGGTTCATGGATTTTCAAAAAGGTGTGTTTCCGAGATCACTCTGCGGCGTCGATTTTCGGATGGAATCGATGGGGAAAGGTGGGGCAAGCGGTGGTCCCGAGCGGCCAGATTTGCGACCTGGTGAGAGGGTGCGCCGGGGTCATGTCGGAACGGCAAGTAGTTGATGTCAGGCGGGTTTCACCTTTCCCCCAGAAAGGTGCCGAGTTTGGTAGCAAAACGGCACCGAAGTTGCTATTTCACCGCCACACCCTATGTCGATCCACGTCGCCCTGCACCATCGGACCAGTTACGAATACGAACGCCCGATCGGGCATGGCCCACATGTGGTAAGGTTGCGGCCCGCTCCCCATTGCCGGTCAAACATCCTAGCATACAGCCTGAAAGTCGGCCCTGAGGAGCATTTCATCAACTGGCAGCAGGATCCGCAGGCAAACTATCTGGCGCGGCTGATGTTCCCGGAGCCAATGGCGCGGCTGGACATCGAAGTGGACCTGGTGGTTGAAATGTCGGTGCAGAATCCCTTCGACTTTTTCCTCGAAGAGTCCGCGGAACAATTCCCCTTCAAGTACGACAAGGAGCAGGCACACGAGCTTGCACCGTTCCTCAAGCTGGAAGAACCGGGCCCGCTGCTGTCGCAAGTCATTGATCGCTTCAAGGGCAAGACCGGCCGCACGATCGATGTGCTGGTGGAAATGAATTCCGCCCTGCAGCAGGCGATTGCTTACAAAATCCGGCTCGAACCCGGTGTGCAGACGCCTGAGGAAACGTTGGAAAAAGCCTCCGGATCCTGCCGCGACTCGGCATGGTTGTTAGTCACCCTGCTCCGGCATCTGGGGCTGGCATCGCGGTTCGTTTCCGGCTATCTGATCCAGCTCAAGCCAGACGTGAAGTCACTGGATGGACCGGTCGGCTCGGAGGTGGATTTCACCGACCTCCATGCATGGACGGAAGTCTATCTGCCAGGTGCCGGATGGATTGGTTTTGATCCGACGTCCGGACTTCTGGCAGGTGAAGGCCATCTGCCGCTCGCTTGCTCGCCCGATCCTTCAAGCGCTGCCCCCGTGACCGGCGCCGTCGAGCCGTGCGAGACGAAAATGGAGCATGAAATGACGGTGACGCGGATCTATGAATCGCCGCGCACGACGCTGCCTTACGAGGATTCCCAGTGGGAAGAGATCCTGAAATGTGGCCAGCAGATCGATGACGACCTGGATTCGATGGACGTGCGCCTGACAATGGGTGGCGAGCCGACCTTCATTTCGATGGATGACTTTGATGGAGATGAGTGGAACACCGCGGCAATGGGGCCCACCAAGCGAATTCTATCAGGCAAACTGATCAAGCGCCTTCGCGCGCAGTTCGCACCTGGCGGGTTGTTGTTTTACGGCCAGGGGAAGTGGTATCCGGGCGAAATGTTGCCGCGGTGGTCACTCGCCTGTTACTGGCGCAAGGATGGCCAGCTGATCTGGGAGGATGACTCGCTCATCGCCGATGAGTCCAAGGACTACGGTCACAATGCCACGCATGCGAAACTTTTCGGAGACGCTCTGGCCGACGCGCTGGGAGCTGATAAAAAGTGGCTGATTCCCGCCTACGAAGATGTGTTCTACTACATGTGGCGCGAACGTCGACTGCCGACCAATGTTGATCCGCTGAAGTCGAACCTGAAGGACAAGCTTGAGCGCGATCGCTTCGCGAGGCTGTTCGCTCAAGGCATCGATGAAACGGTGGGATATGCCATTCCGCTGGAACGCAGGATGACCCCGAAAGGCCTGCGCTGGACGAGCGGGCCCTGGTTCCTGCGAGATGAAACGCTCTTCCTGCTGCCGGGAGATTCGCCGATGGGTTACCGCCTGCCGCTCGATTCGCTGCCGTGGGTGAAGGATTCCGAATTCCCGTGGCACATCCCTCAGGATCCGACACGCAGCCTCGCACCGTTGCCTGCCTATCCGAGCAGCGTGATCGCCCACCAACGGCGCGCCTCGGAAGCCCTGCCGGAGCGTCGGGGGACCACCGCAAAAGGCCCTGCCGGAGATTCTGGAAAAAATCCAACCGTCGAGACTTCCGCCACTGTTTCCGATAGTGACCGGCCGTGGGAACGCAAACCGCGCGAACAGGAATCCGCGCCGTGGGTGACCCGCAGCGCGTTGTGCGTCGAACCGCGGAACGGGCGTCTGCACATTTTCCTCCCGCCGGTGGACGATACCGAGGATTTCCTCGATCTCGTCGCCTGCATCGAAAAAACCGCTGCTGCCTTGAAAATGCCGGTCATCCTGGAAGGCACGCCGCCGGGATTCGATGCGCGTCTAACGGTGGTGAAGGTCACACCGGATCCAGGTGTCATTGAAGTGAACCTGCAGCCTGCGGCCTCATGGAAGGAGCTGGTGCACAACACCTCGATTCTCTATCAGGAAGCTCATCTCTGCCGTCTCGTCACGGAAAAATTCATGGTGGACGGTCGTCATTGCGGCACCGGCGGCGGCAACCACATCATCATCGGTGGCGAGACTCCGTCTGATAGTCCGTTGCTTCGACGTCCGGACCTGCTGCGCAGCATGATCACTTTCTGGAATCATCATCCGTCGATGAGCTACCTGTTTTCCGGATTGTTCGTCGGCCCGACGTCGCAGGCTCCACGCATCGATGAGGCACGTAATGACTCGATTCATGAGCTGGAAATCGCGTTCAAAACACTCGAAGGAGGCGGCACTCCGCTGCCATGGCAGGTGGACCGCGCGTTCCGGAATCTTTTGATCGACCCGACGGGAAACACGCACCGCGCCGAGTTCTGCATCGACAAACTTTACAGCCCGGACAGTGCCACCGGGCGGCTCGGTCTGCTGGAAATGCGGAATTTCGAAATGCCGCCACACTATCAGATGAGCCTTGCCCAGCACCTCGTGTTGCGGGCGTTGGTTTCGCGCTTCTGGAATGAACCATACACCAAGCCCCTCGTCCGCTGGGATAGTGAAATTCACGATCGCTGGATGCTGCCGCATTTTGTCTGGCAGGACTTCTGCGATGTGTTGGGTGATCTGCGTGAGCAGGGATACTGGGTCGAGGAAGACTGGTTCGCGCCGCATCTGGAATTCCGATTCCCGCGGATCGGTGAATTCGCCCAGCGTGGGATCGAGGTGGAAATGCGCCATGCGATCGAACCCTGGCACGTTCTCGGCGAAGAAGGTGGAGCCGGAGCTGCCGTGCGCTACGTGGACAGCTCGGTGGAGCGGATGCAGATTCTCGTCCGCGGCATGACCGGTGAGCGCCATGTGGTGACCTGCAATGGCATCCGCATTCCGCTGCATTCCACGGGAGTGCATGGGGAATTTGTGGCTGGCGTGCGTTACCGCGCGTGGCAGCCGCCGAACTGCCTGCATCCGACAATTCCGGTGCATGCGCCGCTGGTTTACGATTTGCTGGACACTTGGAACGATCGCTCGGTGGGCGGCTGCACGTATTTTGTGACGCACCCCGGCGGCCGCAGCCATGACAGTTTCCCGGTAAATTCCTACGAGGCCGAGTCCCGCAGGCTCGCCCGGTTTTTCCAACACGGCCATACCGGCGGAAAAGTGCAGGCGCGCGAAGCACCAATCAGCCCGGATTTTCCCTTCACGCTGGACTTGCGGATGATCCCATAGAGCTTGGGTGCATCGTCTCCGGGCGAAACCTTGTCACATGGCTGAAAGTTTCCGCACCAATCCTGCCCAGGCGCAGCAGCAATCGATGGCTGTCGTGCCCACGGCGTGGGATGAAATGACCGACCCACGGGGGCTGGTGCGTCCGCATTGGCAGTCACTCAGTGCCAAAATTCTTCGCTGGGGCCCTGAGGACCGGGCTTCGATCGCGAGTGCGTCCGCCCGGATGATCGAAGATCTCGGCACGACCTTCAACGTTTACAGCGATGTCGGGGGAGCCGGGCAGCCGTATGAGCTGGATCCCATCCCGCTGCTCATTTCCCCGGCGGAATGGGCGCATGTTTCCGCCGGTCTGGCGCAGCGGATCCGATTGATTGATCTGGTGCTGACCGATCTTTACGGGCCGCAACTCCTGATGCGACAAGGCCTGATTCCCCCGGATCTCGTGCATTCCAGTCCGGCCTTCCGCCAATATTCGCGCGGGGTGCAGCCGCTGGGCGGGCATTTTCTAGTGACCTCTGGCTGCGACCTTGTACGTTCGCCCACCGGCGCGTGGACAGTCCTGAGGGATCATACCGGTGCGGCGCCCGGGGGACTTGGGCAGGTTTTGGAAAATCGGAACGTGACCTCGAATTTGCTTCCGGAGGCGTTCGAATCCCTGCGCGTCGCCCGTTTGGGCGGATTCTTCGATATCGAGCGCAGCACTCTGCAATCCCTCGCTCCTTCCCGTTCCGAGATGGCGAATGTCGTTTTCCTCACTCCTGGATATCGCCACCCGTCGTATTTCGAGCATGCCTACAAAGCGCGGTTGCTGGGATTTCCGCTGGTGGAGCCAGCGGATCTCACCGTGCGCGAGAGGCGATTGTTTTTGAAAACCCTCTCCGGCCTGCGCCGCATCGATGGTTTGGTTTGCCGCATCGATGACAGTGGGATCGATCCTTTGGAAAACGGCGAGGCCGGTGGCGGCGGAGTTCCCGGCCTGATCGAAGCCTGGCGGACTGGCAATGTGGCGCTGGCGAATGCTCCGGGTGCCGGTTTTGCCTCCACACCCGCCTTGATGCCGTTCCTGCCGGGCATTTGTCGGAAATGGTTGGGAGAAGAAATCAAGCTCCCGTTCGTGGAAACCTGGTGGCTCAGCCAAGCTGACGTGCGACGGCGCGTGCTGGACCAACTCCACCGCTACGTTCTCATGCCGGCGTTCAATCGCGATCCCTTGCTGCCGATCCGTTGTTCCAGCTTGTCGCCGACGGCCCGCAAGCAGTGGGTCAACGCCATCGAAGAACGTCCCTACGATTTCGTGGCGCAACTTGATGTCACACCGAGCGAGTCACCGTCGCTGGAAGCCCGTGGCATCCGCGAGCGCCCGGTTGTTTGGCGGGCGTTCACTCTCAATACGCCGGGCGGCCCCGTCACCCTTCCCGGTGGCCTCGCCCGAGTCGGAAAAACCGCGCAGGCACCCCAACTCTGGCCCGGACATGCGGGATTCACCAAGGACGTCTGGGTGTCCGACGACGCGGTGGATTTCATGCTCAAATCCGACGTCAAAACTCCGCGGGCCCACAAGGACCGACACCCGGCGGCGCAGGAAGTGCCGAGCCGGATCGCCGAGCAGTTGTTCTGGGTGGGCCGCTACGCCGAGCGCATCGAATTCGCCACGCGCCTGCTGCGGGTGACTCTCAAATGTTTCTCCGGCGATGAAGGGCGATTCCAGCAGGAACAACTCGGAGCCTGCCTCGTCCTGATGCGCGGCAGCAATCTGGTGCCGCGCGAGGTGGTCATTCATCCGGCGCAAACGCTCAAAACCCTGTCCGGGCTCATTAACAACCAGACGGCCCGCGGAGGAATTCCCAGCCTGACTCGCTCACTGTTGCTCAACGCCGCTGCGGCGCGCGACCGGCTTTCCGACGATACCTGGCGGTTTTTCAACCGGCTCGAAGGCATCGTTCACTCACCGCAAAGCCCCACGACATCGGCGGAAATTTTACGCACGTTGGACACGCTCGTTCTTCACCTTGCCGCATTCTCCGGGATGCAGGCAGAAAACATGACCCGCGGTCAAGGCTGGCGGTTCCTCGAAGTCGGCCGCCGCATCGAACGCGCGCTCGGTGGGTTTTCGCTCCTGCGCACTGCGGCCGAACACGTCGATGCGGATGTTTCGGTGCTCGATCCGCTGCTGGAAACCTGTGACAGCGTGATGACTTATCGCCGTCGCCACTTTTCCCGGCCGGAGCTCAATCCGGTGTTTGACCTGATCTTTTTCGACCGCACGAATCCGCGCTCGGTGGCGTTTCAGATTCAGATCATCATGACGGAAATCACCCGTTTCACCGGCGATCCGGAATTCGGACTTCTGCCGAAAATCCGTGAGCATCTTGCCGGGCTCGACGGGCGATTCGAAAACCCGAAAGCGCCGGATGCCCATGAACTCGAAGCCTTGGGCGAGTCGCTCGAGGTCTTTTCCGACCTGCTCACCCAGCATTATTTCAGCCACTCGGTCCGGCGCGTTTACTGACATGAAATACCGCCTCATCCATCGCACGAAATACACCTATCTCGGTGCGGTCACGGTATCGCACCACCTGGCGCGGCTGGCTCCCCGCACTCTGCCTGGCCAGCGATGCCCGTGGCATGAGCTGGAGGTCCAGCCGGTGCCGGTCGGAAGGGGCGTGCACGTCGATTCCTACGGAAACATCACGAATTACTTTGAGATCGAGGGAAAACACGAGGTGCTGGATGTCATCGCCCGCAGTCTCGTCGAAGTGCTGCCATCCACCCGGCCTGATCCGCGGGCGACACCGCCGTGGGAAATCGTCCGGGATGCCTGTCAACTGGAAAAACTCACGCCCGGCTCCGAAGCGGGGGCGTTTCGATTTGCCTCGCCGATGGTCCCGCTGGACGAAAATTTCGCTGCCTACGCCAGGCCGGAGTTCACCGCCGGCCGACCGATCCTGGAGGCGGTGCTGGGCCTCACGGACCGGATTTTCAAGGATTTCAAATTTGATCCTCGTGCGACCGATGTGACCACCCCGGTCTCCGAGGTCCTCAAAAAACGGGCGGGAGTTTGTCAGGATTTCGCCCACCTGATGCTGGCCTGCCTGCGCTCACTCGGCCTGCCCGCCCGCTACGTCAGCGGCTATTTGGAAACCGCGCCACCACCGGGGAAAGCCCGACTTACCGGCGCGGATGCTTCCCACGCTTGGGTTTCCGTCTTCTGCGGCGAGGTGGCAGGCTGGATCGATACGGATCCCACGAACAACATCCTGCCGGGTGAGCGCCACATCATCGTGGCCTGGGGCAGGGATTTTTCCGACGTGAGCCCACTGCGTGGCGTCACGCTGGGAGCTGGCGGCCAGCGGCTATCCGTCGCCGTGGACGTGATTCCCGTGGAGGAATTGTGACGATCGTGTTGCGTTCATTCCCCGAGTGAGCCGGGGTTTCAGAAGGATATTGTTTGCCGCCTTAGATAGGACCTGCTTACTATCGCGCATGGCTGAATTTCAAGAATCAGAGAAGAAATCGGTGAAGAGCAGCTGCACCATGCTCATTTCCCGGGCCGGTATGCCGATGGCCATGGCCCTTCTGCTGCTGAGTGCTGGCGCGGCGCAGTCGAAAATCATTTACGTCAATCAAGCCGTGTTGAATTCCGGCAATGGTGCCTCTTGGGCAAGTTCCTACAAATACCTTCGCGACGCGCTGGATGATTCGTCCGCGGGGGATCAGATCTATCTGGCGAAGGGCACCTACTATCCGGACGAGGGCAAGACCGGCAGTTTCGGTGACCGCGAGTTTTCCTTCGAAATGAAGGGCCAGAAAATCTACGGTGGATTTGCCGGGACAGAGGCCAATCTGAACCAGCGGAATCCAGTCGCGAATCCCACCATTTTGTCAGGTGCCATTTGGGACCTGGAAGGTGAGGACGTTTACTGGTCGCTCCATGTGGTGGTCCTGAACCAAAGCTCCACTCTCGACGGCGTGACCGTGGAGGACGGCCATGCGAGTGGTTCCGACTCATGGGCCTATCCGACTGTTAGCTCCTTCGACGAAGGTGGCGGCTGCTATGTCAAGGCAGGGAAAACCCTCACACTCAATGACTGCACGTTCCGGAACAACCGGGCCCTTGCGTATGGCGGCGCAATCATGATCGAGGACAACGCCGGCAAAGTCGTGGCGACGGATTGTTTGTTTGAAAACAACGGGATTCCGTTGATTTACGACATCACCACGAGCGTGCCGGAAGGCGGTGCGATCAAGGGCAATGTCATCGCAAAAAACTGCCGTTTCACCGGCAATTTCGTGCGGGCGATTCCGGTCGTCAAAACGTCGACTTCATTGGCGGCCGGTGGCGCGATCTCCGGGAACGTCACGGCGGACGCCTGCGAGTTCAATGGCAACAGTGCGATCGCGATTGGTGGGGATTCAGTGGCCCTGGGTGGAGCACTTTCGGGGAATGCTTCACTTACCCACTGTAATTTTTCCAACAACGAATCAGCAGCCACGGTGGGTGCCGGCATCTCATCGGGCGGTGCTGTCTGCGGCGGTTCCGTCACGGCGGTGGGTTGCTCCTTTACTTCAAACGTTGGTGGCACGGGCATCATCGAGGACGATGGGACGGGCTCCGGCGGCGGTGGCGCGGTCTTTGTTTCCAGCGGGAAATCCCTTCTAGCCAACTGCATCTTTGTTGGCAACACAAGCAGGGTTCGCGGCGGTGCGATCCACGGAGGAACCTCCGACAACGCCGACTCGCTGGTCGTCGCGAACTGCACCTTCCTCGACAACGGCGTTGAAATCAAATTCAGGGGCGCGGCCATCTCCTGCGGGGGAATTGTTAGGATTCTCAACAACGTCCTCTGGTATTCCGGTGACTCGGCTGCCGGATACGACCGGACCAATCTCATCCACGTGGTCCTCCATGGAGTCTTGAGAAACTCGGATGTCAACTACCCCACACCCGCGACCATCGCTCCTAACATCGCCAAAATCGGTGAGGATGGACTCCCCGCTGCAATCAGCCGTGGCCCAGGCGCCGACATCTTCCTCGGCAATCTATCAGACACGATTCTGTTGGGAGACCCCTTGTTCGTCAATGCGGCGGATCCTGATGGTGCTGACAACCGCTGGGGAACATCCGACGACGGTCTGCGCCCCGGTTTGGGCAGTCCTGCGATCGTGACTTCCCGTGACCCGCGGATTCCAGGATTTGTGAACTTGCTTCCGAGGGACATTCTGGACATCGACACTGATGGAAATGTCACGGAACCCCTCCCGCTCGACATCGTCGGCGTTCTCCGCATCCAGCAATCATTTCTCGATCTCGGGCCTTATGAGTTTGGAACTGTGGTGCAGACTCCTGAAATCGCCGTTTTCAACATGAAGGGAGGCGAAATCTTCGATGGGGGATCCGTAGGTTTCGGCTCGGTGCCTGTGAGGGCGAATGGCAAACAGGATATCACCATCAGAAACACGGGAACGGGCACCTTGAGGAACCTCTCGTTTTCACTAACGGGTTCCAACACCTTCAGCCTGAAAAAATCCGTGATCACTTTGCTCGGTTCAGGTGCCAGCACCACCATCACGGTTTACTTCAAAACGACCGGCAAGGGCCGGAAAACCGCACGGTTGGTGGTGACCAACAATGATGCCGACGAGAACCCGTTCGACATCAACCTCAGCGCCGCCGGCATTCTCCGAAGAAGCGCTCCGGTTTTCGCAAGCACATTGCCCGTTGTTCCAACTCGGTTCATGGAAACCGGAACGCAGGTTGCTGTTGCCGATCACACGGTCACGACCACGACCACTTCGGATGGTTTAAAATACCTGGTCCTCACGGTCCAAAAAACCGCGGGGTCGACGGGTGACAGCCAATCCGTGGAGGTTTCATCAGACCTCTTGAACTGGTCCAGCGGCGTACGGCACACGACGACGCTTTTGGATGATTCCATCTTGCTGCGTGTCCGTGACAACACTCCACTGAACAAGGGTGGGAAGCGCTACATCAGGCTCAGATAAGATCTCATCTGGCCCGCCCCGGCGTGACATTTTGATGGAATGGTCTTGCGATAAACGGGTCCGGTTGACAAGCATACCGTTGTGAATCCCCAACTCGAAAATCTGTTTTCCTTCCTGCGCTTTCCCAGCGTATCGACGGACTCACGCCACAACGGCGATGTCCGGGCTTGCGCGGAATGGCTGATTTGCAAGCTCAGGGAAATGGGCCTCACCACCGAGTTGCATGAGACGCCGAAGCATCCCGTCGTCCTCGCGAGGAACGCCCACGTCGCGGGACGCCGAACCGTGCTGGTCTACGGACACTATGACGTGCAGCCGGTCGATCCGTTGGAACTCTGGAAAAGCGACCCGTTCCAGCCTGTCATCCGTGAGGGGAAAATTTGGGCACGCGGCGCCACCGACAACAAGGGCCAGATGATGGCGCACGTGTTAGGCGTGGAGAAAACCCTGCGCGAACAGGGCGAACTGCCGCTGAACTTGATTTTCCTGTTTGAGGGGGAGGAGGAAATCGGCAGCCCGAATCTCGCCTCGTTCCTGCTTCACCACTGTGACGATCTGAAATGTGATGTCGTCGCCATTTCAGATACCGGCATGGTGGCTCCGGGAGTGCCTACTCTCGGTTATGGCCTGCGTGGCATCACCTGTTGCGAAGCCATCCTGCGAGGTCCGAAAGGTGATCTTCATTCGGGACTTTTCGGCGGAGCCGTGGCGAATCCGGCGGCAGCGATGGCGCGCTTGGTTTCCAGCCTCCATGCGCTCGATGGCCGCGTTGCCGTCGAAGGATTTTATGATCAGGTCCGCCCGCTCGAGCCGTGGGAACGCGAAATGTGGGCAAACATCCCTGGCGTCGCCGATGCGGATTTTCTAGCAGTCACTGGGTCGCCTGGGCTCTTCGGCGAGCCCGGTTATTCTTCAGCCGAGCGCACCTGGGCCCGCCCGACTGCCGAAGTGAACGGCATCGGAGGTGGCTATCAGGGCGAGGGATCGAAGACGGTTTTACCGTCAGAAGCTTTTGTAAAACTTTCCTTTCGCCTCGTCCCCGATCAAAGCCCGAAGGACATCATGGCAAAAGTCCAGAGCCACCTCGAATGGCATTGCCCCCCCGGCGTGGAAGTCGAGGTGCGCGTGGGTCACGACGGCAAGCCTTACGTCACCGATCCGAATTCCAAGTTCGGTCTCGCCGCCCAACAGGCGCTTCGCGTTGCCTTCGATGCGGAGCCCGTGCTCATCCGCGAAGGCGGCAGCATCCCGATCGTGCAGACCTTCCGCGACATCCTCGGCTCTGACACCTTGCTCCTCGGACTCGCTCTCGCCGATGCCCAGGTCCACGCGCCTAACGAAAATTTCCCGGTCGAAAACTTCGAAGCCGGCATTCGTCTGAACCAAGCACTGCTGGTTGAGCTGGCGAAGTGATTCTTCAAGATTTATTGAACCGCAGTTGGACGCGGATTTTACTCTCAGCTCTGAACCATCCACTCTCAACCCTTCTTTTGATCCGCGTTCATCTGTTTTCATCTGCGGTCAAATTTTCCTAATTCTTTCCATGCCCGATCCCATCACCCCAAAGCTCGACTTCATCCGCGAGATCATTGCCGACGACCTCGCCAACGGCAAACACGCCACCACCATCACCCGCTTTCCTCCCGAACCTAACGGCTACTTGCACATCGGCCACGCGAAGTCAATCTGCCTGAACTTCGGCATCGCGTCGGAAAATGCCGCCACCGGTGCGAAGTGCCACCTTCGCTTCGATGATACGAACCCGGAAAAAGAGGAGACCGAATACGTCGAGAGCATCAAGGCGGACGTGAAATGGCTCGGCTTCGACTGGGCGGAGAACCTCTATTTCGCCAGCGACTACTTCCAGTTTTTCCACGACTGCGCCGTCCACCTGATCCACCAGGGCCTCGCCTACGTGGAAACCCAGTCCGCCGAGGAAATGCGCGCCCTGCGCGGCAACCTCACCACTCCCGGCACGCCGTCGCCCGGCCGTGCCCGCACGGTGGCGGAGAATCTTGCGCTGTTCGCCAGCATGAAAGCCGGTGAATTCAGCGAAGGTGCGGCAGTGCTCCGTGCAAAGATCGATCTCGCCTCCTCGAACATGAACCTGCGCGATCCCGTTCTCTATCGGATCATGCACGCGCACCACCACAACACCGGCGATGCCTGGTGCATCTATCCGATGTATGATTTCGCCCATCCGCTGGAGGACGCGCTCGAGCACATCACCCACTCGCTCTGCACGCTGGAGTTTGAAAACCACCGCCCGCTTTACGACTGGTTCATCCAAAATTGTCCCGTGCCTAGCAAGCCGCGCCAGATCGAGTTCGCCCGCCTCAATCTCACCTACACCATCATGAGCAAGCGCAAGCTGCTAGAACTCGTGCAGGGCGGCCACGTTGGCGGTTGGGACGATCCACGTCTGCCTACGATCTCCGGCCTCCGCCGCCGAGGTTATCCTCCGGAAGCGGTCGTGCATTTCTGCAAACGGGTCGGCATCACCAAGTTCAACGGCACCACGGATGTCGCTCTGTTGGAGTTCGATGTTAGGGGTTTCCTCAACCAGTCCGCGCCGCGTCGGATGGCGGTGCTGGACCCGGTGAAAGTCGTCCTGGAAAACTGGTCCGCCGAGCCACTCGCGGAAGTTGAGGTCCCGAATCATCCGCAGAACCCGGACATGGTCAACCGCCACATTCCGATTTCCAATGAAGTCTGGATCGAGCGCGAGGATTTCATGGAAGTGCCGGAAAAAAAGTTCTTCCGCCTCGGCCCCGATCGTTACGTCCGTCTCAAGGGCGGCCACATCATCCGTTGCACCGGCTTTGAAAAGGATGCCGATGGAACCATCAACCTGATCCGCGCGGAAATCCTTCCCGGCACCGTCGGCGTCGATACGCCTGAAGGCATTGTCTGCAAGGCCGCGATCCATTGGGTGGACGTCGCCACCGCCATCGATGCTGAGGTTCGTCTCTACGACCGCCTCTTCACCGTCGAAGATCCCGACGGCGCGGATGGTGGTTTCATGAGCGTGTTGAATCCCGACTCGTTGACATCCATCACCGCGAAAATCGAACCGTCGCTCGCCACCGTGGAACCTGGTTTCTCCTGCCAGTTCGATCGCACCGGCTACTTCGTCGCCGATTCCATCGATCACCAGCCTGGACTGAAACCCGTTTTCAACCGCACCGTCGCCCTGAAGGATTCCTGGACAAAAAAAGGCGGTCGCTGAGACGAACGCTTTGCCGCTTGCCATCGCTAGCAGAAAATCCAGGGTTGCATCATGCAAAAGCGCACTGGGTGGATTCTGCTAGGGTTTGCGTTGCTCGGCCCGATCATCGGCTTCGTCATGGCATGCGTCGTCACCTACGTGATGCCGAAAAAATACGAAAGCGAGGCCATCATCGAGGTGAAATCGTTAGAGAACTCGTCGACGGCCATGACCGCGCAGTTTTTCGGCACACAGTTTGAAATGATCAAGAATCGCGACTCTCTGGGGAAAGTCGTGGACTCACTCGAACTCGTGAACAAGTGGTCCGTGGACAAGGAAACGGCGATCCGGATTCTGAAGGGGATCGTGAACACGCAGAATATCCGTGGGACTGATTTGATCGCCATCCGGGTGAGGCACACCAATAAGGAGGATGCACGGGATATCACGGCGGAAGTTGCTAGAGTGTATCGGGACTACTGGATGGGTATTTCAAAAGGTGACAAAGAAAGCCGTTTGGCCGAGTTGGACAAGCTGGTGGAGGATCAGGGGTCGAAAGTGGAAGAACGTCGCAAGGTGCTTTCCAAACTTGATGCTGCTCGGAAGAAAAATATCGTCGTGGATGGGAACGAGACTCTTCTGCATTTACAGGAATCTCAGGACTACACTGACGCTGCACGTGATTTTGAAACGGACGAAGCTCTTCTCCAGCAGATGAAACTCAAACAAGCCGAGGCAAGTGTCCGCAGTAGGATGACTGCTGAAAATGTTGTCATCCACGAAGATCCCCAGATCATGGATTCGCCTGTATCACCCAATGTGCCGTTGAACCTGATCCTAGGAGCTGCACTCGGGTTCATCCTGTCTCCGCTGATGGCGCTGCCGTTGATTGTTCTATTGAACCGTCTGGATCCAGTAAAGATGGGTGGTGCTTCGGTCCACCCGGTTTGAGGGGAGATCAACCCTCCTCAGGGACGTTGCCTGAACCAGCCGGTGATGCTCATGCGGGATTTGTTGGCGGGGAGAACCTCATGCCAGTAATCGCCAGACGGAAAACAAACGAGGGTGCCCATCCGTGGCTCTATCAACTCGAATGACCCGTCCTTCTCACCAACGGTGGTTTGCAGTTTCAACTCCCCACCGTCGCCGGGCTGCCAATCTTCGTTCAGATAGAGAATGACCGTGATGATGCGTTCGCTGGTGCCGGCGTGGCGGTCGAGGTGCGGCTTGTAGAATGCTCCTTCCGGATAGATCGCGAAGTGGCCTTCGAAATCGAACAGGCCGAGGAAAAACCGCTGGTTGAGGGCGAGGCGCAGGAGCTCGAGTTTGGCGAGATAGGCTTGCTGCTCGACCGACGCCTCTCCGGGTTGCAGCCAGAGGATGTGGTCGCGCCGGATGTCCTCGCGAATTTCCAATGTGTTTCCCCGTCCGACACCGGCGCGTTTGAACTCGCCGTTTTCGCAGGCGATTTCACACTCGTTCCTGAGCCGGCACGAGTCGTCGATGCTGACGAATTCGGGCATTGTCGCCCAACCGTGTCGGTCCATGGCATCAATCATCGCTTCCACTCACCCCAAGAGCGCGAGGGTGGCGGAACTTGCGAGGCAATTCGCTCAAGCACCGACCATCCGCAGCCACGCTTGCAGGTTGTAGTGATTGGTGACACGGGAGATTTTCCCATCGCTCAGGTCGAAGAACGCACCGACCCGGAGGTGATAGGTCTGACCGGTGGCTTCGGGCAGGCCGGCGTCCGTGGTGAGGTATTTGCCACGGATGAAAAATTCAGCGGCGGCGCGGGAATCATCGTCGCTCGAAAAAACCACGAGGTCCTCCACGGTTTCCTGATAGCTGCGATCCATGCGTCCGAGAAATTCCCGAAAGGTGTCTTTCCCTGTCTCCGTGGCGCTTTCATTGACCTCGTGCACGATGTCGTCTGTTAGCAGGGCGAGCATGCCCTCGCGGTCCCCGGAATTGAATGCGGCGTAGTAGTTCTCAATCAGCAATTTCATGCGCGGGTGATCTCAGGACGAAGGCTGCCCGGCAAGCGGGAAGTCAGGAAGCCAGAGTCTTCATCCAGAACGTCAGCGTCTTCGGAGATTCGTTTTCCTCGCCGATTTCCTTCCATGAAAAGCTCGTCTGGAATGACGGCTCCTTCAAGTAGCCGCGGGATTTCCAGAACTCCTCCAAGGGCCGGAAATTCGCTGGGCGCAAAGGATGGTCGTCCGGACGATCCACCACGCAGAAGGTGGTGATTTTCGAACCGAGTCGCTGCGCGTGTGCTTCGCGGCGGGTGAAAAACTCCTTACCCAGGCCACGACCACGCCATTCAGGGAGTGCAATGCTTTCGCCGAAATACATGATTTCACCGAGGTCGTGGCCTTGTGCGATGAAAGGCGTTTGGAACTCGGGTCCTTCCTCAATCATCGGCAAGCAGGTTGTCGCTGCAACCGCCTCGCCGTTTGAATCGGTGACGATCACCACCAGGCTGCCGGTGGCTTTTTGATAGATTTTCAGGTAGTCTCGCTCGTAGGCCAGCGAGCCGTCGTAGAGATACGGGTATTCACGGAAAACACGAATGCGCAGAAAGCCAAGTGCGTCGAGCCATGGCTCGACTTCGGATCCGTGCAACTCGTGGATTTGATAGATTTCTGAACTCAAGGGTGAAGAGGTGACAAAAAAGTATCTCATTGCATGACGACTCACGCAAGGATGTCCTCCAATGGCGTGGATTGGTGAAACGGGCTTGTTTTCCCACTCCCGGTGGTTTCAGCTCTCTCCATGAGCGCCGAGGCTTGTCCGATGTGTGAAATGACCGGAGTCCTGATCCATCCCGGACATCTGGAATGCGTCACCTGCGGGCACGAGTGGCCTATCGAAGTGCAGCCCGATGCGGTCGCCGGGGAGCGGGTCGTCAAGGATGCTTATGGCAACGTGCTCGCGAATGGAGACGTCGTGGCCATGATCAAGGATTTGAAACTCAAAGGCTCGTCGCAGGTCCTCAAGGTCGGCACAAAATCGAAGCCCATTCGGTTAGTGGATGGGGATCACGAAATCGACTGCCGGATGGACGGACTGGCCATCGCGCTCAAAGCATGTTTTGTCAAAAAAGTGCTCTGATGTTAGAGACCCGTCATCATCCGATCGGTTGTCTATCAGGCTTTGAAAAAAGTTCCATGCAGAGCAGGCAGCGTTTTCCATTGCAGCCGCGTGCGGAGCAATGTTCGCGGCCGTAAAAGATGATCTGGAGGTGCAAGCGGTTCCACGAAGCACGTGGGAAGAGCTTTTTGAGATCGCGTTCCGTTTGTTCGACGTTTTTCCCGGAGGTGAGTTTCCATCGGGTGGCAAGACGGTGAATGTGCGTGTCCACCGGGAAGGCGGGCACGCCGAAGGCCTGTGCCATCACCACCGACGCGGTCTTGTGACCGACTCCTGGAAGTGCCTCCAGTGCGGCGAAGTCCGGTGGAACCTCGCCGCCATGTTGCTCGACGAGGATTCGGGAAAGCTCGGAAATCGCGGCAGATTTGCGCGGTGAGAGGCCGCATGGACGGATGATCGCCTGGATTTTTTCGACCGGCACGCGCATCATGTCGTGCGGATTGTTAGCAAGGGCGAAGAGCGCGGGGGTGACGAGATTGACCCGGACATCGGTGCACTGGGCGGACAACAAAACGGCGATGAGCAGGGTGAAGGGATCCGTGTGATCAAGCGGAATCGGCGTTTCCGGATAGAGTTCGTCGAGGCGGCGCAGCAGGTGATTGGCGCGTTGTTGCTTGAGCATGCGGCAGTTTTCGCGGCGGGCAGGCGAAATGCAAGGGCCATGGCGGAGCTTGTAGGCGAAGGAAAATGATCCCATCGTCCGGTCATGCGGAAATGCTGGCTCATCCTGATCGTGCTACTGGTCGCCACCGGCAGTGCGTTGTGGTGGTTCCGCGCGCCGATGGGCGAGCTTTGGCGGACAACAACGGGCGGCGTGGAGTTGGGGCTCCGGAAATCGTTTCAGCCGGATCCGAAAACCTACGCCGTGCTGGCTTCCGAGCTCGAACGCTGGCGGGCAGACCTTGCGAAACGCCATACCGCAGCGAAAGGCGAGAAGGAGCGAAAACTGGTGGAAAACGCCGCGCGAGGCGTCTTGGAAAAAGCACTGCCCGAGATGATGCGCTGCTGGCTGGGCACGCCGTGGGATTTCAACGGAACCGCTGCAAAGCCCGGCGGCGGGCGGATCGCATGTGGATATTTTGTCGCCACCGTGCTGCAGGATGCCGGGTTCAAGGTGGATCGCTATCAGCTCGCTCAGCAGCCCTCGGCGAATATCCTGCGTTCGTTTTTACCGAAGGATTCGTGCAAGCTCACGATCGGCCAGGAATACGAGACTTTTGCTTCGGCCTTGGAGCAGGCGGAGCCGGGGATCTACCTCGTGGGGCTGGATACCCATGTCGGGTTTATCGTGGTGGAGCAGGGCGATTACCGGATGATCCATTCGTCCGGATCGCGCCCTTGGTGTGTGGTGGACGAGACGCGCGAAAAGGCCCACGTGCTCGAGAAATCGAACTGGCGGATGCTGGGTAACCTCACAGGCGATTCCAAGGTCATCAAGCGCTGGCTCAAGGCGGACAAGATCGCCGTGGAAGGGACGTGAGGTGGAAATTTTCAGATGCTGGACAAACCCGGCGGGGTCTGGCAACCATCCGCCCCCATGTTGTCCGAGTTAGCGAAAGCCTATGAACCCCAAGCCGTCGAAGCCAAATGGTACGCGGCATGGATCGCCGGAAAATGCTTCGAAGCCGATCCTTCGTCCGAGAAGGAAGGATACTCGATCGTCATTCCGCCGCCAAATGTCACAGGCATCTTGCACCTCGGCCACGTCTTGAACAACGCGCTTCAGGACATTCTCGCCCGCCGTGCGCGGCAGAATGGCAAGGAAGTGCTGTGGCTCCCTGGCACCGACCACGCAGGCATTGCGACGCAGGCGAAGGTCGAGCGCGAAGTGCGGGAGAAAGAGGGCGTGAGTCGCCGCGATCTCGGACGCGAAGAATTTCTCAAGCGTGTCTGGGATTACAAAAACAAACACGCCCACATCATCGTCAACCAGCTCAAGCGCCTCGGTTGTTCGTGCGATTGGAGCCGCGAGCGTTTCACCATGGACGAGCCCTACACCGAGTGGGTGAGTCACGTGTTTGTGGAGCTTTTCAAAAAAGGCCTGATCTATCGGGGCAAGCGAATGGTGAACTGGTGCCCGGTTTCCCTCACTGCTCTATCAGATGAAGAAGTGATTTCCACGCCGCAGCGGTCGAAGTTGTATTTTATGAAATATGAACTCGCCGACGCACCCGGAGAGTTCCTTGAAATTTCCACCACCCGTCCGGAAACGTTGATGGGTGACGTGGCGGTGGCGGTGAATCCGAAGGACCCACGCTTCACGAAATACATCGGACGCAAGGTGAACCGACCGTTTCCTCATGCCGAAATCCCCATCATCGCGGACGATCATGTGGACATCGAATTCGGCACCGGCGCGCTGAAAATCACGCCGGCGCACGACAAGGCCGACTTTGAAATCGGCGTGCGCCATGAGCTGGAAATCATCGATGTCCTAACACCCGATGCGCACATCAATTGCCCCGAGCTTCCGGATTTCCACGGCCTCGACCGCTTTGTTGCGAGAAGGAAAGCGGCTGCGAAGTTAGAAGAGATGGGCCTGCTCATCAGGATCGAGGAATACGAAAACAACGTCGGATATTCCGAGCGCGGTGGCGTGCCGATCGAGCCGCGCATCTCGATGCAGTGGTTTCTCAAGTATCCGAAAATCGAGGAAGCCGCCCACTCCGTGGCGAACGGCGACATCCAGTTCCGCCCGGAACGCTGGGCGAAAACCTATGCGCACTGGATGGGAAACCTACAGGACTGGTGCATCAGCCGCCAACTCTGGTGGGGCCATCAGATTCCAGTGTGGTATCGCAAGGACAAGCTCGATGTTTTGAAAAGCGCCGAGTCGTTAGGAATGAGTGATTTTTCCGCCGGAGACATTCACGTCGGCCTCGAAGCTCCCGAAGACGCCGAAAACTGGACGCGCGACGAGGACGTGATGGACACCTGGTTTTCCTCGTGGCTGTGGCCGTTTGCGACGATGCACAATGTCGGCGAGCAGACGGATACCTTTGCGAAATTCTATCCGACTGACGACCTCGTCACCGGTCCTGACATTATTTTCTTCTGGGTCGCCCGCATGATCATGGCGGGCTTCGAGTTCACTGGCGAACTGCCGTTTAAAAACGTCTATTTCACCTCGATCATCCGCGACCTCAAGGGCCGCAAGATGTCAAAATCGTTAGGAAACTCGCCCGATCCCATCGACCTGATGGAAAAGTACGGCGCGGACGGGCTGCGTTTCGGACTGATGCGCATCGCACCGACGGGCAGCGACCTTCGTTTCGATGAAGTCTCCGTCGAGGAAGGCCGGAATTTCGCCAACAAACTCTACAACGCCTGCCGCCTCCGCCAGATGGGTGGCGAGCCTTTCCAGCCGTTAGAGACGCTCGCTTCTGCGCGTCCCTATCACCTCAATGCGATGGCGAAGCTCGACGAACTCGCCGTCGATCTGGAACGTCTCTACGGCGAATACCGCTTCGGTGAAATTGCCCAGCGTTTGTATGAATTTCTCTGGAACGATTTCTGCGACAAATTCCTCGAAGCCGTGAAACTCGACCTTCGTGACACCGCTGAGCCATGGGCAAAGGCGCTTTCACTCGGTGTTTTCGATGCAATCATGGGTCGATACCTGCAGCTTCTCAGCCCATATATGCCGCACGTGACTGAAGAACTATCAGCCCGCATGGGCTACGTGGAGGAAGGGGAGTTCCTGATGCAGAAACTCCTGCCCGAGGAAATGTTACTAGCAGAACTCTCCATTGAGGAAATCGCCACCTCACAAAACATCGCCAGCGAGGTTTACGAATCCGCCGGCCGCATGCGGAACTTGAAGGCGGAATATAAAATGGGTTCGCGCAAGGATATCAAGTTCGTCATCAAGTCCGCGCCGGACTGGCTCGCGGGCGAGGTGAAGGTCCTCGCGCTGCTGGTCGGTGCGGAGGAGATCTCGCTGGATTCCACCTACGATGCACCTAAGGGCACGCCCGCCGCGGTGACCGGAATCGGTGAGGTTTACATGCCGCTGGACGGACTGATCGACGTTGAAGCCGAGCGGGCGCGGTTGACCAAGGAAATTTCCAACACGGAGATCGAAGTGAAAAAGTGCGAAGGCAAGCTGGGCAACGCCAGTTTTGTTGATCGAGCCCCGCCGGAGGTCGTGGAGCAGGAAAAAGCGCGATTGAACGAATGGCGGGCGAAGTTGATCCAACTGGGTGAAATGCTCGCTGCACTGGCCTGACTCGGATTGATCGCCTCGGGCGTTTCCTCTCCGGATGTGACCGCTTGCCAAGGACCACCCCGCCACTAGAGTGAAAGCGCCTTGATCTACCCATGACCCATCTCAGCAGCATCCCAGGCATTGGAAAAACCTCGCTCGAACTCCTCGAAGCAGCGGGTTTTCTCGATGTCGAATCGCTGGCCAAGGCCGGTGTCGATGAACTGGCGAACGAATTGGAGCGAGCAAACACCATTCTCCAAATCGCGAAAAAAGCTCCTGCCCGCTCAAATGTCGAAAAATGGATTTCGTCGGCGCGGGACCTAACGGGTGTCGAAGCCGCCACGGCTGCCAGGCCGGCAATGCCGGTCAATTACGAGCAATCTCCCGATGTTGCGGCCATGCTGGACCATGCGCCGTTCGCCATTCCGCTGCCGGCCCGCCTGCTCAAGGAGCGGGAACTTGCCGTCGGGGATATTCCGGCCGCGATTTTCCTCAATCGCTACTCCGGCGATCTTGAGGTGAAGGTGGAGGGAAAAATTCCCAAAGCCCCTCAGTCGCGTCAGATGACGACGGGAAATTTCATCAAGATGGCGGACAACGGCCAGACGAAGGTTGAACTCGACGGGAGCCGCTTCAAGACTACTGAGGAAATGCTCGGAGGCACCGTGAAACCGATCACCCGCAAAGGGGCCGACGACAACGACCGGGTGGCCCTCATCCGTGGGCCGCGGGTGGAAACGAACAAAGGCCGCGATCCGCAATCGCCTTTTTACATCCGAGGGGTGCTCCACAGCCACCCGGTTGCGCTTTCGATCGGTGCCATCGTGACATTGATTCTAGCGGTGCTGCTGCCACTCGCCATTATCTCCGCGGGGCTGCTTTTGCTTTCGGATCTCAAACCCGAGCACTTTCCATGGGTTTCCAAATGGCTGCTGGTGTTTCCGTTCAGCCTGCCAGTGGTGGGAATCGCTTACCTGATTTTCGGCCTCAATGGAAGCTGCCGGATCTGTGGTCAACGGATGTTCGTGCCTCGCATGTGTTTGAAAAATTCAAAAGCCCATCACGTTCGTGGGCTCGGCTACATCGTGCCGGTTGCCGTGCACATGTTGGTCTTCAAATGGTTCCGCTGCACTTATTGCGGGACACCTGTTCGCCTGAAAAAATAATCCTGTCCATGTTACGGCCCCTTCGACTTCCCTTGTTGCTGGCATTGGCCCTCAGCTCATGTGCCCAACTTGGCTTTCCGGCGAAAACCGTGAAAAAAGCAGATCCCGGCCCATTTGGCCCGACCGGAATACCACCCCAGCTTCGTGGTACCGGGGCGGTTGATCCTGGAACTCCGGTGGTGCCCGGTGGAAACGCTACCACCAAGCCATTGCCACTCAACATGGTCCCGGACGATGACGTCGTTTTCACCGATCCAGACAACCCGAACGCCAACATTCCGGAACTTGCCGCCGTGCTGGAAAGCACCAAGCGCGGTCCTTGGGAATCCAGCGACACCATCGCCAAAAAACGTGCATCCCGCGAAGGCAAGCCGCTGCTGATCTGGTTCACCGACTCCGCGAAAAGCCCGATGTGCAAGGCGATCAGC